>JAOLBX010000001.1 GCA_028339355.1 Bacteroidia bacterium
CATTTCTGCTACATTTTCTGCATAGCCATACTTCACTTGCCCCCAAGATGTTATTCCTGGTTTTATTTTTTGCAAGCGTTTGTAGTGCGGAGCCTTCTGCACAATCTGATTAATAAAAAACTGTCTTTCTGGCCTTGGACCCACTAAACTCATATCCCCAACCAATACATTCCAAAACTGCGGAAACTCATCTATTCTAGTCTTCCTTAGAAATTTTCCTATGCGAGTTATCCGCGGATCATCCTCCTTACTGAGCTGCGGACCAGTTGATTCCGCATCTACTTTCATAGATCTAAACTTAATAATATTAAATGGCTTGCCTGCTACTCCTATTCTTTCTTGCATATAAAACATTGGCCCTTTGCTGCCCATTTTGACCAACAATCCAATTACTATAAAAAATGGAAATCCCAATATCAATACAAGAATAGAAGTTATTATATCAAAGAGTCTTTTAAGAAATTTCTGCCAAGGTGGTAGTACATTGGTTTCTATCTGTATTAGTACCGCACCAAAAACATTACCCATCTTTACCATTCCAGCCAAATGCTGATAGAGATCCGGTATCACCTTAATAACTACTGATTCACCATCCAATGAAGTTATGATACTTGCTATATCTGATTTCTGGTATTCTTCTGTGGCTATTATCACTTCTTCTATTTGCTTGTGCTCTATTATCGAAGCTAAATCTTCTTTGGAGCCTAGTTTTATTATTTTTGTTACAGCTCCTTTTTCACCATTTATATTTACAAAACCTTGAAAAAAATGACCTTCTGATTTTTTAGCCGATGTTAGTTCGTTGTATATTTTATTGGCTTTGGGACCTGAGCCTACGAGTAAAGTTCTAAAACCAATAACTCTATTTTTTATTTTATGAGCTATTCTCGATGACAATATTATTCTGAACAATGCCGTAGGAATAAAATGCAAGGCAAACAGAACTGAAATAGACTGATAGTAGCTGACGTACTCTTTCACCTCATCGTCTAATAGAAGTGCGAAAAATATTATTAAAACTCCAAGTGCACTTGTGGTTAGTACTTGTAAAAACTCCTTAAGTCTTGATTTACGATAAACGCTTCTGTACAACCCTATAAGTGTATGCAGAATTATCCAAAATGAAGGAATAAAAAACAGTCCGAGGTAAAGCTTAGAATCTGACCAAACATATCTAAGATAATACGGATTAAACCCTCCGTCTACAAAGCATTTTCGATATATAAAAAACACCCCCCACGCCAAGAAAGCAGCCAAAAAGTCGAGAAGTATATACTTGATTATGAGTTGTATTCGATTCAAAAATGGATTAATTTAATATTGTCAAAAAGCAATGTAGGAGTACCGCTACTTGTATTGGTTTGGGAATTGAAAAACAGCGTAAACTCTGCTCCAAGATTTCGACCAGAATTAACATCCTCTTTCAGGCTTATGTATACTTTTTTCCATTGCATTTTGCCATCAGAATCTACCGTAGAGAATAAATTAACTACAGGGAAACCAGTTACTACCTGAGCATTGATAGGGTACATACCTAAAGCAAACTCAGTATTACATTTAAAGTTCAATTCTAAATAAATTTCCTGTCCTCCTCTTGGGAGATCAAACAATTCTATCGTACTATTTTCAAAAAACTGAAGACCTGCGGGCATCGTTACCTTTCCACTGAATTTGTTTGTGGTGCCATTGTAGTCATAAACATCATCGGCCAAACCTGTAATATAGAGACTATCGTGAGTCGTATTTGCACCACTGCCTTCCATTGAAACAGATCCATCTTCAAAATCCTCTAGCCAAGGAAACTTAAGACCACTTCTATACCCGACTACGGGCATGAGTGTATCCACTACCGATGGCACAAACTCTCTTTCTATATTATATGCTTCGTAAAATGGATATGCCAATCTTTCATAGCTAAGACCATTTTTCTTAATTCCTGCGAGTATGGTGATTCGTTGTTTACCAGAGGTCAATACAGGTATAGTACTAGGAAGCTCAAATGCTCCTATCAATTTATTATTGACATACACCCAAGCGTCTAGGATATCGTGTGCATTAGAACCCTCAGTGCCTAAGTCGTAGGTTTCTAGCTCAATACTTGGGATATAAAGATATGCAGGAATCGGTTCTTCCTTATCGCAGCCACTAAAAAAAACAGATAGGAATAGTAACCCGATGAGATGTCGGACGAGTACTATGCGTTGGTTGTGAAATTTCGTTCTAATTGCTCTTTAATTTTATCCGTCACTGACTGGAGTTGCAAATATTGTGAAATACCTGCAATAGGCACCACATTATTTGCAATGCAATTGTAAAACGAATTTATTTCTTTATCGAGCATAGAAATATAACCATCACTATCTTTGGTTTGTCTATAGGTTGTTTTGACTCCCCATTCTTCACCAGAATCGGAGTCATCACCTGTATTGTTTTGAACCTTAAGTAGTTGCTCTACATAGTTTATAGAGCAATAAGTGTTGTTCTGAAAAAACTTAGTGACGTGCACCTCTTTATTGGATATTTTACTTGCCGACAAATTTGCCACACAACCATTGTAAAACTCAATACGAGTATTTACTACATCTGGATCGTTGTAATAGACACCCACAGCGGTAGAGTATATGGATTTCACTTCTGCATCCGCAAGTTTTAAAGCTACATCTATATCATGCAACATAAGATCATCTATAACACTGAGTTGAGTTGAATTCTTATTGAATCTTGTAAACCTACTCGTCTCTAGTATTCGTGGGGTGATTGTGTATTTTTCAAGGTCATTATAGAAATTATAAAACCGTTGTTTTAACCCTATCTGTATCATCGATCCACTTTCATAGGCTAACAGCTCTAAATTCCGCAGGTCTCTCCTACTACACAGCCCAGGACTTTCGATGTAAAGGTTTTTTCCATCCTTTATAATGTTGGATAGTAATGAATAATTAGAGGATAAAATATCTAAAACCAATACGGTATCAACTACACTTAAAAGATCATCTATTTTTCTAAAAATTTCAAAATCAGCTATTTGAGGAATATCATATCCACCGACTACAGTAATATTGGGGCTACTGCTAAGTGAGGTTAAAACCTTCTGAGAAAAATTACCTGTTCCGATTATTCCTATCCGCACTATTTATTTTTATAATTAGAATACGAAATAAGAGCTAAATTTATTTATCCTAAAAACAATGATATTTGCTGCGTACCAAAAACTAAACACTTGCTAAAAGACACTTATAAACTAAAGGGCCAACGAACTCAACTTGCCAAAGAAATAAAAAATTTAGGTATTAAATCTCCAACTGTTCTCAAAGCTATAGCAGCTGTTCCTAGACATTTTTTCTTTCCAAACGACTTCGTAGATAAGGCCTATGAGAACATTGCGTTCCCCATCGAAGGTGGTCAAACTATATCGCAACCCTACACCGTAGCCAAACAAACCGAGTTACTTAATATACAAGCCGGAGACAAAGTTTTGGAAATAGGCACTGGGTCTGGATATCAAAGTGCTATACTAAAAGTACTAGGTGCGGACGTTTATACTATAGAAACGGTCAAAGAGCTACACCTGAAGGCAAAAGCTCTATTTGCTAAACTGGGTCTGGAAGTGCACACAATTTTGGGAGACGGGTCTAAAGGTATACCTGAGCTAGCTCCATTTGATAAAATAATAATGACTGCAGGTGCACCGAGTCTTTTGAAATTGCTTACCGAGCAATTAAAAATAAATGGAAAACTTGTTGCCCCTGTGGGTAATTTAGATGTCCAAAAAATGATACTAGTAACTCGCAATGGTGATAAAAAATACAACGAAACGGAGCACGGAAAATTTAATTTCGTGCCACTTACAGGCACACATGGCTGGCACAATTAAAACGTATATAACCCTTTCCCTGCTACTTTTGACCTTTACTACAACCGCTCAAGAGTATCTAAAAATAAGAGCCAAAAAAGGTGATGGCATCTCAGTAGTACTAAATCGATATAATCTTGCAGCACATACTTGCAACATTGACACCTTTCTGAGGATAAACAAACTAAAACGAACAGATCAACTTCAACTTGCGAAGGCATACAAAATGCCTATCTACGTTTACGATTACAATGACGTAAGTATTAGAACTACTTTAAAGAATAACGACTATGATTTAGCCGTATATATTCAAGAATTTAATGACGAGCTATATAAAGCTGGATTGCGTGAGTTTGATTATAGAGTAGATAAGGTTCTTTGGGTGCCTGTACATGCCTTATACTGCACCGTAAAGTCCCAGATTAAAAAAATAAATGCTTTAAAGGCACATGCCGCAGATAAGGACCCCAATTTGTCTTCGCACCCAGAAGATATCGACCAGCAGAAAACGAAAGCTTTGAGCATTGAGAACTATCCGATTTTCGGTAAGGAACACGAAAAAACACCTATATACACCAAGAAGCTTGAAGGCCAAGTATATTATCTCATAAGTGGTCATGGTGGCCCGGACCCAGGTGCTATAGGCAAAAAAGATGGACACATACTCTGTGAAGATGAGTATGCATATGATGTTACCTTAAGATTTGCAAGAGACTTATTGCAGCACAGTGCTATTGTCTACCTTATCACCAGAGACGATGATGGTATAAGAGACACGGAGTTTTTGGAAAGCGATAAGGATGAAACTGTATGGTACAATCAAAGTATACCCCTCAATCAAGCACGTAGGTTAAAACAACGATCCAGAAAAATCAATGAACTCTATGAAAAGCATAGAAAAGAGGGAGCGACATTGCAACGTGTAGTAGAAATTCATATTGACAGTAGATATGTAGACCAAAAGGTAGATATCTTTTTCTATTATTATCCAGGAAGTAATACAGGAAAAAAACTTGCAAATACTATGTATTCCACTATTAAATCAGAATACGAAGAACATCAGAAAAACAGAGGTTATAGGGGAGTCGTAAGAAGCAGAGATTTGCATACTCTAAGAGAAACCAAACCCCCAGTAGTCTATATAGAACTTGGTAATATCACGAACAATTTTGATCAAAAAAGATTACTTATTGTTAACAACAGACAGGCTATTGCAAATTGGTTAACTCAAGGTGTTCTTAAAGAAAACGCCAAATAGATATTTTTTGAATTTGGGAATTATATATAAAACAACATCAAGACATTTGGTTTTATGTCTTATTCTAGTAGTTTTTCAAACACCGGATTTTCTCAGTCTTCTAAGTTCAACACGTATTATGATCAATTTATTGAGACAAAGGATAATAATGACTCACTAACAAAGCTTTATCTGAACTTGGCTCACTAGGAGCTAAAGGATACATACACCAAAGGTCTGAAACCTGGAGATGTATTTTATTATAAAGCTTACCAGTATTATAACCAAGGAAATTATGAGGATTGTTTAGCCAATTTTCTAGAAGCATAAACAAACTATAAAGAATTAGGTGATCAATGAAAGATCAAAGATGTGCAATTCAATATAAGGAATATTATCTCTATTTTGGGAGATAACGAGTCCGCTATCCAATATCTATTAAAATCTAGTCGTATAAAGAATTGTAAATCTTCTGGCACAACCACTAAACTATATCATTATAATATAGGTCTATTATTTAGCTCCATAGATTTACACGAGGATGCATTACGCGAATTTAATTTGGCAATTGATGCCCCGATAGAAAAAGAATCCGATTACCTGAATGATTATCTATATGAGCTTGGTAAAAATTACGAGAATTTTAAATTATGAAAAATTGACGAAGCTATAACGAGTCACCAGGCCTTCCTAGACAATACAAAAGCAATTAAGTTCAAGGAAGATGTTTTGTTTTATGCGTATAGTGAATTGGGTACTTTTTATTTAAAGAAAGGTATTTTAGATTCAGCCAAAACCTACTTTGAGCTATCTGAAACAATAGAAATAACAATTAATGTAAAAGAGTTTGAGCTTATAAAATTACTTAATACTGCTGACTATTATCTTGCAGATCGTGAATTTGATAGATCTCACTCAAATGCCCAGAGGGCATATTTACTCGCCAAAAAAATTGGAAATAAGGAGAGATAACTTAAAGCTCTCTCTATACTTACGTCTAGCAATGAAGCAATGAAACGCTGGGATAAAGCTTATTCCTTCTCTAGTGAGAAAAATAAACTAGTAGATTCACTTCATCAGCAAAAGACAAAGTACGAGTACTTAATTAGCCAAGTAGAGACAACAACTCAGCACCTGAATGCTATGGAGAGACAAGCAATTCGTGATTCTGAAATGTTGCGTCAACGAAACAATGGATTAGTCTGGCTTGGAATCATTACATTATTAACTGTGGGCTTTCTAATTTTGCTCATCAAGAATAAGAAAAAGCAGGAAGTACTAAACACGAAGCTTAACTCATCAAACCAAAATAAAGATAAAATAATCCGAATACTTACCCATGATATTAGAACACCTCTTATAGATATTTTAAACATTCTCGAGCTAATGGAGATCGAAGTCATTACAGATATAGAGAAGAATAATATTGTGCAAAGTGTACGTATCAAGATCAATCATTTGCGTGACAATGTGGATGCTATATTAAATTGGTCCATAAATCAACTTAAAGGAGGAAAGGGAGATAAATCAAAAGTATTTGTTACCGATTTATTATCTATGGCAACCGGTTTTGTATCCAATCAAGCACTAAACAAATACATTAAAATTAATACTGAATCCATAGATAGATTAACAGCTGTGCACGCTGATGCTAACCAAATAGATATAGTACACCGTAATATACTAGGGAATGCCATTAAGTATAGTCCCAATGGTCGTGAGGTGAAGATTCTTACTGAGATAGATAGTGGATATGTGAAACTGAAAATAGTAGATCAAGGAAAAGGTATCTCAAAATCTGCTCAAGAAAACATACTGGGCAAAGCAATCTATAGTGACGATCCATCTAAAGTAGGTGTTGGTATTGGACTTAAACTAATAAAAGAATATCTCAGTATGAATAGCGGTTCGCTATCTATAGAAAGTGAACCGGGACAAGGGGCTACCTTTACGGTTTTGCTGCCGAAGTATACTAAAAATTTAAAGGCTAGTCAATCTTAAGTACAGCCATAAACGCACTTTGAGGTATCTCTACATTACCTACTGATCGCATACGTTTCTTACCTTTTTTTTGCTTTTCGAGTAGCTTACGCTTACGCGAAATATCTCCACCGTAGCATTTAGCAGTTACATCTTTTCGCATTGCTCGTATATTCTCTCTAGAGATCACCTTAGCCCCTATCGCAGCTTGTATCGGTATCTCAAACTGGTGTCTCGGAATCAGCTCTCTGAGCTTTTCACATATTTTTTTACCAAACGAATATGCTTTGTCTCTATGGATTACAGCACTTAGAGCATCTACCACTTTTGCATTAAGTAGTATGTCTAGTTTCACCAATTTAGACTCTCTATAACCAATCGGGTGATAGTCAAAACTAGCATATCCTCTACTTACACTTTTTAGCTTGTCGTAGAAATCAAAAACCACCTCTGCCATCGGCATTTCGAAAGTTAACTCTACCCGATTACTTGTGAGGTACACTTGATTTTTGATGGTTCCTCGTTTTTCTATGCAGAGAGACATGATAGCTCCTACATAGTCTCCAGCAGTTATTATCTGGGCATTTATGTAAGGTTCTTCAAGTCTCAGAGTATAGCTAGGGTCTGGCAAGTCACTCGGATTGTTTACAATTATAAAATTGTCTGGATCTTTTTTCAAATATGCATGGTAACTAACATTGGGGACGGTCGTTATCACCGTCATACCAAACTCTCGCTCTAAACGCTCTTGGATAATCTCCATATGAAGCATGCCTAAGAATCCACAACGAAAACCAAATCCTAGGGCAGCGGAACTCTCTGGCTCAAAAACCAAACTTGCATCATTGAGCTGCAGCTTACCCATAGAATCTCTCAACTCTTCAAAATCTTCTGTATCTACAGGGAAAATACCTGCAAAAACCATTGGCTTCACATCTTCGAAACCATCTATCGCTGTCTCAGTAGGCTTATCGGTAATTGTTATCGTATCACCTACTTTTACTTCTTTCGCTTCTTTTATACTACATATAATATAACCTACGTCACCTGTTTTTACAGTTTGTCGAATCTCAGGTTTAAGCTTCAGCACCCCTATCTCCTCCGCATAGTATGACTTGCCTGTATTCATAAACTTGATATGATCACGCTTATTAAGCTCACCGTCTATGATACGGAAGTAGGCTATTATCCCTCTGAAAGGGTTAAACACAGAATCAAAGATTAATGCTTTCAGAGCAGCATTAGGATTACCCTTAGGAGCAGGCACTCTATCTATTACTGCATTCAGTATATCCATCACTCCCATACCCGTTTTACCACTAGCAGGTATAATATCGTCTCTATCGCATAGTATTAGTTCTTCTATTTGGTCTTTTACTTCTTCTGGTTCCGCACCAGGAAGGTCCATTTTGTTCAGAATAGGAATAATAGTTAACTCATGGTCTAGTGCTAGATAAAGATTTGAAATCGTCTGAGCTTGGATACCTTGTGCTGCATCTACGATAAGTAGAGCTCCCTCACATGCGGCTATACTTCTACTTACCTCGTAGCTAAAATCTACGTGACCGGGAGTATCAATAAGGTTCAACGTATACTCTATTCCATCTCGCTCATACTTCATTTGTATAGCGTGAGATTTGATTGTAATACCACGTTCACGCTCGATATCCATATCGTCTAGCGTCTGCTCTTTCATATCGCGATCACTAACTGTGCCAGTAGTCTGCAACAGCCTGTCTGCTAAGGTACTCTTACCGTGGTCAATATGGGCTATTATACAAAAATTACGGATGTTCTCCATTGCGTGCAAAGGTAGTTTTTTTAGTCTACGAAAAAGCAGTGTTTTTGATGTGATGAAGATTTACTCTACCATCACTTTTTTATAGTTGAGAGCTCCCGTTTTTTTATCTTTAAGAAGTAGAGTATGAAACCCAAGAGTGCTTATAAAGTATGCATCACCACCTAAATTACCCGCTTCGACACTTTGGCCAAAGGCATTGAGACAAGATATCAACTCAAAGTGTTTATCGATATGTATAGTCCCTTTGGTTGGGTTGGGATAAACTGATCCTGCATTCATGAATAATTCGTCCACGCTCAAAATACAGTTTGACTCGTGATGTACAATGATGTCAAAAATCCCATCTATATCGGCACACGATCCCTGGCCTACTGCATTTACTATGATTCTAAATGTATCCCTCAACATTGAATCAAAGGATAGAGTTATATCTCCGATCGCCACTGTACCTAAATTAATTTTGGTCATTTGATTAAAGTTAAACCAATTAATTTGATCTGTATTTTCCGCCTTTATTTGCTTGTTCAAAGTCAAAGAAGTTACTCCATCCCTTCTGCAAAGTGTCGTATCATCTGGTAGATGAATAATTGGACTCGCATCTACCAATGCTTCTATTGAATCATTTGCACTACAACCGGTAACTGGACTTGTATAATCATACTGAAGACGAATGGTACTTGGAAAAAATCGAGTAGCCATACCAGGACTAAAATCAGTTCCACTCACTAACACCTCAAGATCATTTGAAGACCAAGTCCCTCCTATCGGATTGGCTTGAAGTTTCATATCCACAGACGTTTCGCAAAATCTATTTGGAGTTAATTCAGTTAAATTTAGAATAGGCAAAGGATGAATAGTGATTGTTGTATCATTTACTGCAGGACAACCAGTGCTTATTTTGGTATTACTAACGCATCTTATTACATACGTTCCTCCACTCGGTAATGAATTCAGAGTATTCAGAGTATCACCATTAATAGTACCTAATTCTGTACTAGTGTTGAAACCCGTAGAATCGTATACGGTCCATCTAGCATCAGGAAAGTATACTCCTGTCAGTTGATTTAATGAAATCTCACCTTCGTCCCAACAGAGGTCTCTCATTTTAGTAAATTTCAATTTAGGAACTCTATTGAGAATCAATTTCACTGAATCCTTTGTAGTACAACCATGCAGATTTGTGTAAGTAAGCTCGAGTATAATGGTATCTTTATTTGTATTCTGAATGGTATAAACATCCTCACCTAGATTTAGCCACCAATCCGGAGCAAATGAAGAACCTCTATTTTCTAAAATGTCAAGAGTATAGTTATTGCTAACAGCGTTAGAGTCTAAACATCTCCAAGCAAAAGTACCTAAACTAGTGTTAGCAGGACTTACTACAACGTCATCGGCGAGACTAATCGCTCCTATGTCTTGGCAATATTCTTGTTCAGAAAGAAACGTTCTAGGCAGAGCGTTTACGGTGACCACCATTGTGTCACTATTAATGCATTGTGTAATCGAATCTTGATAAGTAAAAATCAAACTACTTGCGATAGAAGAAACTGGAGCTGATATAAGTCCGCACGCAGAGTCAGAGCTGAAAATGTTGTTCACTATAAGACGTGGATTATTTGGGCAACTCCATACCCCAGAACCATTAAGAGTCACTACTTTAAGATCTAATGAAATATCGCCATAGTCGCAACATATCGATTCGTTAGATCCTACCTCCACCGCAGGCGGAGCATTTAGCGTAACATAAACAGTGTCATAGAATGTAGTAAAGGCATCTTGAGTTTTTAAAATAACATTACCACTTGCGGAAAAGCTTGCCTCAGTGATGAATCCGCTAATAGTGCTAAATGTAGCAACAGAGCTTATCCATTCGTAAGACGTAGGTGAACCCGAAACTATACTATCTATAAAAAGTAAGGTAGAATTAGAGCAAGCATTTCTATCTCCAAGTTTGATTTGTACATCCAGCTGAGCTTGTGCTGCAACAGTTAAAAATACAAAGAGGGTGAACAATAGTTTTTTCATAAATTTGTTATGTTAATTCTTTAGATGTATTAGGCTCAAAAAGGTTGCCTTAAACTAAAAACAACGTTTTATAATCACAAAAATAGCAAATCAAAATAGAGCTAAATAGTCCATCATCTAGTGAACAAAAATGTCATTATGCATGAAATGTGACCAATAATTAAAACCGACGGGATAAGAATTCTGTTTTAAGTTGTCTCTTTTAACACATAAACTATACTTTTGCGGCTTTAAAACAAACCACTAGAAAATTAAAATCAATAACTCATGGAAAAAATGATGATTTACATGCCGATAATTATGGCAATCATAGGTCTACTTTATATGGTAGTTAAAAGAAGTTGGGTAATGAAACAGGATGCTGGTGACGGCAAAATGAAGGAAATTGCAGACCACATTTACGAAGGTGCACTCGCATTTTTAAATGCTGAGTATCGACTACTTACCTTTTTCGTAATCGGAGTGAGTATTGCTCTTGCAGGTGTAGCATTCTTTGTAGAAACTACAAGTTATCTCATCGTAGTGGCTTTCATTTTTGGAGCTTTGTTTTCAGCATTTGCTGGAAATATGGGTATGAAAATAGCTACTAAAACAAATGTTAGAACTACCCAAGCAGCTAGGACTAGCTTACCACAAGCACTTAAAGTTTCTTTTGGTGGAGGTACTGTAATGGGACTAGGTGTTGCAGGACTTGCAGTTCTAGGACTTACAGCATTCTTTATATTATTCTATACAATGTTTATGGATGCCGAAGTTGCATTCTCGACAGAGAAAATGACTTTGGTTCTAGAAACTCTTGCTGGATTTTCTCTTGGTGCTGAGTCTATTGCACTTTTTGCTCGTGTGGGTGGGGGTATTTATACCAAAGCTGCTGACGTAGGTGCTGACCTTGTAGGTAAAGTAGAAGCGGGTATTCCTGAGGATGACCCTCGTAACCCTGCTACTATTGCAGATAACGTTGGTGACAACGTAGGTGACGTTGCTGGTATGGGAGCTGATTTATTTGGTTCGTATGTTGCTACGGTTCTTGCCGCTATGGTATTGGGTAATTATGTAATAAGAGATAACGGTGCAGTAGATGCATTTGATGGTATAGGCCCTATCCTATTGCCAATGGCAATAGCTGGTGTGGGTATTATAATTTCTATGCTAGGTACTATGCTGGTAGGTATCAAGAGTAATGATGCCAAAGAGAAACAAGTAATGGGTGCATTGAACATCGGAAACTGGGCTTCTATAGGTCTAGTAGCTGTATCATGTTACGTATTGGTGAAATGGATGCTTCCAGAAACAATGACAATGACTTTCTTTGGAGAAGCTGATAAAGAAATTAGTTCCTTACGCGTATTTGGAGCTACAATCGTAGGTCTTATTGTAGGTGCAGTAATATCTTCTGTAACTGAGTATTACACTGGTCTGGGTAAAAAACCAATTCTTAGAATAGTTCAACAATCTAGTACAGGTGCTGGTACAAACATTATCGCTGGTTTAGCTACTGGTATGATTTCTACCTTCCCTACTGTGTTATTATTTGCAGGTGCTATATGGACTTCTTATGCATTTGCAGGATTTTATGGTGTTGCTATGGCTGCATCAGCTATGATGGCTACTACTGCTATGCAATTAGCGATTGATGCTTTCGGTCCTATTGCAGATAATGCAGGTGGTATTGCTGAGATGAGTGAGCAAGATCCTATCGTTCGTGAAAGAACTGACATCCTTGATTCTGTAGGTAACACTACTGCAGCTACTGGAAAAGGGTTTGCAATTGCTTCTGCTGCATTAACATCATTGGCATTATTTGCTGCGTATGTTACATTCACTGGAATAGATGGTATCAATATATTTAAAGCTCCTGTATTAGCGATGCTATTTGTAGGGGGTATGATACCCGTAGTATTCTCAGCACTTGCTATGAACGCTGTAGGTAAAGCTGCTATGGAGATGGTAGAAGAAGTGAGACGTCAGTTTAGAGACATTCCTGGCATAATGGAAGGAACTGGTAAACCAGAGTATGATAAGTGCGTAGCGATATCAACAAAAGCATCTCTTAAAGAAATGATGTTACCGGGTGTTCTTACTATTGGTTTCCCAATAGCGGTAGTTATCTTAGGTACATTAGTTTATCCTGACAACAATATGCTAATAGCAGAAATGCTTGGTGGATATATGGCAGGTGTAACTGTATCTGGTGTTCTTTGGGCTATCTTCCAAAACAACGCAGGTGGTGCTTGGGACAATGCTAAAAAATCTTTTGAAGCAGGTGTTGAGATCAATGGAGAAATGACTTACAAAGGTTCTGATGCTCACAAGGCTGCAGTAACTGGTGATACGGTTGGAGATCCTTTCAAAGATACTTCTGGTCCTTCTATGAACATTCTTATTAAGCTTACTTGCCTTATTGGTCTTGTGATAGCACCTATGTTAGGTAGCCACGGTGAAACAACTGAAAAAGCATGCTGTACACCACAAGAAAAAGTAGCTCACGAAGCTGCTTGTACCAAAGCGGATCACGCTGATTGTGACTACAAAGCTGCTGCTTGTTGTTCTAAAGAAGTAATGTCTGCTCATATAGCAGAATGTGATAATAATGTAGCTGACCACACTGCCTGCTGCAAAAAAGAAAGCTCTTCAGATACCGAAGAAGCGAATACTATACAAGCAGATTCTGCAAAAGAATTATCTGCTCCACTTATCTAAGGTGATAACACTAATTAACTAAAATCTAAAACAACAATATTATTTAACTTGAACAAGCTGAACTTTTCCTTCTCTAATTTTATAAATCAATGTTTACCATTGATGAAGGGTTTAGCTTGTTTTGTTTTAATAATCACATCCTCTGGATTTCAGAGTCCCACAGAATTAAAAGCAACAGCAATAATTCCGGATTCCGAAGATGGAAAGCGACTAGTAACTCTTCATTCTGATGAGTTTACAACTTTCAGCAGCAGAGTATATGGTCAGTTAGAATATCCTCTAGGCTCTGACACCCTAAACCAAGAAGTACTCAACAATGCTTTAAGAGGTTATATATACCTTAAGCATACGCAAGAACTTCGCAACACCAAGTATCTTACTGTTGTTGACTTCTCAATATACTGCAACAAGAAAAGACTTTGGGTTATTGATATGGATACCAAAAAGGTAGTATTCAATGAATTAGTAGCACATGGAGCCAAAACAGGTGACACGTATGCAAAATATTTCAGTAACAAGCATAGCAGCAATCAAAGTTCTTTGGGATTTTATACTACTGGGGGTTTATATAACGGTAGCAACAATTTATCCTTAAAACTTAACGGATTGGAAAAACGATTCAACTCGAATGCATTTTCTAGGGGTATAGTGATACACGGAGCTAATTATGTAAGTGAGAGCATAGTTAACAGAAAAGAACGAATAGGTCGAAGTTATGGATGCCCAGCAGTATCCCAGAAAGTAAATAAACGATTGGTCAACACCATAAAAGGAGGAAATTGCCTTTTTATCTACCATCCTACTCCAGAATATCTCGAAAATTCAACTATAATGAATGCTAATCTCTACATCACTGTGGATGACTTGAGCATTTAATCATTAAATAGAAACCATATTTGTATCTACTAGTATGGTAAAATTATCACACTCTCTTTTTCTACTTATTACAATATCTATAATTTTTTCTTCGTGTAAAGAGGAAAAAGTAGTAGAGGTAGAAAACGGATTTACACTTTCATCAGATACACTTGCCATTCATTTAGAACAGCAATTTGACCGATGGACAATACTGCTATGTCAGGACAATCTGCCTTATATGGATACGCTTCAGAATTACTATGCATCAAGAGACTACCAACCTTTGTGGTGGGATGCTCTGATGGGTGATAGTGCATCATGGATAGATTTGCAACACACCTTTGCACATACTACAATGCACGGTATGGATTCATTGTATTATTATCTACCTCTTGTGGATTATCATCGTAAAAAAATAAGTCAATTCAGCACTCCTGATAGTGCTTACAGATGGCTATCTGAATTGGAACTCATTTTGAGCAATAGTATGCTCAAAATGTATGAAGACATTGCCAAAGGAAGAACCAATTCAAAAGAAGTATATGGATATACCTATATGCTTCCACATAACAACACAAAGCAACTTGATTTCGAAAACTTCTTAGAAGAACCAAATAAAATAGAGGCTTTAGACGACATCCACACCGGAGATAGAACATACAATGAATTGATTAAAGTAATGAACTATTACTTAATTAAAAAAGCAAAGTCAAGATCTAACGCCATAGACTTCTCTGATTATCCAAAACTTGTCCTAGGAGATTCCGCTCCAGTTATTTTACAGACAATACAACGTCTTAAGGCTAGAAATCTCCCGGATAAGACAATACAAGAAATTACAGACACTACACTATATACCAAAGAGTTACAAGATAAAATAAAGGAACTTCAAGAGAAATATAGCTTGACACCAGATGGAGTAATGGGCTTTAAAACCTACAAGCTTATAAATGCTACTCCAGTGGACAAAATAGATCAGGTTAAGGCCAACCTTGAGAGACAACGATGGTTTAAAAAACCTGAAGGTGGTCCATTTATATATATCAACCTACCAGTCTACGAAGCGGATTTACATTGGCCAGATAGTATTAAAAGTATGCGGATATGTATCGGTAAAAATCTCCCAGACAATTATGATGAAATGGTGAGAATCTACACAGATAGTGGATGGCTATACAAGCTCCCAAAAAACATGGAAACTCCTCAAATAGCAAGTAAAATCACTTATGCCGTGGTAAATCCAACTTGGACTGTTCCATACAGTATCATAAAAAGAGAAATGTGGCCTCGTCTCGTTAGGGATCCTACTTATCTCAGTGCAAAGGGATTTAAGGTATTTAGAGGTAAGACTGAAGTAAATGGAGATACCATTAATTGGCGAAGAGTAAATAAAAACAGTATCCCATATAGAATCGTAGAAAGTCCAGGACCGAGAAACTCTCTAGGAACAGTTAAATACATGTTTAATAATCCTTTCTCTATATATTTACACGATACTCCAAATAAATCTGCTTTCAGAAGGACACAGCGTGCGGTAAGTCATGGCTGTGTCCGCTTAGAGAAACCAATCTTATTTGGTGAGTTTTTGATGCAAAATTCGACAAGATATAATGCAGATGATTTTAGAATAATGATGGGCTATGCTCCCAAAGACAAACAGCGTCTGAAAAAGTATGATCCGCAAGACTCTACGGCTACTGTAAAAAAGTTAGTCGGAACATCCAAAATTCCTTTAAACAAAGCGATGCCACTGTTTCTAGACTATCGAACCATATACTATGACGAAAATTGGAAACTACATTTTTGTTATGATATCTACGATCAAAACAAGCTTATACTAGAACGAATGGATAGGATGTAAAAAGCCCCTCGCATTACAGCGAGAGGCCTCTCAAATCACTAAAATATTTATATTATGTTTTAGACTTTACCTATCAGTATTCCAGCAGACACTGTTCTTAGGTCTGGTCCTTGGTTGGTTTTGAAAATGCTTTTCGGGAAGTACTTACCATAGAGTACTACATTTTTGTATCCGAACTGCACCTCATACCCCACACGAAACTGCTCTAGGTTATAGTCTCCTTCTATCTTATTTTCCTTCTTTCCATTGACTTCCCAAACTTGTTTTTGGTGACTTCCCAACAGATAACCAAAGTTGCCACCTGCCGATATGTATAAGTATTCATCTGAAATCTTCTTTGGATTTATTTTAAAATTGAGCAGCACTGGTACTGTCAGAAGTTTGGTCACCAGTTTATTTTTTTTGTAGTTTATACTACCTATATCTGCCCTAAGGATAGACCCACTATCTACACTTAAGTTTATATCATTTTTAAATCTATAATTATTGAAATCTAAACCTATACCATACACCAAACGTACTTTATCCTTGTAAAGATTCATTGCTTGTGTAATTATTTTCCAGTGAAAATGGATTGAATTGCCTGCATTTACACTCATAACTTCATAACCTGCTTCTGCTTCTAGTTTGCCATCTGCATTTATTAGATTATTAAAACCTAACTCGAAACTATTCCATTTCGTATCTATAAAACTGGGTTCGCTCTCTTCTTCCTCATTTTCCCCTTTCAAGGCGTTTCTAAGGTCGGACAAATCTTTCATAGTAATCTGTTGGTCCGCATCCTCTATATGAATATCTTCATCCTCTGTAGTCGTGATTTCTATAACCTCCGTATTCCGAGTGACAGTATCTCCATCTTCATTTGTAGTAGTTTCACTTGTTTTTTCTTTCACTACTACTTTTAGTCCTCCCACGTTTATTATCACATCCTCTTCTACCTCAGACGAATCTGTCTGGGCTTGGGAGTATAAGCTAACACACAGTGCAAGTAGCATCAGTGTGTATGTTTTATAATTTTTCATTATTCTATTCATTTTAATTATTTCTGTTTTTAAATGGCTGAATGCTAGCTGTAGCTTGGTATCCTGCAGTTTCTAATTCTATCTCTAAACTTGGTCTTTTTGATTTAAAGTTTGGTTTAAGACGTATTTTTGGATTGCTCACCTTAGCTATAAATGTAATTGCTTTTTCTTTTATACGTCTTGGTGAATTATTAGTTACAAAAAGTTTTACTTTTTGCTTTGAATTAAGTTCCATTGGATATTCAAAGACGATTTTCACCTCCGGCTCATCCAGCAAAATGGGCTCAATTTTATTATCCTCGATAGATGGCTCTCTTTCTGATATGATCTCTTTTTCTTGGTTAGCTATTACTTCTAATTTGTTCGCTTGTATTTCTTCGTAATGTTTAGATAGCTGTTTCTCGTCAATGTTTTGGATTGCTTCTTTTATTGCTAAGATAGCTGCTACATCCTTTATGCTAGATTGCTTCTCTACTACATTAGGCCTTCTTATCACTTTATTAACGTTAGGTGTAACCTGTGGGTTTTCTACTTCCACCTGCACTAAGAAATCGTCTACCAAGGGTTCTTGAATGTCTGGAGTAACCTTCTCAAGAGGCACTTCTATTTTTTTACCCGTATCAGCTATCTCTGTAGGCTTATCCTGCGGCCAAAACACGATAACAGCAGCCAAAATGCATATAGATGCTGCTACGGCCATCCACTTAGTAAACATTGGCACCACTGTCACCAACTCTCTCTTTAATAGGCTCTCCTTACCATAATAAGTTACTTCTTTATCTGCTATTAGTATAGTAGATTTAACCAGTTTCCATTCTCTAAACAGAGACTCATCTCCCTCAATCTGTTCCATTACCAATAGCTCATCTCTCTCCGAGAGGTTTCCCTCCAGCAGATCAAACATCACCAACTCGTAATTATCTTTATTCAATTTCATTTTATCTCTTAAACTTATGATTGTCTACCCTTTGACTATCGCCCAGGATGGCAATCCTTTTTTAAAGCATCATCACTTCCAATTTATTGATGTACTCCTTTATATACTTTCTTGCTCTAAAAATATTCACCTTTACTTGACTCTCACTCATACCAGTGATTTCGCCAATACTCCTATAATCATGCCCTTCAAAGTCTCTTAATGTCAAGGCACTTTTTTGTTTTTCAGGCAATTGACTTACTGCTTTGTTTACATACTCGATAAGGTTATCGTACTCATAGCTTTCTGAGGCTACGTGCCCTGCACTTTCTAAGTTTGTATGCTTCTTATTCTTGCGTATCACATCTATCATATTATTATACGCTATCTTGAAAAGATACGCTTTTGCAGTTTTCATTTCTACTGTATCCTTTCGTACCCAAAGCTTCTCAAACGTATTTTGAACAATATTCTCTGCCTCAAATTCATCCCGCATATTTTTTACAATAAAGCGGAATATTCCATCGGAATATTGCTTCACACATTCATTGTATTCTTGGGTATTCATTTAGCTTGATTGTCTGTTTTACGTAAGATGTTTTATAAAGTTACACAAGATATAAAAAAAGTTTTCAGATCACTAGAGCATTCAGACATCACTTGTCTTTTATTCGACTACTACCTTTCACTTTTCAACCAAAAATTTTACCGTTTACATTTTTATACTTGACTACCTTTGCCCTATGAGCAAATGGTTTGAGACGTGGTTTGACAGCGAATATTATCACCTATTATACAAAGACAGAGATTACACAGAAGCAGAAGCATTTGTAGAAAAACTAGTAACTTATCTCAATCCTGGAAAGGATGCTCTCATTTATGATCTTGCCTGCGGGAAAGGCCGACATAGTATTCACCTCAATAAATTGGGACTAAATGTAGAAGGGTCGGACTACAGCACCAACAGTATAAACTACGCCAAAAAATCCGAGAATAGCAGACTTCATTTTTATGAGCAGGATATGCGGGATGCCATGCCAAAACAATACAATTACATACTCAATCTTTTTACGAGTTTTGGATATTTTGACTCAGACGAAGAAAACCTCAATACTCTGAAGCATATATACAACGGGCTAAAAGACGACGGTACTTTTGTCTTCGACTTTATGAATGTAGATTTTGTCTTGAAGCATCTAGTCCCTAGAGAAATAACTATGAAAAACGGTATTGAATTTCATATAAAAAGAGAACTAAATAATGGTAAGATAGTAAAACACATCGCCTTTGAGGATGAAGATAAATGGCATTATCACAAAGAAAAAGTAACTGCTCTCGGTTATGATAAAATAGTAGAAATGATGAAAAAATGTGGTTTTAAAGTAATGGACACATTTGGTAGCTACCACTTAGAACCTTTTGATTTGCAAAACTCAAAACGACTTATCCTTATCTTAAGAAAGTGATAGATGCCCTTATAGACTTAGATCGAAATTGGTTCCTTGCCATACATCAAGGCACTGCAAATGCAGTCTTTGATGTTGTTCTTCCGTTTTTTAGAGAAAAAACCAATTGGGTACCCTTGTATCTACTCTTTGCATTTATGGCCATATACAAATTTCGGCTTAAAGGTCTTTACATAGTGCTTGCCGCAGCAATCACAGTGCTACTAGCAGATCAGTTTGCTGCAGGTTTGATGAAACCTACTTTTGAGAGACTCCGTCCGTGCAATGATGACTTCTTTCACAACCAAATAAGACAACTTGTTCATTGTGGAGGAGGCTATAGTTTCATCTCAGCACACGCTACTAATCATTTTGCTCTAGCAATAGTCTTCACTTGGTTTTTTAGAAAAGTATGGTCCATTGATTTTCTTAAATGGGTGTTTTTTCTATGGGCCTCAATCATAGCATATGCACAGGTTTATGTGGGCGTACACTACCCTTTTGATGTAATCGTAGGTGCTTTAAGCGGTCTTTTAATAGGATCACTTGTTGTTTCTATTTCTAAAAAAATAATTAGTATAAATTAATCGCTAAATAAATGTTCCAAGAAAAAGCCTTAGCCATATTAAAAGCCGGAAAAAATGTATTCTTAACGGGAAGTGCTGGTACTGGTAAAACCTATACAGTCAACCAGTTTATCACTTACCTAAAAGATCATAAAGTACCCGTGGCAGTGACAGCAAGTACAGGCATAGCAGCTACGCATATGAATGGCACCACCATTCACTCTTGGAGTGGAATAGGCATAAAAAACATGTTAACCCATGAGAATCTAAAATCATTGGCAACCAAACAGTACTTAACCAAAAATATAAGAAACACTCACATACTCATTATAGATGAAATCTCGATGCTGCACTGTAACCAGCTAGAAATGATAAATCAAGTGCTTAAGTACATTAGGAATTCTGCAAAACCATTTGGTGGTATGCAGGTGGTATTTGCTGGAGATTTCTTTCAGTTGCCACCGATCAGTAGGGAGCAAGAGCCCAGTAGAGAAAAATTTGCGTTCATGAGCAAAGCATGGGTGGAAGCTGCACCAGTAGTATGCTATCTTACAGAGCAGTTCAGACAGACCAAAAACGAACTAAACACCATCCTCAATCAGATACGAGCAAACGAAGTAGATGAAAGTACAGTGCAACTACTTCAAGAGACGAGATACAACGAACATAGCATAGAACCTACCAAACTATACTCACACAATGCTGATGTAGACGCTATGAACAAGCAAGAACTAGAGGCTCTCGAAGAAGAAAGTTTTGAGTTTTTCGCAAACAAAAAAGGCAACATGAAGATGATGGAAGGATTTGTAAAATCACTCATCGTTCAAGAAAAACTGGTTCTTAAAAAAGGTGCTAAAGTGATGTTCCTCAAAAACAATCACGAACGTGGTATTATGAATGGTACCTTGGGAGAAGTTGTAGAATTTAAAAACGACTTAGAAGGTGACGGACCATATCCTGTAGTAAGACTAATGGACAAACGTAAGCTTATGGCCACACCAGATATTTGGTCCATTAACAATGAGAAGGGAAGCCCATTGGTCAGTTTTGAACAAGTACCTCTGAGACTTGCATGGGCCATCACAGTGCACAAGAGTCAGGGTATGACCCTAGAAGCAGCAGAGATAGACTTGGCAAAAGCGTTTGAACCAGGACAAGGATACGTAGCACTATCGCGACTCAAAGAACTGGATGGACTTCGATTACTTGGCATCAATAGAATGGCTATAGAAGTAGATCCACTCGCATACAAGGCAGACCAGCGATTCCAGGAGCTAAGTGGAGAAGTAGACTTACTACTAGAAGAAGATTTCAAAAAAGACTGGGAAAGCCATATACTAAGTAGTGGCGGCAGTACAGACGAAAAAGAACTCAAAAAACATAGGAACAAAAAACTAGCAAAAGAGAAGAAAATAAGCACCCACGAAATTACCATTGGGCTCATAAAAGAAGGTAAAACCCTCAAACAGATAAGTGACGAAAGAGGCATGGCAACCAGCACCATACAAGGTCACATACTTACCATATCGGACAAATGGCCTGATGTAGACATATCTGCCTATCGACCGGATGAAGTACTCATGGATAGGATAGATGAAATCTATAAAGCAGCGGACAAGAATGCTAAAGACGATGATTACAGTGGAGATGGTAGATTAAAATCCAGTATAATTTTCAAAGGATTAAGTGGGAAAGTTGACTACGCGACCATTAAATTAGCTTATGCTTTTTTGGATGTTTAAAGAATACAGACACGCTGACTACTGAGCTTGATACTTACTAAGTCTATGATCCTGTGGGTGAAACGTTCCAAAAATGAATACTCTTGTTATACAGAAGCATCTAAATTGGAAGCAAGTATTTTTTAGTTTAACTATTTCAAAACAAATCTTCTGATTCCTACTAACAATAAGATTTGGGCGGAGTAGAACAGGAAAAAAGTAATAATGAATTCCTCTAGGTTTAGTAGCAGCATTATACTCATAATGAGTAACTGAAACCCAAGACCCATGCTTGAAACACTAGTCATAAACCACTTTGGGAAAGGCTTACTATTTACCGCATCTTTATCTATAGCGTGTATAATTTTGTCAAAAGGTCTGTATAAAACATTAAATACTTTGAAATACTTGTTTACTGTATGCTGATCCTCGCCTTTCATCGCCGTTGGTACTTTGTCTTCGAAAATCCTACTTGTAGTGTCACCATCAACACTATTTCTTAAGATAACATAGTAATAATTAAAAAGCGTTCCTTGCAGCTGTAAACCAATGAATGCAAATAGAAAAAATAGAGCGGAAATCTCTGTGACATACCAAAAAGTTAAAAGAAACAAGAAGTTTAAAACAATATCAGCTATGGAGTCAAAATATCTCCCAACATAGGATGGAATCTTTTTCAATCTCGATAACTCACCATCTGCAGCATCTAAAATTGATTTTAGAATGAGAAAAAAAGCAGCAGCAATATTTAGTTCGTAAAAAATACAGACTATTGCCAGTAGCCCTGAGATAATGAACCAATATGTAACTTGTATCGGTGTTACTGAGGTATTCTTGAGGGAACCTGCAATTCGACGAGCTACAAATCTTCCATAGTCAGATAAATCTACAAATTGGTATTCTTTTGGTAATTTTGACATTTGGTATATACAACCTAATAAAATATAAACAAATGGCTCCGAATATAGTTACAAGATTATCCATTTATTCCTAAATTAAATGCAAGCTAGATGAGTCCGTCTGCAAACTGAATGGAATTAACGATAATGAACATAGATTCAGAAATTTATAGAGTGTTGTAAAATTCCGTAAAGCCTTCAAATCAAACATAAACAAATGAATAAAATAGAACTCACCATCACTCACGTAAAACAATCCTTGGTAAATGCCGAAGGAGGTCACGACTGGTGGCATATAGAGCGTGTATGGAAGTCTGCCAAGCATATAGCTATGAATGAGACGGTTGATATGTTAGTAGTAGAGCTCGGAGCACTGCTACATGACATAGCTGACTCTAAGTTTAACAACGGAAATGAAGACATTGGACCAAAAAAAGCTCGTGTATTTCTTGAATCCATTGGCATGGATAAACAAACTACTGATCACGTGATTTTAATCATAGAAAACATCTCTTTCAAGGGTGGCAAAGAAGCTCAAAAATTTAAGTCACTAGAACTAGACGTTGTACAGGATGCTGATCGATTAGATGCTTTAGGTGCCATTGGTATAGCACGAACTTTCAACTATGGAGGTTTTAAGAATAGAGAAATATTCAACCCTACTATTCCTCCAAAACTTGAAATGACAAAGGAAGAGTATAAGAACAGTTTTGCTCCATCCATCAATCATTTCTATGAGAAACTGTTACTGCTAAAAGACCTAATGAATACTGAGACAGGCAGGGCAATGGCAGAACAGCGACATCGATATATGGAAGCATACTTGGCGCAATTTTACAACGAATGGGAAGGAAGACTATAAAGTTTATTTTCTTTTTCGAACGGCCTTGTACTTTGGACTTTGTTTGAAACTTTTTTCCATCATGACAAATAGCTTAGGGTGCTTGCGTTTCAACTGATCCGGTCGTTCAAAAAAGTACTCGCTAGCAACAGCAAAAAACTCAGTCTTACTAGTCCCTCCGTAGTTTCTCATGTCTGACTTATCGTTGTTTATTTCCTCCATTTTGATGTGCATCAAATCCAGCCAAGGTATAGTGTATTGATGATTGATTAGCACTTGAGGGATTCCATCTATTTCTCCATCCTCTTTGTCTAGTAGGTGTACAAATTCATGTATAGCAGTATTATTCTTATCCGTATGATTCTGAAAACCATTTCGCAATGCATTGCGACTCAAAATCATCTTTCCATTCATAAAACCATTGCCCACCATTCCAAGAACTTGCTTGTCTTCTGATTGATCATCAAACTGAAAACTGTGATTGAATGTAGTAGGATAAAGCAGGACTTCATCTATATGAGAATACTCCCATTCGTCAAAACCAAACACAGAAATAATTGCACTCGCAGCAACAAGTACTTCATCTAGTTCCTCTAAATCTAACTGCACACCCATTATAATCACTTCTTTGAGGAAATGCATCATTCTATTCTAAAACTCTATCTGTTGTATATCACTTAGATGGCGGTAAAACGATACATTGTCCAATAGTAGCTGCTGCCAGTGAGCAGGAAACGGTTTTGCCTCTCGCATTTTAGGCTTGACCACCCAGTATATCATCAAGCCCAATATGGCAAAAAAGATAATGTAAAACATGAAGCGGTAAAAGTAATGTTTGCTGATCTTAAACGATAGATTTTTCTATCTTTGAAAAGTAGATGATGGATAAAATAAAATGCCCAAATTGTGCTCATGAATTTGATGTGGAAGAAGCTCTAAGTGGAAAACTACAAGCACATTTTAAGGCAGAATATGAACAAAAGGTTTCAGAGCAAGCTGCAAAGTTTAATGCAGAGCGAGATTTACTAGCTCGTGAGATGGAGGAATTTGAAAAGAAAAAAGAGAAAGAAAATGAACTCTTCAAAGAAAAACTCGCTCAGCGAATAGAGAAAGAGAAAGATACGATCCAAAAAAACACTCAAGAATCATTTGAGCAACAACTCAAATCTCTAAAAGAAGAAAACATACGTAGGAAAGAAGAAAATCGAGCTCATAAGCAAAAAGAAATAGACTTACTCAAACGCGAGAGTGAACTTAAAGAAAAAGCCGAAGAACTCCAACTGGAGGTAGAAAAAAAGATGCTCGAAAAGCAGAACGAGATAGAAGAAAAAGGCCGAATAAAAGAGCGTGAGGCTAATATGCTTAGAGAGAAAGAGTTTCAAAAACAATTGGAAGATCAAAAGAAACTCATAGATGAGATGAAGCGAAAAGCAGAGCAAGGAAGCATGCAGCTGCAAGGCGAGATACAAGAACTTGCCCTTGAGGAGTTACTGCGTACCTCCTACCCTTTTGATAAGATTGACGAAGTAGGAAAAGGTACACGTGGTGCCGACTGTGTGCAAACTATAGTAAACAATCGCCAACAAACTTGTGGCTCTATCGTATATGAAAGCAAGCGTACTAAGAACTTTGCTGGAGACTGGATAGATAAACTAAAACAAGATCAAATAACTGCCAAGGCTGACATAGCTGTACTAGTAACCCAAACTATGCCTACTGGTATGGAACGTTTTGGTGAAAAGGACGGAGTGTGGGTCTGTGGTTTTCATGAAGTAAAAAGCCTCTCCTATGTACTACGCGAAATGCTCCTCAAAACCCAATCTGTAAAATCCAGTGAAGAAAACAAAGGAGACAAGATGGAACTACTGTATTCTTACCTAACAAGCAACGAATTTGTGCAAAACATACAACGCATAGTCGAGAACTACGATGGTATGATAAACCAGCTAAACAGCGAGAAAAAAGCAATGCATAAAATCTGGGCTCAGCGTGAGAAATCTATCTGGGTGGTACAAGAAAACATTGGTTCACTCTTTGGCAGTATAAAAGGGATAGCAGGTAATGCACTCACAACTAGTAGTGTACTTGAGCTGCCAGATACGAGTATAGACGAGTAATTAGTATTTTTGCCGAACAGAGTCCAATGTACTTTATTACCATTTTAAGCTTGTGCCTATATCAATGGATGGGCATACAACAACCTACTGCAGATGAGATTTGTGGCCAATGAATCTCACCCAAGAAGGATTTTATCGTGGCGTGTTACAAAGCAAGTGATGGCACCTATCACTCCAAAATGGTTTGGTTTAAAAAACTAAAAGATAAAAAACGCTACGACTGTGAAATACCCGAAGACCAGTGGATAGGCAAAGACATCGTATGGGGTTTGATCTATGGAGATGAAGAATGGGCTGGTGGAGAATTAAACGACCTAAAATCATGTAAAACGTATGATGCTTATGTCACTATGCCCGATAAAAATACGCTAAGAGTAAATGCTTTTGTAGTTCTTCGAATCCTCATTGAAGGAATGACATTTACTCGATACAGAAGCACAATCCCTAAACTAGAATCTAACAAAAAACCATAATACCACGGATCACCAAGGTCTGCATTAAACATTCAAAGGGGAAACATGGCAACATAACGTTCCGGGAGGACGGTTCTTTGTCTCTTTGCCACAAGTGTTTTCTAACGAAATAAGAACCCACTTACGACACGAAGAAGAAGGTTGGGGAAGGCTCAAAACTAAACCTAGAATAAAAGCAATCACTTGGGATACTGCTATTTGGTACGACACTAAAAAAGCAACATACCTCCTACCAATTAAATCCGAAGTACGAAAAAAAGAAGCGATGCAAGCAGGTTACACAATCATTATAGACCTATGGTTATAACACCCTTTAGATTTGAGTAATTAAAATCTCAATCGTGTAAGAAACTGTTTTTTCTCTTACAAAAACCAGAAAAATAGAAGGCGAGAACAACACTTTACAAAAAAGGCGTTCAGAGTGAAACTCATTGTCAACCTCGTTTGTTATTTTTATACCAGGTGATAGGATTTCAATTTTCTAAATACATTCCAAAAAATAGAGATGGCAGCAACTTTGAAAATTTGCTTGATCTCTTTAAGCAATTATTACTGTATACAAGTGGTGATATGGCCGAGGCTCTCGATTGGATGAATGTGCTAGATAAACAGCACAACATTACAAATAGCGATTACGGAATGGGAGACTTTATTCAAGACCTCAAAAACAAAGGATACTTGGATGAGAATAAACATACTGGCGAATACGAGACCACATCGAAAATGGAACAAGCAATCCGAAAAAATGCGATGGAAGAAGTATTTGGCAAACTTAAAAAAAGCGGAAAAGGAAATCATAAGACTAGATTTACAGGAATAGGCGATGAGTCTACATCTGATATGCGTGACTATCAGTTTGGTGACAGCCTAGACCAGATTGCACTTACAGAAAGTTTAAAAAACGCTCAACTTAATCATGGAGCTTCTGGATTTATGACTACTGATGATTTGGTAGTAAATGAGAAAGAGTATAAGACACAAACAAGCACTGTACTGATGATAGACATCAGTCACAGTATGATACTTTATGGCGAGGATAGAATAACTCCTGCCAAACGCGTAGCTTTAGCCTTGGCAGAATACATAAATACTCAATTTCCTAAGGACACTTTGGATATAATTGTTTTTGGTAATGATGCTTGGCAGATATCACTTAAAGATTTGCCGTATCTCAAAGTAGGTCCGTATCATACTAACACTGTAGCTGGTCTGCAACTTGCACGCGAACTATTAAGAAGAAAACGAAATCCAAACAAGCAGATTTTTATGATCACGGATGGAAAGCCGAGCTGCTTGAAAGAAGGAATAAATTATTACAAAAACAGCTTTGGACTAGACAAAAAGATAGTAAATAAATGCTATAACGAAGCAGCAGCATGCAGAAGACTGGGAATTCCCATTACTACTTTCATGATAGCACAAGATACTTACCTACAGCAATTTATAGAAGAATTTACTGAAACCAATAATGGTAAAGCATTCTACACCGGGCTACAAGGACTGGGAGAAATAGTATTTACAGATTACGCAAAGAACAAGAGAAAGAGATTGTAAATAAGGGTCTAGTCATTGAAAAATGGCATCTAGTAACTTACAATAAAAAACAGAAAAGCTGAAGAACACGTTTCACTACTTACTTAAAAATATGAAAAACACAACACTAGGCGAACTAAAAGCTAGCGGCTACCAACCAAAAAATATACACGAAGAACTGAAAGCTAACTTGCGTAAAAAACTTACGAGCAAAGAACCCATTTTTACAGGAATTCTTGGTTATGAGAATACAGTTGTCCCTGATTTTGAGAGAGCTATTCTTTCTGGTCATAGTATCAATCTACTTGGGCTAAGGGGACAAGCTAAGACAAAAATGGCTCGACAACTTACAGGGTTACTTGACGAATATATACCATACATAGCTAGCAGCGAGATAAATGACGAACCCTTTGCTCCTATTTCATATTTTGGAAAACAACAAATCACGGAGCTAGGTGACAACACTCCTATTGCTTGGCTGCATAGAGTTGAACGGTATGTAGAAAAACTCGCAACACCAGACGTGTCTGTTGCTGATTTAATAGGAGATGTAGATCCGATTAAGGCAATTAATGAAAAACTAAGCTACAATGATGAGCGTGTTATTCATTATGGAATAATACCCAGAGCTAATCGCTGCATTTTTGTTATAAACGAGTTGCCAGATTTACAACCGCGAATCCAAGTGGCTCTTTTTAACATTCTACAAGAAGGGGATATTCAAATCCGAGGGTTTAAAATGCGAATGGCTCTGGATATGCAATTTGTTTTTACAGCAAATCCTGAGGATTATACCAATAGAGGTAGTATAGTAACGCCCCTCAAGGACAGAATAGGAAGTCAGATTTTGACCCACTATCCTAAAACTATTGCTATGAGTAAGTCAATAACAGCACAAGAAGCCAAAAAAGATGCTGAAAAAGAAAAAGTGGTTATAATGCATGACCTCATTCCTACGCTCATAGAACGATTGGTAATAGAAGCTAGAAGCAGCGAATTTGTAGATGCCAAAAGCGGTGTTTCTGCTCGTTTGGCTATCTCGGCTCTAGAAAATATATATAGCGGAATAGAACGCCGAGTAGCCATAAATAATGACACCAGGTCATTGGCTCGTATAAGTGATTTGGTAAGTATCATTCCTGCCATCACAGGTAAAATAGAAATGGTATATGAAGGTGAGCAAGAGGGACCACTAAATGTAGCGAATCAGCTGATAGGAAAAGCAATACGATCAGAGTTTATACAACATTTTCCAAATCCTGAAAAACTTACCAAAAAAGCCAACAGAAAAGAAGGAGATACTAGTCCTCAAACAGAAAATGCCTTCAGCAGAATAACGGAATGGTTTGAAAGAGGTAAAACTATAGAGCTACCAAGTGATGCAAGCGACAAAGAATATGGTCGTATTCTTAATTCGGTAGACGGCTTAGCCCTCTTCATAGACGAGCATATGCCAGAGACTCGCCCCAACGAAAAAATACTTTGGATGGAGTTTGTGTTGCATGGACTTTCAGAGTACTCAAAACTGAGCAAGCATCAAATGGATGAAGGCTTAGAATTCAAAGATTTACTTGGCAGTATGCTAGATTTCAGTAAATAGATGAAGAAGGCAAAACCGTTCTTCTTGCACACTTAGCATCTCATCTCTAGTCACTGTAATCAAAAATAATTTAGTCTTATAGATTCGATTACTTGTTGGTCCTTCTTTTCATAACAATTCCAACAATAAATATCCAATACTAAATCGTCATTACCTAAATTCGCACCAATGCAATTTTGGTGGCTCTTTTTATTATTTTTCTTTCCTTTCATTGGAGGTATAGTAGGACTACTTATCCAGTCGGAAAAGACCCGTCAGCTTAAGTTATTCTTGGCTTTTAGTGGTGCTTTTCTGATAAGCATCACTATACTAAACCTTATACCTGAAGTATACGAAAAAATAGGACACAAAGCGGGTTACTATATACTCGCAGGTTTCTTCTTACAAATAATCGTAGATTTCTTCACCAAAGGAATAGAGCACGGTCATTTGCACTTTCATGAGTTTAAAAAAGGATTTCCTTACTCAGTATTCATAGCTCTGAGTCTTCATGCATTTATAGAAGGACTTGGACTAGGTGGTGGAGCATTTTCTGAAGCCATACAGAATAATATGGTTTTCGCTATTGGATTGCACGAATTACCAGCTGCTTTTGCACTTGCTGTGGTACTCAAAAGTGTATTTTCTACTTCCAATGCCAATTATTTTTGGATTGCCCTATATGCAATAATGGTGCCTCTAGGTATGATTGTTGGTTCACAGTTATTAGCCTATCAAGAACTTTTAACAGGCCTAATAGGATTGGTTATTGGGGTATTTCTTCATATTTCTACCACTATTTTATTTGAAAATAACGAGAGTCATACTTATGGCAAGTTCAAACTCGTTGCTATAGCAATAGGGCTCGGTGTAGCTTTATTAGCTATCAATTTTCACATACATTGACGATAATACGTAAAATAAAACTTGGATTCTATTTAGTAGTTCTTGCTGCCGCTCTTGCATATTGGTACTCCGTATATTTCCCTAGTTCTCCTCGATCTGGTCAAGTAGAAGTCAGCACCCTAGGAGTGCCTGCAGACACTGACACTTCTAAAATACCGGAGGCATTAGAATTTGCAAAGACATACGGTTATTCTCGAACTTTTGCGATACCTATAAATCTAGCTCCGCACTCTGGTAACTACCGTTTTTTTGGCGTTAACTTATTAACTAAGGATACACTCATTAGAGGCCTAGTGGCACATGGGCACTGCCAAAGTACAGAAAACAGATATGCAGAGTTAAGCAATGAGTCAGGAAGTAATTGTTCTTCTATAGGTCACTATAAGATTGGAACTAAATATCAAGGAAGTTTTGGAACATCATACAAACTGCATGGAATGGACTATACCAATTCTAATGCCTATGATACATTTGTCGTACTTCACTCCCACTCTTGCATTCCTCTCGAACCACAAGAAGATGACATATCTCAAAGTGAGGGGTGCCCTACAATAGCACCGGCAGTGCTTGATGAAGTAATGCCATACCTAGACAATACAGTCAGACCTGTGTTACTTTGGGTATACAAATAGTTTATCCGTAGATATGATTAAGTAGTCCAGCCAATCTTACCCCTGCTTGTTCTAACCGTAGCTCTACCGTATGTAGATGCCTAAAATTGTAACTGTATTTCAGATTGACATAATCCCCAAAATCATAACAATCCTTTCGCAAATCTTGACTCTCATGAGCCCAATCTCTCACTGTAGAGCTTTGCCACGATGCTACTTTGAGATTATCGACATTTCTATTGATGTGGTTTCCCCATTCTGTATAGCTCAGTTCTTGATGATTGATTATCTCGCTATCCCAAACGTGATGCAGATTGGTCGATTCACCAAACCATTCTACTTTTACTTTATTGCCACCTCTATCTTCTGCAAGGCCCACGTGAAGTGGCTGATGTAAATCTCCTACCAAATGGACCAAAGCCATTATCGCAAACTCTTCATCTTTCACTATCTTAAAATCTTTAGTCTTGAGTTCAAGAATCAACTCTTCTATTTTAGCTATTACATCTCCCTTGGCATTTGGTGTAATGTCTTCGTATCGTTTTCCATCGGGTATACTTACGTAGTGCCAAGAGTTCATAAATCTATAATTAGTATCTGAACGAATAAAATCAAGGTAATTTCCACTCATTTCGAGAGAATAATCTGATAGAATAGCATCGATAAGTTTACTTGCTTTTTTGGTAAGATGCTGCTGAGCTACATATCCTACTACTCGATGACCAGTCTTACCCCATCCAAAAACCGTAGCACTTATAAATAATGCTAAAACCAAAGAAATACTTCTATCTAACTTCATAGATACAATGATAATAAAGATGACGAATGAGAGAATGAAAATATTATTAAAAGTTAAACTCTTCTGCAAAAATTTATACGAAGCATGATACTTTATAAATTTCTTGAAACTATTTTTATAACCTAATATTAATCCAACGATATTGCACGTTGGATTAATAACCAAAAGCCTTACATCGTGAAAAAACTGAACCTTCTCTTCCTCGCTATCCTTTTTGCACTTGCAGCCTGTAAAGAACAAAAGATTGACATTCCTATAGATGCCGACCTTCCATTCAAACCCTACATCTCGGCATACACTTCTGGAATTATCTCAAAAGCAAGTACACTAAGTGTATATTTCAAAGAAGCATTGCCAGACAGCATAGCTTCTGACACTAATATACTAAGTGATGCTATTACAGTCACACCTAAATTCAAATACTCTATTAGTGCATACTCTCCTAATTCACTGCAAATAAGACCACTGGGAGAGCTAAAAAGTGGAAAGCGATATCGTATAGATGTGAACGTAGCAAAACTAATCAACAAGAAACTTGAAAAATCGGTATTCCCAATGGTATTCGAAACCATAGAACAAGACTATACCCTAACAGGTGTAAACCTGGAACCCACAGATATGTATAGGCCCAACGAACTTACCCTAACTGGCTTTATTGAAACGAAAGACATAGCTATACTGGATGAAGCTAAGCAAGTACTGACGTCAGCAGGCCGATATAGTATTAAGAATATACGCTGGACAAAGGACCACGACAAAAAATTCAAGTTTTTCTTAAAGGGAATAAAGAAGAAAGAAGCTGCAACTACATTTGAGCTGAGCCTAGACGGAAAAGCGATTGGCAGGCCTAGATCGTCGAGTCAAACTATTTCAATACCTGCAATCTCTGATTTTCAATTGACCAATTGGCATTACGAAACCTATCCAGACCAGCTACTTACACTTCAATTTTCTGAGCCGCTAGACCCTAAGCAAAACTTAAATGGGCTTATTCGCATAGACCATATCAATGGATTGAAACATGAGATAGACGGCTCTAAAGTAAAAGTATTTCTAAATCACAGTTTCACAGGGAATACAAAACTGACTGTAAGTGCCGGTGTCAAAAATTTTAATGGCAAGAGAATAAAGACGATTCAAGAAAAAGAAATCTCCATAGCTGCTCCACTGCCTACTATAGAAATGATAGGTAAGGGAACAATTCTACCAAATTCTCAAGGGCTTATAGTTCCATTTAAGACCATAGGTCTCAAAAAAGTAAATGTAGATATTTTCAAAATTTACGAAAAAAATGTGCTACAGTTTCTGCAAGTAAACGACATAAACGAAAATGGTGAAATGCGAAGAGTAGCTGTGAAAATAAAAAGTCATACCATCGACTTGCGACGTAAAAACGGCAATAAACTGCAACAATGGACAACACATGGACTTAATTTGAGAGACATCATAACTCCAGAACCTGGTGCCATCTATAGAGTCCGGTTCTCTTTTAAGCAAGATTTCACCTTTGCAACGTGCGATGGGACTAATAATGCTTCATACTATTCAGAATATCACGACTATTATGAAAACAGCTCATATACCAATCGAGAGGACTATGACTTGTGCAGCAGATACTTCTACTATAACTCTACCAAGAGTAAAAATCTACTCGCCTCAGACCTTGGGCTGGTTGTAAAAAAAGCAGGAGATCAAACGTATACGCTAGTATCTACCAACTTGGTAAATGGTTCTGCAGAACCCAATGTTACACTACGTTTCTATAATTATCAGCAAAAGCTAATAAAAACAGCATACACCAATGAATTAGGATTAGCTACATTAAAGATAAAAGGAAACCCATTTGTCGTAATAGGTGAGTCTGGCAATGATAAAGCATATCTAAAACTCAATAATAATTTGAGTAATTCGCTTAGTAAATTTGAAACAGATGGAGTACACCGTAGCAATGGCGTAGACGCATTTTTTTATGGGGAAAGAGGAGTTTGGAGACCCGGTGACGAAATATACTTATCCTGCGTAGTACGTGATGGCCTAAATGCAATAAGAGAAGGAATGCCAATGAAAGCTACCTTTAACAACCCAAGCGGTCAAGTAGTAAGTACGAGTAATCTGAAATTTACAAAAAAGGGAATTCACGCTATTAAGCTGAAGACCTCAATGGATGCTCCTACTGGAAATTATTATGTATCTCTTAAGGTTGGTAGCCATACGTTTGGCCATAGCCTAAAAATAGAAACAGTACGGCCCAATAGATTAAAAATACACCTGACCCCAGAGACTGAAGAGATAGAAGGGTCGAAAAATCAATCCATTAAACTATCAAGTGCTTGGCTCCACGGTGCCAACGCAGGCAATTTAAAGGCCAATGTAAAAATGGTCTTATCTCCTAAGTATACTTCCTTCCCGAAATTTAAAGCATACACCTTTGAAGACATCGGGAAGTATTTTGAATCAAGTGAGAGAACCATATTTGACGCAAAATTAGATGAGAAAGGAATTGCCAACATTCCTTTAGAAAACAAGGAAATTAAAAGCAGGGGAAAACTCAAGGCAAGTTTTATTACTAAGGTATTCGAAAAAGGAGGAGGATTCTCAATAGACAATCTGGTAACTACCTATCACCCATACCCAAGCTATGTAGGTATGAGACTACCGCTCAATAACTATGGCTCTCTGAGCACTGAACGAAACAACAAAATTGAAATCGTAAATGTAGACACCAAGGGAAATGTACTAAAAACAAAAAGAGAGCTCAAGGTAAAAGTATATAAAATAGAATGGAGATGGTGGTGGCAGCACAATGCAGAAGACATAGCCGGATATATAAGCAATAATAGCTATGACCTGGTAGATCAAAAGACAATTTCTACAAACGGTGGACGAGCTTCGTATACGTTCAACGTAAAAGAATATCAATGGGGCCAGTACTACATAAGCATTGAATCTGGTGATAATGGACACAGCACAGGCCAAACTATTTTTGTAGACTACCCCGGAAGTTATAGAAACCAGAAGGAACAGAACAATGCTATGCTTCTAAAGATGTCTGCCAATAAAGAGAAATATGAGGTTGGCGAAATAGCCACTGTAAGTTTTCCCAGTCCTTCTGAAGGAAAGGTACTAGTAAGCATAGAGAATGACGTAGAAGTAATAAGAACTTTTTGGGTAAACACCACAAAAGGAACTTCTTCAATAGAGTTCCCACTTGAAGCATCTATGAGTCCAAATTGCTATGCTCACATTACGGTATTGCAAAAGCACGTGCACACCAAAAATGATAAACCGTTGCGTATGTATGGTGTCATACCGATCACTGTTTTTGATAAAAATACGGTGCTAGAACCACAAATAACTATGCGTGATGAAATACGACCAGAAGAGAGCTCTAGTCTTACAGTTTCAGAAAAAAATGGTAGAGGTATGTACTATACTGTCGCTATCGTAGATGAAGGATTATTGGATTTAACTCGTTTCCGCACACCCGAAATTTGGAAAAATTTCAATAAAAAGCGTGCCCTTGGCATCACTACTTGGGACATATACGACGATGTAATCAATTCTTTTTCAGGCAAATTTGACAATGTATATCGCATTGGAGGTGATGGAGCAGGAACAGAGGGCAATATAGCCAAGGCAAACAGGTTTGTACCCGTAGTTAAGTATCTCGGTCCTTTCTATCTTAGTCCAGGAGAGAAGACCTCACATTCGTTTAAAATTACAAATTATGTAGGATCTGTAAGGGCTATGATTGTCTGCAGAAATGGAAACGCTTTTGGTAAGACAGACCACACTACCAAAGTGAGAAAACCATTAATGATCCAGAGCAACTTACCTCGTGTATTTACTCCTGGTGACGAGCTTATGATACCAGTGACTGTATTTGCCAATGAAAAAGCCAAAATGCCTATTACGGTTTCACTAAAATCAGATGACTTCCTCTCAATAGAAAACCAAAGCATCACAATAAACAAGGTTGTAAACGGTGAAACTCTGGTGTTTTTCAAAGCTAAGGTAAAAGACAAATTAGGTGTTTCCAAAATCAACTTTGGTGCAAGTTGTGCCAACGACAAACATTCAGAATCTTTAGAAATACCTGTACGAATTCCGGGGTACGAAGTGAGCGAGACACAAGATAAAACTTTGCAGGCGGGCCAGTCCGAAGCCTTTTCTTTCAAAAAAATCGGATGGGACGGAACCAATAGTGCCGTAATAGAAGTAAGCCAGTATCCGAGTATAAACTTGTACAAAAGGCTAAAGTACCTGATTCAATATCCGCATGGATGCATAGAGCAAACTACTTCGTCTGTTTTTCCGCAGCTGTACTTATCTCAACTAATGGATCTATCCCCCAAACAAGAAAAAGACATCGAACGTAACATCACCAATGGTATAGCGCGCATACAAAAATTTGCGACTATGGATGGTGGCTTTGCCTACTGGCCGGGTCAAAGACAATCATCTACTTGGGGAAGCAATTATGCAGGTCACTTCTTATTAGAGGCTAAAGCATTAGGTTATTATGTACCTGAGTACATGCTAGATAAGTGGTATACTTATCAGAAAAATACTGCAAACGCATACTCCAATGGAAACACCTCTTATTACAGAAGCGGCAATGAGCTCACCCAAGCCTATAGACTCTATACTCTTGCACTCTATGGCAAACCAGAACTAGGTGCTATGAATCGACTAAAAGAATATGGAATAGAGAGCAATACCGCCAAGTGGAGACTTGCAAGTGCGTATGCTATATCAGGGCAAAAACACATCGCTCAAGCCACGATAGCATCTGTGAGCTACGATGTACCAGAATATAGGGACCACTACTACACCTATGGCAGTGCTATGAGAGATCAGAGTATCATACTAGAAAGTATGTACTTTATAGAAAATGATAATCGTGTACCAGCTCTACTCAAAGAGGTGGCGAAAAGACTCGGTAGTAAGGACTGGCTGAGTACACAGGAAACAGCCTATGGGTTATGTGCATTTGCCAAAGTTACCAAAGATTCGCGAGACAAAACAGCAAAATACACTCTCACGAAAAGCAGCAATACAAAGAGTCACACCTTCTCTGATGTGCTATCTCAGCAAGAGTTTGGCAGTCTGCATAAGCAGAACTCTTGGAGTATAAAAAACACGGGAGAGCAGCTTCTGTATGTGCGACTTATAAATACAGGGACACCGTCTAGCACCACACTACAAGACAAGCAAAATCAGTTATCTATGACCGTGTCTTATCAAAATTCTGATGGTAAAACGGTAAGTGTAGATGACCTGAAATTTGGGCAAGACTATAAAATACGCGTCAATGTAAAAAACACCAACAATGCTGAAAAAGTCAATAACTTAGCACTATCTACTTTCTTCCCTGCGGGATGCGAAATACAAAATGAAAGGATGACTGGAGGCAACTCCAAAAACCCTGCTAATTATGAAGATATAAAAGATGACAAGGTTTACGCCTACTTTGACTTAATGCCAAATCAAAACAAGGAATTCACTTATACATTCACTACTAGCTTCAAGGGTAAATACATTCATCCTGGCGTACATTGTGAAGCGATGTATGACGCTAGCATCTACGCGTTGAAGGCAGGTAAGGTTATTGAGGTGAAGTAATAAGGATAAGATTTAAGCAAGTTTACATTAATACGTAATCGCTCTTCTGCTAAACAGTAATTGTTGACCTTTATAAGAACAACTAACGTAATGAGAACAGCCAAAACCAAAAAGCCCCATCGAAAGATGAGGCTTTAATCCAATACACTAACTCTTACTTTTCAAATTCATACCCTTTGTTTTTAGCTTCGGTCTTTATAGTCTTGACCATTCTATCTCCCAACGTCAGGTCCTTAGAAGATTCCTTATTCTTAGAGATATATGTAGTTCTGTTCACACCCAATCGGTTAATTTCATTTTTGATTTTTTCTCTTTCCTTATTTTTACTGACTACATAATCATTCAGTTCTTCGTCATTCAGAGACTTGAGAGAATCTGGAAGCGTTGACTTGTTGACTTTATTCACTACTGATTTATCTTTCTTATATGCATCTACCAGATCCCACTTTTCATTCGAGTACATTTTAGAAGATTTGGACATAGTGCGAGACACTTTATTCGCTTTGGAGTATGTTTCCTGATTTAAATCCTGCTTTACTTGCTTTTCTTTCAGGCTTCTACCCTGTAAGCCATAGTATATATAAGTGTTATTCAGCTGATAGTTGAGTACATCTAGAGAATCATCGTACGGAGTCGCCATTTCTACTACTTTGATGTCGCTGTCTATATTCATGTATTGCCCTTTTGTGATTACTGCACAATCATTCCAATGTGTATTCAACCCTTCTTGTTTATTTCCACAAAAAATAGGATACACAGTCACATTATTTTGCGAAGCCATTTCACATGCTTCCTTGTGCGAAAAACTCCCCTGATTAAATGGCTCATTGCCCGCTATGTATATTACTTTCATACCACTTTCTTGCGACCACGTTAGCTCATTGAGCGAAGAATGTATCGCCTCAGCACAATACTCGCTACCTCCATTGGTCGAGAGTGCAAATAGTTTTTCGGATATATCGTCTAAGTCTGTGGTAAAAGGCAGAACTTGACGTACATAGTCTTTCTGTACAGAAATATTATCATTACCATATTCATATAGGGCTATCCTTACATTGGCTCTAGCGGAGTCTTTATAGGCTTTGGAAAGCTCATTTATAATGCCCCAAAGCTGAGATTTAGCTTGGTCTATAAGTCCGTCCATGCTACCACTGGTATCGAGTATGAGTGCTATTTGTATTTCATTGGCTGCATTGGTATTATCTCGTTGTTCTATCTCTGGTAATGCCATTGGAGCAGAGTATGCTTTGATACGCAATAAGGTAGGTAAGGAGAAACTAAGTGCTACGGCTACTATAAGCAGTAGTGCTAGGGTTGTTAAAATTACTTTTTTCATGATTCTTATTCTTTTGCTTTTTTATAAATTAATTTGTCTTAAATCGCCGTTTGGAGTGATTATAAACACTTCTTTCTGAGGTTTTGCTAGAGCAGGTTTATGCTCTCGAGGAGGTGCCGGCTTTTTGGACAAAACCAAGTTTATTTGATACATAATTTGAATAGCTGGTTCGGAGATTATAGGATTCACTACAAAGTCAAACTCCTTGTCTATTACCGGCAAGTAGTGACGTGTCACCTTCTTATTGGCATCGTTATTCAAATTAAACTTCTGCGTGAAATATGAAGTACAAGAGAATGCCGTGTACTTTTCATATTTTTCACCTGGATATACTACCGCATATCCTTCTGAGATGAATCGATTGTACTGTTTTATGTCTATATCACGGAGTTTAGCATACCGTTCTAGCTGTTTATAGATACGTTCATCAGCCTTATCTCTAAGTGCTTCTTTCACCTTTCCCATATCTCCGACTACTGCATCCGTAAGGATATAATCATAGATACCCGTCGAAGTACAGAGCGAAAATATTTTGTTCATATCGCTAGATTTTTTAAACTCAATAATGATGTTTTTCTTGAGCTCAAACCCTACTGGAGTTTCTGTGAAAGTGTTTTTGCCAAACACCTTTTTTTCCAACACTTTGTCATAAATAGGAACAAAGGAGATTATATCAATATCGAGCGTTATCGTTGGATCAATTTCTTTTAGACCTGCTCTTACTGCCGCTATTTTTTCATTGATAAGTCTATTAGCCTCGCTCTCCTGTTCTGCTTCTTGCGATAAACTAAATATACTCACATACGCGTCTGGTGTGGCATTGTACATCCCCTTAATGGTTATCACATTGTTATCTGAATAATTAACCGGCACCGCTATATTATTGGAATTGAGCACAATAGGAGCTGCCGCACTATATGCCCAGTTTCCTGTTTTAAGTTGTGCATTGGTTAGCAAACTTATGAAGCACAATAGCACTAGAATGTTAAACTTTTTCATATTTATTTTTTTATTATAACATCAAAAGTCATCCATGAATTATCGCGAAAAACAGAAACTGTGTGAACAAGCATCACCAATGTGTGAATGTGTCGAATACGTAAATGAGCTATAATGCGATGAACTTAATCTGAGCTTAAATCAGTTTAGCTCGATTTTTGTTTGAGTATATTCGTATTACATTGCCACAGAAGGTTTACATATCGGTCGTAGTTACATTGGTTTTTGTTTTGGGCTTCGATGCATCACTGTATGCTCAGTCCAGAAAAAAGGAGTACAAGGAGTATCCTGTGTCTAAAATAGACCGAGCAAATAAAACCATACTTTCTAATCCTACAGAGTCTTTTGAGCTTGCATCTGAGGCACTTTTAGAAAGTAAAAAAAGAAGAGATATCAGAGCAGAAGCCAGTGCATACAATACATTAGGTACGCTCTATTTCAATACGGGAGAATTTGACAAGGCCATCTCCTACTTCACTAAAGCTGAGGCTATTTACAAAAAAATTAAAGACCCCAAAAACGAAGAATACACGCTTAAATATCTAGCAAAAAGCCATGAGGCTCTTAACGAAGCAGAAACTTCTATAGGTTACAATAATCAAGCAGAAAGAAAGTCTATCTCTCCAAAAAAACAATCGGAATACCGTGTTACAAATTCTAAAATAAAAAGGAAACAAGGTAGAAAAAGTGAAGCCATCACAGATCTAGAAAACGAACTAAAATCGAACAAAGAATTAGACAAAAATCAGAAGGTAGATATATACCTAGAGTTAGGCAGTCTTTATATAGAAGATAAAAAAACATCTGAGGGTGTAGACTTAATAAACAAAGCCATAGACGCATCAAAAGAGGTCACTTCCGACTCACTAGAAGTAAAGACACTCAACTATGCTTGGGATGTCTATGAGAAAAATAATCTCCAAGAGCAAAACGTAGTCACTCAAAAAGAAGCCATCACCAAATCACTGGCCACCAACAAAGTATCCGTAAGCAGTGCGGCTAATTTTAATTTAGGAAATAGCTACATAGACGAGAACCCAAAACTAGCGGCTGATTATTTTGAAAAAAGTGCAGAACTAACGAAGAAGGAACCACAAAAAATTGACCATATAAAAGCTGTAGAGCGACTCTCTGAAGCGTACGAAAAATCTGGAGAATATGCCAAAGCACTATCTAAGTACAAAGAGTATGTAAACCTAGTGGATTCAATAAAGGAATCTGAGGTAGCCAGTAAGCTTAAAAATGCACTTCTTAGTTCCAAGTACCGCTTACAGGAATCCAAGATAAAACAACTTGAACTCAAGCAAGAGCAGAAAGAATCAGCACTCCGCACTCAACAAAGCACCATATTTGGTCTGGGGCTAGGCCTGGGTCTCTTTGCTTTGTCAACTTACTTTTTGGTGAAAAATATTCGCCAAAAGCAGCGGTCTAATACGCTTATACAACTAGCATCACTTCGTTCTCAGATGAACCCACATTTCATTTTTAACTCCCTCAATTCTGTGAATGGATTTATAAGTAAAAACGAGGAAATAAAAGCCAATCGATACATATCCGACTTTTCAAAACTAATGCGAACGGTGCTCAACAATTCAAACAATCCGAGTATTACACTTACCGAGGAATTGAGTTCATTGGAAATCTATTTAGCATTAGAGCACTCGAGGTTTGAAGATAAATTTGACTATGAAATAAGTATAGACCCCGAGCTCAATACGGACGATATAGACCTCCCTCCTATGCTCATACAGCCGTATATTGAGAATGCGGTTTGGCACGGGCTGCGTTACAAAGAGTCCAAAGGTTTTTTACAGCTGCATTTAGAAAAGAAGCACAATCTCCTGCAAATAAACATTACAGACAATGGCATCGGCAGAGCCGCATCACAAAAGCTTAAAACGAACCATCAACGTGACTACAAAAGCACAGGAATAGCCAACACTAAAGAGCGTATGAAACTACTCAATAAATTCAATGGTCTAAACCATAAATTCTCAAACAAAACCAAGATACAGTATGAAGTTGAAATCATTGATTTGCAGGAAAACAATGAAGCTACTGGCACCAAGGTGCAAATGAAAATCCCATTAATGCACTCTACCAATGACTGAAAACTTAAGAGTAATAATAGCTGACGACGAAAAAAGCAGTAGAGATCTCATAGAAAACTACGTAACTCGCTATTGCCAAAATCTAGAAATTATAGCAAAAGCAGAAGACGCTAGACAAGCCGTGGAGCTTATCAAAAAGCACAAGCCTGACTTAGTTTTTTTGGACGTAGAAATGCCCTTTGGAAATGCATTTGACGTACTTGAGCAGACCGGAGAAGTGGATTACCATACAATCTTCATTACTGCATACAGCGACTATGCCATCAAAGCACTCAATTACAGTGCAGCATACTACATCCTCAAACCCATAAGTATAGACGAGCTAGTGGCATCAGTTGATAAGGTAAAAGAACTGAGTAAGGAGAACAATTTCTCAGAGCTTAAAAAAGTGTTACAACAAAACCTTGGAAATGAAGGGATACAACGTATTGTGTTACCCAATCAAAATGGTTTTGAAATCGTGAATAGCAATGACATCATCCGAATATCTGGCAATGGCAACTACTCGGACCTCTACTTAACCAATGGAGTTAAAAAAACGGTAAGCAAAATTCTCAAGTACTTTGAGAGTTTAGAAAAAAACGCTAATTTTCTACGCATTCATAAGTCTCATATTATCAATACTGACCATATCTCAGCCTACAAAAAAGGTAGAGGCGGCAGCCTCATCATGTGTGATGGTAACGAAGTAGAAGTAGCAGCGAGCAAAAAAAGTGAGCTGATGGAAGTCTTAGGGTTTTAAATTATGAGTTTAAGTTATTGGTTAAGATGCCAATACCCAACCGTTTCATAAAGGCTTTCGGTTATTAAGGATGTGGAGGATAAAAATTTCCTTTAAATTCGCCACACCAATGAAACAAATCACCACATTCATACTTTTACTATTTGTGAGTTTTGCAGCTGTAGCTCAAAAAATGCCAGCTTACAAAATCTATTCTGCCAAAGGCAAAAAAGTAAGCTACAAGAAGATGGTGAAAAACCTAGTGAAAGACGATGTTATTCTATTTGGAGAGCAGCACAACAGTGCATTAGCTCATTGGCTACAGCTGGAAGTCACCAAAGAGCTGCACAACAAAAGAGAGATACAATTGGGTGCAGAGATGATAGAAGCCGACAATCAAGATGCGTTATATTTATACCTTATGGACTCTATCAATCAACGTGGTTTTGACACTTTGGCTCGTTTATGGTCCAATCACAAGACAGACTACGCCCCGCTTGTAGATTTTGCCAAAGACAACAAATTGAGCTTTACGGCCTGCAACATACCCCGCAGATACGCGAGTATGGTTTACAAAGGAGATTTCAGCTCTTTGGACACCTTATCTGCGTTTGAGAAGAGTTGGATAGCTCCTTTACCTATTGCATTTGATATAAACCTCCCTACCTACCAAAGCATTCTGAAAATGATGGGAGCTCACGGCTCTCCAAAGCTTGTGAAAGCACAAGCAATAAAAGATGCTACTATGGCTCATTTTATTATAAAAAATTATGCACCAGGCAATCTATTCATTCATTTCAACGGAGCATTTCATTCTGATTTTTATGAAGGAATCCTTTGGTACCTAAAACAACAATCACCAAACCTTCAGTATGGCACTATATCTACTGTAGTACAGTCAGATACAGATAAACTAGATACAGAACACCGAGGTAAGGCGGACTTCATTATAGTTGTAGACGAAGATATGACGACTACTTACTAAAAAATTAATGAGCAGAGAAGCAGAAAAGAACTGGATATACATCATCCCACCTATTGGGATAATAATCTATTTTATTCTGTTTTATGTAGCAGCTACATTATACCCAGGCGGCTCCAAAGTAGATCTCAATTCTTTAGGATACGACTGGATAAACAACTACTGGTGTGACTTATATCCAGAATTGGCGATGAACGGAGAGCCCAATGCTGGAAGATTTTTTGCAGTTACCGCTATGGTCATAATTTGCTTAAGCTTAGCACTTTTTTTCTACTTATTTAGTAAATCGCTTATGAGTCATCGTGTATGGAAAAAGAGTACAAAGTATCTAGGTGTTGCCGATCCACTGTGTGCTATTTTTATTTTCACACCGTATCATTATACCATGTTGCTCCTCGCACTAGTAATGAGTGTTTTGCCACTGATTGGAGTAGTAAATACTATTGTAAAGAGTGACTTTTTATCTTACAAAAGATGGGGAGTAGTAGTTCTCTTATTAATAACAGCGACTATCGCAATGTACTATGGCAAAATCTTTATAGTTTGGCTTCCTCTTGTTCAAAAAATCACTTTCATTTTTACTTTATTGTGGGTGGGTGAATTGTGCTTGAAACTTTACAGGCAAAAACTCGCGTTATAAAAAAAGGTTCTTCAACTTTCGTTGAAGAACCACTCAATCCATAATCAATTATTAGTTAATTATCCTCCTCGGAGGCCTCCACCTCTGCCGCGATTACCATTTCGGTCTCCGCCGTTGTTTCCATTTCCATGACCTTGACAAGAGCCGTTGCCATTTCTATCACCTTTATTATATCCGGATCCATTCCGATGTCCCTGCCTATTCCTGTGATCGTAGTTTCCACCTCGTCTATAATCATCTCTATATCCGTTTCTATCGTATCTATGATGCGGTCTGTGTCCTCTATAGCGTTGTGCCTGTCTGTAAGGTGCTAATCTAGGCGGATTTACTACCGTCCATCCTCTACCATAAGCGCTAAAGAAAACTCCATCATATCTAAAATATACTCTTCCGTTTCTGACTACACGTAAGGCGTGCCTTGGAACGTATCTGTGATAGCTTCCTACTCGGTAGTGATGATGTGGCGGATGAAACTTCACCACTTTGTTTTTATGCTTTGCAAAATCTTTTGGTGCCGAAGCTGTAGAACCTAGCGAGAATGCTAAAATACCGATGAGTGCTAGTAATAAATTTTTCATGATGTTATATATTTAAATTGTTGAACTTATCATACCTAGGTATGACTTAATTAATGATATATATTCAATAGCTATACCAGTTGAGGCAATTACAGCCGAAACAAACATTAACAACTAACTATCAATTACTTACACACATATTAATACCATCACAAGCAGTAAGTTCCAATATATTTATGTACAATAATCAATACACATTTATCATTTACATGCTATTCAAAGTACCTGAGAACGGATTACCTTAATTGTATTCCCAAAAAAATAGCAATACATCTTCAAGAAAATAAAACCATTCTCCAAAAAAATATGTTGCTTTGACAAATAACAAAACTCGTGAAACCCAAGTTTATCTACTGTTGAACATACCAATTGAAATATTGACTAAGATTAAACTTAAAAGACTGTTGCAAGTCAGCTTTGGGTTATTTCTAATTTACTTCATCTTTTGTCTCCCGTCACCTCTTTTCAAAGAGCCATATTCCAAACTGCTCGTAGACAGAAATGGAGAACTTCTAGAGGCCAGAATAGCCTCTGACGAACAGTGGCGTTTTCCAATAATGGATAGTCTACCACGCAAATTTGAAAAATGCATATTACGTTTTGAAGATAAACATTTTCATAACCATCCTGGTATTAATCCTATAGCGATAGCGAGAGCCATCTATCTAAATCTACGAAAAGGAGAAGTAGTCAGTGGTGCGAGCACCATTACGATGCAGACCATTCGACTACATCGCAAAAACGGAAAAAGAACTTTTGGCGAAAAGTTAATAGAAATGATTTGGGCATTGCGACTGGAATGCGGCTATAGCAAAGACCAAATATTAAACCTACACGCAAGTCATGCACCTTTTGGTGGAAATGTGGTAGGACTAGAGACTGCCTCTTGGCGATATTTCAATAGATCCCCGTACCAATTGAGCTGGGCAGAAAACGCAATGTTAGCTGTGCTTCCCAATGCACCAGGACTTATTCATCTAAATAAAAATAGAGAAGCTCTCACTGCTAAGAGAAATAAACTATTGGCATATTTATACAAGGACGAGACCATTACCCAAGAAGAATACAAAATCGCAATAAGCGAGCCATTGCCAAATCCTATTAACTCACTGACGCATCACGCATATCACCTAGTGAGTAGATATAAGGATACTAAAGGAAAAATTGAAAGCACCATTGAACTCAAATGGCAAAAACAATTTAATAAAATCTGCGGCAACTACTCCGAACAAATGAAGCAGCAAAACATCCATAACCTAAGTGCAATACTCATGGATGTAAAAACAGGAGAGGTATTATCCTACGTTGGCAATATCTACAAAGACAATGACGAACATGCAGGTAAGGTAGACATGCTAAAGTCGGTTCGTAGCAGTGGTAGTATTCTCAAACCCTTTCTATATGCTGCGTCCATTTCAGAAGGACTTATAAACCCCAAACAATTGATGCCTGACTATCCTATGAATTTTTACGGATACAGACCGAGTAATTACAATCCGCAGTTTGATGGTCTAGTGCCAGCAGATGAGGCGTTATATCGCTCTTTAAATATACCGGCAGCGTGGCTGCTCAGCTCATATGGCATCACCAAAATGAAAAGTACCTTTCATCATCTTGGACTCACTAGTGTGAATAGACCTGCTGTAAACTATGGCTTATCCATGATACTAGGAGGTGCAGAGGTGAACCTATTGGAACTTACCAATAGCTATGCAGCACTGGCTCATCAATTGAGCGATACTATAAAATCAAACCGCTATCATTCCTATCTTCTCAAAAACAGATCATTACAAGAAGCTTCAGCAAAGATATCACTTGACAAAGGCAGTATATACTCCGTATATTCTGCACTCTCCAATACCTATCGACCAGAGACTGAATCACATTGGAAAAACTTTTCTTCCGGCAGGAAGATAGCATGGAAAACAGGAACTAGTTACGGTAATAGAGATGCTTGGGCCGTAGGAGTCACTCCTGAATATGCGATAGGTGTATGGATAGGAAATAGTGATGGAGAGGGCGTGTCAGGACTTACTGGACTCAACAATGCTGCTCCGCTCCTCTTTCAGTTGTATGACTTACTCCCTCCCACTTCTTGGTTTTATCAACCGATGGACATGAAAGCATCCTCAGTCTGTATGGTAAGCGGAATGAAAACCAACAAATACTGTCCGAAAACGCAGGAAACATTGCTTCCTGCAGCATCAGACAAGACTACAAACTGTAAGTATCACACACCATATCTTCTAAATAGAGACACATACAGAGTATACAAAGAATGCAGCGAAACTGAAACTCATTACGATACATTCTTTGTGCTCCCACCCATTGTTTCTCATTACTTCCAAAAGAGACATCCAGACCACGTGAGTGTGCCTCGTTGGGACTCGAACTGCATATCTGTATCTGCAAGCATTAACGTACTTTACCCAATAAATAATGGTAAGATATCATTACCCAAAGGGGAAAAAGAAGGAATCCCTGCCAAAGTATTCTATAACGAAAATGAAATGGAATTATATTGGGAGCTAAACGGTATTTACCTAGGTGTTACGATTGACAAACACGAGATGTTATTGTACCCTCGCATTGGAAAAAATGCCCTGTATATTACAGATGAAAATGGCAATGTTGTATCGACTGGATTTGAGGTCAAAGAATAATACTTAATCCTGTTCTAAAATATTATTTGTGACCATTAGAATTAAATGCGTCTTATTTTATGAATGGAAGAATTTGAATCTCATAACGTCAAACTAGTTGCATTCATCTGATGCTTGCTACTGGGATGTGTTCTTTGGTGGAAACAAAGCATTAAAAGAAGCATTTTCCAAAGCTGGTATGAAAATCAACTATGCAGAGGGAGTACAACAAGGAAAGTACTAGGTAAACAACTAAACTAACTAATCACAATTGAGAGAAGGAACGCAGCGATGCGTTCCTTTTTTTATCTGTTTTTTTACTACTGAAGTTTCTAAACATTTTTGTAATTGCAATTCTACTATTTAATTGCGGCGGAAAGAATGTTACTCTATCCTGCGGTAGAACTCAAAACTTGAAAACGAACAGAGTGGGAAGAGTATAGGCAAGTCTTTAAGCAAAAACCTTTCGATGCTTGTATGAAGGTGTTTTTCGTCTCCTCAATTCGGATAAAGCATAGAAATTATTCTTTGAAGAATCAATAAAATGTTGGAAACAACGATTTAGATTAAAAGCCAAACAACCCAAACAAGGCAAGTGAAACTACATCCACATCTGGCACATAGTCATTATTAGCATATATCCTCCTTCGAGACTCCATCTTCCATTCGGAAATATTAGATTGATATTGGGATACACGTAGGTGGAAAAAACAGAACGTTTTGATACTCCAATATCTAGCCCCACCCGTGAAACGGGAATTTCAACTATTTTTTTGTGATGTAGGGATGCTACTTTTATCTTAGTCCCGATGGAGAAATCATACTCATCCTTTAAGTTACTTTGTAATATTGTCTGGATCATATATTTATCTCCTTTTAGAAATTTAACTAAACCCACTTGCAACTTGTGAGTAGAATCTTGCCATTTTGGAGCGTACCCCACTCTCATAAATCTTGACTTACACAACTCTGCATCGTTACATCTTCGTGAGCAGCAAAACCACGTATACCAAAATTTAGGGACCACCATATCAACATGTTTCAACTCCAAATCTCTCACTGTATTAGTATGATAGTATACCGTATCAGCAACAAAATGCGAAGCAAACTCAGTAGTATCTATTTGTGCCTTTGTTTCAAAAACAAAAAAGAACAAACTCGTTATCATTAGAATCTTAGCCTTCTTATATAAATAACCGTGATACCTAGTACAATATTGTAAATTAAATTGTCAATCTGAGCGTTATTGGACTCCCGGAGAATAATAGATCTAAGAATACACCTTTGATGATAACAAGGTAATTCCCTATTTTTGAATTGTGAACTAAGAAGAACTATCTCAACTATCAGACGAAGAACTACTTGCAGAAGCAAATAAGACAAAGCTCGCCCCCATTTGGAGTTCTCTAGCCATAGGTATTATGGCAGGAGTCATCATCTATAGTATAGCTAAGAACACTTGGGGGTTTCTCACCATAATCCCACTCTACTTCATCTTTAAAATGGTACAAGGCTCTAAGAAAAATGAAGCCTTGCAAAAAGTATTGGCGAAAAGGGGGTTGAAATGAAGAGGAGGTCTTCTCAGATCTTTCAGATAAACAGTCACAATGAGCACTTCGGCTAAGCTTAGCACAGGCTTCATCGAAGGGTAGACGACTCGAAACCCGCTATACTTTTTATCTATCCTTCGACTGCCGCTCAAGATGACAAAAAGCACCGCTCAGGATGACCAATAAAATCCCTACCTTCGAGCAATAACAATACATTTTGGAAGAGATATACGTCAATAGACAAATACGTGATATGCTAGTAGAACTGGCAGTGCAATGTAGAACAACCACCTACTCTAGGTTAAATACCGATGCGGATGCAGGATATAACTATAGAGAGGCTGGCGAACGAGAAAGTTTCACGGAGGATATAGAGGCCATTTCTATGAGTGAAGTAAAGAATGGAAGACCTCCGCTAGGTGCAATAGTAGTATTTAAAAGTGGCTCGGTGACTAAACCGATACTAGAGAGTCTGTATACCATGTGCGAAGAGATGTATGGCTTGTCACCTGAAACGACAAAGCTTAATTCTGCTTTTCTGAAAGACCTACAAGCCAAATGCCACGAGTATTGGAAGGTAAAAGACAACTACAATGAATTTGGTCCTAGGAGAATGTAACCTTATTAATTATCCAATTATTATATTTGACTCATGATCAGAACAATACTATTAGCTCTAATTTTTGCCATTTCATTTACAAGTTGCAAGGACGATGAACCCGTTATAATTGTTGACCCTGCAGTAAACACAGGTTTATCTACCCAAACACTCTACCACGACAGTAAAACAAGAGAATACGTAATCTTTGTACCTGAATCATATGATGGTGCATCTGCTGTTCCGTTGATACTAAATTTTCACGGATTTAGTGGACAAGCTAGTGACTATATGAAGTATGCAGATATGCGTGCACTCGCAGAGTCAGAAACATTTATTCTAGTCTATCCGCAAGGAAGTGATATGGATGGTTCGTCGCATTGGAATCCCAGCCTACCAGGAGGAGATAACAAAAGCGATGCCGACGACCTTGGATTCACAGAAGCTCTAATCAATGAAATAAGCTCAAACTACAGCATAGATGCCAAGCGAGTATATGCCTGCGGATATTCCAATGGGGGTATGATGGCGTATGGTCTTGCTAACTACAAAAGCAACCTAATAGCAGCTGTAGGGTGCGTCTCTGGTGTTATGCTAGACTTAAATGGCACTACCAGTCACCCTATGCCAGTGATACACTTGCACGGCACTTCTGATGGCGTGATCCCATATACCGGAGGCCAATATTATAACGCTGCTGAGTCAGTCATTGACCATTGGATAGATTTTAACAATACAACAGAAACTCCTACTGAAAATTCTGAAACCAGTGGAGGAATAACGATAGAGCACTCCCTCTACGACCAAGGAGACAATGGCGTATCTGTAGAACTCTACAAGTACGTGAACGGAGATCATGTATGGTTTACGAATACGTACCAAGAAAATAGTACCTCCCAATTGATTTGGAACTTTGTATCCAAGTATGATATTGATGGATTGAGGTAGACACATTTGGTACATTCCTCTTAGTAAAGCCTCTTTGGGGTCCCTGTCTGAGACCCCAAAGAGGTGGAATTTTTATTTTAACGACTTAAAATAAAAATCATCCATAACAATGCTATGTGGCAAAGTAAGAATGGAGATAACGATAAACACCAAAAAAGTGGCTGACATAGAAAGGATTCCGAAAAACGACATTATTAACAAAGCTCCTAATCCAACAATACTAACTAGGGTATAAGGCAAGATCATATATACAAAATCAGACACAGTCAACTCTAGCATCTTCTTTTTTAGGTATCCAAACTCCTCTAACAGAACCTGCATAGAATGCAATGTGCTAAAGTATATTGTAAATCCTACTAACAAAGGGAGGGTAAAGAAGCATAAATGAATAAGACCAAAAAGAAGTATTTCTTTGAAAAATGAATGCCCTGATATACGATTTTTCACTTTCAAATGAATAAGAATGGCGAGTGTCACTGCTGAGCTTAAAACTAACACAACAAGATTTGCCTGATACTGAAAAGCAGGCATTAGGGCTACAGTATCCTGATTATTTGCCACCAATATATATATCTGGTCATAGTTAAAAATGACTAAACCACTCAAAATAGATAGACCCCAAGATTGGTATAATAAAACTCTTTGCCATTTTAAATTAATGGCTAAATTCGAAAATTGTGATTGACCAAAATGAAAAGCAGATAAGGTCAAAAATAGTAGCATACTTAAAATGGGTAGATACATCCAAATGGCAAAATACACAAGTATTAAGCCAAAATAAAAGCTATAAAACATAAGAGCTGATCTAGTTTGCTCTTGCCTGTATATGATATGATCTATAGCTCCATGTGGTATACCAAACAAACAAATAAGTACAGTGCTAAAGACCACTTGAACTTCTATAGAAACTTCTCCTAGTATTAAAAAAATAAGATTTGAAATCAAAACAAAACCAAGAAAAAGGAAATTAATTATTGACATTATTTTGGATTATTCGGATTGAAAAAAGAAAGAGGTGCAATTATCATTGCACCTCTTCAAAATTGGGGAAATCAAGAAAGAACTCTTTACTCCCATATAGTTTTTATCAAGCAGCTACCTTCTTCGAAGATGCTACTGCAATGCTGTAGACTACTAAACCAAAGCCGATTTTGTTGATAGCATCAGCAATGTTGTAGAACAAATCTACATTACCACTCTCCCAACCGAGAGCTACGTTTAACCATCCACCTGGCATACACATGTAACCGATTGGATAAATAGCCCAACCTACTAACACAAACCAAGCTAAAGTTCTTACACCCTTTTTAACAGCTGCATTTTCACTAGCATCTGCTAGTTTAGCTACCTCACCATACCAAGCAGTGTACAAGATATAGAAATAACCTACAGCAGATAAGAAGCCCCACAGAACAGAATGGCCAGTAGAACCGTCAGTAAATGCCTCTCCAATGTAACCTGTTACAAGCATCCATACAGAAGCAGCAATTAATTTCCAAAGCAAGCTTAGCTTAGCTCCGGCTACTTTAGTCAACAGATAAAACTCTACACACATCAACGGAACAGTAAGCGTCCAATCGATGTAACGAAGTGCAGTCGGATTTTCTCCAGTTGCTAAGTAATAGTCTCTCATGTAGTAGTAATGAACCGCTGCAATACCTGTTATTAATCCAGATACAAGCAGGGATAATTTCCATTTACCATCTACACTTCCTCTTTCGAAGAAGAAAAATACAGATGCCGCTAACATTGCCATATACCCTGTAAAAAAGGTAAATGCAATCGGATCATCTTTTGGAATTGTTAAAACGTCTAATAAATACATAGTTGTTAAATTTTTAAATTGTTATAAATACTATTAATGTCTGATACAAAACTATTTTATTTTGTTTATTTTTAAGCAATATAAGTTAGACAAAAGCCACATTTAGACCTTAAGTGCTGTAAATCAGATACTTATTTTTTGTTTTGACTTTAATATAATTCAAAAAAAATCTTCCAAAACACTATAAAAATAGTCAAAGCGTCGTTTTGGTGCCAGTTGAACTTAAAAAAATGGAAATCAATAGAATTGAATAGTTACTCTTCTAATGAGACAGTGCCGATATGTACTTACTTGCAGGACAAGCAACCGTTTTCCTTAACACAGAGAAATAATTTTGTAAGAAACTACCATTTGTAATTGTTCAATTATCCATAATCCCCCTACATATTCCGTCTATATTGCAACACATTCACTGAATTTGAGTGAAAGAAGCCTTCCTTCTACATTGCATTCCGACGGAAATAGCCTCCTTTTAGTTTGGAACACCCATAATTACATGTTTCTCCGGTATTGACCGCCAACTTCGAATAGAGCACTCGTAATCTGACCTAGTGAGCATACTTTACATGCTTCCATCAGTGCTTCGAAGACATTGCCATTTTGCAAGGCTACCGTCTGTATATCAGAGAGTATCTGCTTGGCTTCTGTATCGTATCGCTTGTTTAGGCTTTGGAGTGTGTTGATTTGGAACTGCTTCTCGTCTTCGGTAGCACGTATCACCTCCTTGGGCAAGATAGTAGGCGAGCCTTTGCTACTTAGGAAGGTATTTACTCCTATGATAGGGAAGTCTCCGTTATGTTTCAAGGTCTCGTAATACAGACTCTCTTCCTGAATCTTAGAGCGTTGATACATAGTCTCCATAGCTCCTAGCACACCACCACGTTCGGTTATTTTATCAAACTCTGCAAGTACTGCTTCTTCTACCAGTTCGGTGAGCTCCTCTGTAATAAACGATCCCTGCATAGGATTCTCATTACGAGCCAACCCTAGCTCCTTGTTGATGATGAGCTGTATCGCCACCGCTCTACGTACACTTTCTTCTGTAGGCGTAGTGATGGCCTCGTCATACGCATTGGTATGTAGTGAGTTACAGTTATCATAGATGGCGTACAGTGCTTGTAACGTGGTACGTATATCATTGAAATCTATTTCCTGAGCGTGTAAGCTTCTACCGCTGGTTTGGATGTGGTATTTTAGCATTTGACTACGCTCATTGGCTCCGTATTTTAGTTTCATCGCCTTAGCCCATATCTTACGAGCTACACGACCTATTACTGCATATTCTGGATCTATACCATTGGAGAAAAAGAACGATAAGTTCGGCCCAAAGTCATTGATATCCATCCCACGGCTGAGGTAGTATTCTACATACGTAAATCCATTGGCCAGTGTAAATGCCAACTGTGTGATGGGATTAGCTCCAGCTTCTGCTATGTGGTATCCAGAGATACTTACAGAGTAGAAGTTTCGTACGCCATTATCGGTAAAGTACTGCTGCACGTCACCCATTAGCCGTAGAGCAAACTCCGTAGAGAAGATGCACGTATTCTGTGCTTGGTCTTCTTTAAGTATATCAGCTTGCACTGTACCACGCACTTGCTTGAGCGTGTCTGCTTTTATCTTGGAATATACGTCTGTAGGTAGCACTTTATCTCCTGTAAGTCCTAAGAGCATAAGCCCTAATCCGTCATTACCTTCTGGCAAGTCACCATCGTATTTTGGTTGTTGGCTTCCTTTGGATTTGAAGTAAGCATCTATTTTTCCTTGTATCTCAGATTCTAGTCCGTTTTCTTTGATGTAGATCTCACACTGTTGGTCTATGGCTGCGTTCATAAAGAAACCTAGTAACATAGGTGCAGGACCATTTATCGTCATACTCACAGATGTCATATTGTGAGCTAGATTAAATCCCGAGTATAATTTCTTAGCATCGTCTAGGCAGCAGATACTCACACCTGCATTTCCTATTTTACCATAGATGTCTGGTCTGTGGTCTGGGTCGTTACCGTATAGCGTCACCGAGTCAAATGCCGTAGACAATCTCTTGGCTGGCATATCGCTACTGAGATAGTGAAAACGCTTATTGGTACGCTCTGGCCCTCCTTCTCCGGCAAACATTCTGGTAGGATCTTCTCCCTGACGCTTGAACGGGTAGATACCTGCGGTAAATGGAAATTTACCCGGTACGTTTTCTTGCAGATTCCACTGCAGTACATCTCCCCAAGCTTCATACTTTGGCAGAGATACTTTACTTATTTTTTGGTGAGAAAGTGAGATGGTTTTCGTCTCTACTTTTATCTTTCTATTGCGAACGAGGTAGGTGTAGATATCGTTGGCATACGATTCTTTTACCTCATCCCATCCGTCTATTACTAGTTGTAGTTTTGGGTCAAAATCCAAGGCTACTTTGGTGTAAGTTTCTTCTAAGTCTTTTATCAGTCTATCTGCATCCGCTATCTCTGCCTCTTGGATAGTACTGATGGTTTTTTTGATACCGTATAGTTTCTGAGCTATACCGGCCTGTTTTTTAGCCCAAGCATCATAGTTTCTATTGCTATCTGCTATTTCAGAAAGGTAGCGTACTCTTTTGGGCGGAATGATGAATACCTTCTCAGACATCTCATTGGCAGCTATAAGCTGCGAATCAAATCCTGCTCCTGTTCTCTCATTGATAGTATCTATAAGCTTAGCGTAGAGTGAATTCACTCCAGGATCGTTGAACTGACTGGCGATTGTACCGTATACCGGCATAGTATCCACATCATCATCAAAACGAACGTGATTTCGTTGGAACTGCTTCTTCACATCTCTTAGAGCATCTAGTCCACCTCGCTTATCAAACTTGTTCAATGCTATCACATCTGCAAAGTCCAACATATCTATCTTCTCTAGCTGTGTAGCTGCACCATACTCTGGTGTCATTACATACAAAGAAGCATCACAATGGTCTGTGATTTCCGTATCGCTTTGTCCTATACCTGAAGTTTCTAAGATGATAAAATCAAAACCAGCTACTTTCAGAATGTCTTTCGCAGAATCTATGTGAGCCGAAAGAGCTAGATTCGCTTGACGAGTAGCCAATGAACGCATATACACTCTATCGTTTCGGATACTGTTCATACGGATTCTATCTCCAAGTAGAGCTCCACCTGTCTTACGCTTGGATGGATCTACTGATATGATAGCAATGTTTTTTTCAGGGAAATCAAGCAAAAATCTACGTACCAATTCGTCTACCAAACTACTCTTACCTGCACCACCAGTTCCTGTGATACCCAGTACGGGAGTTTTAATTTCTTTGGCTTCCTCCTTTATTCCGTCCAATAAGTCTTTATTTTCCTCAGGGAAGTTTTCAGCAGCAGAGATTACTCTTGCTAACGACATTTTATTCATTTTGTGGAATGACTTCTCTTCTCCTTTGAGATCTTTACCCGTAGGAAAATCAGATTTAGATACTAAGTCGTTTATCATTCCTTGAAGTCCCATAGCTCTCCCGTCATCAGGATGGTAGATTTTGGTAACCCCATATTCTTGCAAGTCCTTTATTTCCGAAGGAAGAATAGTTCCTCCTCCACCACCGAAAAGCTTAATGTGTCCTGCTCCTTTTTCATTTAAAAGGTCTCTCAAATACTTAAAATATTCATTATGACCACCTTGGTAGCTAGTCATAGCTATGGCATTGGCATCTTCTTGTATGGCAGTATTAACTACTTCCTCTGCACTTCTATCATGGCCTAGGTGAATTACTTCACAACCAGTAGCTTGTATGATTCTACGCATCACATTGATGGCAGCATCATGCCCATCAAAAAGAGATGCAGCCGTTACTATACGAACTTTATTTATAGGAGTATATGGACTTTGATCTTGCATACTATTAACTAAGTGATGCAAAGATAATCCAAGCAGCGGTTTGCTGTACACATGGGAACTAGATTAGATTCGCTAAAAAAAAGGCACAAAAAAAAGCCTCCGGTCATCACTCCGAAGGCTTAAATCATAAGACGTAATGGTCAAATTACTACGAAAAAACAATTTCATTTTCGTGGTCATCACACCACAGTGTCTGTAATCAGCCGACTAACATTGCAGGTAATCAGCCTGCGATTATTAGTTTCGCGGTCATCACTTCGCAGCTAGTAGTTTGTTGTTAGTATTAAATCAACATTTTTATATTTCTCACCGAAGCGAGTGTGTTTATTTCAAATTTTTAGAGAACGTAATCTCACCACTTTAGATACAATCTAGATGCCAGTATGCCAAAACATTGAAATAAATATCGTTAATCCCTAATTATCAAATTGTTAAATGCCAATTTTAAAAATCATCAAAAAAATCACATTAACCACTATTTAACCCATTTATAGAATAGTGTCTCGTTTATAGAATTTTCTCATATTTAAAATGTTGCTAAAACACAGTCTTGAAGCATATAAAACCAAAATAAGAACTGTTAAGAATCAGGCAAAAAACTCTAGTCATCGCTCCGAAGGTTAAATTACTTTGATAAAAAATGGTGGTTACCGCACTGAGATTAGTACTTTTTTGTTTTTGACAAAAGAACATTTATATAAATACACGCTCTTAGTCTAATTGAAATAATCGATCCGAGATAATTTTTATTCATTGTATAATCTACAAACCATAATACAATCCAAGTATCATAACATCACAAGAAAAACTACAATTTTATAGAACACACTCATATTCATTTTATTAACTTGAAGTAAAACTCAACATGCAAAATCAATAATACCAGATTAAAATTCAACAACTGTATCACTATTGAATATCAATTTTGCTATTCGGTTTTATAATGAAGGGTATTTCTACTTATATAATCTTGTATATTTACCCGCTTATAAACAAGGATGGAAATAATCAGAGGAATTATAGGATTAGCAGTACTCATTAGCATTGCATTTATTTTCAGTAAGCATAAAAAGAGAATAGATTGGAAGCTAGTGGCTTCTGGCCTGGCCATTCAGGTGATCTTAGGTTTATTGGTATTTAAGATACCTGCATTTGCGTCTGTTTTCGGTATTGTAGCAGGATTCTTTACCCAGCTGCTCTCATTTACAGACGAGGGGGCACGTTTTATTTTTGGTAATTGGCCTGACTGGGCTGTAATTTCAAAACCTGGTGAAACTGAAAATGTAGTTCATACCATTGGTTATGTTTTCGCATTTAAAGTATTACCTACGGTAGTTTTCTTTTCTGCTCTCACATCTCTACTTTACTACCTGGGCATACTTCAAAAAATAGTATTTGGCTTTGCTTGGATACTTAGTAAAACTATGCGTCTTTCTGGTGCAGAGAGTCTGGCCGCAGCAGCAAATATTTTTGTAGGACAGACCGAAGCTCCGCTTGTAGTGAAACCCTACATAGAAAAAATGACTACATCAGAGATTATGTGTCTTATGACCGGCGGTATGGCAACTATAGCTGGCGGTGTATTTGCAGCATTCATCGGATTTTTAGGTGGAGATGACCCCATAGCTCAGAGGGAGTTTGCCAAACACCTTCTTACTGCATCCATCCTATCAGCTCCTGCAGCTATAGTTTGTGCTAAAATACTTTTTCCTGAAACAGAAGAAGTCGACGAAAACTTAGATATTGACAAATCCAAAATTGGAAATGGCCCTTTAGAGGCTATATCTACCGGAACCACTGAAGGAATAAAACTAGCAGTGAATGTTGGAGGTATGATTCTAGTCTTCTTAGCGTTCATTGCTATGATAAATTATTTTCTTTTTGACCTTATTGGTACTTATTCTGGCTTGAATGAAATAATTGCAAGTAAGACATTATATGAGGGTTTAAACCTTCAAATGATTCTAGGATACATTTTCGCCCCACTAGCTTGGGTCATAGGAATAGATGCTCAAGACATGGTACTTTCCGGTCAGCTGCTAGGTGAAAAAACCGTAATAAATGAGTTTATAGCCTATCTTTCTTTAAAGGGTATGATAGCAACAGAAGGTGCACCAATGCTTCAGCAACGTTCAATTGTTATCTTGACCTATGCTCTTTGTGGTTTTTCCAACTTTGCTTCTATTGGGATACAGATAGGTGGAATAAGTTCCCTCGCACCAAACCAGCGAGGTACATTGGCTAAATTAGGGATGAGAGCCCTAATAGGCGGCACATTAGCTTGTCTAATGACGGCGACCATAGCTGGAATGCTATTTTCATAAACAATGAATAGAGGTTTTCTATACGGTGACGGATTTTTTGAAACCATAAGAGTCCTGGATGGATCCATTCCATTAATGGATTCACATCTTGAACGTATAGAAGATGCTATGATCATCTATAAACTTGAACCAAAATTTGAAATTTCAGAGGATTTCATTCGAAGTATTGCTTCTGAATACGAATCGAATGGGTCACTTAGAATAAACTTTTTTAGAGATGGTGGAGGAACATATAGCCCAGAAACAAATGATGTAGCTTTTAATCATTTATTTACTCCGCAAAACAAACCTTTCTTTGTCCCGACAAGCTTAGATTTCGAAGCAGATTTAAAAAATGCTCCTGTATCCTTGGGGACAACTGGACTCTACCCAGCACCAAAACCCAATGTATCATGGATGACGGTTAAAAGCCTAAGCAGTATGTATTATGTACTCGCTGCTCAACACAAGAAAGAAAAAAAACTGGACTATCTCTTCATTCAAAATGAAGAAGGACACATTTGCGAAGAGCTTATCAGCAATATCCTAATTCAAAAAGGAGAAAATTTCTTCATTCCAAGCATAGCAAGCGGCGGAGTAAACGGAGCTACACAGCGTTTCTTATTCAGAAACTATGGTTTTGCCATCACCGAAAAGAAACTAACTATTAAAGACTTAGAAACAGCTGATGCTGTGTACTTATGCAAAGGGAGTACTGGAGTCATTAAAGTCAGGTACAATTCAAACCCTTCTCAGCCCTAACTATCTGCTTCACACATTGACACTATATTGAAACCCACAAGAGTTCATAATATTTTTTCTCATTCAAAAATCATTTATCTATGCTTTTAAAGGAAATTTTCTCTAACAATAGATTCAAATTCGAATTATAATATAAAGAAGCCCAACCACTTTCGTGATTGGGCTTCTTTATATGTTGATTTATTACAGACTAGTTCGCCTTAGCGAATTTTTAATATCTGTAAGCGTCGCCTTTGTAAGGACCGTTAAGACCTACACCGATGTAATCAGCTTGATCTTGGCTTAGTAACTCTAGCTCTACACCAATTTTTTCAAGGTGAAGTGCAGCTACTTTCTCATCTAAGTGCTTAGGTAGTACATATACTTCATTTTTGTAGTTTGCACTGTTTTCCCAAAGCTCAAGCTGAGCAAGTGTTTGGTTAGTGAACGAGTTACTCATCACAAATGATGGGTGACCTGTAGCACAACCAAGATTTACCAATCTACCTTCAGCAAGAACGATAAGCTCGTTTCCGTCTACATTGTAAACATCTACTTGTGGCTTCACTTCAAACTTGGTATCTCCATAATTATCGTTTAAGTAAGCTATGTCTATCTCATTGTCAAAGTGACCGATGTTACAAACGATAGTTTTATCTTTCATTAACTTGAAATGTCTCTCCGTAAGGATATCCTTGTTACCAGTTGCAGTTACTACAATCTGAGCTCTAGGAATAGCATTCTCCATTTTCTTCACTTCAAAACCGTCCATTGCAGCTTGTAAAGCACAGATAGGATCTATTTCAGTGACAATAACTCTAGCACCTGCACCTGCAAGTGATGCTGCAGTACCTTTACCAACGTCTCCGTATCCAGCTACTACGGCTACTTTACCAGCAATCATTACGTCAGTTGCTCTTCTTATTGCATCTACTGCAGACTCTTTACATCCGTATTTGTTATCAAACTTAGATTTAGTTACCGAATCATTGATGTTGATAGCTGGAAGAGGCAATGTACCTGCTTTTTGTCTATCGTATAAACGAAGGACGCCTGTAGTAGTCTCCTCAGAGATACCTTTTATATCTCCTACCAATTGTGGGAATCTGTCCAACACCATGTTAGTCAAATCTCCTCCATCGTCTAATATCATGTTTAGTGATTTTCCACCTTCAAATGCATGAAGGGTTTGCTCTATACACCAGTCAAACTCTTCTTCATTCATTCCTTTCCAAGCAAAAACCGGAGTTCCAGCAGCAGCAATAGCAGCTGCAGCCTGATCTTGTGTAGAAAAGATATTACAACTACTCCAAGTTACTTCAGCACCAAGAGCCTGAAGGGTTTCTATTAGTACAGCGGTTTGAATAGTCATGTGAAGGCATCCTGCGATACGTGCACCAGCTAATGGTTGACTATCCCCAAATTCTTCTCTTAGAGAGATTAGTCCTGGCATTTCTGCTTCAGCTATGTTAATCTCTTTTCTACCCCACTGTGCTAGCGAAATATCTTTTACTTTGTAGTTACTCATTGATTGTGTTGTCATTTATGTTTATTAAAACGGTGCAAATTTACTACTTCTTAAACAAACCAATCAATCAGTTTGTTGCATATTTGTAATAATAATACAAAAACATATGTATCCAGAAGAATTAGTAGCTCCAATGAGAGCAGATTTAACCAATAATGGCTTTACAGAATTAAAAGATAAAGAACAGGTAGACAGCAAGTTGCCTAATGCTAAGGGCACTAGTTTACTTGTCGTAAACAGTGTATGCGGTTGTGCTGCGGGCAGTGCAAGACCAGGAGCTGTGGGTTCGTTAGTGGGTGAAAAAAAACCAGATAATCTTTTTACAGTTTTCGCAGGACAGGATTCTGAAGCGGTTTTTGCAGCTAGAGAACACCTTTTGCCATATCCACCTAGCAGTCCTAGCATTGGTGTATTCAAAGATGGCCAGTTAGTCCACTTCGTAGAGCGTCATCATATAGAAGGACGCAGTGCCGAAATGATCGCAAGCCACTTGCAAGAGGTATACAAAGAGTATTGCTAGTTTTTAGATGACGTAGAGTAAGAAGTCCACGTGATTAAAATACTCTTAATATGAAATTGAAGCACTGCCGAGAGGTGGTGCTTTTTTTGTTCTTAAAACTAGGTAAGCAGTTTATCTGATTAGAGATATCATGCCTTCCCTTTTAAAAGTCGATCCGTCTGTCGCAACACCGCTAACGTAATAAAAGTAAATTCCCATAGGCAAATCTTCATCCTCGTATTTTCCATCCCATTCCTCAGAAACGGATTGCGTACTCCATACTTTCTCACCCCATCTCGTATATATTTTTATACTATAGTCGCTTATACCCCTATATTCAATGCCGTATTTGTCGTTTATATTGTCGTTATTAGGAGAAAATGCATTTGGCATGTGTAAGACAAAAACATCTTCTACTCTGACATATTTAGTAAAGGTATCTATACATCCAATGGCATTGATCGACTCCAAAGAAACTTCGTATAATCCGGTATCTATATATGTATAGCTGGGATCAAACTCTGAACTAACGCCACCATTTCCAAAAAACCATGTATAATTATCTGAATAACTTGATTGGTTAATAAAATCAAAATCAGGATTAAAGTAATTAGCAATTACCGGATTTGTTATAAATTTTGCAACTGGATGAGGTTGAATTTCTAATGCATCAGTTTTTCTTAATGAATCGGTACATTTAAACTCATTGGTGACAGCTAATTGAACTGAATATATACCCGGTGAACTATAGGCTCTAGCTTCGTTCTCCTTAAAACCAATTGAACCATCTCCAAAACTCCAAACAAAATTACTCGTTGATCCATAAACTGCACGATTTTCAAATTCGATAGCTACATCCGTGCAAGATGGATTGGGAGACATTTCAAATTGAACTAATGGAAGAGGATTTACTACTACCTCAATTTCATCCGACACCTCATCACTGCAATTGTCACTTACTGTGGCTTTATACAAAATAGTAGCACTAGGAGTAACAGTTTTACTAATTCCCGTTCCTAAACCTTGGTCCCAACTTAAAATTCTACTACTAGCCATTCCACCTGAAATAAGGACATCAATATTTGTGCTTTTGCCCGAACATATTGCTCTATCAGTTGGTATTACTATCATCAAAGGTGCTCTTATATTTATTTTATGGTATACGGTGTCATTTAATAAAGTACATCCATCACTTGCAATGAATACCACTTCTTTATCAGATATTATCGGAATAGTATAACTAACCGTCTTTTTCTGGCCATTATCCCAATCATAACTATGACCACTAACTTTTCCTCCCACAATTGAGGCAAGTAGACTAATAGTTTCGCCGAAGCACGCTGAATCTGCCGCTAATATTTCAGCCTTAAGCGAATCAAACAATGAAACCCTAAAACTATCAATGGGAGAAAAGCTACTACACCCATCGCTAAGAACGACAAGATACATTTTTTCCGCATCTGTAGAAACATTCATAGTAGAATTGGAAACGAATCCTGAACCCCAGTTATACTCATACTGTGTCTTTTCTCCTCCAGATGCAATGGCAGAAATGTTAACTGTGCTTCCTCTGCAAAGTGTTGTATCATTACCAAGTATGACTGACAAAGAGTCCATAACTTCAACCGTAAAATATGCTGTATCATTAGTCTCCGTGCATTGATCTGTAAAGTGTACCCAATATTGGTGAAATCCCGACCCTATAGGTAATACCTCAAAACTGTAAGCACCTGAAGATTGTGAAACCTGACTAAGCGAATTGGTGAAATCATAACTTTCCAAACCACCGGAAACCTCAACCTCTAAAATTGCCGCAGTCCCTTGACATACCATAGTATCCGTGCTAGTCATATAATTTAGAGAATCTCGAAGTATAACATTAAAGGAAACAGTATCATTTATTGGAGTACATCCATCACTTGCAATCAATTGCACCGTAATATCCTCTCTAAACTGAGTTTTCCAATTGCTACCAAAAACATTGTTAGGTTGCCAATTAAATACATAATCACTGACCCGACCACCACTCGCATTGGCGTTCAAATCTATTCTCTCTAAATAACATAATGTTGTGTCTTTTAATTGGTTAAGTACTAATGAGTCGAGCACGGTGATCTTAATAGAGTCTAAAATGTACTCTTCCTTACACTCATCTCCAAATAAGATATAGATCATAGTATCTCGCGTAAACCTTTGTACTAAAGTGCTATCACCCAATTTATTATTCCATCTATATGAATAATCCGTTTTAGCTCCACCTGACCCAATAGCTTCCAACTTTATCTCCTGATTATAACATACCGTTGTGTCTGGAGTAACACTCAGGCCCAAAAAAGGTCTAAAAGATTTAAAGTAAGCCTTAAACCCTGACCCTTCGACAAACGGATCTGAAAAATGAGTAATCGTTATTGCTCCTGAATTTACCTTGTAGGGTTTCCCATCATTTGGAAGAGCGTCTCCTGTGAACGCACCTAGCAGAGTACCATTTGTATTAAACCCATCATAAACATAAATAGAATCAAAACCATCTTCATACTCAAATTCAGAAAAAGATAGATGAGCGCTATCACTTGGTGCCATATCTATCGTAATTGTGTCTCTTGACAAACCCGAATAATCTTCTTCACCGCCATGATCATAGATAAACCCTGAACACGCGTGAACAGTTTCAAGATCTCCACTTGGCAGTAAATAGCCATTGCATATATCTCTTGTCGAATCAAAACGAATATAATTTTGTTTTAAAATCGTATCGTAATTTCCAAAGTAACAAGATTCTGTAATTAACTTTATGGTGTGTAATCCTGAGGTAGTAAACTGATGAATAGGATTTTTTAAATTGGAAAAATTACCATCTCCAAAGTCCCAACTATAACTTTTGGCATTGATTGATTTATTCCTGAATTCCACTGTTTCATTAGTAAAACAAAACAATGTGTCGGATAAAAAATCTGCCACAACTTCACTACTATCATACTCATCACCTACACCGACTGCATACCAAGCATTGGAAGTTGCTATTACCTCATTACTACATTCTCCATATAAATCAGCAGCTGACTGGATACCATAATATCTGGCGTCCTCATACTGAGAAGACTTAGTTAAATAAACTGTTAAGTTCCTATATGCTATTTGTTCAGCTTTATGAATACCTAGACTGTCCACATCATACACATCCCCGTTATCATTTGTACCCGTTTTACCTTGAGATAAAATATAAAACCAGTAATTTTGAACACCACTATTTGTATGTACGCCACCATTATCACTCGCAGCAGTGTGCCAATATTGTCCTTTATAAGTACTAGGATCACCACGTAATTTGGGATTGGCCATATTTCTTAACCCCGATCCACTTGTGATAACATCCTCACCTATTTTCCAGTTGAATACAAGGGAATCAGCAAAATACTCAATAGCGTTACCGAATATATCGCTAAAAGACTCATTAAGAGCTCCACTTTCGTATCTATATATCAATCCAGCACTATTAGTAGTAACTGCGTGGGAAACTTCGTGACCACAGATATCTAAACTTGTAAGAGGAGACCATGACGTGCCATTACCATCCCCATAGGTCATCACAGACCCATTCCAAAATGCATTTACATAGTTATTTCTGTAATGAATATAGCTTCTTATCTTCGCCCCATTTCCATCAAAACTGTTTCGACCAAAACGATTCATAAAATAATCGTACGTCATTTCAGCTCCAAAGTGAGCATCCGTTGCTACCTCATCATAGGAGGCATTATAATTATTCCAATAATTGTCAGAATCTGTAAAATCCACAGCAGCCCCATAGCTTGTTCCTTTCTGCATGTTAAAAGTCTCGATACCTCCTCCCCTTCCTGATTCACGTAATGTATAGTTTCCAGGCGAGACACTATCTGTAGTTATCGGTTTAACTCCTCGATACTTTGTGTTGGCAGACCCCACTACATTAATATTATGGAATAAATCTTCTATCGCCCATATTGTGCCGTCAGTGGCATTTATGTAATAGTTCTTTCGAAGTAATGGCTCGTCTGAATTTAATTCAAATAAATAGACAAGATCAAATTCTTTGCTAAAATCTAAATCTCTAGGACATAACATTAAGTCTCCTTTCGGATAATAGGATGCTTTGGGATTATTTTGCCATACTTTATACAACGAGTCTTCAGTATTAAATTGCCATTTAAAGGACTTAGCCCTAGAGTGGATCATAGCAAGATTTCTTGCACTATCCAAGTTTATGTATTCCTTGGATTGAGCCTCATCAAAATTATATATTATTCCATTCACCGAATAAATTAAGTCTTTGTTTGCATGCACTACTATCTCACTTCCCAAAACCGGTATATCATTATGATAGTGCTGATACCGCGTATGAGTTTCATTATTTATTCCAATTGACAATCTTTGAATCTTTAAACTTTCCGATTTTGACCATTTTAAATATTCGTAAATAAAGGATAGCACTTCAGATTCATTCTGAAAATTTGAATTTGAGACATCTACGTGAAAATTTATAAACCCATCATTTTTAATATTTCTCAATTCCAAACATTTCTGTTGACCGAGTCCTTCAATAGCAAAAGACAGAAGCAAAAATGTAATGATTAAGCTCTTAGATAACTGATACCCTTGTATTTTATTTGGACTATAAAACATTATGATTGCTCATCAAAGATAATATTTATAGTCTACCAAGTAATATACAGCTGGGGATTCTCTATTCTAATATAAACTAAGATTCACTTCTCATCCTTGGACTTAAAATTACAAAATGTAGAAACATCATTTTTTATCATTGAAGACATCAAAAAGCACTATAAAAAAAGTCTCAACCACTTCAGTGATTGAGACTTATAAATTCTTTTAGTTTTACAATTATGGTGCTCCCACTCTGTGCATTGCACAACGGAAACCTAGTGTAGAAAGAGCCTGCTCTTCATCTAGGTACCTTCTAGTACCAGGAGAAGCCCAATAGATTCTATCATTCCAAGACCCACCTTTGTAAACACGAGCTTGGTTGTCTATAAGTGTAGATACACCGTACTCATATCCTTGCTCGCCATCCATGTAAGTCTCCTCATCTAAGTAACCAATATTGTCAGATCTCTTATAGTTTCTTCGTCCTACATTTTCTTCTTCTGTAACCGGCACGTAAACTATTCTACCAAGACTATCTTTAAGGTCTACTATACCGTCTTGGTCTAGAGATACTTTATCAAACTCATTACCACGGAAAGAATTGAAATCACTTACGTCCTCATAAGATAATGGGCGATACACGTCCATAACCCACTCTGCTACGTTACCACTCATATTGTAGAGACCATTATCATTTGGCCAATATGATGCTACAGGTGCAGTTATAAGAGCCCCGTCATTAAGTCTATTGGCAATACCACCTTGGTCACCTTTTCCTCTTTTAACGTTACCATAAATCAGACCTCTGTCTTTCTCTTTTCCTCCGGAGTATCTAACAGTAAGACCTTCCCAAGAATAAACTTTCTTTTGGTTTATGTTTTCGTATGTAGAAGATCCAATATTAGCTTGAGCCGCATATTCCCACTCCGCTTCAGTTGGAAGTCTGTATTCAGGAAGCGTAATACCATCTTCCATTCGTACATCTCTAGTACCTCCTTTTTTCACTCTGTAATCTTTCATCAAATGCTTGCCCATAGTCAGTCCATCATGCTGACCTACGTAGTATGCACCAGTATTGAAATTAGCTTCATTCATCTGATCTGGATCTGGTTCTAATACACCTTCTCTTATCAAGATCATTTCATTTACTCTATCACTTCTCCACGCTGCATAAGCTGTAGCCTGTTGCCAGTTTACACCTACTACAGGATAATCCTGATATGCTGGATGACGGTAGTAGTAATCTACATAAGGTTCATTATAGGCCAATCTATTTCTCCATACATTAGTATCTGGAAGTGCATTTTTAGCTACTTCTGGATAATCTACATAAACTCTACCCAGCCACCATACATATTCTCTGTAATGATTGTTAGTAACCTCGGTTTCATCCATGTAAAACGACGGAACAGTAACCTTACGCTCTATATTATTGTGCTCATAAGTAACATCCTGCTCAGACGAACCCATAGTAAATGCACCACCTCTTACCAACACCAAACCTGGACCAGTTTCCTGACCTGCGTATTCGTGCTTTTCAAAACCACCCCATTTGGAATCATTGTAATTCCATCCTGTGCTAGACGACTTTTCTTTCTTGCATGCTACCGTTGATATGATGGTCAATGATAACAGTGCTATTGTGAATTTATTTAATTTCATATTAATGAGAAACTATTTATAATAACCTTGTTCTTCCTAATTATATTGTGCAATGATACTTTTTTTAGTCCTAAATTAAAAATCAGGACAAGATAGCTTTCTATACTTTCTGCTTGGCTTTTTAGCACACCACTCTATACCTGCTGATATCTCGTGAGAAGCAGGAGCTGCTGCTCTAGCATCAGAAACCGTAAGGTCCAAGCTATAACCAAATTTAAACTTATCTTTTCTGAACCCAACAAGTGCCATAAGAGCATCGGAGTTTCCAAACGTACCAAAAGTCTGTCTGAACCACAAACCAGTAACCAATGGTCCTTTGTTATAGTAGAAACCAATATTCATTTGAGTAAACTTATTTTGAAGCATAAATAACACATTTGGTGATAAAGTTGACTCGGGGTTCTTACGACCATCTAGAGGAATAACGATACCTGAATGAGCTGTAAATCTTCTTGGCACTATCGCCTCAGGATTTCCAAAGAAACTTTGGTTTGGCTCTATAAGGTTGTGCACAGCAAGTCCTCCGTAAAAACGCTCTGTATAAAATAACCCTCCGGCTGCAAAATTTACATATTTCACAGGATCTCCATTATAAGCCTCTGCAGTAGGATTAACAAAACCTTGACTAGGATCTATCTGATCTTCAAATCTTAATTTTTGCCAATCGATACTTCGCTGTCCGTATTGACCTTCTAAGCCAAAACGAATAGTAGATCTTCTTGTAGGTTGCAATTGGAACGCGTATCCTGCAGATACTGTTTGAGATTTAAGCAATCCTTCACCTGCTTGATCTTGTAAAAGCAAAAGCGATACACCTCCACCTATTTTATCAAAATGTTGATCATAGCTAGCACTTGTAGTTATAAATGTACCAGGCAAGGACGGCCATTGGTTTCTATAATTCAGTACTACTCTACCACCACCACCACAAGCTCCTGTGCCTGCCATAGCAGGATTAGTATAAATAGGTGCCGCATAAAATTGGGTGAATTCTGGGTCTTGGGCTTGAACCTCACCTGCTAAGCAAATACCTAATAATAAGAAAAGAGCTGTCTTAATATTTTTCATTCTCGTTAAGTTGTAATGCACAAAGATATAATTTTATTAAGTATATGTGCAGAAAATCTAATTATTGTGTCACTTTTGAGATTTCGTAAAATCAATACAATAAAATAAGAATTAATATTGTTAATCAATCTATAGAAGCTAAATTTATCCTATTAAATGACCGGTAAGAAAAAGATAATTTACATTGCATTAATATTTATACTGAACCCTCTGTATTATGCTGCAGCTCAATCCTCAAAGCAACATCTTAGTTGGAACATAAACCCAACCGTAACCGAAAATCCTGAAATAAGAACCTATCAAATTCTCACTCCATATTCTTGTAACGAATGTTACAATTTCACAACAGAAAAATTTAGCGTTCCCTATATTTCGAAGACCATCAATGGAGACAACATTGACGTCGTGGGAGTTAGAATAATAAATACAGAGTCCAGTATATCAAATTCTACTCGATTGCATTCTAATCTATCTAGTGATTATAAGATCGAGCAAAAAATAACATATGAAAGAGGACATAGACGTATTTCTTTTGTTTTAACACCACTTCGAAAAGCTGGCAATGCTACAGAGTATCTAAATTCATTTGAGTGGGACTACACAACAATTGCAAGAGCTCAGAGCAGTTTTTCGTCACTCAAAAAGAAAAAAGACCAAACATATACTTCTGTACTTTCTACAGGAAAAAACTATAAAATCAGTATTCCAAACGATGGTGTCTATAAAATAACCAGTGCATTTTTAGATGGTATAGGTGTATCTTTAAACGAAGTAAGTCTATCAAAATTTAAAATATATGGTAACGGTGGCGAAATGTTACCGGAACTCATCAAAACGGAGCGACCTGAAGATTTACAAGAAAATGCCATCTATGTTCATGATGTAAACAATAATGACAAGATGGATGAAAACGACTATGTGCTATGGTATGCAAATGGTCCTACCAAATTCAATTATAGTGCAGGTAGTCAAACATATATAGCTATAGGTCATGATTTTGATATTGCCTCCTATTTTTTCATTAATTGGGAAGGAAAAAATGGGAAACGTGTAAACACCTTACCAAGCGGAGAGGGCTCCACTCCAAGTGCTACCATCACCCAATACGATCATTTAATCTATCACGAGAGCAATGAAGAAAATCATATAAAATCTGGAAGAAAGTATTGGGGTGATAAAATGCAAATAACCAAACAAAAGAATTTTGAGTATAACGTACCCGGTGTTAAAATAGGAAAAACTGCCTCTTTCAGAACGATTACCGCAGGAAGGTCCTATGACGGATTCTCTTCTAGTATGAGTATCAGATACAATGGATCTAGCATTACCAATTTTAATTACAATCCCATTCCCGGCGACTATGATCAGCGATTTGCATCCATAGTTACCACTGCAGATTCTTTTACACTGTCTTCAGATAACATTAATATTACTTACAATTATAATAAGACTCAAAATGAAGCTGCAGCTTGGATAGATTTTTTCACCTTGGCTTTACCTCGCCAGATGAATGTGTATGACAATCAACAAATTATAAGAACCAACAGAAATAATTTGAGTGGAGATTTACTCTACTCCTTCGGAAATTTCAACTCAAGTCATCGACTGTGGAACTTAAGTAACCGTAATTTTCCCGAAATACAATCGACCTATATTGATGGTGCAAGCACATCCTTTATTTCTCAAAATGTAGACCCAAAAAACCCGCCGACGTATATAATTTTTAATCCTGACGTAGCACCTTTACCATCCTTTGTAGGTTCGATAGAAAACCAAAACCTGCATGGCCTTACCTCTACTGACTATATTATGATTACTAACCCATTACTTCTTGCTGAGACGAATAGGTTAGCAGACTTTCACAGAGATAGAGGGTTAAGAGTAGATGTATTTACGACAACACAGATATACAATGAATTCTCTTCTGGCTCACAAGATGTAACTGGAATAAGAGACTTCATTAAGCTAGTGTATGATCGAGGACAAGCGTCTGGAGATTCATTAAGTTACGTCCTCATGTTTGGGGATGCTAGTTATGACTATAAAAACATAGAAGAAAACAACACCAACCTTGTACCAATCTATCAGAGTTACAATTCGAATGATCCTACGTACTCATATTGTTCTGATGATTATTTTGCGATACTTAGTGATGACGAGGGGTATTGGGGGACATCAGGAAAAGACGAGGATTTAGATGTTTTCATAGGAAGACTTCCTGTAAGTAATGCTGCAGAAGCTAAGATAGTAGTAGATAAAATCATCCACTACCATAGTGAAGCAAGCCGAGGTGATTGGATAAATACAGTAACCTTTGTAGCAGACGACGAAAATTCAAATCAGCATATAGGTCCATCTGAGGATATGACTAGAAGTATCGCCGACGTAAGTCCAGAATATAATGTGAAGAAAATATGGATGGATGCATATGAACAAGTTTCCTTTGGTAGTGGAAACAAGTATCCTAAAGTAAACGAGGAAATCACCAAAATGATAGGAAGTCAAGGCACTCTAATTTTTAACTATGTAGGGCACGGGGGAGAAAACGGAATGGCACACGAACGCGTGGTTACTAGACCAGAGATACAAAGCTGGTCGAATTACGACAAACTATCCTTCTATATTACCGCTAGTTGCGAACTTGCCAAAATAGATAATCTAGAAATAGAGTCTCCAGGCGAGCTGATGCTTCTAAACCCAAATGGCGGTGCTATAGGTTTGCTTGCTACTACCAGAGTAGTTTATATAGGTACGAATACAGACTTGAATAAAAAACTGATTGAAAGTAACCTTCTAAAAAAGACGAATGGCAAACTTCCTTCTTTGGGAGAAGCTTATCTCAATACTCGAAATAGGGATATAAGCGAACCGATAAATGCTAGATGTTTCATTCTGCTTGGTGACCCCGCTATGCGATTATTGAGTCCAGAGCATCACATAATAACCACTTCTATAAATGGAAAGAACATAGCATCCGTGACGGACACTTTTCCAGATACTTTAAAAGCATTGGACGTAGTGACCATATCTGGAGAAATACGAGAAGAGATTAATGGTTCTACACTTACTTCATTCAACGGCGAACTATATCCTACCTTCTATGACAAACCATCAAAATACAAAACACTAGGTCAAGATGCAGAGAGCTTTCCATTAGAGTTTGAAGAGCAAAACAGAATAATCTATAAAGGAAATATATCTGTAGTAGATGGTAAGTTCAATTTCCAATTCATCGTACCTAAAGACATTGCATATAACGTGGCAGAGGGAAAACTCTCTTACTATGCTAAAGATGGACTGGACCACGCAGGTGGTACAGAACTTACATATAAAATAGGTGGGACTTCAGATAGTGTTGTTTCGGACCTGAAATTTGATGACCTGCAACTATACATCGACGATGAGTCATGGGTATTCGGAGGAATTACCTCTACTACTCCAACACTATTGGCTACCCTATTAGATAGCAATGGTATAAATACCGTAGGAAGCGGAATAGGTAGAGAAATGGAAGCTATCATCGATGAAGGAACTGACAACGAGCAATCATTAGTACTCAATGATTTCTACAGGCCAAACTTAAATAGCTATCAAAGTGGAAAGATAAAATACCCTTTTGAACCATTGAACGCAGGCAGACATACGGTTAGCCTCAAAGTGTGGGATGTGTATAATAACTCAGCAGATGCATACACAGAATTTGTAGTAGCTGAAGGTGCCGACATAGCTGTAGACAACCTACTAAACTACCCAAATCCATTCAATAACTTTACCGAATTTCATTTCGACCATAATAAAGCGGGTCAAAATATCACTGCCAATATTATTGTATCTACGATAGCCGGAAATGTGGTAAAAAGCTTAACATCTGAGATACCAAATTCTAGCTCACATTCCTCGGATATAAAATGGGATGGCAGAGATGATTGTGGCGATAAACTGGCACGTGGAGTGTATTTATATACCATAAAAGTAAAGGCCGAAGATGGAAGTTCTCAGACCAAAACAGAAAAGCTTTACATTATAAACTAATAAATAATTAATGATACATTTGCTGTTAAATCGATTTAAATTGAAACAAAAACTAATACTTGCGTTGGCTATTTTGACTACTTTTGGTACCAATGCACAAACCGTTAACACCAATAAAGATTTACTTGGTCAGCGAAATGTGATAACCACTGCTGCACCATTTTTACTTATATCTCCGGACTCTCGCGGGGCTTCTATGGGAGATTTTGGGGTAGCGACATCTGCAGATGCTAACTCTATACATTGGAATGCATCCAAACTTGCGTTTATAGAAGATGACGCAGGAATTTCATTGTCTGCAGCACCGTGGCTTCGTCAGCTTGTTCCAGACATATGGTTTTATTACTTATCTGGTTACAAAAGACTAGACAAACAAAGTACTGTAGCTGCATCAATGAGATATTTTACTCTCGGAGATATCCAATTTACAGATGAGATTGGTAATCCTACAGGTAATTATGAACCTAAAGAGTTTGCTTTTGATGGTGCTTATGCACGTAAATTATCTGATAATCTTTCGCTTGGCGTTGCACTTAGATTTATTTTTTCTGATTTGGCACGTGGTCAAGTAGGATCAAGTGGAGCAACCATAAAAGCGGGTATAGGTGGTGCAGGAGATGTATCCATGACCTATAAGAATGAAATGGAAATAGGAGGAAAGGACTTTGACTACACTATAGGTGGTAACATCAGTAATATTGGTAATAAAATCACATATACTACTGAAGCCAATAGAGATTTCATACCTGTAAATATGAGACTGGGTACTTTTTGGAAAACTCAAATAGATGAGTACAATGAGATAGGCTTTGGTGTAGATTTCAACAAACTTTTGGTACCTACTCCACAATACACCTACCAACTTGACTCTAACGGGAGTAGAGTTCAAGATACCGATGGCTTTGATATTATCACAGGAAGAACTATTGATGATGGACCATTGATTCAAGGAATGTTATCTTCATTTGGAGATGCACCAGGTGGGTTTAGAGAAGAAATGAAGGAATTTACATATTCTGTAGGATTGGAATACTGGTACGCAAAACAGTTTGCGTTAAGAGCAGGATACTTTCACGAAGCAGAAACGAAAGGGGCAAGAAAATATGCTACGTTCGGTGCTGGCTTAAAATACAAAGTATTCCAAATTGACGCTGCCTATCTGCAACCTTTTGCAAGAAGACATCCGCTGCAAAACACAATTAGATTTAGTCTTTTATTTGATCTTGATGCATTCAGAGATCAAAACTAAAACTTAAACATAACAAGAATTGTAAAGACCTAGACTTCTGTAAGTTTAGGTCTTTTTTATTGAATCAAAAATGGATTGGAAACACGCTCTTGGCCGATTGTGGTAATGGGTCCGTGACCTGAGTATATAACCACATCATCAGGCAAGCTGAGCACAGAAGTACGTATGCTATTGATTAATGCATCAAAACTTCCTCCAGGCAGATCAGTACGACCTATACTTCCCTGAAAAATAACATCTCCACCTATTATAAAATTATTCTCTTTGCTATAAAAACAAACACTTCCGGGCGAATGACCTGGCACCAAAGAAATCAACAATTGGTCATCACCAAATGTAATCAGACTTCCATTCTCTAAGCCTACGATTGGCGGTACCAAGGTTTCCATTTGTAAACCATATTGAGTAGCAACTATGGCTGCGTTATCATATATGAACTTATCCTCTGCATGAACCTCTGCAGTGAGACCGTAGGTTTTATTAATCCAGTTTACTCCAAACACATGATCCAAATGAGCATGAGTAAGAATCATTCTGGTGAGTTTCAAGCCCTGAGCATTTACATACTCAAAAAAACGAGTATTCTCTTCGGCATGATACATACCTGGGTCTATAACTAGTGCATTATTTTCATCATCAGAAAGCAAATATGTATTTTCTGCGAACGGTCCGTAGGTTAGTTGGTGTACTTGTATCACGAATATATAGATATGAGATCTTCGTCTCTAGTTGCATCCATCTTGAGTGCGGTAAAAATAAATATGCTAAATGCCAATATTGATGATCCCCCATAGGAGACTAATGGTAAAGGAATACCTATTACTGGCATTAGACCTATAGTCATACCTACATTTACCATAAGGTGAAAAAAAATTATGGATGCTAGACTAAAAATAAAGATTCGTTTAAATTTTTTCTTTGCTCGAGAGGCCAAGTGGTACAATCTAAGAATGAAAGCAACCAATAAGGCAATGGTCAAGCTACTCATTACCCAGCCTCCTTCCTCTCCTATTGTACAAAAAATAAAATCTGTCTCTTGTTCCGGTATAAAATTCCCTTTAGTATGAGAACCGTTTAAAAATCCTTTTCCAGTAGCTCCACCAGACCCTATAGCTATTTTACTTTGATTTACATTATACCCTGCACCTCTATTGTCTTCTATAAGGTTTAGAGTCACTTGAATTCTTTTTTTCTGATGCTCTTGAAGTATGTTAGTAAACAAAAACTGAACACTCATACTTAGCAGTATCGCCAATACTGCTATTGTAATACTTGGAACTAGAAGGTTTTTATTGGTATACGTAAACGCATAAAACACAAGTAAGATAACCAATACTCCAATACTAAAGTATACCCCGCCATACACAAGTGTAACTACAAAAATAAAAACCACTACTAATCCTAAAATGAGTATTAGCGGAGTAAGTCCTTCCCTATAAAACACTAGCACAAAACTAGAAAACACCAATGCAGAACCTGTATCTCCCTGCAAAATTATGAGGATTGCAGGGAGTAAAATGACACCTAGCATCTTCAATAAATCATTTCTTTTTTCGAATGAAACACCTATAGAACTGAGCAGTGACGCCACAGCAAAAGCGGTCCCATACTTTGCAAACTCAGAAGGCTGTATACTAAAGGAACCTACTCGTATCCAAGAGCGAGCTCCATTGATATCTGCTCCTATGACTAGCACTACTACTAATAATAGCATTAGAGCCACATAAAAGTACCAACTAAAAACTTCAAAGAAGTTAGCATTGAGTAAGAATATTACAATACCCAAAAAGGCTGATACACCAAACCACATTAGTTGTTTACCGCTTCTACCTTCTAACAAAGTATATGCTCCCTGCTCAGATGTGGCAGAATATACACTGGCTACTCCGATAGCTGCTATGCAGATAAACAAGAAGAGACTGATGATATCTATCCTAGATTTACTTTCCATACAGTGATGCGTCTTGTAATTCTCTATATTTCACAGGAATAAGATTACTATTCTTCATCTTAGTCTCAAGGTACTCCCTGGAGCTGACTTCTACAGAATCTGGCTGCAAGTAGTGCTCTATCATAAGATGAGCTATAGGTGCTGCCCATGTAGCACCATATCCAGATTCTTCTACTACCACAGCAATAGCTATTTTAGGATCATTCACGGGTGCAAAAGCCATATATGCCGAGTGATTCTTACCGTGGGGATTTTGTACTGTTCCTGTCTTTCCTGCAATATCTATCCCTTTAATTGCTACTCCTGAACCAGTTCCTGTCTTTGTTACCTCAAACATTCCTTCGATTACCGGCGAAAAATTGGATGGAGAAACTTTTATATGCTTTTTGATTAAATATTTCTGTGGGATAGATTCTATTCCTTCTATCTGCTTAACCACGTGTGGAGGAAAATAATAACCCCTGTTGGCTATACTAGATGCCACGTTAGCCATTTGCAGAGGTGTAAGCCCAAGCTCTCCTTGACCAAAAGAAAGAGAAATGATGTTGGCATAGCTCCACCTATCTTTTCCGTGCATTTTATCATAAAAACTTGGATCCATAAGCCATCCTTTAAATTCTCCAGACACATCTACACCAAGTTTCGCTCCTAGACCAAAGCTTTGCAAGTAGTTTCGCCAACTATTATATGCCTCCTCAGTGTTTGCATACTTATCCAGCTGCATCATGCTTTTAAAAGTATTACAATAATACGTGTTGCAACTGCTGGCAATGGACCGCTGTAGACTAGTGCTATATGTATGCTCGTGACATTTTATAATTCTTCTTCCAAGTTTATAATATCCCGGACAGCCAAAATGAGTGTTTTCTGAAATCGCTCCATCTTCTAAACCTATCAAGGCCATGACCGGTTTAAATGTTGATCCTGGCGGATATGGTGCTGACACAGCCCTATTAAAAATGGGCTTAGTTGGATCATTAATTGCTTTAGAATAAAATTTACCCCTATTTTGAATATTGAAATTAGCTGGATTGTAAAATGGGCTAGAAATCAGAGCCAGCACTTCCCCTGTTTGAGGCTCTATGGCCACTACACTTCCCATTTTATTATTTAGCAATAACTCTCCATATTGCTGTAGATCTATATCTATTGATAAGAATAAATTATTCCCGTCAATAGGTTCTACATCTAGTTTCCCTTCCTTATACGAACCCTTGTTTACACCAAATTTGTCTACATAAAAGTATTTTTCTCCTTTTACTCCTCGTAAATAGTCTTCGTAAAATCGTTCTACCCCTTTCTTGCCATTGTAATCTCCTTGTTCATAATACCCTTCTTCTTGCTTCTTGAGTTGATTTCTGTTTATCTCACCTAGGTATCCTAGGACATGAGCAGCACTATTGTACTTATAGTTTCTGTCCTGCCTTATTTCAAAGAAAAAACCCTTAAACTCATACAACCGTTCTTGCACTCTAGCATAAAGTATGTTGCTTACATTTTTTTTGAACACAGACTTCCCTCTGTAAGATCGTTTCTTTGCTTTTGCTAGTCGCTTATCAAACTCTCTTCTATCTATTTCTAATATTTCACAAAAAGATCCCGTATCTATACCCTTCAACCTTATAGGTAAAGATAGCATAAGATCGTACACTGGTTCATTATACACTACAAGATTCTTTTCCCTATCAAAAATAAGACCTCTTTGCGGATAAACTGTTTGCCTACGAAGGGATATTTTTTCTGCGATAACAGCATACTTATCGTCCAAAACCTGGATTTGTAATAATCTTAAAATGTAAATTACACCTATTAATAAGAGCGCTAAATAGATATAGCCTGCCCTATGATTATTCATCATAATTAGTAAAAGATAAATACTCTATAATACCCATTACTGTAAGAGCAGAGATAGAACTAACTATGAATGTAGTCAGCCACAAAGACCAGTTGAGTGCTCCTATGCTCTCTAACCAAAAAATGTAAAGATGATAAAAAAATACCAGAATAATTGTGGTATACATAAAAGGGGCTAGTCCTGCTGTATTTGCAGAAAACGTAGCCTTATTTGCTTCATGTTCTTTTAGGTCTTGTCCCGAAAGAAGCCCTATTCTTATAATTATAAGCCATAAACAAGCTGAGGCATGTATACCGGGTGTAGATGTAAACATATCCATGAGTAATCCTAAACCAAAAGCTATAAGAACCTGATACATTTTGTTAATGTTTAGTGGCAACTTGATAAGCAAGAGTATAAATACCTGAGGAATAAGGTATGCAGATAAGTCTAGGTGATTGAGCAGAACCACTTGTAACCCGATGATAAACAACCAAAATAGTACAATTCTCATTCTTCTATCAACGGAGCTATAAGGTGAGCATCTCTATTTATCACTACGTATACGTACGTCAAATTTCTAAAATTGGTAGTTGTAACCAATTCAGTATCAAAATATTGACTATTCTCCTTCTGTTCTAGTTTAGTTATGGTCCCGATAGGGATGCCTCTAGGGAAAAGAAGTGAAGACTGGCCGGTTTGCACCATATCACCTACCTCTATTTTTTCTAATTTGTTGATTCCTTTTATCTTCATCGTCTGCGGTGACGAATTATCCCAAACAAGTTCTGTAAAATACTCCATACCGTTAATATTTGGAATCACCTTCATATTGGTATTGAGCAGAGACATTACCGTACTGTACTTCGCGTTAGATTTCAACACTATACCTGCCAATCCTTCCGAAGATACAACTCCCATATTCTTCTTAATACCATCGATAGTACCTTTATTTATTACAAAGACATTCTCAGCTTTGTAAACTGAATTGTATACTACTTGTGCAGGCACTAAATCATACAAATGTTGTCGTGAAGAATCTTTTACTTTTAATGTATCATGCAAATACATTATGGTGCCTAAAGACGAATTTTGAAATTGATTTGCAACCTGATTTTGTAGTATAATGTTCTGATTTTTTAAGTCCAAATAACCTGTTACGTCAGATGAAAGCTTATTACTATTGGCCGTTACAACTGCGGCACTGTGCGTAAATGATGCTTGCTGGTATGGGTTTAGTCCAAAAAGTAAAAAGGAACATACTACTTGCAGTACTGCAAAAAGTATAAAATATAGGTTTTGCTCTATGAATGCTAAGAGCCTGTGCATTAAGAACTAGATAAGATAGTCTTGTATGTTTTGTAGTCTTTCAGTGCTATTGCAGTACCTCTCACTACGGCTCGCAGTGGATCTTCTGCTACGTATACAGGAAGTTTTGTCTTGCTAGAAATTCTTCTATCTAAACCTCTAAGCAGTGCTCCTCCTCCTGTTAGGTATAATCCCGTCTGAAATATATCTGCAGAAAGCTCTGGTGGTGTAAGCTCTAATGCCTTCAGGACCGCCTCTTCTATCTTGGAGATGGACTTATCGAGAGCTAAAGCTATCTCAGAATAAGACACAAATATTTGTTTTGGTATACCCGTCATCAGGTCTCTTCCATTTACAGGATAATCTTCTGGTGGATTTTCCAATTCTGGAAGTGCCGCACCTACCTCTACTTTTATATATTCTGCAGTACGCTCACCTATCATTAGATTATGCTGTCTACGCATATACTCTATTATATCATTGGTAAAATCATCTCCGGCTACACGTATAGACTCATCAGACACTATACCCGAAAGTGCTATCACAGCAATTTCTGTAGTACCCCCTCCTATATCTATTATCATGTTACCCATAGGCTCTGTTACATCAATGCCTATTCCTATAGCAGCGGCCATTGGTTCGGGTATCATATAAACTTCCTTACCTCCTGCACGTTCAGCACTTTCTTTCACAGCACGTTTTTCTACTGCGGTAATACCACTCGGTATACAGATTACCATTCTTAATTGACCGAATGTATTTTTCTTGCTTATCATTCTGATAAACCCGCTAATCATTTGTTCAGCAGCTTCAAAGTCAGCAATCACCCCATCCTTCAGAGGTCGTATTGTTTTAATATCCTCGTGAGTCTTACCGTGCATTTTTTGAGCCTCAGAACCTATTGCCAACACTTCTTTGGTAGTTCTGTTGCGAGCTATGATAGAGGGCTCATCTACTACGAGCTTATCTTTAAAAATAATAAGTGTGTTTGCCGTCCCTAAATCGATGGCTAACTCTTGTGTTAAAAAATTGAAAATTCCCATTAAGATATATACTTAATACTGCTTTATTCTATAGTCTGCGAAAGTATTGAATTTATTGCGTTTATTAATGTGCTATTTGTCTAAAAATTAGTGAGTTTGGCAGCATTTATTTTACTTAAATTTTTATCTCATTTCATAGTGGACGACTTATCATATTACTAAAAGTGTAATGATAATATAATTGTCAATAAAAAGATAATTATATAATCTATTTTATTACATTTGTAGTCCAATGTATTTTGACAAGAACATAAAATTACTCCGTACTAAAAAAGGTCATTCACAACAAGATCTAGCAGACTCACTGAACTTAACACGCTCCAAATTAAACAGTTACGAGCGAGGAGTGCAACCACCGTTTGACATACAGATAGACATTGCTGATTATTTTAACGTAACACTAGATGGACTTGTACGTCATGACTTGTCTAAACTCACTCATTTTAAGCTGTCACAAATTCTAAAAGGTAGCGAGGCTGATGTGAGAGGCAGGAAACTCCGCCTACTGACTGTAAGTGTAGATGCAAATGACGAAGAGAATATAGAAATAGTCAGTATGAAAGCTCAAGCGGGATACACTGGAGGATATTCCGACCCTGAATTCATCAAAGATTTACCTAAGTTTAAACTTCCTTTCTTACCAAAAAATAGAACCTATCGTAGCTTCCAAATAAAAGGAGACAGCATGCCACCTGTAAGCGAAGGCTCTTGGGTGACTGCTAGTTATCTACAAGATTGGAACGACATAAAAGATGGAGATAATTATATCGTCGTAACTAAGGACGAAGGCATTATTTTCAAAAGATTGTACAATAATATTAAAGCAGAACAAAACATAACTTTAGTAAGCACCAATAGTGCTTACGCTCCTTACGTTCTTCATATAGACCAAGTTCTCGAAATTTGGAAATTTGAGACGTGGAACGGGTTTGAGGTATAAAATCAACAAAATACCGACTAAATACATTCTAGAGCACAAAAAAGAGACCGTCTATCATTCCTGAAAAACGGTCTCTTCAACCACTACTAATTACTATGATGATTGCTACGCTTAGTCCAATCGGATAGCGTAAGCTTCTTTGTCTCCTCTAGAGGTTACTCCTTCTATAAGTACAGCTCCTTCTTTATCTTTCAATGCATTTTCGACATCCTTGGTCGTATACATTGGCGATTTATCTATACGTGTAATCACAAAACCACTAGGTATTCCTTTCTCTTTCATCGCTCCATTACCAAGCTTAGCTATTTTTACACCATTCTTTATCCTTAAATTCAAACGTTCATCTCTACTAATATTTTCAATTTCAGCACCTAATACTTTCTTCTCTTCACGGGCTATAGAGGTACTTATTTCCTTAGCACCATCTTTAGAGAGCAAGGTTGCATTTATTACCTTCTCCTTTCCGTCCCTTATTATAGTTACATCTACCTTATCTCCGGGATGGTATTTACTTATTTGTTCTTGCAGAGCAGAGGACTTATCTACTACATTTTCTCCTATTTTTATTATCACATCACCTTCTTTTATTCCTGCCTTGTCGGCACTTCCTCCTTGGCTCACTGCTGGAATATATACACCATCGAGACTTTGTAGACCCTTTTCGTCTGCGAGTTCTTGTGTAATATCCTGAATTCTAACACCCAAAATAGCTCGTTTCACTTCGCCATAATCTTTGAGATCCCCTATTATTTTTTTTGCAAGGTTTATCGGAATAGCAAAAGAATAACCCGAGTATGACCCCGTTTGAGAAGCGATAGCCGTATTAATCCCAATTAACTCCCCACTTGTATTTACTAATGCTCCACCACTATTTCCAGGATTCACTGCAGCATCTGTTTGTATAAAATTCTCTATTGCGTACTCCCCACCTCGTTCTCTGAGTAAGTTTATATTTCTTCCTTTGGCACTTACTATACCCGCAGTCACTGTACTGGTAAGGTTGAACGGATTACCAACAGCTACAACCCACTCTCCTACTTTCAATTCGTCACTATTGCCCATATTGAGAAATGATAAATTACTCTCTTCTATCTTGAGAAGAGCTAAGTCCGTCTCAGGATCTGTACCCATAATCTCAGCTACATATGTACGTTTATCATCTAATATCACCTCCACTTTGCTTGCATTATCTACCACATGATTATTAGTAATGATGTATCCATCTTTTTTAATAATAACCCCAGAACCGGTGGCTTGCTGTGGACCTCTATTAGGCTGTTGAAAATTAGGACCAAAAAAATCCTCAAATGGATTTAACTGCTGACTTCTTGGACTGCTTTTCATAGTAGTCTTAATGTGTACTACTGCCGGAGTAGAAATATCTGCTACAGAAACGAAGTCCACATCTGGAACATCTGCCAATTTTTCAGCCAACGTAAATTTGGCATTTTCGTGTTCAGTAAAACTTTGAGGAGCTTCATCTGGTGTAAAAAAACGATTAACTCCTAGGGCAATTAACCCTCCTAGCACTGCTATAAACAGTACGCCTAATGCTTTTTTTATATTCATTTTTGATGTCATTTATTTTGCTAAATTATATTTTACAAATACTATTCCAAACTACGATTCAATTAAGTCTGACAATTCGTGCAATAATTCGTTAAATTTGCCACACAAAGAACCATCGCTAGTCTAATGTATCAAACGGTCGAAACATCATTTAAGTTACACGTCATTTACCTTTCTCGATTAAGCGGCATTAACTATCTACAAAATGTTTGGTATAGGTAAGCTAGCTGAACATAACGTACTAGAGCGAATAAAGCAAGGAGATGAGCAGATGCTGGTCCACTTGTATAAAGAGCATCACACGATGGTTAAAAATTTCATATTAAAAAATAGCGGAACAGTAGATGCAGTAGATGACATAATGCAAGATAGCGTAATTGCTGTCTGGAAAAATGTCAACAAACCTAATTTTTTACTTCAAGCTAAGCTGAGCACATACCTAATGGCTATTGCCAAAAACCTATGGTTCAAAGAGCTAAAGAAAAAAAGCAGATTCAAATTAGTAGATGAGACTAATCATCTGGCAGGAGGTAGTGAAGAGATGAATCTCAATTTAGACAAAGCTCTAATCGTGCAGTTAGTTCAAGACATGGATGAAACTTGTAGACGACTACTGTCTTATTTTTACTTTGATGGACTCAGCACAAAGGTGATTGCTGAAAAACTAGAATTTGCCAATGCAAATACTGTGAAAAGTAAAAAGTACCAATGTTTCAAAAAACTGCAAGGTACTGTGCTTTCCAAATATTCTAAAGAAGACTTACTCTGATGATGGACGAAAATACATATCTTCTTATCAACGATTATCTCGACGGAAGTCTCAAAGGAAGAGCTTTAGACAAGTTCAAAACAGAACTAAAAACTGATTCTGTACTTCAAGAAGCGGTAGCAGAACAAGAAGCTATAATAGCTGCTATACAATCCGCTAGAGAACAAGAACTAAAATCGTATCTCAACCAAAATCTATCTAAGAAAACAAAGATATTCAGTTTTTCACCTAAGCTAAAAATAGGATTAGCTACAGCCGCTGCTATTGCATTGTTGGTGGTAGTATTTACTAATATTTCGCCACGATTTGCTGATAAAGATGTAACTACATCTGAAGATATAAAAGAAAGCCCCAGCGAGGATTTCAATGAAAATAAAGTTCCCGCAGACTCATCATCTACTAAAGAGGGCAACTCACTAGCAAATAAAGAAACAACCGAAATAGATACACAGACTTTGGCGGTCGTAACTCCTCAACCTCAAGTTACAGAAGACGTAACCATCCTGGAGAATGAAGAAAAATTTGATTCGGACTTGGAAGATAAGATAGTAGAAATACTCGATACTGCAGTTGAAAAAGACCTTGTTGAAGCAAATACAACTCAAGGAGCTAAACCTAAGGCTCTAGAAAAAAAGGAAGAAGAAATTGTGGTGTCAGACAAGCTATTGACTTCTCGTTTTTACACTGTCAGTAGTATTAGTCCAGATTTTTCTGAAACTATATCAACTGAAACTGTCAGCGAAATAGAAGTTGCTACTACATCCAAACGCAGAGATAGAAAGAAAAAGGTAAAAGCAGCATCTGAATCTCTTGAAAACTCCAGCGATAAAGTTACTGCAAGCAGAAACGTAAACGTAGAATACTGGCAAAGTGTAGTAAACTACAAAGGATATAAATACGATGGTGCCAAGGTTCAGCTATATGGTATGGAGCAATCCAAACCTATCTCATTCAAGGAGTTAGACGACAGACTCTATCTCTCCTTGAACGGCAAACAGTATTTCTTAGAAAAAAATAAAAAGTATAATCGTATGGTTGAAGTAACCAATTCTACTTTACTAAAAGTTCTTAATGACTAAAAACATTCAATTTTATAAATACCAAGGTACTGGAAACGACTTTGTTATTACATCAGATATCTATGATATCACTACTGAGCAAATCGTGAAGCTTTGTGACAGAAAGTACGGAATAGGTGCTGATGGCCTTATCGTAATGCGAAAGTCAGAGAATGTAGATTTTGAAATGATGTATTACAATGATGATGGTACAGAAAGTTTCTGTGGAAACGGAAGTCGATGTGCAGTGATGCATGCTAAGCATTTAGGATGGATAGAGGACCAATGTACTTTTGATTCGAATGATGGCGAGCATCTAGGAATCATCGAAGAAGATATTGTAAACCTACAAATGCACGATGTAGATATGGTGTTAGTAGAAGATGAAGGATACATTCTCAACACAGGGTCTCCACACTACATTGCTTACACAGAAGAGATAGATGAACTTGATTTAATAACAGCTGCACACGCTATACGGTATAATGACACTTTTAATGAGACGGGCATCAATGTAAACTACCTCGAAGCACGCAATGGCATACTCTACATTAGAACATACGAGCGAGGTATAGAGGACGAGACACTAAGCTGTGGAACCGGAGTAACTGCTGCAGCAATTGCCCATTATCTTGAAAAAGAAAGTACGCTAAAAAAGTACTCGCAAAAACTGCAGACCAAAGGAGGACCACTTACCGTTACCTTTGAAAAAAAGAAGCAAACCTTTGAAAACATCTACCTCTGCGGACCCGCAGTACGCGTTTATGAAGGAAACATCAACCTATGATTTGGCGGTGGACTAAACGACTTTTTCTTTTAAGTATCCTTGTTGTTGCATGTGTATTTCTCGCCAACTACACTGTAGCCAATAACGCCAAAAATCAAACTCATAACACTATCAAATCAGCTCCTACAAAGAAAGTAGGTCTATTGCTCGGTACAGGAAAATTTCTAGGCAGTGGTTACATCAACTTGTTTTACAAATACCGAATAGATGCTACAGTAGCACTGTATAAAGCTGGCAAAATAAAATATATACTTATAAGCGGCGACAATAGTAAAAAGGGTTGCGACGAGCCTACAAGCATGAAAGAAGACCTAATGGCTACTGGCATTCCTGAAAAAGCCATCTACCTAGACTATGCAGGCTTTAGAACTTTGGACTCTATAATCCGCTGTAAACTGGTTTTTGGTGAGAGTGACATCATCATTATCTCTCAGAAATTTCACAATGAACGAGCTATCTATATAGCTGAAGCTAATGATATGCGTGCAGACGGATTCAATGCAAAGAGTGTAAGCAAACGCTACGGTGCAAAAACATATGCTCGAGAATACCTTGCACGCACCAAAATGTTTTTAGACCTCATATTTGGTAAAGACCCTAAGTTTTTAGGGAAGGAAATTAAGATTGGGTGATCTATTTTCTATTGTAGAAACATTCATTTTAATTTAATAAGGAGAACAAATAACCTCTATTCCCTTAAATTTGTATCACGAATGACATTCAAAATAACTGCTCTAAAACACCTTCTGGTACAATCTATTTTATTCTTTTCGATCTATGTCAATGCTCAAAGCCGAATACTGATAGATGGCCTTTATGATGATTGGGTGGATTACCCTTTGTATACTGATACATCTAACGATGGCGGAAGTTCTGGTATTGATTTTGGAAAAATTCAGGTATCAAATGACCATGAATTCATATTCTTCTATGTAGAAGTTGGAACTAACATCAACTTACAAGACTTGAATGACGTAGCGATATACTTAGATATAGACAACAAAGCAAGCACAGGGGTATCTACCAGTGGAATCGGTGCTGATCTTATTTACACATTTGGAGATCGTTCTGGCAATTACAATGGCTCAATTATACGTCACGCAGACATAGGTTTAATAACAGCTCCTACGATTACTTCTGACAGGTTTGAGATTGCGATAAAACGAACCTTCAGTCCTAATGGAAACAACGTATCTATCGGGAATAGCATAAGAATTATCTTTAAAGATAATTCTTCTAACGGAGACATAGCTCCATCTACTAATGGAGGGATCACCTATACTATGTCAGAAGAACAACAGCTCCCTCTGCCAAGTTACTCATTTGATAAACCAGCAAACTCTGACCTAAGAATCATCTCTTATAATGTGGAACGTGATGGATTTTTTGCGTCCAACAGAGAATCATCTTACAAGCGTATTTTACAAGCAGTGCAACCAGACATTATTGGTTTTCAAGAAATCTACGACAACACTTCGAAACAAATAGCAGACCGAGTGGAATCAATGCTACCATCAGGTAGTGGCGAACAGTGGTACTATGCAGGTGCAGAACCAGACTGCCATGCAATAAGCAGATATCCGATTCTCAAAAGTTCTAAAATAGAAGGTTCAGGAGGCTCCGGCAATGGGGCTTTTTTAATAAATATTCCAGATTCTGAAAATGATATGCTACTAGTAGTAGCACATCCACCTTGCTGTACCAATAACACAGGAAGGCAAATAGAAGTAGACCTGATAATGAAATTCATACGTGACGCAAAGGACGGAAAAGGCCCTATACCAATAGAAGAGGGATCACCTATAATGATAGTAGGCGACATGAACTTTGTAGGTGATGCCGCTCAACTCAAAACACTACTAACTGGAGATATTGCAAACGAAACATCTTACGGACCCGATTTTTCTCCAGATAGGAATGGCAGTAACCTGTTAGACAGTAAACTGCCCACCACCGGTCTTCCTTTTTCATACACTTGGTATTCAGAAAGCAGTTCATTCAGCCCTGGAAAACTAGACTACATATTGTACAGTGGCTCGAACTTAACTTTAAATAACGCCTATACATTATTCACTCCTGGCTTGTCTCAGGAAAATCTTAATGCAAATAGATTGCAAAGTAATGATGTACTCATAGCATCAGACCACCTGCCTGTCATAGCAGATTTTACTCTGAAGAACAAGGCAGTTAATAGCATTGGAAAATTAGATGATATTTTGATTGGTTTACACATTACTCCAAACCCGTCTTATGGCACGACAAACATCACGTTTAACAACCCAAAGAATACTATCGTGAGTATACAGCTTATAAACCTAAATGGTAAATCCATAAGTACTATATACGATGGAAGACTTACTTCTGGTGAGCAGGTTATTCCTTTAGACGCTGCGGTTTATCCAGCAGGCTCTTATATTTTAAAATTGGTTACTCCAGATGCGATTTATTACAAAAAGATTAGTGTTATACACTAGGGAACTAAGGACAAGTATAACCTAGTATTCTACGGAATCAATATCTATAAATATTGCTGTAAATTTTAAAAATTCTCCTATTCATTGAGAATAAAGTTCCTCTGAAGAGCAGCAGATTTATAATGGTGCAGGAAGTGCAAAGAAAAAAGCACGTCTTAAGCAAAAAACAAATAGGTGCTTCAAGGAAAATTCATTTTTAATTGTTCTAAGGTAAACTGACTATCAGAAGATTAACATTGATAATTTTGAAAAAGAAGTACTGAAAACTGTTGGGAAGGAAAATTTTAAACTTTGTGATACAAACTTCAAAACATTCATGGAATGCAGCAAAATAATTACTATCCAAAGAGGCTAGAAATTAAACTAAGGCACTTCCTTATTTCAAATTAACATCCAAGGCGTCTCTGAGGGCATTGCCCAAAAAATTGAAACTCATAACCAAAAGCATAATACATAGCCCAGGGATAATAGCCAGATATGCTGCATCAAATACGATGTAATTGTAATGTTCTTTTATCATACTTCCCCAGCTCGGCATAGGAGGTTGTACGCCTAAACCTAAGAAACTCAAACCAGCTTCTAATAGTATAGCACTAGCAAAGTTAGCTGCACAGACCACAATAATCGGTGCCATTATATTTGGCAATATATGTTTAAATAGAATTCGAACATCGCCAAAACCAAGAACTTTGGCCGCTTGGATATACTCCATTTCTTTGATTTGCAATACTTGTCCTCGTACTATACGTGCCAGCTCTACCCACATACTCAGCCCTATTGCCAAGAATACCTGATATAACCCTTTTTCTTGAAAAGCAAAACTAATAGCAATGGCTATGAGTAGGCTTGGCAAACTCCACACAACGTTAATTAGCCATAAAATAACAGTATCTACCCAGCCACCAAAATAACCAGCCAATAACCCAAGAGTAGTGCCAATTAGCAGAGTAATAAGCACAGACATAAAACCAACTAAAAGAGATATTCTAGCTCCGATTATTATTCTACTAAGTACATCTCTACCATATCTATCCGTACCCAGCCAAAACCGCTTTGTTACTACCTCTGCTTCAGAAAGAGTTTCAATTTCTAATACCGGCTGCCATATTACTAATCCATTTTTATTGAATCCTGCAAAGCTATCTGGCAGAGCAGCTTTCTGAATGGGTGTGAAATTATAAATATTGTCTTTTCCGAAAAGCATCCATCCAAAAAAAGTACTTTGGTCATCTGACACATCCAATGGAACCCTCATCATTTGCACCTTAAAACCAGGTGATTGCAAGGCGATCTCTAAATGTATATTGTTAGCTTGAGGAGTAGAATCTGGTGTAATAAGATACCCTAGAATCGAGATGAAAATCAAAAGACTAATGAAGATTAGTCCAAACAATCCAAGTCTATTTTTTGCTATCTTTTTGAACATTCTGATACTTGATTTCTATGGCAGTAAGTATGGCCATGAAGCTGTACAATGGTACTGCTATTTTGTCAAATTCAGAATAATTGTTAAGCACGGCATGTGTAAAATATGTAACCAACCCTAGGAAAACTGCCATACTAAGATACTTGGCAGAACCAGACAATACACGCTGATGTTTGAAACCCATTGAAAAAACCCAAAACACAATGACTATAAAACCTAAAGCTCCAATCACACCACTCTCAGCCAATGGTCGTAGATATTCAGAATGAATACCTCCAAGTGTGCCTGCATTAGTACTGATAATCGTCATCTGATGGGGAAGCTGATATTGTCCATATTGAAAAGTATACGTACCTGGCCCCCATCCCATCACAGGCTTATCTTCCCACATACGAATAGCACTACTCCACCTATTGAGTCTCTCTAAATTAGACGGATCACTAGAAACGTTAGATACCGACTGCAAATGGTTTTCGATATTATCGTCAGATTCATTTTTGTTCCTAGACAAATCAGTAAGAAGATTATCCATATTGCTCAACAAAGCACCTATGGCGAATACTCCAAGTAATACAACATATTTGAACCTAATCTTAAGTGTAAATAAAAAGTACATGCCCAAAGCTACCACAAGGCTAATCCATGAGGCACGAGTAAATGAAAGTGCTACAGCTACACCCATGAAAAGAAAAAGAACTATACAAAGTATCCTTAGAGACGGAGAATAATCCAGTGTTTTGCCGTGAACAGCAAACACAAAAAGGACAGGAACAATAAATGAAATACACGCTGCGTACATGCCATGGTCTGGCAAAAATGGACGCATAGCTGTGTATGCATAGGCTCTTGAAAAACCTCCTCCTGCATGGACAAATAAGGTATACATTGAGAGCAACACCACAGATGCTATCAATGCCCAAAGAAACTTTCTGGCTACAAGTTCTTTTTGAAAATATTTAGCCGAAAGAAAATAAAATACTACAATGTACCAACTTTTCATAAGTACATACTTAAAGGAAATTAGCGGCATCGTACTAGTAACAGCTGTCATTGCCATCCAAGCAAAATCTGAAATAATCAGTACAGAAAGGATAGTCTTAAATTCATTGATAACTAGAGTTTTGGCACTTATTCCTTTGAGAAGTACACCTATAAACAATAATATAATCAGTGGTTCTGTAGGAATGCTGAGATTTACAGTACTGTATCGCTCATCGATAAGATGGACAGATAGAGGAGTCGCAAATGCTAAGAAATATAAACTGTATTTTGGCTTAGTAACAAGTACCCAACCCAATACTATCGCTATTGGAAGTAGTAAAAGTGGATAGAGTTGAAAATATACCGCAACAAGGCAAAACACTAAAAATAGTGCAGAAAGCCCGTAAAGTCGTTTTATGTCCTGAGACATATTCATCTACTTTTTAAGCAGATTCAATTGATTAAGAATAAGTAACACCACTATACTAAAGAATCCTACGGCGGCAGTTACCAGAAGCACTAGCATAGAACGGATAGGGTAAGATTTTTTCTCAGCTGGAGATGCACTAGTAAGTACAAATTTTTGTGGAAGAGTCTTTTCTACATCCACTTTAGACCTTTCGAAACGTTTACGCAGTTTACTAAGGCTTTCTAATTCCAGAATTAGCGTCTCATTAAGATAAGTAAACTCACCTGCATATTTAGCTAGCTTGTCCTGAGCAACTTGCAATCTTCTTCCAATTGCTGAAGTAGCACTTACCTTATATAATTCCTCGGCTATTGCACGTGATTGTTCTTCATAGTTGGTGATTCCTTCCTTACCCAATGCCTTGAGTTTAGTTCGTAAATCCCATACTTCTTTCTCTTTATTCTTAAACTCACCTTCAACTATCTCCAATGCTTCTAGTGAAACTTGTTTTTGTATTTCAGTCTTCACTGAATCATAAATAGCAGCTATACCATTCGCAATTTCTGCAGCTTTAATAGGATCCTCATCCAATACGTTAATGGCCACTGCAAGATGTCTTGTTCTGGAGAATTTAATATTACTCTTCATCTCGCGACCTAAATCAGTCAATGGACTCCCTCCATCGGCATCTATGCCATAGTGATTTATAAGATCAAAGTTCTTTACTATTCTACCTTGCAAAGCAGATGAATTTAGAAGCTGTAAAGCATTCTCGGCCTCTTCTTCTTCACCAAAAGCCAATGGGTCTGCTTGACGCTGAGTCAAATCAGTAAACATGGCATTACCAATAGAATTGATAGTGGTAGGATAAAAAATTACTTCGGATTGATATTTAGGTTTTATGAAAAACGGGCCTGTAAAAATGGCCGTAAGTATAGCTGCAGCTAATCCTATTATTATGAGGTTTTTTCTATACCTCAAGACTAATGCTACAATATCTACAAAGTTGAAATCAAACTCTTTGTTTTGGTTCATTCGGTAAATTTTAATAAGGTGTGCAAAGGTACATTAATAGCTAAAAAAAACGTCACTTTCGTATGAGTGACTTTAATTGTCTAACATTAAACAATTTAAAAAGATACGCTGCTACCAATATACTAATGGTTATCATTATGAAGTGAACGAGAATGTTAAGGCAATATTGCTTACCCAAAACGATTGTGCAAAAGATAATAATAACTGCAAACAACTGCATAATAAAACTACCCATATTCAACTCAAAATTGAACTTTCGTAAGCTAATAAGATAACATATAGCACCAAAGAGCAATTGACTAATAATGGTAGCTATCGCAGCACCTGTAGATCCATGTGCAGGAATCAACTGAGTATTTAAGATAAGGTTAACACACAGTGTCACAAAGGCTGCAATATTGAGATACTTTAACTCCAAGGCTGCTGTGAGCAGCGTACCATACACCAATATAAGAGCAGACCCAATGAATCCAAACATCAAATAACTAAAAGCACTTGCACTTTGGGCTGTCGCTTTTTCGTGATACATCAATTCCATAATATCCGTACTGTACGTCATACTAACTAGAGCTCCAGATATACCTACTAACAACAAAAACTTACTGGTGAAAGAGGCAATAACATGAATTATCTCTTTATCCTTTATATTTTTACTAAAAAAGGGAAGCAATACCCCACTAAAAATTTGAGCAAACATCAGTAGAGCATAAAAAAGCCTGTACCCATGTGCATATATTCCAGCTTCTGCATTCCCTACTATGGATTTGAGCATGACACTATCTACATAATTATATAAACCCATCAATGTGACAAGTAGTGCAAACGGCCAAGATTTTCGGAGTAGTGGTATGATTTTCTCGAAGTTGAAAGCTACCTTGACGGACACAAGATGCTTTCTTAAAAAAAGAATCAAGGCTATAGTTACTACGAGCACACCGGCTAATTGGACATAGATAAATCTTTCAATTGTTAGACCCCAGCCTTCTATACCTCCCCAAATAAGTATGGCACAGAGAATAACCACCAGTATTCTATCCAAAACCATAAAGACCCCATCCCACTTAAATCGTTGCAGACTAGATACAATCGTTCTGAGAAATTGATTGAGTGAAGTAATAACCTGTAGTATGCTAAGAAAAATAAGCAGTGAGAACTCTGCTAATGAATATTTAAGTAGGTATCCTACTGTAAAAACTACAGCAACATAAACTACCGTTAGTAATGCTTTTAGTCCAAGTATGTTACCAGTGAGTGAGCCAATTTTATCCGTATCCCTAGAGACCTGTGTTACATTATACCCATTAAGCCCAAGGTCTAATATTATGAAAAACATCAGACTAAAATTGAAGAGGGCCGCATAATTCCCATATACTTCTAAGGAAAGTGTATTCTGTACTGCTCTGTCTATTACCAATATCCAAATGGGTTTGATAAGCAGATTGAGCACCTGCATAAACGCTATGTCAAACAGGTATTTTTTAAGCATTTATACTGAAACAGCTACCGATTTTCGCTCTACTCTTCTTGTTTTCATTAGCAAAAAGAATCCTACAATAAAAAATATCATTAGCATAAGGACGGACTTTCGCATATCCCCAAATATACCTTCTAACATTCCAAATGCCAGTGGGCCAAAAATCAAACCTACTTTCTCCATTACGTCGAAGAAACTAAAGTATGACGCCGAATCTTTTGTAGGAGGAAGCATTTTGGAATAAGTACTTCTGCTTAATGATTGTATACCTCCCATTACAAAGCCAACTAAAGTGGCAAGAATATAAAATTCTGTGGGTAAGTGTATATTATAAGCTATAATGGTACAAACTACCCAGATCACAGTGGCAAACATTAGCGTACGAATATTTCCAAGTTTCGAAGACAAATTTGACAATACATAAGCTCCACCCACTGCAATAAGTTGTATTAAAATAATACTTACGATTAGTCCAGTCTCTTTGGTTTGCCACCATTGTCCTCCTTCTACCCAATCAATCTCTTTACCGGCAAATAGCACAGCTAATAGCATAACAGTTTGCACTCCCATGTTATAAGTAAAGTAACTTGCTAAGAACCATTTTACACGTGCATGTTGTTTCAACTCACCCCACACTTTTCGCAATTCTCTATAGCCATACCATATGATGTTATGTTGTTTTTCTCTTTTAGGATAGTGACTACTATTTGGCAAATAATAGTAAGTGTATTGGGCAAAACCAACCCACCATATTGCCACTAACAGAAACGGACCACCATCTTTTACGAGCATTATTTCTAGTCCATTAAGAACTAATATCGTTACTAAAAGCAAAACACTACCTATGTAACCTAAGGAGAATCCCTTAGCACTTATCTTATCATGCTGCTCTTTATCTGCTATCTCTAGTAGGAATGAATTGTAAAAAACTAAACTTCCCCAGAAACCAATACTAGCAACGAAAACAGAAAGCATACTTAACTCAAAAGACTGCATATCAAAGAATGCTAAGGATGCACATCCGGCAGCACCGAGATAACAGAAGAACTGCATGAAACGTTTTTTTGTACCTGAATGGTCAGCTATTCCAGAAAGTATTGGCACTAATAAAACTACTACGAGAAACGAAGCAGAATATACATATGAGTACAACTCTGAATTAACAAATGTACGTCCGAAGAACTTTACCATGTCCACTGATTTGCCTCCTACCATTTCTACAAGGCCATTATCTCTTGCAAACTTCGCGGTAGTTCCTTGATAAAAAATAGGGAAAATTGCTGTTGATATAATTAGATTGTATACCGAGTTAGCCCAATCGTAAAATGTCCATGCATTTATTACTTTAGGGTCGTTTTTTTTAAATATAGCTGCCACAACGTTTCTTCAAATCAAACGATTTTTTGCGGTAGTACAAGCATTAATATTTTAAGAGTAAGATTAAATAGAATTTAAAGTTTGTCCGTTCTATCCAAACTTCAGATATCACGCCGCCTTAAGTCGTAACCTCTCGATTACTTTTTCAGCTTCGTCCATACCAATATTAACTTCCTTGGTCTCATTATCAGAGGGTGCTTCATACATGTAATCACTCAGAATAGCCTCACATACAGAACGTAGTCCTCTTGCTCCTAGCTTAAATTCTACCGCCTTATCTACAATATAATCAATCACTTTATCTGAGATATTTAGTTTAACATCTTCCATCTCAAAAAGCGTAATATATTGGCGTATTAGTGCGTTTTTTGGCTTAAGCAGTATAGCTTTTAGCGTTTTTGCATCCAATGGCTTTAATGCGGTTAGTATGGGTATACGACCTATTATCTCAGGTATAAGTCCAAACTGTTTTACATCTGCAGGTATGGCATACTCCAAATATTGTTCTGGAGTAAAATCTTCGGTATCTCCAGATTTGAAACCTAAAGAATTTGCTTGCATTCTTCTTGAAACAATTTTTTCTATACCATCAAAAGCCCCACCACAAATAAAAAGAATATTGGAAGTGTCTATTTGAACCATTTTTTGATCTGGGTGCTTTCTGCCTCCTTGCGGAGCTACATTGGCTACAGTACCTTCAAGTATCTTTAGTAGACCCTGTTGCACACCTTCTCCACTCACATCTCTTGTAATACTTGGATTATCAGACTTGCGAGCTATTTTATCTATTTCGTCAATGTAAATAATACCACGCTCTGTTGCCTCCTTATCGTAGTCAGCAGATTGGTATAGTCTAGAAATAATACTTTCTACATCTTCTCCTACATAACCAGCTTCTGTAAGCACTGTGGCGTCTGCTATGCAAAAAGGAACCTGTAGTGATCTCGCTAATGTCTTGGCAAGTAAGGTCTTACCAGTACCTGTTTCTCCTATGAGCATCACATTAGATTTCTCTAATTCTACACCATCCTGACCCGCATCATAATTAAGACGCTTATAATGATTGTATACAGCGACACTTAGAGTTTTCTTTGCTGTATCTTGCCCTATCACATACTCGTCTAGCAGTGCTTTTATATCTTTAGGGTTTTTAAGATTTAACTGTTTGGAGTTTTTCTTTTTTCCTTTTTTACCGACTCCCTCACTAAGGATAATCTCATTGCCTTGTTCTATGCAATCCTCACATATATGAGCATCTATACCAGAAATAAGTAAACCTACCTCTCCCTTACTTCTTCCGCAAAATGAGCATGTCAATTGCATATCCTTTGCCACGATTATTTAGTTTTTCTTTCTAGCACTTCGTCAAGCATACCATAATCTTTGGCTTCTTGTGCGGTCATCCAATAATCTCGCTCACTATCCTTCTCTACTTTGGCATATTTCTGCCCAGAGTGATTAGCGATGATATCATAAAGTTCTTTCTTTAGCTTTATAATCTCACGTACAGTTATTTCCATGTCTGTAGCTTGACCTTGAGTACCACCTAGTGGTTGGTGTATCATAACACGGCTATGTTTCAAAGCGGTACGTTTTCCTTTCGTACCTGCACACATCAATACAGCACCCATGCTCGCTGCCATACCTGTGCATATAGTAGCCACATCCGGAGCTATATATTGCATGGTATCGTATATACCTAAACCTGCATACACACTACCTCCCGGGCTATTAATATAAATCTGAATATCTCTTTTAGCATCTGAGCTTTCTAAGAATAACAACTGAGCTTGTACAACATTTGCTATATAATCATCTATGCCAGTGCCTAAAAATATAATTCTATCTGCCATCAACCTGGAGAAGACATCTACCTCTCTAAAAGGCATTTGTCTTTCCTCTATAACGGTACGAGTCATATCTTGAGGACTGTTTATAGAGCTAGACATATAATGATCTACCTTCATACTGCTGATACCGTGATGCTTGGTTGCGTATTTTCTAAATTCTTTTCCGTAATCCATAATAAATATATTGATGTTCAAATGTAAACAAATACCCTAAGATATAAGTTCACATATTGACTCAAGAAGTGTGTAATAAGTCTAATGAAAAGGACTAACCCTTATCATTATGTGCTTTTACCTTGTCATAAAACTTATCGACAGTAAGTTTAGATGACTTTATGGTGATCATTTCTTTCACCTTATCTAGGACTTTTTTCTCTACTACTACATCTCTTATTCGCATCAAATAGCCTTTTTCTTCTCTATTTTTAGCTTCAAAGTTCTGCACCATCGCTGGATCAGGATTATTCAATCCATACTGACGCAGCATCTGAGCAGTGTAAGCAAACGATGTTTGATTTATATCTTCGTCTGTCACCTCTACTTTTTCCTGTTCTGCAATTTTTTCTCTTACTAGTTGTTTACGCAGTACTACTGACTCTTTACCATACAGTTCGTCTATAGTGTCTACTGTATAGGTATCGGGTTTAGTTTCTGTTAGCCATCTTTTTAGAAAATCATCCGGTAAAACCAATTTATGATTATCCTCTAGCATCGCATTTATCTCAGACTCAAGCTGACGTTCTGCTTCTGCCTCGTAATAAGAACCTAGATTCTCTTCTATTTTTTTATTAAATCCTTCTTCGTTAGCTACAGCATCAGGCCCCATTACTAAATCAAAAAATTCTTTATTGAGTTCAGCAGGGACTACTCTTCTTACTTCTTTAACTTTTCCTTTAAAAGTCTTATTCAGTGAAGAAACTGCTTCTTTTTCTATACCGATAGATTGTACTATGACCATCTCATTATCATTGAACAAATCAAAGATATTGAGGTCTAGCTCGTCGCCAACAGATACTCCTACAAGTTGTTTTTTTACTTTCTTGCTTTTAACCACTTCTGGCAATACCGTTACTTCTTGCTCAAAAACTCCTCCATCTTTGTGCTCTCCACTCTTTTCTACTTCTGTTACTATCAGAACTATAGAATCATTCTCAGTCTCAGACTTATCCATAGTCTCAAGTTTTCCATTCTGGCGACGTAGGTTAGTAATTTCTGTATCTATTTCCTTTTGATTCAGTTCTACATTATAGCGAGTCAATTTATCTTTAGTGCTCACTTTGAGATCAAAAACAGGAGCAAGACCAAGATCGAAATGAAAAGTAAAATCACCATAATTATCAAAATCAGTGATGCTTTCTTTTTCTACACTGGTCATAGGCTGACCAAGAATATCAATATTGTTGTCTTGAAGATATTTATACAGAAACTCAGAAGTAAGTTTATTCACCTCTTCAAACAGCACACTTTTACCTACCATTTGCTTTACCATGCCCATAGGCACTGTTCCAGGTCTAAAACCAGGGATTTTCGCTTTTTTACGGTAATCTTTAAATTGCTTAGTAATGTTTTCTTGATAATCTTCGTTTTTAACAACTATGCTAATGATAGCATTCAAATTATCTTTTTTTTCGAAAGTTACGCTCACTGAATATGTGTTTTTAGAAATATGTAAGTACTATTTTACTCTTTAAAAAACGAAAGGAGTATAAAAAACAAAACCCTGTTTTACCAGGGCTTTGATTGTTTAAAATGTGCGGGCGAAAGGACTCGAACCTTCACACCGCGAGGCACTAGATCCTAAGTCTAGCGTGTCTACCAATTTCACCACGCCCGCTTCCTCTTCTTTTAAAGGGCTGCAAATGTAAAATAAATCTTAATTCACATCAACTTTATTTCAAAAAAAATCCTGCTCGCAAAAACGAGCAGGATTTTCAATTGGTTTAACACAATTATTTTACTTGCATTTTCTTAGTAACTCTATGATCTCTTGTACTTAGTGTATAGAAATACATTCCGCTTGTCAGACCATTAGCATCTAAAGTAATATTATGATTTCCTGCTCCCAGCATACCAAGGCTTCCTTGATTCACAACGTTTCCTAAAACATCAGTAACCGTAAGGCTAACTTTTGAACCACTTCTCAAATAGATAACTGCTTCAGCAGTACCATTGAATGGATTTGGTTGGTTTTGAGAAACTACAAATACTTCTGCAGATTTTCCTATTTCATCTACTCCTATCAAATTTTGACCAATTACGTTATTAAGAATATCTGTCACAGGAACGGCAGCATAGTGCATTCTGTTAACATCATTAGGATGAGTACCTGCAGACGCCGAGTGATTTTGTAGAGCAGTACCTGGTGTAGCGTCCTGTTGCCACATTACGTGCAAGAAGTTGTTGGCCATTTTAGCTGCACAGGGAAAATTACATTCCTCAGTTCTATCTTGAGTAATATTTTGAGGACCATTCCAAGTCTCTCCACCATCTGTAGAGTATGAGATATGAATATCTCTAAAGTTTGCATTTAGGAAGTGTAAAGCTCCCTCTACTGGTGCAGAGTAAACAACAAAAAGATTTCCGTCAGCGTCAGAACTAGCACTTGGCATAGTCACCAATGATGTAGCTCCTGTTCGAGAAGCAGATAATAAATTATTAGGAATATTTCCGTTTGCATCCAAAGCACTAAACGTTTCAGAATTAATAGTTAACGCTTGATCTCCTTCCATGTCTATAATAGCTCCTGCTGGTCTATCTTCCGAATCACCTTCTTTCCAATGTCTTAGAGAAGATTGTCCAGGGAAAAAGAAAAATGTACTGTCTCCAGCATCATCGGTACCACCCAATATTCTGCCTAGTCCCCAAAATGCGTGTACTTTCCCAGAAGCATCTATCATAACATCTACAGAACCATCATTAGTACTCATCGTGTCGCCTGACAATATTAGCTCAGCATCTCTTCTTGGTCCTTTAAAAGGCAATTTATCTATGTCGGTATATGTCCAAGTAGATCCATTATCTGTTGATTTCCACAAAGAAACTGGATCACCCAATCCTCCTAGTAAAATTGCTACGATAGAGTCTCTAACATCAATAGCATAGCTATCGCCACCTCCATTGGTATACAGAGAGCTATCATACCCAGGGAGCATCATATGCTCAACTTCCGAAGAGTTAGTAGCAACATCCCATCTACTGTATGTTGTAGGACTAGCTACTCCGTTACGAGTAACTACTGGAACATTACTCGCAGTACTTGCCCAATAATTTGATATGGTATGTATTTTACCATTGGAAGCAGCACTTCTATTCCAAATAGGCACTCTGTTTACGTTAAGTTCTGTCTTGTCATCCAAAATAGCACTACCAGTAGAAAACGAAGTAGAACCTTTTGAAGTGTTTTTTGACATCAAAAACCCACCTGTACTAGACTCATGAGCTATGATCGTCTCGCTTCCATCTTCCATTAGCATAATAGAAGGCCATCCTGAACGTCCTGTACTTTCTATTTTGTTATCTCTACCTGTCATCCAATTAGTTCCGTCACTGTAGTTATAACCACTACCTCTATTAGGATATCCTGTACCTGCGTCTGGACTTGCAGTCCATACTGCACTTACGGTACCATCTGAATGAAGTACTATCCTACGACCGGGACTAGAGTTAGTCTGCAAATCGTAATATGTTCTTCCTAACTCTACGTAAGTATAGTTTTTAGCTTTTTTGTTTTTAATATCTACATCACTAGATCCTGGAGCTATCTCAGACACAGATTGTAGGTCTATCGCTACAACATTTTTGTGATCAACTTTAACTTTATCAGCATTTTGCACTTTCAGCTCTTTAACTGTTTGTGCGAAAAGCATAAATGGTGAAACTAATAAAAAAGTAAGTATTGTTTTTTTCATTTGTGAATTCGTTTGTGGGCGGCAAATTAAAGAATTATTGCATAAAGGTTGTGTAAAAGTTATCTAAAGGCTCAATATTTTTAAAATTGTTTCTTGAAAAAGTGATACTTGATCTCCCGTATTTTCTTTAATTCCTTTAAATTTAAGGTCACAATCGTTTATACACTCGATCACCTTAACTATTTTTTTACCACCGTAATTGGTGGCTGCTTGCCTATATTCTCCTATCGCAAAAAAAGGAATTCCTAATGCACTCATTATTTCTTTATCTGTACTACGGCTCATACTTTGCATGATTGCTACTTTTCTGAAATAACTAAACAAGGCTCCATTCAGCAGAACCAATGGATGGTTATTCATATTGGCCATAAAATAATTTAAGATTTCTATGGTTTTAGCCTTTTGTTTTTGAGCTAGAGCTTTTTGCAAAGCAAAAATATTGTACTCCTTATTGATGCCGACATATCTCTCTATGTGCTCTTCACGGATTTTACTCCCCTTTTCTAAGTTATTAAATACCTTTTCCAGCTCCTTTATAATCACCGAAAACTTCGAACCACTGTTTTCTACAAGTAGATGAAGAGGCTTTGGCTCTATATCATACCCTTGTTCTTGAACAAAGTCACTAACTACAGGCAATATCTCTTTGTCTGAAACAGGTGAAGCGTTAAACACACTACTAAGCTTTTTAAAAGCCATTCCCGTTTTTCGATTCATAGGCATGTTTTTGCCTGGATGATACCATACCAGGACCGTGCTTTCTAGTGGATTCTCTATGTAAGGTATAATTTGCTCAGGGGTTCTGCAGTACTGTGCTTCCTTGAAAACCACAAGCTGTTTGTCTGCCATCATAGGAAACCTGCGTGCTACATTGAGTATATCAGACACATTTGTCTCCTTACCGTAAAACGTATGTTGATTGAAGCTACGGGTACTCTCATCGAGGACCACTTCTTCTATTTTGGCTAGCAACTCCTCCAAAAAGTGATATTCTTCACCATGCAATAAATAGACTGGTGCTACATTTTTTTGCTCCAGCTGCTGCATCATAGCATTGAAATCACTGTACGAACTACTACCTTTGGCCATTCTTATCTTAAGACGTGCAATTAAACTTCGATAAATTTAACTTTCAAGTAAAAACTGAAAATAATACCAACTACATCTTCGATTGCATTCGTAAAAAGTACGTTAAACTTACACCAGAAGAGTGGGTACGACAACATTGTATTCACCAACTTCTGCAAAACGGGTTTCCTGAAGGCAGACTAAGCGTAGAACGAAATTTTCCAAAGTCAAAAAAAAGGTATGACTTGGCTTACCTCAATAAAGAAGGTGTTCCTTCATTATTAGTAGAGTGTAAAGCACCAAAAGTGACGATAGACGAAACGACGCTCAATCAAGTAAGTGGCTATGTTTATCTTCAGAACGTAAAATATGTATTGCTTACCAATGGGCTTACTCATTTCTTAATTACTAGGAATGATGACAAATTAGAGATTGTTCAAGATTTCCCAATATTTTCCAAAATAAGCAACTAAATATTACGATTTTTGCAAAAATTTTAAATTAGTAAAATGTCAATATTAATAATTGTAGTTTTCGTACTCGGCTATGCAGCAATAGCATTTGAGCATCCACTCAAGATAGATAAGGCAGCTAGTGCACTTATCGCAGGAATGCTTTGTTGGGCGATTTACGTGTTTTCTCTAAACGGTAGCGGCCACGATATCATGCACACCATAGAGCATGGAGCAAGTGGTAACGGAGGGCTATACCATCACATGTTTGATATTGCAAATATTCTTTTCTTCCTCATGGGAGCGATGACCATAGTAGAACTTGTAGATGCACACGAAGGTTTTGCAGTAATAACAGATAGAATAAAAACTACAGACAAAACCAAACTGCTTTGGATTATATGTATTCTTACATTCTTCTTCTCAGCTGCACTAGATAACCTTACTACTACTATCGTCATGATTTCTTTGCTCAGAAAACTTGTAAAAGATCAGAAGACCCGATGGATGTTTGTAGGTATGGTTGTAATCGCTGCCAATGCCGGTGGTGCATGGTCACCTATAGGTGACGTGACGACCACTATGCTTTGGATTAAAGGGCAACTGCCTAATGTACCTAGCTTAATCATTGACCTTATTGCTCCAAGTATGGTTTCACTATTGGTTCCATTGGGTATATTAAGTTTCACGTTTAAAGGAAACGTAGAAAGACCTATGGCTACTGAAACAGTAGGTCATTACCTTAACCCGACTACTTCTGGTGAAAGATCGATAGTATTTATACTAGGTTTACTTGGACTAATCTTTGTCCCAATCTTTAAGACGGTAACGCACTTACCTCCTTTTATGGGGATGATGCTTAGTTTAGGGGTTATATGGACAGTTACAGAATTAATGCATAAAGGCAAAAGCAAAGAAGATAAAGCTCCGCTATCTGTGATTAGTGTTTTGCAAAAGATAGATGTTGCTAGTGTTCTATTCTTCTTGGGTATATTATTGGCTGTAGCTGCTTTACAGGAGTTTGGACATCTAGATACTGTAGCCGCCAGTTTAGACAAAACATTTGATGGTAACATATTTTCTATGAACATAGTCATCGGTTTATTATCATCTATCGTAGATAATGTTCCTTTAGTAGCTGCTGCACAAGGGATGTTCGACATCGCCCCTTCAGGAAATTTTGCAGCTAACGGAAATTTTTGGAAATTTTTGGCATACTGTGCTGGTACTGGTGGTAGTGCATTAATCGTAGGTTCAGCAGCAGGAGTTGCAGCAATGGGTCTTGAAAAAATCGACTTCATGTGGTACCTTAAGAAGGTAAGTTGGTTAGCAGTAATTGGATACTTTGCAGGTGCTATAACTTATTACTTTATGTTTTTATGATAGACGGTAAAAAAGTAGTTGTAGTGTTTCCTGCGTATAACGCAGCTAAAACTCTAGAGAAAACCTACAATGAATTACCTTTTGATATCGTAGACGAAACCATACTGGTAGATGACGCCAGTAAGGATGATACGGCAGACCTTGCCCATAGAATTGGAATAAACCATGTAATAATTCACGATCATAATCGAGGCTATGGTGGCAATCAAAAAAGCTGCTACAATAAAGCTATAGAAATAGGTGCTGATATCATAATAATGGTTCACCCTGACTACCAATACACACCGCTACTGGTTAAAAGTATGTGTAGCATTATAGCCAATGGAGTATATCCATCGGTATACGCTTCTCGCATATTGGGAAAAGGTGCTCTAAAAGGAGGTATGCCTTGGTACAAGTATGTAGCCAACAGAATACTTACGCTAACTCAGAATATATTAATAAACCAAAAGTTAAGTGAATACCATACTGGTTATAGAGCGTTTGACACTAAAATTTTTGACAAGATTGACATAGAGCTAAACAGTGATGACTTCGTGTTTGACAACCAAATGACCGCTCAAGTATTTTATGCTGGGTTTGAGATAGGTGAAGTAACATGCCCTACTAAGTATTTTGATGACGCTAGTTCTATTAACTTCAAACGTAGCTCAATCTATGGATTGGGTGTACTTCTGGTTTCTGTTCAGTACAGATTAGCCAAATGGGGTTTTGGAGATTTTAAAATCTTCAAACTAAAAGGATAAACTAAGAACTTAGTTGCAGTACTTGATAAGGTACTCTGCACCTACTCCTTCAGATTTTTTCCAATAATCGCAGGCATCCATCTTATTGTCTAGTTTATATTCTGCTATTCCTAAATTAAAATATGCCAAGCGTATGTCATCGTGTCTAAAGTAAATAGCTTTTTTAAAATCAACTCTAGCTTTTTCATATTCTTGTAGCTGTATATAGAAGAAACCTCTGTCAAAATAATAAACAGGATTATCAGATTTTGTCTCGATTGCTTTAGAATAATCATTGGCTGCCAAGCTAAATTCCCCTTGTCTCGAATAGCATTCTCCACGCAATACATAGGCTTCGTCATCTTTATCATCAGAGAGTAAATAAATATTCAAATCTTGAATGGCTTTATTATTCATACCAAACTGATAAAAATACTTTCCCCTCAAAAAATACGCCTCCATAAATGTAGGCATCATACCTATAGCTTTATCCAAGTCTTCAATACACCCGACAGAGTCTTTATTCAGATATTTAACTCTTCCTCTTTGCAAATACTCACTTGGTGTGTTAGCATCCAATGTTACTATTTTTTCCATATCAGCAAATGCTTTCTGGTGTTCAGAAAACTTCACCAATATTTCTAATCGCGAAAAATAACCATTGATATCTTTAGGATTGAGCAAGATGTACATATTAAGATCATTGAGGGCTCTCTGAGGCTCATCCATAGCCATATGTACAAAAGCTCTGTTGTAGAAAGCATCGGCTACTCCCGGGTCCAGAGTTATGCAATTATTCAAATCTTCTAGAGCCAAGCTAAACTGCTGAAGCTGAGCATATACACTGCCTCTTCCCCAATAGGATTCAGCAAGACTTGCATCTAAGTCGATGGAAGCTGTAAAATCTTTGATCGCACCTAAGGTGTTTCCTTCTTCAAACTTATCGATACCCGAATTATACCAACCTAATGCATCTTGAGCCTGTACTGCAAATGCACTTATTATAAAAAATATACTAAAAACGAATTTCATTTTATACAATTGCAAGTATATAGATACAGTAAACAATGATTGTGCCTTTGTTTCCACATCACTGTCAAAACACCTACATAAATGAACATTTTAAATAAAAAGGAAAACAAATTATTCTTAATCCTAAGCGGATTTTTCATAGCAAATGCCTTAATAGCAGAGTTCATCGGAATTAAAATATTTTCACTAGAAAACACCTTAGGGATAGATTCGCTCAGGTATAAATTGTTTGGTGAAGAAATGAGTTTCAACCTAACTGCCGGTGTAGTGCTATGGCCTGTAGTGTTTGTAATGACCGATATTATCAATGAATACTACGGAACAAAAGGAGTTAGATTCCTATCCTATCTTACTGTGGGTCTTATCAGCTTTGCATTTGTAGCTGTATATGCTTCTATACATCTAGCTCCGGCTCAATGGTGGGTGGGTAGTGCCTCTGATAGTGGAGTTCCAAATTTTCAGATGGCATTCGCCAAAATATTTGGGCAAGGACTATGGATCATCCTAGGCTCGTTAGTAGCTTTCTTAATAGGACAAATAGTAGATGTAGCTGTTTTTCAAAGACTAAAAAAGATAACTGGAGATAAAAAAGTATGGCTACGTGCTACAGGAAGCACATTGGTGAGTCAATTCATAGACAGTTTTGTTGTATTAATTATCGCTTTTAAACTTGGGGCTGATTGGAGTTGGTCTCTTGTGCTTGCCGTCGGTTTCAATAATTATTTCTACAAATTTTTTGTGGCTGTGGTGCTCACACCAGTTATCTATCTTGCTCACCACTTTATTGATATGTATTTAGGTCCAGAACTTTCTGACAAAATGAAAACTCAGGCTGGAGAATAATTTAAAAAGTTTGAAAGCAGTTTCTTCCTGATATATTATAGTACAACGGCACAAAATATAACCCGCTAACGTTTTTAGAACCTATTTGTTATTCCTTTATTGTTGTACCTTGTCGCAACAACCTCAACAGGACTATATTCTGCGTGTACTTGTTCTACTTTGGGGTACCTAAATCTAAAAAACAATCCTCCAATCACTCCAAACGCAAAACCACCTATGTGAGCAAACCAAGCTATTCCCTGGCTATCTCCACCCAAGCTACCCATTCCACTTATTACTTGCTGTACTATCCAAAAACCTAAAAATAGAAAAGCTGGAACAGCGAATATTTTGATAAAAAAGAGCACTTTCACCTTCGATTTCGGGAACATTACCAGATATGCTCCCAGACACGCTGCTATAGCACCACTGGCTCCTAGGCTAGGCATAACACTCATACTATCCGTTGCGATATGACTAAGACTGGCAGCTAAACCGCCTAACAAGTAAAAGATAACAAATCTGCGACTACCTACAGTACTTTCTATGTTATCGGCAAAAACCCACAGAAACACCATATTACCAATGAGATGCATCCAGCTCCCGTGCATTAAAATACTGCATAGCAGTGTTAGGTATATAGGTGTAGGGCCAGGAAAATGTGGTATTTGCCCCTGCTGTGTGATGAGGTCTGTTCCCGTAGTAATCTCATACGGCACTGCACTATTTGCATAGGTAAAAGCCTCATTACCTAACTGTAGTAGTACAAATACCAGTATATTAATTGCTATGAAAGAATAGCTAAATATGGGCTTACTGCCTCCTTTTACTTGGTCGTCGCCTATCGGAAATATCATATATTTTTTAGTTGATAGTGAGTAGATATTAGTGAATAGTTAAAAAGAGTACCAATATACATCAAGAGTTGAGGAGTCTTTGCTTCTTTCTTGTGCTATGAGGTTTATTTTTTCAATCTGCAATATCTGCTCTAATTGTAACAAGGGATTGCCCTCAAAAGAATAATTACTAATATAGGTTTTTGCAAATAGCTAATTAGAGAAACAGTATTCCACAATATTCGCTCCCATTTGAAGGGCTTTTGTGCGTTTTTCTTCGCTATCATTATATATCCCTGCATCTTCCCATCCATTACCAAGGTCGCACTCATAGTCAAAGTAGCACACTAGTCTTCCTTTATACAAGAGTCCAAAACCTTGTGCTGGCATCCCGTCATGCTCATGAATCTTTGGCAATCCTTTTGGAAATTTATACTTCTGATTGTAAATCTCATGATTGAATGGTAATTCCACAAAATCAAGCTCGGGAAACACCTTTTTCATCTCAGGACGTACGTACTTATCTAAACCATAGTTATCATCTATGTGCAGAAAACCTCCTGCCATCAAGTACTTCCTAATGTTTTGAGCATCCTTGGCACTAAAAAGTACATTGCCATGCCCTGTCATATAAACATAGGGGTAATTAAATATTTCCGCACTACCAGCCTCTACCACTTCATCCTGAGGATTAATATTAGTTTTCAAATTTTGATTGCAAAACTTGGCTAAATTCGGCAATGCCGTTCTATTACCATACCAATCTCCACCACCATTATATTTAAGCTTTGCTATTTTTATAGAGTAGTCTGCTTTGAAGCTTGCTGCTACCAGCAGAAAAGTAATTAGAAAGATATTTTTCATTTATTGAATAACGAAATTAGTAGAAATTTATTGAAAACGAGCAACTGCTACAATAGCTGCCGTCTCAGTCCTCAGTCTATATGCTCCAAGATCTAACCCCAAAAAACCTGACTCTAATGCCAATTCTACTTCCTGACTCGTAAAATCACCTTCTGGACCAATGAGTATTAGCTGCTTTATATTAGAAATATTCTCTTGTTTAGTTTTAGGCTGTTCTTCATAGCAGTGAGCAATCAACTTGTTATCTGCGTCTAAATTAACCACCTCAGCATACTCCATTTCTCGTATTTCAGGAATATAAAATCGAAGGCTCTGCTTGACTGCAGAAACTGCTTTTTTGTGTAATCTATCCATATTGGTACGAGTACGTTCGGTATTGGAGGTATTCATCAAAATAATAGACTCCACTCCTATCTCTACGAGTTTCTCTATCATCCATTCGAGCCGGTCTCTATTCTTTGTAGGTGCTATTGCTATCGTTATATGTTCTGTTTTAGATTGAGACTCTTTACTCAGTATAGTACAATCTACATCTCTCTTACTCACTTTATCTACACCGCACTTGTACCTATTGCCATTACCATCTATCACATAGATAATATCGCCGGCCTTTTTGCGTAGCACCAACGCGCAGTGCACCGCTTCTTGCTCTATGAGCTTTAATCTGCCCTCAGATACTTGGCTTGTATAAAATAGATTATTCAAAATGTGATATTCTCATCAAATGTAAAAATAAAATGTAGGCTTCTGAGAATCAATTGAAAAATCTCTAGTTTTTCTTTAGGTAGTTTCCAAACAGAACATTAGTCATCCATCCCTTAATATTAAAGGCACAGGTTATCTTTTTGGTTTTAAGAAAAAGCAAAGGCGATAAATAACAAATAAAAAAAGAGGTTGAATTCTCATTTCAATGATAAAAATTATATTTAATCATGATTCAAAACTATTTATAGCATCACCTTTCTTTTAGGGGAAAATGTAACTTTGAACTAGTATTATGAACGAGGCTAGAGAAAAAAAAACATTGAAATTTTCGTCAGAAGATTTTAATAGTATCGCCACAAAAAAAGAACTACTCAGTTTAGCAAAAAGTAGAGATATTGATCTTTCTTTTATAAAGAAGAAAATAGGTTACGAACAGGAATTAAAAACCCTTCAAGCTGAACTGGTAAACTTGCAAAAGTGGATACAACAAAACAAACTGCGTGTCGCCGTTATTTTTGAAGGAAGGGATGCTTCCGGAAAAGGTGGCTCGATAAAGAGATTCATGGAGCATCTTAACCCAAGAAGTGCGAGAGTAGTTGCACTTCCCAGACCTACCGAAGTAGAAAAAGGTCAGTGGTATTTTCAGCGATACATCAAAGAATTACCTAACCCTGGAGAAATGGTTCTATTTGACAGAAGCTGGTACAATAGAGCTGTGGTAGAACCTGCCATGGGTTTTTGCACTGACAGTCAATATAGACACTTTATGGTACAGGTACCAGAGTTTGAACATATGCTCTATGAAGATGGTGTCATCGTGATAAAATTTTGGTTTTCAGTGTCTAAAGAAGAACAGAAAAAACGTTTTGATTCTAGGCTAGAAAACCCACTGAAAATATGGAAGTATAGTCCTGTAGATATGAAAGGGCAAGAACTTTGGGATATTTACACCAAGTACAAAGAACAAATGTTTTCTCGAACGCATACACCTTTTTCTCCTTGGATAATTGTAAAAACTAACAATAAAAAAGTCGCAAGAACAGAGAGTATACGTCATATATTATCACTGTTTGACTATCCGGAGAAGAAAGACTCACCGATCAATTTATATCCAGATCCTGAAGTAATCGTGAGATATTTCAGACACATTAAACAAATAGATAACTAACAAATGAAACAATTTTCAGAAAGAGAAATAGAGCTTTTGAACTCTAAAGTTGGATTAATGCATCTATTGAAACAAGATGATCTGAACTACAGCAAAGCATTGCGAAACACCTACTATGAAAAAAAACTCGTCAAGCTACAAACTAAACTAGTAGACCTACAAGACTGGGTTATCAATAACAAAAAAAGAGTAATCGTGATACTCGAAGGTAGAGATGCTGCTGGAAAAGGTGGAGCAATACGTAGAATGACTGCTCATATTAACCCGAGACACTTCAAGGTAATTGCACTGCCCAAACCAAATGAAAACGAACAAGAACATTGGTACTTTAGGCGTTACGTTAACCTATTTCCTAATCCAGGGCAAATCGTATTCTTTGACAGAAGCTGGTACAATAGGGCAGTCGTAGAACCTGTGAACGATTTTTGTACTGAGATAGAGTACGATACTTTTATGAATCAAGTCAATGATTTCGAGAAAATGATCACTGATTCCGGCATTTATTTGTTGAAAATATACTTTTCCATTTCTAAGTATGAACAATTAAGAAGGTTCGAGGCTATAAAAAGTGACCCACTGAAACGTTGGAAAATGACTCCTGTGGACGAAAAAGCTCAAGAATTATGGGATAACTACACAGAATATAAGAAAAAAATGTTCAAGCATACTGATACTAAAAATGTGCCTTGGAAAATATTAAAAGCTAACAGAAAAACGAGTGCTAGACTAGAGGCCATACAATACATTTTAGATAATGTTCCGTATAAAGAAGAAGAATAAGAATAAGGTATTAATCCAATGCTTTTAGTTCTGCTACTAGTTCCGACAGTACTTTCTTAGCATCTCCGAAAAGCATCTGGGTTTTATCTCTAAAGAACAGCTCATTTTCTATTCCTGCATATCCGGGTTTCATACTTCGTTTGTTTACAATACACGCTTTTGCATTTTCCACATCGAGTATTGGCATACCATAGATAGGGCTGCTCGGGTCATTTTTGGCTGCAGGATTTACAACGTCATTAGCACCTACTACAAGGACCACATCTGTTTGAGCAAACTCTGGATTTATATCTTCCATCTCTTTTAGTTTATCATACTCCACATTACTCTCCGCCAGTAGTACATTCATATGCCCCGGCATACGACCTGCTACAGGATGAATCGCATAGCTCACATCTACCCCTCTTTCTTCCAGGATGGTTTCTAACTCTTTGATGACATGCTGTGCCTGAGCGACAGCCAGACCATAACCTGGAACTATTATTACCTTATTGCTATAGTTTAACTGAACAGCTAAATCACTTGGCCCTACTTCTTTTACATTTCCTTGAGGACCACTTTCACTTGAAGCAGCAGCTCCAACGCCAAACGCTCCAAAAATTACATTAAACAGCGGCCTGTTCATCGCCTTGCACATGACAAGGGTAAGGAGCGTGCCTGCACTACCTACTAATATACCCCCAGTTAGCATTACTTGATTGCCATACAAGAAGCCTCCGAAAGCTGCAGCTAATCCTGTAAATGAATTGAGCAATGAGATTACCACTGGCATGTCTGCTCCGCCGATCGGCAGCACAAATAATATCCCGTAAACAATAGCGGCCGTAAATAGTAAATACAAATGCATTTCACTACTAGTGCCACTCCAAACTATCCAAGCTCCATACAAGAATAGTCCAAACAATATAATGGTATTCAATATGTTATACTTGGGAAGTCTGATAGCATTTTTAATAGTACCATTCAACTTGGCCCAGGCTATCATACTCCCACTGAAGGAAACAGAACCTATGACCATGCCTGCGAGAATGACAGCTATACTGGTTGGATTCGATGTATTATGGTGAAACTCGACTAGTCCTATAAGAGCCGCACACGCACCACCCATTCCGTTAAAGAGTGATACCAGCTCGGGCATCTTAGTCATTTGTACTCGCTTGGCAGTGAGCCAACCTATAATAGTACCTATAGCTATAGCTCCAAAGATTAATCCGTAGATAATTGGACTCACCTCGCCCTTATTAAATACAATAGTTGCTATAATGGCTGCCACCATACCCGCAGCGGCAAGCAGATTTCCATTTCTAGCAGTTTTGGCATTACTTAGCATCTTGAGACCAAGGATAAAGGTCACAGAAGCTAAAAGATAGATTATATGTATGATATCAAAATTCATTATTTCTTCTTTTTAAACATTTCCAACATTCTGTCCGTCACCACAAATCCACCCACTACATTTAGTGTACCTAAAAACACTGCAATTGTCCCGAGGGCAAGAGCTAAATAATTTTCAGGTTCAGAATTGAGCATAACAAGTATCGCACCTACTATTACTACTCCGTGTATGGCATTGGCCCCACTCATGAGAGGAGTATGAAGTACTGCCGGCACCTTGCCTATTACTTCTACGCCTACAAATATCATGAGGATGACGATGAAGATCATCTCTTTGTTAGCTGTGAAAAACTGTATTAATTCGTTCATATAAAAAGGTCTAATGTTAAGTTATTTTAGGTTTAATATTTTGTTTATTTAATCTTTGCCGCATAGTTTGACGTGACTTTGAGATGATTCTAGTTATTTGATCTGCCTCATCGTGTAATTTCCTAATTCTTTCTTTATCTGGATAAAACTCTCCTTCATCTAAGACCTCCAGCCAAAAGCAGGATTCATCGCCTTCCTTTGCAGTAATACTTAGCTTGGACACAAACTCTTTATCTGAACGTGCAACACTTACAGCTCTATAATTTGCAGCTATGCTAATGGCAGAACGACCAAGTTTATTTGAGATGATTCTAGTTGATTTTTTTTTAAAGGGCATCTCATCACACAGCTTCAATGTTTCAATTGCACACTTCTTTCTTCTAATCTTGAAGTTTTTTACAAACTCATTTTCAATTTTTGCCATATTAAACCGTCCTGTTTTTTCAATTAAACCTTCAACCTTCTGGAACTAAACATTTGTCACCAATGTTCCAATCGTTATTTCATCTTTCATATCCCATTTAAATTCACCTTCTTCTACCATATGAGTAAGGAATGTATCTATGTTTCTACTGAGTAATTCACTTGCATTTGTAGGTATTTGTGCAGGGAAATTAGATATCCCAACTATTTTAACTCCATTGTGAATTACCGTTTTATCTGCTTTGCTCAAAGCTGTATTACCTCCTTTAGCCACAGCCATATCTACAATTACAGATCCATTTTTCATCATACCTATCTGCTCCTCGCTGATGAGAATAGGAGACTTGGCTCCTTGTACCAACGCTGTCGTAATTACTAAATCAGCTTGAGACAATGACTTATTAACCGCTTCCTTCTGCTTTGCTAAATATTCATCTGACACTTCTTTGGCATATCCTCCTTCCACTTTCACACCTTCTCCTTCTACACTAATAAATTTAGCACCTAGAGATTCTGTTTGCTCTTTGCACTCCATACGTACATCTGTAGCCTCTACCAATGCACCCAGTCTCTTAGCCGTCGCAATAGCTTGCAATCCCGCTACACCTACCCCAAATATCAACACCTTAGCAGGAGTTATAGTCCCAGCGGCAGTAGTTAGCATGGGGAAGATTTTCCCCAAGTTATCTGCTCCACAAATAACTGATTTGTATCCCGATAGATTCGACTGAGAACTCAGTACATCCATACTTTGAGCACGACTGATACGTGGCATAGCGTCCAGACTTAGTCCTTTAACACCCTTAGATTCTAATTCTTTTATTACGTCTTCATTCAGGCGATGAAAGAGCTGCGAAATCCATATTTGGCCAGACTTAAGTTCTGCAATATCTAAAGACGATGGCGGATTTATCTTTACCACCACGTCTGCCTTTGCTATGGCTTCTTTTGAAGAACTAGCAATGATAGCACCAGCATTGGTATAATCTTCATCGGTGAATGAAGCACTTGCTCCTGCATTCTTTTCTACAATGACCTCAAAGCCAAGGCCTTGTAATTTACTAATAGATTTAGGGACGATAGCAACTCGGGTTTCTCCACTTTCGGTTTCTTTGAGTACAGACAGTTTCAAGATTTTTTGGTTTTTGATTGTGGTAAAATTAGAATAAAAAACTCAAGTATAAAAAAATCCCTCAGAGAAGATTCTGAGGGATTATGCTTTTTACTCATTAAAATGAGCATTACAATTGATTGGCTTTTAGCCTACAACACGTAGTATCTTTCTACTTAATTAGACCCCAGAGGATTAAATGGTTGCACACAGATAGTCATGAGAGCGTCATCATAAAAAAATGAGCATAAAAAGAGCCACTCTTTGAATGGCTCTTTTCAATATCTAAAGTCACAACTAGTCACGAATGGTTAGTCACTTCTTACTTTAAAAGACTACTTAACTTCTTCGAAGTCTACATCTTCTACATCTTTAGCTTCACCTGCATCGGCAGAAGCGTCAGCTCCTGCGTCTCCACCTGGAGCTTCTGCACCACCATCCGCCGCGGCGGATTGCTGTGCTGCATAGATATCTTGAGATGCTGCTTCCCACGATTTGTTAAGCGTTTCCATGTGCACATCTATACCTGCCATATCCTGAGCTTCGTGAGCTTTCTTGAGCTCCTCTTTTGCAGATTCTATTGCAGATTTCTTGTCTTCTGGAATTTTATCTCCGTATTCTTCTATTTGCTTCTCCGTAGTGAATACCAACTGATCCGCTTGGTTAAGCTTATCGATATTTTCTTTGGCTGCTTTGTCTGCATCGGCGTGAGCTTCTGCTTCTTGTCGCATTTTTTCTATTTCAGCATCACTTAGTCCAGAACTAGCTTCTATTCTAATATTTTGCTCCTTACCTGTGCCCTTGTCTTTGGCACTTACATTCAAAATACCATTGGCATCGATGTCAAAAGTAACTTCGATCTGTGGCACACCTCTTCGTGCTGGCGGAATAGAATCTAAATGAAATCTTCCTATGCTTCTGTTATCTTTAGCCATTGTACGTTCTCCTTGGAGCACGTGTATCTCTACACTCGCCTGATTGTCAGACGCGGTAGAAAAAACTTGAGATTTTTTAGAAGGTATAGTTGTATTAGACTCTATAAGTACTGTAGATACTCCTCCCATAGTCTCTATACCTAGAGAAAGTGGAGTGACATCTAATAAAAGTACATCTTTCACCTCACCTGTAAGAACACCACCTTGTATCGCTGCTCCAATAGCAACTACCTCATCTGGATTCACACCCTTACTAGGAGCTTTTTTGAAGAACTTTTCTACTTCTTCTTGTATTCTAGGGATACGAGTACTACCACCTACTAATATAACTTCATCTATATCTGCGGCAGTATATCCAGCGTCGCTCATTGCTTTTTTCACTGGCTCCATACTACGTTTGATCAAATCATCTGCTAGTTGCTCAAACTTAGCTCTTGTAAGCGAACGTACTAAGTGCTTAGGTCCACTATCTGTAGCAGTAACATATGGTAAGTTAATCTCAGTCTGAGTAGAGCTAGATAATTCTATCTTCGCTTTCTCAGCAGCCTCCTTAAGTCTCTGAAGAGCCATAGGGTCTTTTCTAAGATCCAGGTTCTCATCTGCTTTAAACTCTTCTGCTAACCAGTCGATGATTACTCTATCAAAATCGTCACCACCTAAGTGTGTGTCTCCGTTGGTAGATTTCACTTCAAATACGCCATCTCCCAACTCTAGAATAGAGATATCGAATGTTCCTCCACCTAAATCGTAAACTGCTATTTTTTGATCAATATCTTTTTTGTCTAGGCCATAAGCCAATGCAGCTGCAGTAGGCTCATTTACTACACGCTCAACTTTAAGACCAGCTATTTCACCTGCTTCCTTAGTAGCTTGTCTTTGACTGTCGTTAAAATATGCAGGGACTGTAATAACTGCTCTATCTACTGTAGTACCAAGATAATCTTCTGCTGTTTTCTTCATTTTCTGAAGAATGATAGCCGATATTTCTTGTGGAGTGTATTTTCTATCACCAATAAGCACACGTGGAGTGTTGTTGTCACCTTTCACCACTTTGTATGCCATTTGACCTGCTTCCTTAGCTACTTCGTCAAAAGTAGATCCCATAAAACGCTTAATAGAGCTTATGGTGTTCTGAGGATTGGTTATTGCCTGTCTTTTCGCAGGATCACCTACTTTTCTCTCACCGTTTCCATTGTCCATAAATGCCACAATAGATGGTGTTGTTCTTCTGCCTTCACTGTTAGGTATCACTACTGGTTCGTTACCCTCCATTACTGAAACGCAAGAGTTTGTGGTTCCTAAGTCAATTCCGATTACTTTACTCATTTGTATAAAATTCGATTATTAAATGACTTGTAGTAGACAACTACAATGCCATACGATGAAATAGATAAAGTATGTCAGTATCAGGCCTAAGATTATGCCAAAACGACACAAATCACTTTACAAAACCCAGATTTTTAGTATATTCTGACAGTTGCAATTGAGACAGAGTAGAGTTATGATACTGTCTGTTATAGAATCCTTTAATATGTCTTGAGGTAAAAATACCCAGTCCATTATCCACATTTGTAAACTCAGGTTTTTTCTGCACTATGCCTATAGACGGCTTATTTACACTTAAGTAAGTATTAAAATCATCTGATATACCGTAGAACTTAAGATCAAAATCAACTAGCCTTCTATTTACCAATGGATTCTCCTGCAACTGAGATGCAACAGTTGCAAAGAAATTGACAGAGGGTATAAGATAGGTCGCTTCTTCAAATCCTTCAATTCGTTTGGTCTTACCCAAGTTAACCATCTTCCATTTCAATGTTTTAATCTCATTTTCTGTCGGATCACTTAGACTAAACTCCTCTATCCTCAAAACCATCTCAATACTGTATGCTCTGGCCCATTTCCCTTCTTGAAATCTAGTGAAAACAGTATGATCCTCGACAGTAGAAACCTGGACTGTTCCTAGCGTCTCATTCAATGGTGCTGACACTTGAGGGTTTCCTATACTAGTGGTATTAGCCGTACAGGTATAGCCTGTTCTCGGATTTTTGACAGAAAGCGTATAGGTATAATCGGTGGTGTAACTCGATGCTTGTATCCGGTCAGACAACTCATACAAAATATTCGATTCACTATAAAAGATCCCCGCGTCTTTAGGATAACCTATATCATTACCGTCTACCTTCTGTAAGAAGAACTGTTTGACAAAGGCACCATTTTTATATTCATCTATCTGCACAATGAGTGTGTCAAAGTACAAGGAATCCTGCTCATTAAAGTAACTGACAGCACTTTGTGTTTCATCCAAATAGGCTCTCTGTATTCTGATATAATTTTTAGTATCACTAGGATTTAGTGCCCCATAAATGATAGCGACCTCTTTCCAATCTGCGGCAACATCTAGGTCATTTTCACAACCTACCAAAACAAATGCAAAGGCACTATATAACAGGTATTTCCAAATCGTTTTTTGCATATTTTTAGTTTAGCTTTGCAAACTTTCACAAATAAAATGAGAATCCTATCATTTGCAGTTATATTAACTCTGTCACATTTCACCAAAGGGCAGAATGTCTTGACCAACTTCGAAGACACACTTGTATATGACAATTTCAATTTAAATGAATACAACTTTCCTCAGAAATACACCTCTGCTGAAATTTCCATTATTGAAAATGGAGTTTACCGCATTAAGAGGTTGAGTGACAAAGGCCGATCTATCTCCTACTTGAAGTATGACAAAGCTTTCTATGCCTACGAGATATCAGCAGATATAGAGTTATTAAAATCGGGATCTAGTCCTAGTGCAGGAGTTATATTGAATGGTCAATTAGGTAGTAATGGTGGCATATTATTGGAACTAAATAATAAGAAGCGATTTAGAGTCAATAAATTAGTTGGCGAACAGATTAGAATTCTAAGTGGAAGTGCCAAGGACAATGGATGGGTAAAATGTAAGTATCTAAAAAAATCTGGTATAAATCAAATAAGTGTGAAGGTAGAAAATGGCTATTACGACCTTTATTTTAACGACCATTACATCTATACGATCTACGATACACAGTTTGAGGGTGGCAAAGTCGGTTTATTGTCCGGTCCTAGTTCTGAAGTTTTGGCACACAATTTCACCGTAAAAAAAGCAAAGAGCTCAATAGATAAAATAACCGAAAAAGTAAGTGCTGGAAACGAAAATGGAGGAAATGTTGACCCTGATTTTCAGGAACTAATACTCATTTTTAAAACTAAAATAGACCAGCAGCAGATTCAGATAGCCAACCTTCAGCAAGAAGTAGATAAATGTAAAAGCATGCTAAACTACGACACATCGCTAGTAAGTAAGACAGCTGTATTGGAAAAAACGAACAGAGAGCTAAGACAAAAACTAGATGTCACGACTCGGGAATTGAACAGGGACAAAAAGCGACTTGAATATTTGGAGTCGCTCAAAGAAGATATTGAAAAAGGAAGTAACGGAGATTTGGTACTAAACCTCACTTCGATACTTGCAGATATGAAAAAAGAATATCAGTCTCTAAAAGAAAAAAATCAAATTGCAGCTAGGGACAATGAGCAGCTGAAAAAAGATAATACTGTGCTCCTTCGCAAAATTGAAAGAATGGAATATATGCTTGACTTAAAAGATTAACAAAATGAGTACAGCCAAGAAAGAAATAAAGAAAATGACTACTCACCAGCTTCAAGAAATGAAGACACGAGGTGAAAAAATAAGCATGCTAACAGCCTATGATTATTCGTATGCTAAAATAGTAGATGATGCTGGAATAGATGTGATACTAGTAGGCGACTCGGCTAGTAATGTAATGGCAGGACATGACAGCACCTTACCGATCACTCTAGACCAAATGATATATCACGCACAGTCTGTACTGCGTGCCGTAGACAGAGCTCTAGTCGTGGTGGACTTGCCTTTTGGCAGTTATCAAGGAAACAGTAGTGAAGCATTACGCAGTGCCATTCGAATAATGAAAGAAAGCGGTGCACACTCTGTGAAACTTGAAGGAGGATCCGAAGTTTTGGAATCGGTGAAAAGAATCCTATCTGCAGGCATACCCGTTATGGGTCATCTTGGACTAACTCCTCAGAGTATTTATAAGTTTGGCACCTACACCGTAAGAGCCAAAGAAGAAGAGGAAGCTGAGAAACTTAAGGAAGATGCTCTCTTGCTTCAAGAAGCTGGATGTTTCGGTCTGGTCTTAGAAAAAATACCAGCTAAACTAGCCAAAGAAGTTGCAGAAATTCTGACAATACCAGTAATAGGAATAGGTGCAGGTAGCGATGTAGATGGACAAGTGTTGGTGCTGCACGACATGCTCGGTGTTACCAAAGAATTTTCTCCTAGATTTTTGAGAAGGTATTTGAATCTATATGAGGAAATGAAGGGTGCTGTAGGTCAATACATTAAAGACGTAAAGTCCGTAGATTTCCCTAACGATAAGGAACAGTATTAAGCTTCCTCTAAGACCGCACTCAGTCCTTTTTCTGTTAAGGCAGTACAGATAGGTAACAATTCTATTTCAGAACCCGTTTTTACGGCACATTTCCCTTTGTAATGCACTAACATAGCACATTGTTCTGCTTGCTGAGAGGTATGTTTACAATACTTGACAAGACAGTGTATCACGTGGTCAAACGTATTTACATCGTCATTATACAAAACAATTACAGAACCCGTATCTACATCGAGTAATGTAGATACATCTTCTAACTCTTCTGTTTTAGCATTCCACATCATGATTTATTTTTAAAAAGATTGGCTTTGCTTTCTTCTCCGTGAAGTAATCTTGCAATATTTTTCTTGTGCGTAAGCACTACCATTACTGCTGCTGCTATACCAAAAGCTATGAGCAACGGCTCATCTCTCTTGAAGACAAAAATAGTAAATATAGGAAATGCTATGGCTGCTAATATTGAGGACAAAGAAACATACTTGGTAAGTAATAAAACCACTAAAAACAATGCTAAAACAGCCAATGCTAAGACGTAGTGAATCCCTATGAGCATTCCAAACAATGTCGCGATACCTTTTCCTCCTTTAAAATCTTCGAAAATCGGGAAGATGTGTCCGACTACTGCCAAAAGACCAAATAACAACTGTAAATTGATAAACTGATCTGTACCGTGAGCGACAAAAGGTAAATAATGAACTAGGCTAGCTGCCGTAACACCTTTTACTATATCTAGAAATAATACAATTATACCGACCTGAGTACCCAGCACTCTAAATGTATTAGTAGCACCTGCATTTCCGCTGCCATACTCACGTACATCTACACCAAAATATGCCTTACCTACCCATACACTACTTGGCATACTACCAAGCAAATAGGCGATTATTGCCAATACTATAATTGAAACTATTTCCATACGTTAAACCTCAAATTAAAGGAATTATTTAGAAGAATTGTGCACAAAACCGTGCCAAGATTTTATTTTATTAGTAAAGCGTCTCCATAACACAAGAAGTTATATCCCTCTTTTACAGCGGTATTGTATACTTCCATTGCCAATTTATGATCATCTAAATAAGCAGATGTAAGCATCATAAGTGTAGATTGTGGCATATGAAAATTTGTCAGGTAGCAATTTGCAATTCTTGGCTCATAAGGTGGATAGATGAACTTATCTGTCCATCTATCATCCGGATTCAATTTCCCGAATGCTGATACCGAACTTTCTAATGCTCTCATTACGCTTGAACCTACGGCTAGCACTTTCTTCTTATTCGCTTTAGCTTCATTCACGATATCTGCAGAGTCCTGCTTAATACTGAAATGCTCGCTATCCATCTTGTGTTTAGTAAGATCCTCAACCTCTACAGGTCTAAAAGCTCCTAAACCGATGTTTAGATTTACCTTGGCAAACTTCACACCTTTAATTTCAAGACGCATCATCAGAGCTTTGGTAAAATGAAGTCCCGCAGCTGGTGGTGCAATAGCTCCATCCTCCTCTGCAAATATGGTTTGATACATTTCTGCATCTTCTTTAGTCGCTTCTCTTTCCAAATACTTCGGTATTGGAGTGTGACCAAGTTTGTTCACTACGCCTTTAAACTCTGCATCTGTTCCGTCAAAAAGGAAACGAATAGTTCTGCCACGAGATGTAGTATTATCTATCACCTCTGCTACTAGCTCATCCTCACCAAAGAATAGCTTGTTTCCTACTCTAATTTTTCGAGCTGGATCTACAAGTACATCCCAAAGTCTAAGTTCTTGGTTTAGTTCTCTTAACAGAAACACTTCTATCTTAGCTCCAGTTTTTTCTTTATTGCCATATAATCTAGCAGGGAAAACTTTTGCGTTATTCAGCACCATTACATCACCTTCATCAAACTCATCAAGAATGTCCTTAAACATCTTATGTTCAATGGTTTTGGTAGCTTTATCTACCACCATTAACTTACATTCATCTCGATTGTAAGGTGGTGTATTAGCAATCTTACTAGGATCTAATTCGAATAGGAATTCTGATAATTTCATTTATAAATATTAGGAAATATTATGTACAAAAAAAGGGTGCAAAAATAAGCTTTTTAAGAGGCGAAGTCAAGTTAATAATCAAAGTAGTTAGATTTCACTAGAAACTATGCTCCATCTATCACCGATTGTAAACACCTTTTTGCATTCATTTGTCGATTATTGAATCGCTTTATATCCTTAAGCAGTATCATTGAAGTGTTAATGAAGCTAGGTTTACTACCCAAAGAATCCATTGCACTCACCCTTAGTTTTTTGAAGGCTAACAAACTACGAAGTGCTCTTTCCGTATTGGGAATTACTATTGGTATTTTTTGTATTGTCTCTATCATTACCGCTACCCATTCTCTTGAACAAAACCTCAGAGCTAACTTAGATAAAATGGGAGATAATATCGTGTATGTACAAAAGATGCCTTGGTCTTTTGGAGCAAGAACTCCTTGGTGGTCTTACCAAAGTAGACCACAAACAACTGCTAAAGAGTATGAACGTGTAAAACTAGAATGCGATAAGGACATCATTAAAAGTATTGCATTTTTCTATGAGTTTGGCAACAACACATTAACATCGCCTATAGAAGAGTTGACAGGCATACGTGCAACAGCTATTAAGGGAGACTTTTTTGAAATAAACCAATGGGAACTTGCCGATGGGCGGACCTTCAACAATTTTGAAATTGAAAAAGGAGTTAGCTCGTGTATCATTGGCTACAATATTGGTAAAAGCCTTTTTGCAGGAAAAAATCCTGTAGGGAGAAAAATAAAACTGAATGGACATAAAATTACCATTATAGGAGTACTGGACTATCAAGGAAATAACATGGGCGGTTCTCAATATGATGATATTGTAGTTCTGTCTTCGGTCTATGCATCCAAATTTGCCAACCCAAAAAGTAACAACAACATAAACACTTCAATAGCATTAAAAGGGTACAAAGAGACAAATATAAAATATCTGGACTTCGAGGTGAGACGAATAATGCGGTCCATACGAAGATTGAAACCAAAAATATCTGACAATTTTGCCGTCAATAAACTTACGACTATTTCTAATTTGATGGATTCTACTTTTCAGCAGCTTGATATAGTAGCTTGGATAATAGGCGGATTTTCACTGCTGGTAGGCGGTTTTGGTATTGCCAATATTATGTTTGTTTCTGTAAAAGAAAGAATAGGAATAATAGGACTTCAAAAAGCTCTAGGGGCAAAACAAAAATTCATTCTTTCCCAATTTCTATTCGAATCTGTGATGCTGTGTATACTCGGTGCACTGATAGGAATAATTATCGTTGTGATTGGGAGCTTTTTTGTTTCCTCTTATACCAGTTTTCAAGTTTATTTTAGCACAAAAATATTCATTATAGGAGTGTCCATTTCTATTGTAATCGGTCTTGTAGCCGGTATGGCTCCTGCTTTACTCGCGGCTCGTATGGACCCAGTAGTAGCACTCAGAAAATGAAACAAGTTTATTCCACGATTTTCTTTTTCATCATTTTTTTCATTGGTTGTGAGATAGCTGCAGAAAGAGACAATAGATCAGATACTACAGAAGATGTTTTACAAGAAGACTATTTACCAATTGCAATAGACTCTTGTGCTACAGAAGACAGTATAAAAGCCAAAGGTCTTATCAATTTACAAGAGATAAATCCAGACATACGGGTACACTTGAGATATAGTGGACTTAATAATTTCGTAAATAAAGATTTATATGGGTGCTTAACTAATGCATACGTACAACCAGAAACTGCAGAAATGCTATGCGCAGCTCAACAAGAACTATCTGCTCTAGACCCTAATCTGCACTTGCTTATTTGGGATGCTGCACGACCCAGAAGTGTACAATGGAAAATGTGGAATACCCTAGAGATGCCAATCGCACAAAAAACACGATACATATCCAATCCACGTAACGGCAGCATACACAACTATGGCTGTGCAGTGGACCTCACGATATGTGAAGCCAATGGAAAACAATTGGACATGGGTACCGATTTCGATTATTTTGGCAAAACAGCTAATACGAACGTGGAGTTTATTCTAGTGCAAAATGGAGAATTAAACTATCAACAGTTAGACAACAGAAAACTACTAAGGCAGGTCATGAGAAAAGCTGGGTTTAGAACTATTTCATCTGAATGGTGGCACTTCAATGCAATGAGCCGAGCAGAAGCTCAAAAAAGGTATGAGATAGTGGAATAGTATAAGTTTAAATGTCAAAATTTGACTTGAAATTTCACACTTACGTCACCCTCTATTTCCTTTGTAAAATAAATTACCTAAAACACCAAGAAGCACCATAAATAGGCCTGTAATAACTATAAGTGAATACCACTCTTCGAATAAGAAGTACCCGAAGAATAATGCGTATATGATTCCTAAATACGACACTATAGAAACTTTGCTTACTTCTCCTATCTGATATGCTCTGGTAAGAAAATACTGTGCGAAATAGGTACATAGACCAATAACACTCAGCAGAAACCAATTAAACGCAGATGTCCAAACCCAATCTCCGGAAATAGCTATATAAACTAAGCACAACGGCACCGTAACCATAGGAAAATAGAGCATAATCACTAAATGATGCTCTTTAGTCTTAAGAACACTTATGACATTGTAAGCAGCTGACGCTACCATAGTGCCTATTACCCCAAATATGAGCGGAAGCACCTCTACCCTATCATCAAAATCCTTAATAATAAATATACCGACAAAACATAACAAAAAGAAAAACCACCGCAGTGGTGCTAAGGGCACTCTTGTGATAATAACGGAAAGTAATACTGTAAATATGGGAGTGAGATAATGGACTACCACAGCCGAAGCTAGTGGCATGGTATGAAGGGTGTAAAAGAAAAATGCAATGCCCATAGAACCAAATACTCCTCGAAAAATTAATAGTTTCTTATGCGTTCCAAAAGGCGTAATCTTTTGCTGTTTGATTACCGCTACCACCATTATGAGCATTACAATACTCCGCATCAACACAATCTGAGCAACAGGAATTTCTCCCAAGTGCTTTACAATGAGGTTCATCATGGCAAATATGAATGATGCCAACATCATATAGATTACGGCTGTCTTATTGTCTTTGGAATTCAATGAAAGGATTGATTTAACACGTGAATTTTGAGTTACTATCTTATTCTAATGCGAATTTAGTCAGATTGAGCATTTCGAGTATGTTGTGAATGTGCGTCTTCCAAATGTAAAGGAATTGATAACTAAAAAAAACAATGTGCCATATTTGCTCTTTTTAAATCAACATGAACAACAATTCAATTCAAAAAAAAGAGCTACTTGCCTCGTGACAAATAGCTCTTTCAATATTTATATTAAATGCAGGCTAGTACAAAAGACCATTAGTCTTGCTTACACCAGCTGCACTCTCTTGCATATGTGCTTTCTCAGAATCAGAAAGAGATACTTCAACTATACGTTCTATACCGTTCTTACCAAGAATACAAGGTACTCCAATACAAAGCCCGTTTAATCCGTACTCTCCATCTAACATAGCTGAACAAGGGAACATTTTTTGAGAATCTAAAGCAATAGCTTTCACTAGTTCAGATACGGCAGCACCTGGAGCATACCAAGCACTAGTACCAAGTAACCCTGTGAGTGTGGCTCCACCTACTTTGGTAGCTTGCACTACTTCTTCCATTCTCACTGCAGACAAAAACTCATAAACATTTACACTGTTTCTAGTTGCTTTTTCTATCAATGGCACCATACCTTTATCGCTATGCCCACCGATCACCATACCGTCTACATCTGACGTAGGACACCCTAGAGCTTCTGCTAGTCTATACTTGAAACGTGCACTATCTAGTGCTCCACCCATTCCTATTATTCTGTTCTTAGGTAGGCCGGTAGTCTTGTGTACCAAGTAAGTCATTGTATCCATAGGATTAGACACTACTATGATAATAGCTTCTGGAGAATGCTCCAAAATACTAGAAGAAACAGATTTAACAATACCTGCATTGATGCCGATAAGCTCCTCACGAGTCATACCTGGCTTGCGTGGTATACCACTAGTTATTACTGCTACATCACTACCAGCAGTTTTACTGTAGTCATTGGTGGCTCCTGTTATTTTAGTATCAAAACCATTAAGTGAAGAAGTCTGCATAAGGTCCATTGCTTTACCTTCTGCAAAACCTTCTTTGATATCTATCAGACAAACCTCTGATGCAAAATTTTTGATGGCGATATACTCGGCACAACTAGCACCTACAGCACCCGCTCCTACTACTGTTACTTTCATTGGTGCAAATCAACATAAAACTTTGTGATTTTCAGCATGTAGTGTACAGAGATTTTTGACGTTTTACCAAGAGCTTTCACAACATCTAAATACTGAACACATCAAAGATTCCCATCAATAAATATAGGCACCATAGCGGATGCTGCATTAGTTATTATTCGTACTCAAAAACTCTACTGCATTAACTCATTTAATTGTGTTATCAAATACCATAGAAACTAATCAATTAAAGAAATCGGCCTTACAAAAAACAACACAAAATCAATTTAGCAGAGACAAAATTGCACAAACATCAGTGATTTTATTGGAACAAATCATCACGTTATTCTTTTATACCAAATCTAATTCATGTAAGTTGCCAACCTCTCTGAAAGAATAAAATAATGCTAAAGAATAAAATGCTTGATTACATAAAAGATGTATTGAAAAACATGCCAAATGGGTGGTTGAATCTAACTACTCACCGTCTCGATATTTATGACGAATCACAGGCAAAAACACAATTTTTAGACCAGTTTGAAGTTTTATATGACGCTAACAACAGTGACAAAAATGCACTTGAAGCACTACCTACTGCATATGACTATATCAGACTAGGGCATCCATTATCGTGCGTGTTGGAATGGATCATTGCAGAATTGAATGATCTAAAATCACAAAGTGTAATCAGCTTTTCCTCTCAGACCACTCCTATATTGGCAGTGCTCAGAAAGAACTCATTAGATAATAAAAAGACACAAATCTGTTATACAAATGAGCTTCCTGCATCTTTTGATGCTGACATAATTCGCAATGTATATGGTTACCATTTTGAGCTCAGCAAAATAGCATCTATAGATAGTGTACCTGCTTTTGAGGGCAGCACTATTTTCATTTCACAACAAAACGACATTTCCACTGTAGATAGTAATACTCACATTGAATTTTACATAAAACTACATCCTAAATTTGGTAGTGTACTCATTGCAGATGGCGAACAGAATAAAGGCTACATCTCAGAAATACAGCACGTACGAAGAAGAGAAACTATCGCTATGACTCCGGTCAATTGCCTTGCAGCTTTAAATGAGTTAGTTGAGATTTCTTCCGCTTACACTGATAGCAATGCAGCTGAAAACAAAGCGAGCACCATTAAAAGTATACAAGAAATAACCGGAGCACCAACTAAAGCTTTGGTAGGTTCTAGTGGGTTGTCTATACAATACGCAATAATGATGGGACTCGTTCATCATGCCCAACAAAACCACAAAGGCAAGGCAATCAAATTTGTCGTTCCCACTAATTGCTATGGCGGTACAAATGACCAAGCAAGACGAGTAGCTGTATGTTTAGACGATGTGGAAGTGTTAGATTTAGCCGTTGATGGTGATAGTGATATGGTGCAAAGTATAGATGCTGTTTTAGACAAAATTGCTGGAGAAGATGCAATACCCTATATCATCGCAGAGATACCGACCAATCCAAGAGTAGAAGTTCCAGATTTAATGGCTTTAAAAAATACACTGGCCAAGGAACGAAAAACGGCTAATGGTGTCGTTGCAACAGACCCTGTATTTATTCTAGATCAAACATTCTGCCCCAATGTTTTATTCTTGGGTGAAGGCAAAATTCTTTCTTCTGTAAGAGCCCTATCCTATGCCAGTGGCTCTAAATTCCCTAGTGGTGGCAAATGCACTGCGGGCTATGTAGTAGGAAATAAAAAAACAGAAGCACTAATGGAAAAAATAGAATTACATCTTAACCTTTGTGATAATGAAGCTACCGATCTTCAGTACGCTTACCTAGCAGAGCAGTTACCTTCTATGAACCAACGAATAGCTGATGCATATACCAATACACGTGAATTCGTAACCTTCATCAATAAAACATTACCTGCAGCCAAAATCAACTTTGTATCCGAAGAATTGGCTGCAGAAGGATTTACGCCATCTGTGTTCTCTCTAGACCTCCCCACCAAGGGAAACACAGATGAAGAAAAAGAAGTGTATAAGCGAGAACTCAACCACAAACTCATCAACATGATGATCTCCCAGATACCCGATGAGAGTAAGTACTGTGTGAGCTACGGCCAATTGAAAGGTTGCTATTGGACCATACCAGCTACTTCCACTCAAGGCACTACCAAAGAAGGGGACAAAGACTATATCGCTCGCGTAGCATTATCGGGCAATATGAATATGGATAAGCACAAAGAGGTATTTCAGGAGTTTGTGGAGAGTATTTGAGAATTTGGCCTAAACGGTTCCAAACTAATTAAGGCTTCTTTGAAGAATGGCATCCGACTGCAATCCTCTTGAATTGTAACAACATAATAAACTCCAAGCTCTGGTACTAAAAAAAACTTCTGAAGTAATGGACAACACTCACTAAAATAAAAAGCCGTTCATTAATTGAGTAGTAAGAAAATAATAGCTTTCTACTTAAAAACTTATATCTGGAATATCACCTTGTACAATAAGTCTGCCTAATGTAGCATCTTGAACTTCTTTAACAGAAACGCCAGGTGCCAATTCTTTTAGTTCAAACCCACGATCTGTTATGTCCATTACGCATAGGTTTGTTACTACTTTTTTTACGCATTCCAATCCCGTAACGGGCAAGCCTAATTCCTTAAGAAGCTTGCTTTGCCCTGCTCTATTGGTGTGTTGCATAGCAACAATTATATTTTGAGCAGAAGCTACTAAATCCATAGCACCTCCCATTCCTTTTACCATTTTACCCGGTATTTTCCAATTGGCAATGTCGCCTTTATCATTCACCTCCATGGCTCCCAATACAGTCAGATCTACTCTTCCACTTCGTATCATCGCAAAACTAATTGCACTATCGAAAAAAACAGAACCTGGCAAGGTGGTGACCGTTTGTTTACCTGCATTTATTAAATCAGCGTCTATTTCCTCTTCTGTCGGAAATGGACCCATACCAAGCAGACCGTTCTCAGATTGTAGAGTTACATCCATACCTGCTGGCACATAGTTAGCCACGAGAGTAGGGATGCCTATTCCCAGATTTACGTAGTATCCATCTTTCAGTTCTTTGGCAATTCGTTGTGCTATTTGTTGTTTTGTAAGCATTACTTTACGGTTCTTTGTTCTATGCGTTTTTCATAATCAACCCCTTGAAAAATTCTATTTACAAATATGCTAGGAGTATGAATGAAATTTGGATCTAATTCTCCTGGCTGCACAAGTTCTTCTACTTCTGCAATAGTAACTTTCCCCGCCATGGCCATCAACGGATTAAAATTGCGTGCAGTAGCCTTAAAAATCAGATTACCATCAGTATCTCCTTTCCACGCCTTTACTATTGCAAAATCGGATTGGAATGCTTCCTCCATTATATATTTTTTACCACCAAACTCTCTCACCTCTTTTCCTTCCGCGACCTCTGTGCCATATCCCGCAGGGGTATAAAAAGCTGGGATTCCTGCACCGGCAGCTCTGCATCGCTCAGCTAGGGTTCCCTGTGGTAGAAGCTCTACTTCTAACTCTCCTGACAATAATTGTCTTTCAAATTCTGCATTCTCACCCACATACGAACTTATCATTTTTCGCACCTGTTTGCCTTGTAACATTAATCCAATTCCAAAATCATCAACCCCTGCATTGTTACTTATACAAGTAAGATTTTTTACACCAGAGTTCACCAATGCCCTTATATTGTTTTCAGGTATACCGCACAAGCCAAAACCTCCAAGCATCAGCGTCATTCCATCCGATATTCCTTGGATGGCTTCTTCAGCGTTATTTACAACCTTATTCATTTCTATTGTCTTACGAAGTTAAGAAATCCCAGAATAGGAAAAAGTTTTCCTATAAAATAAACACATGAATGTAATTTTGGGATAGAACCCAACTTAGTAACACCTTTAAATCATTAAATTTGTATACTTTCAGAATGCATCATGAATCTTAAACAACTATACACTTTTCTCTCGCTTGTAATTCTAGTAGGCTTAGGTAACAATGTATATGGACAGTATAGAAACGAATGGATCAATCCTTCCCAATCCTACTATAAAATAGAAATAGGAGAAAATGCAATTTATAAAATAGAATTTGATAATCTCACTGCTTTGGGCATAGCGGTAGATAATATAGACCCACGAAATTTTCAGCTTTTTCGAAATGGAGAAGAACAGCACATATATATAAGTGGAGAACAAGATGGATCTTTTGATCAAGGAGATGTCATTGAATTTTATGGTCAGAAAAATGACGGTACTTTAGAATCTGCATTATATAAATTAGCATCTGATCAACCTCACAAAGACTACAGCATATTCACAGATACATCTTCATACTACCTTACTTGGACCAACTCGCCCAGTTCTAAAAGGTTTGCAGCATTCTATGACAATAATTATAGTGGTAAAACATCGGACACGTACTTTATGCATTCTATAACCCAGGTATATACATCTGATTATTTTGCAGGTATTCCATTAAATAATAATGGTTCACAGTTATACTCCGAGTATACGGGTGGAGAAGGTTTTCACAAATGGGTATGGAGCTCCCAAAGTAAATTTAGAGTTCCTCTACCTGCTATAAATACGAGCGGACCAAATGCTACATTACAAGCACTAGCCTATTCTGGAAATCACAATACAAATAATATTGTAAATAACTACAACCATGAATTTGGATTATCTGTAAATTCACGTTCGAACCTAATTGCTCGTCAAAAAACATTAGGATATGAACGCGTAGATATTTCAGGAGTAATAGACGCAAGCGATTTAAAACCAAGCACAGATGTATTTATGGGTGAAATTACCTTCAGTGGCAGCGGCATTTATGTTAGTCGTCTTAAAATTATCTACCCCAGACTTTTCGACCTCGAAAACAGCACTGAAATTCACGTCAATTCTGACTTCACTTACAGTTTTTTCGATTTTGCCAACTACTCAAATATCAAATCCGCACCCATAGTTTATGATCTATCTTCTAAAAAGAGGGTAAAAGCAGACAAACAAACGGATAAACGTATACTTTTCAATCTGCCAAACGCAGGAAAAACAGAGTTTTTAATAGTAGATGAAACAGAGATAAAGCAAATAGACAATTTAAAAAAGGTGGAAATGGTTAACTACTCTGTAAACGCTGCAGTAGACTATTTGATTATCACCAATAAGAAATTAGAAACGGGTGCTCTAAAGTATAAAAACTACCGAGAAAGCACGGATGGAGGATCTCATAATGTTGAGATCGTTTATGTTCAAGATTTATATGATAAGTATGGGTTCGGAATAGAATCTCCTTTAGCAGTTAGACATTTCATTAGGACTATTGACCAACTTCTTCCAAATTTAAAGAGTATTCTAATTTTAGGGAAAGGTCAATTGTATAGCAGAATAAGAAATAATTATGAACGTAAAAATGCCTATAATTTGGTGCCATCCATAGGACTACCCGCAAGTGATTATTTATATGTATCTCCCTTGGATGCCTCAAATCTAAGCATCGACTATGCCATTGGACGAGTACCGGCTCGAAGTAATGACCAAGTTGACATTTACCTTGAAAAGTTAATTTCATTCGAAAGTCAACCAATAGAAGAGTGGCAGAAAAAAATCATCCAACTGGCAGGCGGAGTCGGAAGTGAAAATAGTGCTTTCAAATCCTATTTAAATAATTATTACAACATTTTTAAAGATTCAAGTTTTGGTGGCTATCGAGTTTTATTCTCTAAAAACGAACCTATCCCGGTGCAGACGAGTCTCACCGGTCAAATTCAAAAAGAACTTAACAATGGCTCAAGTATGCTTTCATACTTTGGACATGGAGCTGCACAAGTGACTGAGATTTCGCTTGGGGAGCCTTCTCAACTAGACAATTTCGGTAAAACTCCTTTGTTTTTATTTAATGGTTGTGCTCTGGGAAATACATATGAAGATTTATCACTTGCAGAAAGATTTCTCTTTGAGCCAAAGAATGGAGCACTCGGTTGGATTGCCAGTTCAAATTATGGATTTACAAACCCCTTATTTTCCCATTCATTAGAGATACACAAAGCTCTTTTTAACACTACGTATGGTCAAGGTACAGGAGCGGCTATGAAAAAAGCTTCAGAGAATTATGGATCAATAAACGATCCTTATTCTGTAATGCAATCTCGACAATTGGTCTATCACGGAGACCCTGCACTAGATATATTTGCCCCAGATAAGCCTGATTATTTTGTATCTAAAGGTAAAGTCAATTCCATCATTTCAGCTTCAGATTCAATCGAAATTGAACTTGAAATAGCAAATCTTGGTAAAAGCACCAATGACTCTTTAGACATAAAAATTAATGCATCCAACAGCCAATCAGGATTATTGGTTTTTAAAAATATAACTGTACAGACACCCTCTCATAAAGAGACTTTTCATATACGACTATCGAATAGAACTCTAAAAGGTCTTGTCAATTTTAATATTACACTTGATAGTGCAAATATCATTGACGAATTACTTCCATCCGGAGAATCTAATAACACTTTTGCATTACAGCATTTGATTAAGCAAAAACAACCGTCAATACTTCTACCTTTTGAGGACGCTATTGTTTCTGATCCCATTGTAGAATTAACCATTCAAATTCCCGGTTATTCAGGAATAGTTCGCAACATTACTATAGAATGGGATAGTGTGCCATACTTTGGGAATCCTATTGGAACTAAGACTCTAAACTCAGCAGAGACAATATTGAAAGAAGCCATCTCCCTGCCACCATTTCAAGATAAAGATTATTATATACGATGCAAATTCGAAGAGCTTGGTGTAGAATCTGATTGGACCTATAGAACTTTTGGACTTTTAAGAAATGAAGCTCCCGGATGGACAGAAGGTAATAGATGGAAATTCTATAACTCGGGCAAAGAGTTTATAAGTGTGGACAGCTCCACTGGCAATCTTAGTTTTCAGAGAACAACGTCCGTTGATTACAAAATAAGCACATATGGACAAGATGCAGGAAAGTGGGCTAATCGATGGATAATTGTCAACGGATATCCTGCAATAATAAACTGGTGGCCATTTGATGGATCTGTATTTATGATAATAAATCCAGACACCGACGAAAGGTACTCCGAAGAAAACAACCCATATAACGTCAAGTTTTCCAATCCATGGTGGACTCCACCTGCATCTAAATACACCGTCGTAGGAAACAAAACTGGTGTATACCACTACAATACTGATATTGCTGAAAATCAAGACTCTATGATCAGTCTTTTACAACGAATTCCCGATAGGTACCATATCGTAATGATGAGTACCCATACTAGTAAAACTGAATTATGGTCAACTGAATTATGGAATGAACTAGAAAACTTTGGAATACTGCGACTTCAATCCGTCAAAAATGGAGAACCCTTTGGGATATATGGTAAAAAAGGCACTTTACCGGGTTCCGCAACAGAATTTTTAGGTGACTACCAAGACATAGTAACTCCTCCAAAGGAGCAACTTCTTGCCGTTTCTTCAACTTTCACACCTAAGGTGTCTAGTGGCTCAATATCATCCAAACCAATCGGCCCGTCAAATAATTGGGAAACTCTTACATTGCAAATTGATAGCTCTAATATTTCTCCTAATGATAGTTTTACAATATCATTGTTTGTGAGTCAAAATAAAAATAATTGGGAGCTACTTAAAGACCCTATAATTAACCAAAATATAGTGAACCTAAAACATATTAATGCTAACAAATATCCATACTTAAAAATCCAAATCGATCTGTATGACAATCTTGATCGAACCGCTTTAAATATTCGTCGATGGAAAATAAACTATGAGGAGGTATCTGAGGGTACCATTACCTTAGATGATGAATTCACATTTAAAAGCGACACACTTTTACAAGGCAACCCTCTCAAATTTTCGATAAACTTTACTAATATCAGAGAGACCACATTCGACTCTAGTAACTACTTACTTTCGCTCAGAAACAATAATACAGGAATTACAGACACTGTAAAATGGGCTACACTTGACTCTATAAGAGCAAGCAGCAGTATTTTGATAAAAGACACAATTGAAACAGTAGACATTAGTGGTGACTATCAATTACTACTATCAGTAAACTCAAATAAGCAAGTAAATGAACAGACGTATGAAAACAATTACTATAGTAAGAATTTTATAGTTACTACAGACCATAAGAGTCCGCTTTTAGATGTAGTCTTTGATGGTAAGCACATATTAGACAATGACATCGTATCTCCTAATACTTCTATCCTAATAACCGCAAAAGATGATAATCCGCACTTAGCACTTAGTGCCCCTTCCACTATTTGGGCTACCTTACTTAAACCTAATGGTCAAACTGACACCATTAACACCTCATTGACCAATGTGGTTTTCACTCCAGCGTCTAAACCTCAAGAAGAAGCAACTCTTACTTATAACACAAATGAACTCCCAAGTGGTCAATATTTTTTAAAGGTAAAAGTTAGAGATGCTAGCGGCAATTTATCAAGTGATAATGGATATCAAATTAATTTCAAAGTGATTCGAGAAGCAAGCATTTCTAATATATATCCATATCCAAATCCGTTTACCACTCAAATGAAGTTTGTATATACTTTGACCGGCTCACAGATACCAGATTATATGAAGATTCAAATCCTTACAGTAACTGGGAAAGTTATTCGAGAAATCACTAAAGACGAACTCGGTCTTGTATATATAGGAAATAATATTTCAGAATTTACATGGGACGGAACAGACGAGTTTGGAGATCCACTTGCAAATGGAGTTTACTTGTATAAAGTCACGGCAAAAATAAATGGAGAACAGCTAGCAATTATGGAAACAGCTGGAGATCAGTTTTTCAATGATGGATTTGGCAAGATCTATCTAGCTAGATAAATTTCTTTAAAATAGCCTCCCCATGCTGAAACTCAATCAGCGGAGCAAAGGCAAGATATTTTTGTCTGAATAAAGAATTCATATATGACAATCTAATCATAGGTATATTTAATAACAGGTAGTCTAAATAAAGCATAGTTTTAATCAAAGTTCTTTTCCCTAAACTCTGATTCAATTCGTTTGCACCAATTATTTCTAACACTTCTTTTATATACAGGTCTTTATTCTTTACTGAGATCTGAGCACCTCCGTGCTGTCTAAAACTAGCTAGAATTTGCGGCAGAGTAAAAAGAATTTCATACTTAAAAAAATTGAACCAGAGAGCATAATCATTTGCGTACTTATATTCTTTATAAAGACCATTGGCTTTAGCATAGAGACTAGATCGCCAAAACGTAGATTCCTGCTGGATATAGTTATTTCTTCTAAACAAGTAGAAATACTTAGAGAACATAGGGCACGGCAGGGCGGAAGTTGGTTTAATTCTACCGGACCCATCAGTCAATGAAGGTATTCCAGTCAACCAACTTATTTCATCGTACTTAGCAAATACTTTCATAACCGACATTAAAGCACCATCTCGATAAACATCGTCAGCATTCAACCAAGCTTGAATATCTGAAGGATATTTCCCGAATCCATAATGAATAGCTTCATAGTTATTTAGTTTAGGAACAACCTCATATTTAACATTATACTTCGCTATAATTTCTAATGAGTCATCCGTGGAACCTCCGTCTATTATCACATGCTGTAAATGAGTATAATTCTGTCTTAGAATCGAGAGTATACACTCCTCTAAAAACCTACCTCCATTTAAATTAGGAGTGATGATGGTAATACTGAGATTGTCACTTTTGATTTTCAACATTACAAAGAACATAAATTATGCAGTTAATCCAATTCAAAAAAAAATCAATACATTTTGCTCTCTAAGAAAAAAGATTTGTAATCTTGTAACGATTGAAAAAGATAGCTCTTTTATACATTAATACAGGAACAGGAGGCAGCTCAGAGGTCATGAAACAAACTGCTATACACTTGGCTAAAACATACCAAGTAACAATCATCTCACATCAGGCATTAAAAGACTATTTTAAAACGGATCAAATATTGTTTAAAGGAGTATACTCTGAATACTATGATAAAGGTTTTATTTTTAGACTTTTCAGGTTCTTAACCAGACATTGGCTTGGTCCAAATTGGTTAACAACAAAACGTCTTAAACGTCTTTTTAGTAAAACTGAATATGATCTTATTCATTTCCACTCAGCATTAGCTCTTAGTCTTTATAATCCTAATTGGTCTCTTAAAGCAAAGACCGTCTTTACAGACCATGATTCTATCTACAACATTCAAAAAAAACACCACTTTTTAATTGATCTGAATTATTCCTCTTTTGTCGAAAACCTACGTACAGTAAATTTAATAACTAGTCCTTCCACAAATTCAATTTCAGAAATTAAAAATCACAATAAAAATACCAATACCCAGTATAAAGTGGTTCGAAATGGATGCACATATCCAATGAGAACGATTTCAAAAGATTTCAAGTCAATTAGAGCGATTTTTCCAGGAGGCAGCAATCCTGTTAAGCGGCTGAACACATTAATCTATCACTTAGAGCAAATTGACTTAAATTTCCTTAAAGAAATTAACTTCAAATTAGTCGTCTTAGGTACAACTGAACTGTATGTCAGTTCATATGTAAAACAAAGTCATCTAAACCCATTTTTAGAGTTCAAAGGACACCTTATCGGTAAAGATTACATGAATGAACTAGAAGCTGCAAATGTCTATATCAATAATTCCGTAAGTGAAGTTCTCCCCCTCGCATTACTGGAATCCTTGGCTTATCAATTAGTTCCTTTAGTTAAACGTGTTGGAGGCATTCCTGAGATTATTCAGAACAATACAAATGGATTATTATATAAAGATTCCAATTTTGCTGAAGTCTTTTATAAACTAAGGGACTTCAAACTTCTTGAGAAAATTTCTAAAGTTAATGAGGACCTTGCTAAAGGTTTTTCGTGGCAGAAAATTTCACTTGAGTACGATAATTGTTATACTAAGATTCTGTAATGATTCCAAAAATCATACACTATTGTTGGTACGGCAACAGCGTTAAGCCCCAAATGGTATTGGACTGTATTCAAAGTTGGAGAAAACTTCATCCAGAGTATGAGATAAAAGAATGGAATGAGTTCAATTCACCTAAGCATCATATTGTTACATCAAATATTAAAAATAAAATATGGGCTTATGCTAGTGATTATACTCGTCTATATGCTCTTTACACTTATGGAGGGTTCTATTTAGATACTGACTTTTTTCTCCTGAAAAGTTTAGAAGAGCTTAGGACAGAACATTGTATTTTAGCATTTGAATCCCGAGAATGGGTTACCAATGGTTTTGCGGCATCCTCGAAGCACCATTCTTTTTTCAAAGAATGTTTAAAAGCATTAGAACAAAAAGGACATACTAGACTAAAACCGTATATCGCACCACATCTCACAACCGACATACTCAAAACCTATCAAAGTACCCTAGAATATAAGGATCAGACCATAAGTGGCATTAGAATCCTTCTAGCTCCAACCTTCTATCCATTCACATACAACGAGGTTCGAAACAATACGCTGAATTCTCTGATAGCATCTTGCCCAAAGTCAAGCTATGGTATTCATCTATTTATGCATAGCTGGAAAGATTCGTCTTTAGATTACAACTCTCTGGAGCGACTTAGTCTACTGTTTCGAAAATTGATGACAAAACTGAAATATGTCCGAGAACAATCATGAGAAGAATAATCAAAAAAGTTTTAAAGATTATAAGAGAGCCTCAGCAGTTCTCATTCATTCTGTCTCTTAATAGGCCAAATAATGAACTTCAAATTCAAAACTTGCTTCAATCACTGGTAAAAAAAAATCTTCATGATAACTTCTTCTTTATTCAAATTGGAGCAAATTACGGAGTATCCTTCGACCTCATTAATTCTCCAATCAATGAATTCAATTTGAAAGGTTTGTGTTTAGAGCCAGTCAATGAGTATTTCAACCAATTAGTTGAAACTTATAAAAACTCAAATAATGTAACTTGCCTTAACTTAGCCATACATCCTACCGAAAAATCTGTAGAACTGTATAAAGTAGATGCAAATCGGTTCGAGGATTTACCAAACTGGTCAAAGGGAATTGCTTCTATACACCCAGAGCACCACAAACTTTCTGGAACTCCTAGTATCGCTATACAAAAAGAGGTCGTAGACGCTATCTCCTTTCAAGAGTTAATACAGAAGTATAAACTTAAATATCTGGACTTATTAGCTATTGATACAGAGGGATTTGATTTAGATATTATTCACTCTATAAACTTCGACCAAATAACCCCTTCTATCATCATATTTGAACATTTGGTAGAATATGAGGAAACAAAACAGGCTTTGTTTGATCAGATAATCACAAAACTAAGTCACTACGGGTATCTGATCTTTTTCGGAAGACCAAATATTATAGCGTATAAAGTAAGTTAAATATCATAAATACACGTTTCATGACGCACAAAATCTCCAACCTCCTCCGCACCATAGGCTCATTCCAACTCCAAGAGCAGCCTGAAGTAACGAAACAACAAATTGAAGAGAAGAGTCTAAACCAGCTCGTAAGCTATGTAGACATAGAAAGTGAGAAAATGCTTGTAAAAGGCTTGTTAGAAATCACTCCAAATGCTGGTTTTCTGACTGAAGAAGAAACTACGACCATTAAAAACGATGAACAATACTGGATAATAGACCCAATTGATGGGACAACCAATTATCTATTTGGTCATACCAAGTTCTGCATATCAATAGCACTTTACGAAGGACAGAAACCTGTATATGCCGCTATATATGTACCTGCCGATAAGGAACTTTTTACTGCAGATGAGAATGGAGCATACCTCAACGGCAATAAATTTGAATGCTCTTCAAGAAAACTCACCGATAGTCTTATAGCCACAGGATTTCCGTATTATAAATTTGATGAAATGGATGCATACCTCTCGATGCTCAAGAAGCTGATGATGCAAACCAAGGGACTACGTAGAATGGGCAGTGCTGCCATAGACTTAGCATATACTGCTTATGGAAGATTTGATGGTTTTTTTGAGTTAGATTTAAGCCCATGGGACGTGGCAGGAGGTGCATATATTGTGCAGCAAGCTGGCGGTATAGTAACAGATTTTAATAATGGAGAAGACTACGTTTTTGGGAATACTATTCTAGCTGGTAACCCTGACATTCATAGCCAGATGCTTGACATTATCCGTAGCGAAAAGTTTTAGTCCTCGGCTTTCTCAATGACATAGACGTCTTCATTGTCTTTTTTGAAAAAATAGTTCTCTCTCGCAAATCGCTCAAGCTTATTATCATCTGAGAAGAGATTTATTTTCATATCTTTCATATCTACTATTTCAGCTTTCAAAAAATCTTCTTGTGCCCTCAAGTCCAAGAGTTCATTGTTCTGTTTGTTCATAAACATGACACTGTTACCATCAAAAAAAAGCATCCATACAGAAAAAACCAAAATTGTGATAATGTATTTATATTTAATCAATAATGATACTGGATTAAGCATAGCACAAAGTTAAAAAGTTAACAGATGTTTAGCACACAGTGCATGATTCCGTTGTGTTTGTTATAGTACAGTATGCTCAGTACTAACCCACTTATCTTGCATTATCAGTACTTTTTCTAGAATCTCACGTACAGCTCCTTCCCCACCATTACTTTTGGTGACAATATCAGCCACTTCTTGAACAGCCCATACAGCATCATTTGGGCATACTTTAACACCGCACATCTGCATCACTGAAAGGTCGATTAAGTCATCACCCATGTACAGACACTCATTCAAATTAAGGTGCAGTTCGGCTTTCAGATTATTGAGAAATTCTCGTTTATCCTTAACACCTATATAAATATGCTGCAAGCCTAAAAAATCTAGTCGCTTCACCACACTTTCAGACCGCCCCCCACTAATAACTATTAAGTCATAACCGCTATTTATAGCATGGTGTATTGCAAAACCATCTTTTATATTGAACGTTCTGTTTTGCTCAGCTTCTTCGGTAGCTAGGATAGAACCATCTGTTAAGACGCCATCGACATCTAGAATAAAAGTGGATATACTTGTCAGCTTATCTAAAATCATAACTACTGATTATCTCTCCATTCGTACACCCAGCTACTTTGTATCATTTCTAGGTGACCTTCGTTACTGCCTTCTCGTTTGCCTTCAAAATTATCTAACGCTAAGACCCAGTCCAGTAAATCTGTAAACCGGATTCTGTATATCTGCGGCTCTCCAAATTCATCACCAAATTTCTCGAACAACGCCAGGGCGATATCCTCGTAATCTGACCAATTCATTGGTGGCTCAAAAAACTTCTTCTTCATCATATTTTTAATGTCCTATTATGGTACTTTGATCTGGTACAGTTACTTCTATATCTGCCGTCACTACGCATTGGCAGCCTAGTCGAGAATTTATTCTTGGATTGATAGCTCTGTCTATGAAATCTTCTTCTTTATCCGATATTTCTGGAAGGGACTCCATTCCCTTATCTATATATACCTGACACGTACTGCACGCACATACCGCCCCACAATTGTGATTGAGATGTATATCATTATCGTGGGCTGCATCTAGGATTGTATCTCCATCTGCTATTTCCACGGTTACAACTTTCTCTTTCTCAGTTTCGAACCTGAAAGTTACCTTGTGTTTATTCATTTTTATTCGCTTGCAAAACTAATATTAAAGTCACACTATACACTTCAAGTTGTGCATCTTATTACAGAGGCAACTATTCTACCCTTTTAAACATCTTATCATCTAAAAATAGCAAAGATTCATAGTAGCGTGACGTGAAGTAAACCCTTACTTATATACTTTTGTTTTAATTAAAGAATGATTAGCATACAACGATTTAAAATACACACCATATTTATTCTTGTAATGAGCAGCTCTATTGCTTTTGCTCAAACTCCAGAAGATTATCTTGGGCTGCCTTACAACTCTGTGGAATTATCCGATTTGAGAAATGCCTTTACTACTCAAAACGAAATTGAGTCGTTCCTGCCCTATCAGAAAGTTTATAAAATAGATTATCAAGATGACGGGGTCTATATGGAGTATAATTCAGATGTTGCACTCTACAGAATTGCCTTTTTTGACACCGGTTATACGTATAAAGCTTACAAACAGACTTTGCCTTTCAATGTAAAGTGGAATATGACCTTGGCTGAGGTGGAGAAAATTACTGGTTTGCTAGATTTTACGCGACAGAATATTTTCATTCGTAATTTCTCAACTGAAGATTATAGTATTGATTTTTATTTCACCGAAGGACGGCTGCACCATATCAAAATGACGTCTACTTTAAAACGACTAAAAAAACAAAGCTCAATTGGTAGCTAATGCAACAGGTATAAGACTACTGCCAGATGGCACTGTGCAAGATGGAAATACCGTAGACGGCACCGGCAGTATGATTTGGGGTAATGGTGCTGCATTGTACAAAGGTGAATGGTCGTATGGTCTACCACATGGAAAGGGTCAATACATTGACTCGTTTGGAAATAGGTACGACGGTGAATTCAAACTTGGATTTTTTTGGGGAGAGGCAAAGTTTTTCTCTAAGATATATCAGTATTCATACAATGGGGAATATGTAATGGGCAAAAAGCACAACAAGGGAAAAATAGTATACTCCAATAGGACCGTATACTCAGGTGACTGGGTACAAGATGTTATGCACGGCGAGGGTAAATATGCAACTGGACCAAATTTTGTCTACAAAGGATCAATGGTCAATAATACATTGCAAGGAAAAGGTGAAATAGAAACTCCAGACGGATTCATACGTGGATATTTTGCAAATGGTAAACCTCACGGCATATGCACTCAAGAGACGAAAGATGGCAGTCAGTCTGTTAAAGGAAACTATACCTATGGTAAAAAGAACGGTGTGTTTACCATAAAGACCAATGGCCAAACAAGCAAAATAACTTACGAAAACGATATTGAAATAGCTTATGGACTTGTCGATCCAACAAACATTAGATAAGTAATAATTGCAACGCGGAATTGGATTTCTGCTCTAGCACCACATTTCTCTGTCCAATAATTTCTTCCATCTCAGAATTCGTCTTGTTGTAATTGAAAATAGTGAGTAGTGTATGTCCCTTGGCAAGGCTGACATTGAATTTTTCTATTAAAATCTCGCTTAGATAGTTTGCCTTCAATTCATCTTCATTGAATGATGCCATAAAGCTAATAGCAGAATTTTGCATCAAGTTGAGCTGAATACCTGCTGTGTTAAATGCGTTAAAAATTATTTCTAAATTATCTTCTACGATAAAAGAAAAATCCTTAGAGGCAATAGTAATCATAGATTGATTCTCCTTTACAATATAACACTGTGTTTCATTGAGTGTTCTGCTCTCATTTTCCAAAACTACAGTGCCTGGTTTGGCAGGATCAACAAATGACTTCACATACAATGGGATGCCCTTATTTTTAAGTGGTTGTATAGTCTTTGGATGTATAACAGATGCACCATAGTATGCCAGCTCTATAGCCTCGTTGTAAGACAACTTTTCTATCAATACAGCATTCTCAAATTTTCTAGGATCGGCATTCATGACACCATCTACATCCTTCCAAATAGTCACAGACTCTGCATCCAATGCATAGGCGAATATGGAAGCAGTGTAATCAGAGCCTTCTCTGCCTAGGGTAGTATTTTTATGATTGAGCCCTCTACCTATAAAACCTTGAGTCACTATCGTTTGTCTTTCTACCAGTGGTTTCAGACTAGAGTTTATGAGCGGGACACTTTCTTCCCAAATCACATTAGCAGCTCTATTTTTATTCGTAGTAATGACAAAATTTCGGGCATCTATCCATCTGTTTTTGTATCCGATTTTATTCAAATACGTACTTACTATTTTGGTAGATATCAACTCTCCAAAAGGTACAATCCGATCATATTCTACGTCATACGATGACGTTTCGTCTCTTTTTTTCTCAATTTTACATTCCAATTCGATTAAAAGATTCTCAACTTCGTAATAATCATTCTCAGCTATTTTTAAATCTTTGATAATTTCTGAATGGAAATTTAGAATCTCTTTATATAAAATCCTCTTATCATCCTTGTTATGAAAGTACGCATCCATTAACTTTTCTAACTTATTGGTAATCTTACCCATAGCCGAAATTATAACTACCAACGGCCCTTCTGATTGAGTACGAAGTACCTCTCCAACATTCTTTACGGCAGATGCAGATTTCACACTTGCTCCTCCAAACTTGAATACTCTCATTAAAGATTAAATTTGTTGCAAAATTACCATTGTAAACGTTTTTATGAGAATTAATAAAGTAATTAGTTTAAGCCAGTTTATTGCTGACCAACAAAGCAAATTTCCAGGTGCAACTGGAGACCTTTCTAAAATTTTTAGGGACATAAAATTCGCAGCCAAGATAGTGAATCGTGACGTGCGTAAGGCAGGTTTGGTAGATATACTGGGAGCACACGGTACTGTAAATGTGCAAGGTGAAGAGGTAAAAAAACTAGACATGATAGCCAATGAAGAATTCAAATCTTCGCTTACCCTAGGAGGTGATTGCTGTGCTATAATCTCCGAAGAAGAAGAAGATATACACCACATAGAAACTACACTAAACCAAGACAGCAAGTACATCATAGCTATGGATCCACTCGATGGGAGTAGTAATATAGATGTAAATGCAAGTATAGGAACCATCTTTTCTGTATACCAACGCATAACCCCAGTAGGTGGTCCAGTGAATATGGATGACGTACTACAAAAAGGAACTAACCAAGTAGCTGCAGGTTACATTATATACGGGAGTAGTACGATGATTATATTCACTACGGGGCAAGGTGTAAATGCATTTACCCTTGATTCTTCTATAGGGGATTTTCTGCTTAGTCACCCAGACATACAAATACCCAAAGACGGAAAAATATATTCCATAAACGATGGCATATACGACAGAATGGGGCCAGGCGTTCAAAAGTACGTTGACTACTGTCGAAATTCTATTGATAAAGAAACATATAGTGCTAGATACATAGGTAGTATGGTAGCTGATTTTCATCGCAATATGCTAAAGGGAGGAATTTTTATGTATCCATCCACTACCGATGCACCTAATGGCAAACTTCGTTTGATGTTTGAGAGCAATCCTATGGCATTTATCACTGAGCAAGCCGGCGGTAAAGCCACTACGGGAGATGGCAAACGTATAATGGAACTACAACCTACTAAGATACATCAGCGTAACCCCGTATTTATGGGGAGCCCAGATATGGTGAACAAGGTGGAATCATTTATTTATAAATAGTTTTTAGCATGTAGTTTTTAGAAAATGCCAAACACTGCCAACTGGCGTATTACTATGCAAATAGAAACCCGCTCCTAAAATTAAAGATACCAGTCATCAAGTCGAACGTATAGCCAACATGACCTTTGCATCCGTAAACCCTCACTATGTTAACAAAGTTGAGAAGAAAGGGAGAACCAAAGAAGAATTGCACCAAGTCATCCACTGGCTTACGGGATTTAGAGAGCAAAAACTAAATGAGCTAATTAAAGATAAAGCGAACTTTAAAACCTTTTTTGAACAAGCAATACTAAATCCAAACACTCATTTAATAACAGGTGACATCTGCGGCTATAGAGTAGAATAAATTCAAAATAAGCTAACTCAACAAGCTAGGTATTTGGATAAGATTATCGATGAATTGGCCAGAGGTAAGGCAATCATAAAATAATGCGAGAAGCATAATTCGTAATTAAATCAATCTTCTTAAGTCCACTTATTAGAGTAAAAAAATCAAATCATACTTCCTATGTTTGTTACGATTCTTCTGAGTATATAAATGGCAAATAAAAGAAGTTTCTTCCTCCTTTTTACTCTAGTTCTACTTGTTTTCAATCAAATGCTCAATCGATAGATTCCATCAAGCTATCCAACAATTCAATATACATAGACATAGGTATTGGGCTGTTTATGCAAGAATCGATCAATTATGAACGAAAGATTTTTGATGGCAAGTCTGTAGAGCTATATGGTCTTATAGGTGCAGGTAATGGAGTAAATTTCTATACTGACAAAAACCCAGTGGGCCCTGGTGGATTGGCTGCCATTACCTTGCTGACCGGCAAGAAAAATAACCATTTTGAAATGAATACAGGTCTATTTGTTGGCAATAACCAAGACAACAATACAATTCACACAATTCCCACATTTAGTGTTGGATATCGATATCAGGAACCTCAAGGCGGCGGTATTTTTCGAGTTAAGGTAGGAATATTGGAGATAGGTTTTGGGATAGATTACGCATTCTAGATCGATCAATTATAACTGGCCGAGGACCAGCTACTCCCTGCCATAGTCAGATTGTACGGAGACAAGGAAAGTGTGAAGTCGTAGACCTTTTCTAATGATATAATGTTGTTAAACGACGTATGTCCGAAAACTTATCAGAATCTAAATTGTTAAAATAGACTAGCGGTACAAAAAAATGATTAAAAAATTTAATTTGACAGATAAGTTGCTTCTCATAGCAGCTATCCTTTCTCTAATTTTCTCAGAAATTTTGTTTTTCCAAGGTCACGAAAACCAAGCGATTTTCATTGGTCTTTGGGTTCCATCAATACTAAGTTTCGGTATATATTTAAAACTGATAAGCAAAAATGACTGATCTCATACCATATTTTGCTGGATTGATTACAATACTGTTTGGTGTTGGCTTTGGATACGCCGTAGTTACGATGGGCAGAGAAGTAAACAAAGATAAATAAGGTCATTTTCCTGAAGCACTTGAAAAAATTAAGGGAGGTTTAGATTTTATTGAGGTCTCATTTGAGTCGTCTAGATGCTCTTATTTTAAAGTCGAATGGAACGCTGATTTTCTGTTTATTTGAGTTCCATAATAATGAAAAGTAAACGGATATTTTTAAGCTAATTCTCATACACTAAATTTTGGTAACGATTTTGGATGTTGGAAATTCACAACCTATTGTCAGAAATTTGTTGTATACCAAGAAACCTAAGAACTAAATGAGCACGAAAATATAAAGAGTTGTAGTATATCCTCAGAGCATAGTGGGCTACAAAACCATTTGGACAAGAAAATCCATAGCACTACTTGCCCCTAGCTATCTATCAATTTAAAACTCTACCCTTAAAATTGTAAATTTGGTGCCTAGATTTTGTCTAAGGCTCATACAAAAAAAGGTTAGCAAGAATTGAATAATTTCATATTGAAAAAAATAAAATACACGATCCTACTTCAGCTACTAACGCTAGCTAGTTTCAGTTATGCTCAAAATCGAAATGATTCTTTAAAAGTTGTCTGGGAGAATGAAACTCAAACTGACTCTGCACGGTTTGATGCCCTAGAAAAATATTCTGGTAAAAATGGCACTGTGTTGCCGGACTCCACACTGATATATCTTGATTATTATCATCAACTCGCTCTTGAAAAGAATGCTCAACGTCAGGTATTTAGAGCTCTTAACAGAAAAGCAAATATTTACCGACTCAAACGTGAATTCGACACGGCCTTGGAACTGTTCAACGAAGCGTTAATTGTAGCCAAAAAACTGGAAAACAAACGTCTTCAAACTCTGATTCAAGGGAATATTGGCAATATATATTTGGACCAAAATAAATATCTTGAGGCTACGCGACATTATTCTCCTGCTTTGAAGGTTTTTCAAGAGCTAAAAGATAGTGCAGGAGAAGCCCGTATGATGATTGCACTGGGTGGTGTCAATTCAGAAATTGGCAATAATGTTTTAGCATTAGAATATTATCAAAAGTCCCTCACCTTCTATAATCAGAGGAAAGCCTCTGAATCAGATATTGCTCATATCGTAATGAATATTGGATTAGCACAATATGAAAACGATGCCTATAAGGATGCTAAATCATCTTTTGAAAAAGCACTGAATTATCTGCAAATAGAGAAAAACATATTTTTAATTTCGGATTGTTATCACTACTTGGCACTTATCAACTTGGAGCTGAATCAATTGATAGAAGCAAATATTTATGCACAGAAGGCTCTAAAACTCAATAACGAACTTCAAGTTGAGAAGAACATTTTTCAAACTGAAATTGTTACCGCTCAGATTGCTTACCAAACAAATACAGACAGTGCCACCAAACAAGCAGAACTAATTTTGAATAAACTTCCTCAAAAGTCGTCCTACGAAATAAAATCATCCCTTTATGAGCTACTTTATAAGTGCTATAAGTCTCAAAATAAATTGAACCTTTCGCTGCAAATGCACGAACTGTATACATTCTATAAAGATAGCATGCAGATTGAGAGTGATGGCTATGCTGTAGTAAGAGAAACTATCAAAAGTGATTATGAACTCAGAATATACGAGACTAAATTAGAAAGTGAAAAAGAAAAAGTAGAGTTAGAATTAAAGCAACTCAAAACAACATACGGCATTGTTTCAATTTCTGCAATTATTATTTCACTACTTATCTTCTATCTCCTCTCTGCGAGTAGAAAGAATAAAAAAAGAAGAGGCCAGTTACTTGACGAAATAAAAAATCTAAAGGAAAATACTGCCACAGAATTAGTAGTTGACTCTAACAAGTTTGAGTTGAAACGAGAAAAAATTGATTTAAAACTGGAAAGAAATTTAAATGAAACGGATTGGAAAGTTCTAAACATACTGTTGGAAGATCCTGCTATTACCAATAAAGAAATAGCTGAGAAGGCACACATGAGTATCGACGGGATAGGGTCATCCTTGCGAAGAATGTACGAATACTTCGAAATAAAGGAATCTAAATATAAAAAAATAACATTACTGCTAGAGGCAATTAAGATCTCTAATGCTCCAATATAGATGTTTAGAATTATCATATTAGCGTAACAATTATAGCATTCACACCTAGACGTGAAGGTATAAACAAGTGATTACTGCAGATTTGAACTATGTTAAAAATTAGAAAAATAATTTTAGGTTCTGTGCTAATGTCTTTGATGTTAATTGGTTGTAAAGAAGAAGAAAAAGTAAATCCAGTAGTTGCTACTTCGTTTTGTGATAATACCGAAGTGATGATTACCTCATCGGATTCAGCTAACGTGTATATGGCGACAAATGCCGAGTGGAATTTATCTGAATTTTGGCAAGAATGGATAGTAGAAAAGTTAGATGGTGAATTTGTTATGTCATCTTTGGGTGGTACTCCATCGTTTGATTTACATATTTCATATGGTCTTAAAATTACAGACACTCTTAATGTATGTGTTGATATATACCCTAATGCAGATTTTTATGATCGAAGCGGAGAAGTCTGTACAAAATGTAAAACAATATCTTTTAATAGCACTGAGTGGGTGATTAACGAATAGGTGGTTTTTAATCCTCAAAATAATTCAAACATTAATTTAACAATTACTTAAAAAACATATGACTATTTTCAGGTATTTTTTTTCTACAGTAGTCTTGGTTTCTTCATTCGCTGCTAACGCTCAAAAATGGACTCCCCACCAAAGCCCACAACAAATTAATGACCTAGTAGACAATGGTACCGAATTGATTATGGCAACAGATTACGGCCTTGTTGTTATGAACAAAAGTACCCTAAGTAAAACTACTTACACTACCAACAATTCCGATCTCGACGACAATCATATTAGCTCTATAACCAAAGCACCCAATGGCGATATTTATTTCAGTACGGGCCAAACTATCGGTACATTTGATGGTACAGATGTAAATGATGTGGAAATCGCTTCGGCTGTAATAGCCAACATAAATACATTTGAAATTTTTGACGTCGAAGTAGCTGCTAATGGTGATTTATGGTTAGGAAATTCAGATGGGGTTTTACGCAAGCAAGGTCAGAATTGGACAAAGTATGATAAGACAGAGCTTGGAGAATTTTTCGAAGTTTGGGATATTGAACTGGATAGTGAAGAAGACGTATTTATAGGAGCACAAAATGGTGTACACAAATTTGAATCCGGTACGTGGTCTAAAATTTCAGAAAACACATCACTTCAAGGTTATCTGCACGCGGAGCTGTTTTTTAGCAAGTTTGGGGATTTATACTTTGCCGGAGATTTAGATAGCATTGGCAGGTATGATGGTACTAATTGGGAATTGTATAGTAATGGAGGTTTAAACGGTTCTGCTATTAAAGGATTTGCAGAAGATGATAATGTTTATTTCCTTTCTCAACAGGATGGCATTTATAAATTAGATAATGGCACTTTTACAACTTATACAGATGCACAGACAGCTGCATTCCAAGACAACTCTTCCTATTTCTATGTAGATGACTCAAATAAGCGTTGGTTGAACTACAACATCTATTTGTCAGTAAATGATGAGGGGACTATCAGATCTACAAGTATTTCTTCAAACGGAATCGAATATAATAATGTCTCAGAAATTCACAAGAGTCAAAATGGCGACATCCTTTTTGGGATGACATCTTCGACTCAAAGCATAGCTGTATTAGATCCCGACGGAAATTGGTCTTCAATTGATCTCCCCGCAGGTATGAAATATTATCCAGGTAGTGGAAATATTTTATCTGTAGGAAATGATGACATTTGGTTATCTTCTTATCAAGGTGTTCATCATTACGATGGCACTGATTGGACTTTTACTGAATTGGCTAGATGTACTTATCTTGCTAATGACTCAAAAGGTATAATCTATGCGGCAGGTTTCGATCGTCTCTACGTTTTGGAAGATGGAGATACTACCCAATATACCACTAGCAATTCGCCAATATCTGGTTTAGATCAAATATCTGGTCTTGGTGTAGATGCTAATGATAACTTGTGGATTGCATCATTTAGTTGGAGTGGAGAGGCTGCCATTCAAAAAGTAGATGACACAGGAAATTGGACCACTTATGACCATACAAAACATGCTGAAATTGATCAACCAAAAGGAGAGTTTCATTTTGATGAAAATGGCAATGTATGGATATCAGCTAAAGTGGGAGCAATTAAATTTGATGGTAAAAAATTCACTAATCCGATAAAAGAAAATATAAGTAAGATAGATAATTATAAAGCATTGTCCATCGAAAGCGACTCAGAAGGAAGAATGTATTTTGCACATCAATACGGTGTAACTACATTGCTAGACAGTGTTTGGGGAGAGTTGCTCATTGATGATGTATCACATAAAAAAACATCTGCTAGATCAAGTATTACATTTGATGACGCTGGAACCTTATGGTGGGCAAGCAACGATTTAGGAGTATTTTCCTATACACCAGAGACTATCGCTTCTATCTTCTCTAGCATTGAGAGTACCAATGACATATCAATCTATCCTAATCCCACAAAAGGAACAATAAATTTCAGAACTAAGCACATCGGCAAATCTTCAGTAAATATTTATAATGGCATTGGAGAATTGGTTTACACAAATGATAATTTAAATACCAACAGGCCATTACATTTAAACCAATCCCCAGGTATGTATGTTGTTGTCCTTGATACCAATAATTCAACTTCTGTACAAAAGCTTATTATAAAGTAACGGAGGCTTACAATCTGATAAAGAAAAAAACGGTTTGAGAGCAATCTCAAGCCGTTTTTAGTTTCATTTAGGGTATTCTTTTAAAAAAATCAAGTAACCTTTAATCTGCTATTAATCCAGCACCTAGCGTTATCAATAATTAAGAATATATGCAACAACATATAAACCAAACTGTCGTTTTATCTAAAACTTCATAATTACAAAAAACCATGTTTAAAAAAGGAATTAAATACCTTCTTCTTATTTTACCCTTTGTTTCTTTTGGTCAAAACTCAACTTATCTGGGCATAGAATTAGGACCTAAATTTGAGGTTTACCAATCTACAGATAATGGAAACGGACTTTACACGAAACCTTTTTTCTTCAGTCCGATTTTTGGCTTAACTATTGGGAAAGAAATCAATGAGACATTTCTTTTAGAAACGGGGCTTCAAATCAATGAATACGGTAAAAGTTACCGTATTAAGGGAGAAGGATTTGGTGGGTATGGTGTATCGAATGCATTGGATGCTTATCAGATACCGCTGCGTCTAAAAACACGCCTGAACCTACTAAAGGACAAACTAAGTCTGGTTACTTCTGTAGGTTACACATTTGCAATTAACGGAGATTACGGCTCAACCGGCTCTGGTTCAAGCTTCTCTAGTGGCTCTTCTTCCGCAGGCATAGATAGCACAAGAAGCAAACATACATCTACATATAGCCTCAAAAAATCTTATGGACTCATTGAAACGGGTCTTGCTTTGGAATATAAATTCAAAAATTCTATTAGACTTTCACTTGCCGCCAATTATATGACAGGATTGAGCAGAGTAGTAGAAACGGATGTAAAATACTGGATAAATGATGGCCCAGAGCAAACAGGCACTGTTTTTTCAAATGGTGATTATTATAGTATCTTTATTGGACTTAAGTATCCTATCTGTGAGCTATGGACCAAGAATATAGATAAATAAACAATCCTTTGTAATACAAGCTTAACTAAGTACAAGTCTAAAGGAGCGACAGTCGATATGTGACCTTAACTATGCAACACAGATTGCCGCATCCCAACAATTCCTGCCATCATCTGTTTAAAATGTATATCACAAATCAACATATGAATATTACCCTAAAAGCCACCGTCCAAGGAAACTATAAAACTGTTATGGCGGCCTTTGATCGGAAGCTATTTGAAGCACTCAAGCCATCGGCAGGCAAGATGGAGATAGTCTCATTTACAGGTTCTAAAAAAGGAGATAAAGTACACATGAAATTCATCAGCCCTGTAAAATCAGAGTGGATAAGTGATATCGTAGAAGACAATGTAACGGACGAACGAGCGTGGTTTGTAGATGTAGGTACGCAGCTGCCATGGCCACTCGCCACTTGGACACACAAGCATATCGTAGAGAAAGTAGACGAGCATACTTCTGTGATTATCGATGACATGACATTCACAGGCAAAAACGCTCTGCTTACGCTCCTACTCTACCCAGCTATATTCATAGGCTTCTATCCGCGTAATAAAATCTATCAATCCTACTTCAAAAAAGTAAATTTGACCTAAAAGTATGGTTAAACATAGTGCTATTATAATCATATAAAAACATGAAGAATCCAATTATCATAGGTGCAGGTATTTCTGGTTTAGTAGCAGCCATAGAATTAGAAAAGGCGGGATACTCACCTACTATACTAGAGGCTACAGATCGTGTAGGCGGACGCGTAAACTCAGAGAACCAAAATGGACTTCCTTTGGACCATGGCTTCCAAGTACTACTCACCGAATATCCTGAAGCTCAGCGGTATCTAGATTACGATAAACTGGACTTGCTCACCTTCCTGCCAGGAAGTGTAATATTCAAAAACAATAAAATTGAAAAAATAGGCGATCCGCTGAGAGACTTTTCATTCTTATGGTCTACTCTATCTGCTAACATAGGATCTATCAAGGATAAAATACTGATTTTGAAGCTATCTCTATCCTTGAAAAATAAAAGCATAGAAACCATATTCTCCAAACCTGAAAAATCTACTCAAGCCTATTTACAAGACTATGGTTTCTCAGAGAATTTGATTGCTAATTTCTTTCAGCCCTTCTTTGCGGGTATATATCTAGAAGAGGATTTGGATACTTCTAGTAGAATGTTTGAGTTCGTATACAAGATGTTTGGCTCTGGTCATGCAGCCATACCTCGCAATGGGATGCAGGCTATTCCAGATCAGTTGGCAAGTCAGCTGAAGCAAACGACTATCCGATACAATACCACTGTAAAAAGCATAGAAGGAAATACGATAACCTTAGATTCTGATGAGCAATTATCAGCTGAGAAGATTATCATCGCAGTAGATCCAGCTCCATTCTTTGCTACTAAAAAGATAACTCTAGCTAAATGGAAATCGTGCTACAACCTCTACTTTGAATCGTCCAAATCTGTCTTAAAAAATCCCATCATAGGGCTTTTGCCAAGCAAGGAACTATTGGTCAATAATTTTCATTTTTTGAATGATCTATTTGCTCCCGATGCGAATATGGATAAAACTATCATGAGTGTGACTGTAGTGAAGGACCACAACCTCTCTAAAAAAGAGTTAATTTTAAAAGTGAAAGAAGAGTTGAAAAATCACTGCAACATAGAAACCGGCAAGGTATTGCGATTATTTCATATCCCGAAAGCCTTGCCTAAAATCAAAAATCTAAAATACCAACCCACAAAAACTTCCGCAACGCTAGCTCCTGGCATATTCTGCTGCGGAGACTATTTGGCTAATGGCTCCCTGAATGCCGCTATGGCTAGTGGAAGAGTAGCTGCCAGATTAGTTTCTAAAGATTAACCGAAGTTAAAACCTTCTCTTTTAGACCAAGAATTCACCTTGATAATAGTTACAATCGTACATAGTCATTCAACGACCACTTAACAAAATAGTAAAGCGACAGTGGGAAGCTGATCATTAGCTGAAAGTTTCGCACGAGAAAAGTCATCCATAGCTGAGACTCTTTTGGGAAATAAAAAGGCAATGGGGAGTGCTACAACTCAAACCTTGTTTCAGAGAGACAGTTGCTCGCTCAGTTATTAGGCTTGCTGAGATAAAAACAGACAATAAAGCAATCTAATTATTGTTATAAAAGCTGAAATCGTGATAATTCACACACACCAATTCTCAAAAAACATCCTGTATACTTCTGCATTAGTTTAGCCCAGATATGGAAAGTATTTATTAAACTAATGCTCGAGGTAAATTCAGAATCCCAAATGGATAAAAAACTTACTTTTTTACAAAAAATTCTTAAAACGGCTGGTAAAGTGATATTTACCCTACTCAAAGCTCTAGTTTAACACAACAAAAGAGTTAAGAGGAACACCACTGCAGGGACCCACACACCAGTACAACAATGGTGAGGCAACAATAGATTATACTGAGGTTGGAAATTATTCTTCTGATATCATCAATCTATGATTTCATAACAATTCTTCCAATGGCTTTTGACAACCCTACTTACAGCAACGATCGTTCTATGCAAGGGACAAGCTAGAAATGACGAGAATAAGTAATTATTAAAAAAATTTCCTCTGTGTAGTTGACAAAAGAGTTACGGTTTCCAATAGAGAAATAATCGTCTATTAAGATTAGTTCTTATCTTTTTTTGCTTTCAGTTGTTGTTAGTTTAAACTAACTCCAAAACCAATGCGAATACTTCTCACAGGATCATCCGGCTATATTGGCAAACGACTGCTTCCTATTCTAGTGGAATCTGGACATGAAGTTATTTGTTGCGTAAGAGACACAAGTCGATTTTCACCTCCCGAATCACTTAAATCTAGAATTAACATTATAGAGGTTGATTTGCTTAATGAAGCTTCCTTAAAAAACATACCAAAACACATTGACGGCGCTTTCTATTTAGTACACTCCATGTCTGCCTCCGAAGATTATGAAGTGCTCGAGCAACGGTCGGCAGAAAATTTCAGGAAAGCGATGAACGCTACCCAAGTACAGCATGTGGTTTATCTAAGTGGTATTGTGAATGAGTCAAGTCTTTCTAAGCACCTTACTTCCCGTAAAAATGTAGAAAAAGAGCTGAGCAAAGGCGACTATAACCTCACAACACTAAGAGCTGGAATTATATTGGGCTCTGGCAGTGCTTCTTTTGAAATAATGCGAGACTTGGTAGAAAAACTCCCAATTATGATTACCCCAAAATGGCTCAACACTCGATGTCAGCCTATTGGTATATCCGATGTAATTTCAATTTTATCCAAAACGTTACTTAATACTAAAACGTATAATCAAGACTTTGATATAGGTGGCCCAGATGTACTATCCTATAAAGAAATGCTTTTGGAATTTGGAAGTATGCGGAATCTCAAACGATACATTTACACCATACCTGTGATGACACCCAAAATATCTTCGTATTGGTTGTATTTTGTCACCTCCACCTCCTACCCTTTGGCCATTGCACTAGTGAATAGCATGAAGATAGAAGTAATTTGCCGAAATGACGATATAAATCACATACTCGGTATACAACCCTTGAGTTATCAATCTGCACTGGAGAGAGCATTTAGTAAGATAGAACGAAATGAAGTGGTATCAAGTTGGAAAGACGCTTTCATTAGCAGCGATTTCAACTTTAACATTTCAGAATTTATAGAAGTTCCCTCTTTTGGTTGTTTCAAGGACAAAAGGGAAATGGCCCATAACGACAGAGTCCAATGCATCGATAAAATATGGAGTATTGGAGGTGAAAAAGGTTGGTACTACGGCACTTGGTTATGGCAAGTAAGAGGATTCTTTGACAAACTTGCAGGCGGAGTAGGTATCAGACGAGGTCGCACCTCTGAAGACTCATTGAACGCTGGAGATGCATTGGATTTTTGGAGGGTTCTCTATGCTGACAAGGAAGAAGGACGACTGCTACTCTACGCCGAAATGAAACTGCCTGGTGATGCATGGTTGGAGTTTAAAATAGAAGGCGACAAGCTAGTTCAGACCGCCACTTTTAGACCGTTGGGCTTATTAGGGAGATTATATTGGTACAGCGTCTTACCATTTCACGGCTATATTTTCAAAGGAATGCTGACTAAATTGACTCAGTAAGATCACTCTAGTTTACTATTTCATAAGGTGAATTGATTCCGTAAAAACCGTTTGAGAATAATTCCTCTCTGACTCAAATGAGATTGAAAGAAGAATTATTAAAGTAAGAATTTGGTGAAGTATACATTGTTTATGATAACAAGCTACGACGTTGGATTTAATAAATTAAAACCGACCTTGCACTTCTATTGTATAACCGCAACTAATGAGCAACAGAAAGCTAATTTTATATATCAGTATGAGTTTGGATGGTTTTTTAGCCACCAAAGACGACGACCTATCTTGGCTTTCTGTAGTAGAAAGAGAGGGAGAAGATTATGGCTATGTAGCATTCAACGAAACCGTAGACACCTACATAGTGGGCAGAAAAACTTATGATGTAGTCTTGCAACTCACAGGAGGAACTTTCCCGGCTGCTGAAAAATATAACTGCTATGTGATTACTCGACAAGAAAGAGCTAGTAAAAAGGGAGTCACTTTCTACAACGGATATATAGCAGAACTCATACAAAAGCTCAAAAGTGAAGATGGCAAGAATATATATTGTGACGGTGGAGGGCAGATAGTAAAACTCCTTATGGATAAAAACTTGATAGACGAATATCGCATATCTGTAATTCCAACCATTCTAGGAGATGGTAAACGACTATTTATAGGTGGCACACCTTTGATAAACTTAGAGGCACTACCTAGTGAGCAGTTTGATTCTGGACTGATACAACTGCGGTATCGGAGAAAATAAAGGACCACAACTCCATTCATATGAAACACATAACCATAATAGGCGGAGGTCCTGCAGCCTTAATGCTAGCAGCAAATCTCGATACCCAAAAATATAAGGTAACCCTTAACGAACAAAAAAAGACTGTTGGTCGTAAGTTCTTGGTAGCGGGAGAAGGTGGTTTGAATCTGACGTTCAGTTCTCCCTTGGATGATCTCATCGAACAATATTCGCCGAGTGATTACAAGGCTCCTTATCTCAAGCAGTTCACAAACGAGGATTTGATGCGATGGTTGAAAAACATAGGCATCTCTACCTTTGTAGGGTCAAGCAATCGTGTGTTTCCTACTCCAGATTTAAAACCCATTGACGTACTCAGTAAAATTGTAAAACATCTCTCGTCTAAAGATATAGAATTTAGATTTGAAACTAAATGGACCGGTTGGAATAATAAAGGTCTTTTATGCTTTGAAGAGTCCAAAGAAGAGGAGACAGACATTACTGTGTTTTCCCTAGGTGGAGCCAGCTGGAAGGTAACAGGTTCAGACGGTAGTTGGTCTGCTCCTTTTGCAGAACGTGGCATAAACGTACTCCCTTTTAGAGCAGCAAACTGTGCATTTGGTGTAGATTGGAACAAGAACTTTATTGCTACTCACCAAGGAAAACCCTTGAAGAACATTGCTCTGACTTTTGATGAAAAAGTGGCTAAAGGTGAATTGGTGATTACCAAATTTGGATTGGAAGGCAATGCTATCTACGCCTTGAGCGAAAAACTACAAGAAGCATTATTAAACAAAGAAAATGTCGTTCTTCAATTGGACCTAAAACCAAGTATGACTCTTGCTCAAATAAAGAAGAAATTCTCCAATTCTGGACTCTCCAAGGTGACTGACATATTAAAAGAAGACATTAATCTCGATCGTTCTACCATAGGACTACTAAAACAGTTCTCTGATAAAGAGACCTTTATGAATCCTGATTTGTTGGCTACCACCATTAAGTCTGTGCCCATTCCAATAGCATCTGTAGATGACATAGACAAAGCTATATCCACTTTGGGAGGCATCGATCTCGATGAGGTAGATGGGAATTTTCAGCTTAATAAAATTCATAATTCGTATGTCATTGGCGAAATGCTGGATTGGTACGCACCTACCGGCGGCTATCTCTTGCATGGCTGCTTTAGTATGGGGTACAGTCTTGCCAACCATTTGAATAGTTTGTAAGTGATAGCATTGGATGCACAAAGTATCTCGCAACTAAGAATACGGTTCATCAATTATTTCACCGACATTTGCATAAAATAACAATACCATGAACGTAGAATTAACACCATTTGTAGGCTTTGGCCAGATTAAATTTGGACAATCACTCGAGCAAGTGAAATTACTGCTAGGGGAAGCCACAGAAAGCACTCGTGAGAAACACGAAGATGGCACTGAAGATGTTTCCTTACTCTATGGAGAACTTGGTGTTGAGCTTAGCTTCATGTCTGAGGATGATTTTCGTCTTGGGCTTATTTCCTGCTATGCTCCTACCTATACAGTAGATGGCCAGTCGTTCAATGGTATGAGTGAAGAAGATTTTTTGAAAGAAGCAAAGTTTGAAGACCTCACACAAGCGGATGATCTCTCTGAGCTAAAAGCAAAAGATTATACCATAGATTCAAAAGGTCTAAGCGTATGGATACAAGACGGGTTTGTAGACAGCATCACAATGTTTCCCGATCACATAGATGAGAATACCGTGGCTTGGCCAGAGTAGTATTTTCTTACGAAATACTATTCCGCACTTTTAGAGTGTAAGCTCTAAGAGCCGTTTTAAGGTCTGATCCTTTCTCTGCCATTTCTTCTTTGATAAAAATAGCTGCGAGTATGTGCGTAAGCTGCTCTCCTACATCGTCTCCTCCTAATTCTATATCCATAGTTTGCTCTTCATAAAGAGCTGCTTCTGCCTTTTGTAACTCTTCCAAGCTGTAGGCTTCGACTATTTTTTTGATTACTGGAATCTTCATTTTAAGTTTTATTTTTAATGTTTATAACGAAGCTATCATTTCCACTACCTTAGCTTCCAGACTAGTAGCCGCTCCTTCTGACAGTTTACCATCTTTGAAAACAGCAAAATAAGGAAGGTTGTCTACGCCTGCTACTTTTCTAGCTTCAGGATTTTCTTCTGCATTCACATCTAAAAAGGTCACACCTTCAAAACGCTCATCATCCGACAATCTTCGGTACTTCGGAGCAAATAGCTTGCAGCTTCCACACCAATTGGCAAAATACTTCACTACCACCTTATCGTGGCTACCCAATAATTCAATAAAATCGTTATCTGTAGATACTTGTACTGACATACTACAAAGGTAAGGCATCCTTCTTGTGTCTTTTATATAAATAAACTGATTGTGGTATAAGGGAGAATTATAGGCCGCGAATGACAATAGTTTTAAGATTCACTACTTTCGCGATGATGAAATACGGTATTATTCTCTTACTCTTTATCGTGGCCTGCGGCCCCAAAAATGAAGGTCCAAACAAATTCAGTGATGATAAACTATTGAATATATATGAGTTACAAGACCGCAGAGATGCAGAAGCTCTTTTTCCTCCCCTTAAAGCAAAAAAAGAAAGTCATCGCATAGCAGCAGCAATGGCATTTGCTAGTATTAAAGATAGTGCAGCTATCCCTTATCTCAATCAAATGCTGCAGATTGATCAAGACCCGATGCCACGTAGAGCAGCAGCTTATGCTCTCGGGCAGATTGGCAATAGCAAAGCACTAGATATTCTGAAAGCTGCCTTTGACCAAGAACTATTTCCTGCGAATAGACCCTATGTGATGGAAAGCATTGGCAAATGCGGTGACTCCAGCACCATAGCATTATTTGAAAGAGTAGATTACAACGACTCAGCTTTACAGATGGCATGGGCGTATGGAGTTTTTAGGTTGGGACAAAAAGGATTTCGTTCCAAGTCTCTGAATAATAGAATGTTAAACTTCTTGAATAACGACAACAAAGACTTGGCCATATTGGCAAGTCATTATGTGTATCGAGATTTAAGAGGATCGGGTAATTTGGAAATGGTCGATTCCTTGATTGCCGTTTCGAGGTACGATGAGGTCAAGGAGAGGTTTGGTTTATTGAAAGGGGAAAAGGAAGAGGCGGAAAGCTTAAAGTGGAGTCAGTTTAACAATCTGAATAATTTCAAGAAAATAGAATTAATAAACGATAAGAAATCTTGGTCTTGGGAGGAGTCGCAGCAACTAAAGAGATTAATAAATGACTCTTCGATATTCATTGGTGTTCGTTGTGCGGCATTTACCAAAACATTTTCAAAATCACATCCTGACAGCCAAGAATTATACACTAAGTCTGCATTAAATTCTGGAGATATGGCTTTGCAAAGCTTAGCTGCCATCGAACTACAGAAACTTTCAAAAAACCCTGATTATTGGAATAACGGTCAATTTGGTTTTGTTGGTCCTCTAAATGTAGATCGTCTTTTACAAAAAGTTAAATCCCAACTCAAACTACCACAGCAAGCTGAAACCTACATTGATATTTGCAAAGCCATAGAAGCTCTTGGTGGCAAAAAATATGAAGGATACCAACCGGAGTATAACCACCCCATAGATTGGGAATTTGTCAAGACTATTCCTGCAGACCAACAAGTACTTGTACAAACCAACAAAGGAGACATTACCCTTCAGCTTTTCGTAGAAGATGCTCCGGGCACTGTATCAAATTTCCTTCAACTGACTGACTCGGGTTATTATAATGGTAAGTTCTTCCATAGAGTTGTGCCGCAGTTTGTGATACAGGGCGGCTGCCCACGTGGAGATGGATGGGGTGGCCTAGATTGGACACAACGTAGCGAATTCTCTAATTACCAAAACTACTCAAAAGGCACAGTAGGTATAGCTTCATCAGGTCTAGACACTGAAGGCGTACAATTTTTCATCACGCATTGTGCTACTCCACATTTGGACGGAAGGTACACCATATTTGCTAGGGTTATTGAAGGTATGAATGTGTTAAATAAGGTAGAAGTAGGTGATAAGATAATGAAGGTGGAGAGGATTGTTCCTCATAAAGACTCTCTCAATTAGGGGCTAATCCTGCTTGAACAATTCTCGGCACATCCACCTCGGCTTACACTACTTTATACTTGTACTTAGGTTTGTTAGTCTATCAAAAGTTTGAGAGAAACAGCATGTAAAATTGTCTTAACAATTTTGTATCAATAACCGAACAACAACTCACTACATTTGTTTCAAGAATAGCAATGCTACTAAAACTCGCTTGGCGTAATATATTTAGAAACAAACGCAGAAGTCTAATCACCATTTCTTCTATCGTTTTTGCGGTCGTATTTGCAGTCTTTATGAGGAGTTTGCAGTTTGGAGCATACGGCAATATGCTCAAAAACATAGTGGGCAGCTACATGGGCTACATTCAAGTGCACCAACAAGGTTTTTGGGCAGAAAAAACACTAGACAACAGCTTTAGCAATAGTGACATAGACCACCTTTTAGAGTTAGATGAAGTGAGCTATTTGAGTCAACGAATAGAGGGATTTGCGTTAGCATCTAAAGATGACAACTCCAAACCTGTAGCTATCTTGGGGCTGGACGCTCTACAAGAAAAAGACAATATACATCTTGACGACAAGCTTGTAGAAGGGAACTACATAGGTGGGAATTCTAACGGTATACTAGTAGCAAAAGGACTCAAAAAAATAATGAGCTTAAATCTAGGTGATTCACTGGTATTTTTGGGTCAAGGATATCAAGGTTCAATTGCTTCTGGCTCTTACCCTATCAACGGATTCATAGATCTCAAAACTCCGGAGCTAAACAAAAGAACAGTAGTAATGAACTTGGTAGATGCTCAAGATTTTTTTGGCATGTCTGTCATGATAACGACGTCAGTAGTAGGAATAAACGGAGATGACTGGCAAGCTGCTCAAAAAGCTGTCATTCAAGCTGTAGACACTAGCCAGTTAGAGATACTAAGTTGGGAAGAAATGCTTCCCGAGATAGTACAACTCATAATCGTAGACAAGGCTGGAGGCACTTTTGTCCTTCTCATTTTATATAGTATTATCACCTTTAGCCTATTTGGCACGGTGCTAATGCTGACTGAGGAACGTAGCTTTGAATACGGGGTACTTACGGCCATTGGAATGGCAAAATCGAAGGTGGTTTATGTTGCAATATTAGAAACTATTCTGATGGCCATAACAGGTGTTCTCATCGGTCTAGTTGTGGTATTCCCCATATTGATATATTTCAACGTACATCCAATAAATCTGAGCGGACAGATGCAGGAAGTAGTAGAAAAATTTGGTTTCGAAGCACTTATACCTACTTCACTCGACCCCAGTATAGCATTGACCCATGCATCCATAATATTCATCATAGTCCTTATTGTTAACATCTATACAATAGTGAGAATTAAAAATCTAGAACCTGTAAAAGCAATGAGACGATGATTTTTAAGATAGCATTTCAAAATATATGGAGAAACAAACTCCGTAGTTGGGTCGTCATATTGGCAATAGCACTTGGTATTTTTGGAGGACTTGCCGTGATAAGTACAGCCACAGGTCTTACCAAAATGCGACAAGAAAATGCCATAAAGACGTATGTAAGCCACATTCAAGTGCACGACAGTGCATACCTTACCTATGGCCGCCTACAAGATACAATCTCTAGCGAAAAAAAAATTATGCAATTCTTATCCCTTCATAAGGAAGTAGCAGCAGTAAGCAATCGACTAAAAGTAGAAAGTTTCATACAAAGTGCAGGGGGCAATAGCGGAGTCATACTCAACGGTATAGACACTAAGAGAGAAAAAGAACTTACCAACCTTTCTGAGCTCTGTGAGAAAGGAAACTTCTTGGAAGTATACAAGCGAAAACCTCCAATAATTATAAGTCAGAAGTTAGCTACCAAGCTAAATGCAAAAATAAAAACGAGTATTCAATGCTCATTTACGAATATGTATGGCGAGGCTACTACTGGAGTTTTTAAGGTGGTAGACATATTCTCGAGTAGCAATTCTATGTACGACGAGTTGAATGCTTTCGTACGCTTAGAAGATTTACAATCTCTCTCTCTCATAGATGGGAGTCATGAAATAGCATTTTTACTCAAGGATGATAAAAAAGTAGAGGAGTTCAGAGAGGTGCTGCTTGCCAAATACCCAAATCAACACATTGCCAGTTGGCGAGGGATTGCTCCTGAGCTAGGATATGCAGACAAAATGATGGATTTGGTTATGACTATATTCTTGGTAATCATAATGCTAGCACTTGCATTTGGGATAGTCAACACCATGCTAATGGCAGTACTCGAACGCAAAAAAGAATTAGGGATGCTTATTTCTATTGGAATGAATAAACGAAAAGTGTTTTGGATGATCGTTTTAGAGTCTATTTTCTTGGCTCTTATAGCAGGTCCACTTGGCATATTCGTAACCTATATAGCTGTGCAATTCTTTGGGAACTATGGCATTGATCTATCCTTTGCCGCAGCAGGCCTCAAAAGTGTAGGATTAGAAAGCACGATATTCCCAGATCTTAACCCGATGTATTATGTAATTATATCTCTACTGGTGATCGTTACCGCTATACTTTCTTGTATCTACCCTGCCCTCAAAGCACTAAAGTTAAACCCAGCAGAAACATTAAGAACAGCCTAATTTTTTTTGAAATGGCATGTTTTACTCCATGTTTTTATATTTGATAAAAATTTAACAACACGAAAATAATTACAATATTATCATTTGTGTTCGCTTCCTTTATGGCTACGCCACAAAGTCTTCCGTTTGATTTTGAATCAGATATTACCACAACATATTTCGTCGATTTTGATGGTGGTACAGCCACAGTTATTGCCAATCCTCAAAACAATGCCGACAACAATAGTTCGATGATCGCTCAGATAGTGAGAGACGGAGGGACCATTTGGTCTGGCAGTAAGGTAGAGCTTTCGTCGAATTTAGATTTCAGTACTGATAACACGATATCTATGAAGGTATTTACCACAGCTCCGAAAGGCACTATCTTAAAATTCAAATTAGAAGGAGGAACTATAGCATAAAAAGATATTCCAACTACCGTTACTGGCCAGTGGGAAACACTTACTTGGGATTTTAGCGTTACTGCACCCGCTAACAATACAGTTGTATTTATGTTTGACTATGGAAATATTGGAGATGGATCCGCCACTTCTACTTTTTTTGTTTGACGATGTACAGCATGGCGAGGCTAAATTAAGTGTGAAGCCAAAGATTTCAAATACATTTAATATCTATCCAAATCCATCATCAGACAAATGGAAAATCACTGCTACTAAAGGACCAATTACAGCTGTAAAAGTATTAGACTATCAAGTTAAAACGTTAGAATCTATTCAGAATAACGCCTCAACTATTTCCCTAGATGTGACTACGTAAAGCCTAGGTATTTACCTTGTAAAAATATATGACGGTGAATCATTTTCTACGAAGCTACTTTTTAAAAAATAAGTTTTCAGCAGCAATATCTATCTTAAGAAAAATAAAACCACGCTCAGGAGAGCGTGGTTTTTTTAATCAAAATAGTTTCGCATAAAATATCAAACCATAAGTCGGTTAGAGCGTTATTAAAACGAGCAAAGACTTTACTTTGTAGAAGCGTAACATCCATATGATAGAAGTAACCAACATTACCAAAACTTACGACGACGGCAAAGTACAAGTGCACGCTCTGCGAGGTGTAGATGTAGAAATAACCGAAGGCGAATTTACAGCTATTGTAGGCCCATCTGGCAGCGGTAAAACTACACTGCTAAATATCATAGGAGGACTCGACACTCCCACCCATGGAGAAGTGACCATAGGAAACACTAGCATAGCTTCACTTTCGGAGAATGAGTTGATTGATTTTAGGCTAAATCACATTGGTTTTGTGTTTCAGAGTTACAACCTCATTCCGGTGCTCACCGCCAAAGAAAATGTGGAGTTTCTAATGCTATTGCAAAAGAAAAACGATAAGGAAAGAGACGAACGAACTACCCAACTTTTGAAAGCCGTAGGCCTAGAAGATCAAATAAACAAAAAGCCCAATGAGATGAGTGGAGGACAGCAGCAGCGTGTGGCCGTAGCAAGAGCTCTAGCCAGCAAGCCCGATTTTGTGCTTGCCGATGAACCCACTGCAAACCTAGATAGTAAGTCCACAGCCAATCTACTCGACATCATGCTCAAACTAAATGAAGAAGAGAATACCACATTCGTATTTAGCACCCATGACCAACGGGTGATAGACCGTGCCAAACGTGTAATTACTGTAGAAGACGGCAAAATAATCAGCGACCACACAAAATAGGATTTTGGTCATATTGTTAGCAGATTATACTTTCTAATAGCTCGACCAATAAGACTATTAATTTTGTGGTATCAAAGAGACAATCATCCAAACAAAGACAGCGGCTCAGAAGAAATACGTCGCTTTCAAACAATAAGACATTGGTTTATTGATATTAATGAAAATTTTTATGTTGTTTTGTTCGTTAGATAGTCGAATGAAAAAGCTGCCGATATTTTTTGCCCTTTTATTGTCACTGCACGCTAATGCTCAAATAGGAGGCACGAGTGCTTTTACCTTTGCACTAGTAGAGAACAATGCCAAACAAGCGGCACTAGGCGGTGTATCGATTGCCAACAAAGATGCAGACCCTGCCTCTGGCTATCAGAATCCCGCTCTTATCAATAGTAGTATGCATCACACTGCATCCTTGTCTTATGCAAATCACGTAGCTGACCTAAACTATGGTTTTGCCAGTTATGGCAGGACTTGGGATAGTCTCGGTACTTTTTTGTTTTCCATCGGCTACTACGACTATGGTACATTTACGCGTACCAATACAGCAGGTGACGTACTCGGAGAATTCAAGGCAGCAGATTACAATTTTCAGATAGGATATAGTAAACAGTACAACGACAAAATAAGCTATGGAGCTAACGGAAAATTTCTATACAGCGTATACGAAGCATATGTAAGTACGGCTGGTGCCATAGACCTAGGTGCGGCATATACTGACACTACACGACTCTTGAATGCGGGTGTACTTATCAAAAACATGGGATACCAGTTTATCCGATACGATGACATCAGCCCCAGAGAACCTTTGCCTTTTGATGTACAAGCGAGTATTAGCAAAAAACTAGCTCACAATCCATTGCGTTTTACGCTCACCTTGCACAACCTGCATAGGTGGAACAACTCGTACGTAAATGTTAACTCACGAAACAAAGAAATAGACCTAGAAACGGGTACTGTAAAAAATCAAAAACTTGGTTTTGGTGAGAAAGCAATGCGGCATATGGTATTCAACACTGAGCTGGTTTTTTCAGATAATTTTCAGTTACGTACCGGCTACAATCACCAACGAAGAGCAGAGCTAGGACCCGAAAACAGAAGAGCAATGACAGGCTTTAGTTGGGGAATAAATATTGGTATCAAAAAATTCAAAATAGGATATGCAAGTGCAGGGTATTTCCCTGGTGTAGCATCCAATTATTTCTCTGTGAGCAGAGACTTGAGTAGATTCAAGAAGAAAGAAACAAAGATATAGCTTCATACACTCAAGCATATCATCAGATAATAGTTTTGCGTACCGATTCGTCTTCAACGGCAAGGAGCAAGACAATGAAGTACCTGGAAGCGGAAATAGTTACGACTATGGCTTTAGGATTTATAATCCTAGGTTGGGTAAGTTCTTGATTGTTGATCCATTAACTTCGACATATCCATGGTTAACTCCATATCAGTTTGCGGCAAACAAGCCAATTGTTGCTATAGATGTAGATGGACTTGAAGCACTTATTAAAATACAAAGTGTGACAGTTTCTAAAACATTCTTAAGGATACAAAACAATCAAGGAATTGAGGCTGCTACAAAATATGCACTTAAATACGTAAAATCAAGACATACCACTGGAGATATAAATTGGTTAAGAAAAGCGACTAGCGATAAAAACATGACTGATGATGTTGCAATTTTTGTTGGTGACATAGGCCTTCCTGCTGATTTAACTATGTTTATTCTTGTATATGACGACGCTGGTGAAGCACATTATGAGATGAACGAATATGAACTTCCAGTTAAGCCAAAGTCACTTATGAAAAGAATTTCAGAATATATCAAGAGTAAAATGGGAGATACTGAGTACGGTCCAAGTAGTAATACGAAAAGGGGACGTACTATTCTTGATGACTGGAAAGAAGGTGTTTTTGACAAACAAGGGATTGAGGATGTTGTTGACGGACTAGGTGGAGCTAACGGCTTAGAATCTGAGACAGTTGAAAACCGAGAATATGATGGAGATGACCCAGATAGAGCGGGGAATACTTCGTTAAAGGAAGAAGCATCAGAACATGGCGAATCTAAGGTTACACAATCTGAATGGGACACAATTTTGATTGATGGTTCAGATTATAAGTTACATAGAGTAGATGTAGAGATTATTGACGGAGACACCTTTGAAACAGATCAATACTAAGATTCTAAAACAAATTCTCCCACTAGTATTCCAAGGAAGTAATGAAAGAAAAAGGCATATATATTATTTTTATTCTACTTGTAATTTCTGCTTGCGTTAAACGTGATGAAATTGAGCAAAGTAATGAGGAGATTCGTCAAATTACCAAACCCTTTATTAGTATTGGCTGCTTACAATTAATCAAGACTTTTAATGCATTAAGTGGCGAATGCAGTTAATTTATTTTGGACACCAATGGTCATTTTATGTTAAAATTTGAACGAATAAAAAATACAATTTGGGGACTTGATAGTATAGTTTTATTCTCAAATAGAACCCTTTATGATCATAATAGTATATCAAAATATCAATTTGGTATAGATGAGTTCTTAGAATTTAAAATTGAATATGATATTAGAACTGGCAATCGTAAGTCAACAAAAGGGAAGTGTATTTTTGAAGTTGCAACACCAACATATTGTTACATTAATGATACCGCACGGATACATTTTTTGGTACCATTACCTCCAGGTTCATTTTCTCATTTTAGATTAATCCTAAATGATAATCCAGTAAATGATGTGTATTTTAAATATCAAGGGAATAAGGTAGAAATGGTTTTTGTGCCTAAAATACAAGGAATGAATACTTACTTTTTAACTGGAGAATTGATAGACAAAGAAGGTCTTATAAGGTCCACCACTTACAAAATAAAATTAGATGTTAGGTAAATATTCTGCTCCGTTAGTTCCAGTTTGGAGCTGGGATTGGCAAATAACTACCGAGCCCAGTTTAAAGGTTAGAAGGTCATCAGAATCTGTCGTCCGACTAATACAGAAAAAAGCATAATACAATGGCGTACCTTATTGTCTTATGCTTTTTTCTGCGGCCAAGCTGCACAGTTCTGCTGCCGTGTTCTCGTTCTGAGTAGTGTCACACTTTTTAGAAAAAAAAAGTCCGCCACAAGCTCAGCCCTACCCCCGCTAGTCCCAGTTTGTAACTGGGATTTGTAAGCTAGTATAAACAATAAAAGGCATTCCCCCCCTCTAGTCCTAGCTTGTAGCTAGGATCGAAAGAATACAAATGCCAGATTGGGTATAAATCGTCAAAAGAACTATGTTTGATATGATGAATACCAGCTGCAAGCTGGCACTAACGGTGATTTGTAACTCTCCGCTAGTCCTAGCTAGGATTGAAAAAACATAAGTACCAGGTTGGATATAAAGGGTCAAATAGAACTACGTTTGATAGGATTAATATCAGCTTTAAGCTGGCACTAGCGGTGGTTGAGACTTGAGTAGGTTGAAAAAAAGCATACAAAAATCAGTTCATCCTTTTAACTTCCAGTGGATGGTTTTGTAATTAAAGCTCCCGTTTTGATTAAATTATCGCATAAATCTTTCTAAATAAATTTTTTGAATTAAGTTTGACCAAAGTTGGACAACAAAATAATCATAGCAATAGACGGACACTCAAGCTGCGGTAAAGGAACACTTGCAAAAAATCTAGCAAAGGAGCTAGGTTATCTATTCATAGATAGTGGTGCAATGTACCGTGCAGTCACACTATATCTTCTTAGAAACAATATTCCACTCGAAGAAGTTGCTGAAGACCCTGCCTTACTCGGAAATATTAAAATCACATTTGTGTATGATGCAGAGAAGAGTTTTTATGAAACCTACCTAAATGGAGAAAACGTAGAGAAGGAAATTCGCTCGATGGAGGTATCTCGCAGGGTAAGCCCTGTAAGTGCTATACGTACCGTGAGACTTTTTCTAGTAGCCCAGCAACAGAATATAGGTGCAAATAGAGGTGTGGTGATGGACGGTAGAGATATAGGCACTGTCGTATTTCCAGATGCAGAGCTCAAAATTTTTATGACTGCCAGTGCAGAAATAAGAGCCAAAAGACGATACGAAGAACTACAAAAAAAAGGCATACACGTAAACTATCAGGAGGTCCTGCACAACATACGTGAACGAGATCATATAGACAGCACCAGAGACGAGAGTCCACTTGCCAAGGCCGAGGATGCAATCACCTTAGACAATTCTGCAATGTCTAAAGACGTACAAGCTCGCCTCGCACTCCAATGGGCCCGCGGAGTAATAAAATCTCTTGCACATCAATAGTCTTCATAGGATTCTGCGAATAGGAATAGTTACCTATCTCCTAGCTTACACTATTTTCTTATTTCTTAATCTTCACCTTATGCCACTGGCATGGGTAGATGAAATAGCGGGATTAGAACCTGCCATCAACTTCCTCCAAGGAAATGGATATACCTCAAAGCTTTGGCCACAAGAAGGCGTAGAAAAACAGTTTATGGCCTACCTTCCACTCCAAGGCTGGCTACATATAATTTTTCAGAAAATATTTTCTTTCAGCATTTACACCATACGATTACCTTATGCATTGTTTTTAGTGTCTGGTGCTGCGTTTCTTTACAAATCTCTATCTATGAGACACTTGAGTACAGTAGCACTTTTAGCCGTGGTTATGATTATTCTCAACGAAAAATCTCTTTTTGAGACCACTAGAGCTATAAGAGTAGAACCTATTTCCTTCCTGTTATTGTGTATCGCTTATTTCGGATTTACTACTAGAAATTTTCATATCACTATGGCAGCGTCGGCACTCATGATGACACTTCATCCCTACTTGTGGCCGGTGGCGATTGTTTTTATGATTAGCTCATTCAAAGAACGAAATGGTGCTGCACATTGGACAAACACGCTAAAACCCAGTATACTTTGGCTATACCCTGCAGCCCTTGGACTTTTCTTCTTGGCATTTATTCATTTCAATATCGAAGATTTTGCAGATCAATTACTAAACCAGGCATCTAGACACGAGAATGCTGGCGGCATTGGCACACAACTTAGCAATCATTTCTACGGACGCTTTTGGCCCTACTATCGCACTCAGCCGTATATACCATTCCTCGTCTATGGTGCACTCTTGGCATCAGTGATTAACGGTATAAAAAGGCACATCAGCCATTTTGATGTAGCACTTATTGCCACGCATATTTTTTGGATAATAAACCTCGGACCGATGCATCGATACAATAGTGTTTTGATAATCTTGAGTCTATTTGTGCTTGTTCCATTTATCATAAGAATTGAACACCTACGGTTCAAACCGATTGGAGTTTTGGCATTATCTAGTGTTTTAATGATCAGTTGTATAGACGTATCCAGCAGACAAGTGATGGCTCAAATGCAGAGAACAGAACGAAATCCAGAGTCGTTTTTGGATTGGCTAAGCGAAAATATCCCAGAAGGGAATACTATCATAGCAGGTCACGAAATAGCCTATTACGAGGCTGTAGCAAATACCAATTTGGATTTCTTTCTCTTCAATACCACACCCTATCGTTTTGATTTTGAGCAATATGATAATCTACTATTGATATCTCCTCAAGTTTTCAAAGAGGCTAATATCATAGCTCAGTACAAGGTGGAGGGAGGCACGTCATTAGGTTGGATAAAAAATTCGGGAACCAAAACTTACCAAGACCTTTATCTCCTAAAAGTGAAGGACGCTAAAACATACCAAATTGTACTTACTCAAATGAAAAACCAGAATACTGTAAATAATCAAAAATCTAAGAATCGGTAGAAAGTAAAAGCCTGTATCTTCTTATCCTGTCTATTTCAAAATAGTTACAGTGCCCTTATCTGAATGATACACATTATCCCATCCTTTATAGCTCACTATCCAAAAATACACATTGCTATATTTTAGATTACCATTTTTATACTTACCCGCCCATTTTTCGTTTTTATCGTTGGTTTCAAAGACTTTCTCCCCCCATCGATTGTACACCTTCATCTCAAAATATCGCACGAATACGTCACTCCAACCAAATGAATCATTAAGATTATCAGCATTGCTTGTTATCACATTAGGTACAAAAACGAGAGGCGGCTGAATCAGGTAAATGTCATTGCTTCTACTTGTGGCATAAAGACCACCGCTTCCTTCATATGCAATTACACTATACCAGTAGCCTCCCCAGTCAAAATCTAGATTAGCATCTCTATAATCAAGGCGGGGGCTTAGTAAATTAGCAATGGGTCTCAGCATCCCCGTGTCAACTGCACGAATAAGTTCATATTCTTCTACTCCACCATCCCAAGTTATATAGTCATCCCATAGTAGATCAAATTTAAATCTAGGGGTAACACCTTCCTCATTGAGAGCTATACCTCGTATTACGATAGAGCAGCCTATATTGCTTAATGAGCTCAGATGCCCACAATCGTCTGCCACTCTAATTTTGTAGCAATAGGATGTATTATTCACATCCACCGCACTATCTATATATGTAGTATCATTGATATCAAATATCGAAGTAATGTATCGCAGGTTTCCCTTTCCACGTTCACCTTTATACACTTCATAATGACCAAAATCCTCTTCAGTTGATTTCAGAAAAACAACTTTTATTTCTTGTCCTTCTACTGTAGTAGTTTTTAAATAGGTCTCTTCTACAGGCACTTCGCTTTCCTTGACACTACTTAGCAAGTAGGACTGATTTCCTAGCTCGTTGCATATATTTTCAACCACCAAGTAATAACTATAATTCCTCTCCCTCGGATTTATAACATTCTTATCTAGGTATGACCCCGCCTTCTGATTAAGAAATGTATCTAGCAGAACTTTATTACCATTCGGGTCTGTCTTGTAAAGCAACATTCTGTAATAAAAGCTAGATTCCGGAGTTTCTTCCCAGTCGATTCTTAACTCATTCTGATTCACAAAATTCAAACACAATACATCTGGTGGAGGAAGTTTTGGCGGAGTGTCCACGACAATAGTTATGAACGATGAACTATCTGTAGAAAATGGGCAACCTATATCGCGAGCCCAAACATTTATTCGAAAGGTATCACCTGCATTTTTACAAGTGAAAAGCATGTTAAAATATGCATTGACTTCACCTACCCCTGCATACTCATCCTGATATGTGATTAGATCTCCTTTCAAAGCATCTGGTATATCAAACGATACAAAAAGGGAATCGCCTTCTGGGTCTGTAATACGATAACTGAACTCAAAAGTATCAAATACCGCAACAGTTATGGTATCAGCCACATCTGTAATGTGAACCGCTTCAGATAATTCTGGTTTTAAGTTGAAAGGTACAAACGCCATCTTAAACGAAGCATTACTGCATCTTGGGCTCGGATTTTTCTCTGAGTAAGCTCCTGATGTGGTGGGAAAATCACTTATCCTAGACGTAAACGAATTTTGAGGGCAACTACTGCAAACACTTTGGTAGATTATGCCTCGCTTATCAAACCTACTCGTACCGCCATCTACGTGATCTCCTGTGGTACTGCCCCCAAAATATGAACCAAATATTAGAGACTCCATGTTTTTTTCAAAAACACAAAGATGAAAGTCCTTCCCGTCTGTATTTTTTTGGTAAGCATCAGGCGTTATTGGCATATTTCTGAGACTCCAACTATTTTTGGAAACATCATCACTACCCCATCCGCTTACATATATTTTACCGCATTCATCTACCAAAAAAGCATTGATAGTAATGTCAGGAATGGCACTACCACTGCCATAGATTGTACTATATTCTAATGCATCCAACTCCGTATTAAACTTAGAGACGAATTGTTTACCATTAGCATTACTATAGACGCTTCCTTTGACAGGCATATTCCCTTTACTATGACCTACTACAAACACATTATCTTGTTTATCTAAATCCAGCTGAAGGATTTGATCATATGAAGCAGTACCAAAATAGGATGTTCTAATAAGTGAGTTACCATCACTAGAGATATGAGATATAAAACCATCGCAGTTTCCCCCGTGAGAGCTTTGATAAGCTCCATCTGTGCCTTCCATATCAGGGCTTCCGGTACCGCCTGACAAGAAATAACTACCATCAGAAGCTACATCTATCGTGTATAAAGCGTCGTTTCCAGAACCTCCGAAATATGTGCTCCATCTCAACTGAGTGAGATTAGAATTTAGGCTAAAAACTACGCCATCTTGCCCTCCATATTTTGTAGGTTGAATTGCATTTTTAACTCTAAAGTCACTTGATTTTGTGCAACTAGCTACATAAATATTTCCCGACGCATCAATATTCACCTCTCCTCTATGATCATCTGCATAGAAATAATGAGTTAATGATCCAGCTTCATTCAGTCCATCATTACTTTGACCTCCCATAAAAGTAGACCCTATCAATGCAGAACCAGTGCTATTAAACTTGGTAACTATGATATCTGAGGCACCGTCATGAGTGCGATCCACTGCACCGTTGGTGGTAGGATAGTTTCCAGAGTAGCTAGTTCCAAAAACAACTAGGTTATTATCTTGATCTACAATCAGACTATGAGGGTACTCGTCATCACTACCACCCAGATAAGTGGCATACAAGAGTCTAGATCCATCACTAGAGTACTTACTAATAGCTATATCACAAGGCAATGTGGCAGGCTCCCTACCTACACCGCCTCCATAAGTGATGCTATACGCTCCTGCTGTGGCTGGGTATCCACCACCAGGAAATTTAGTAACATCTGTAGCGATACCACCGGAGTACAGATTCCCGTCGACATCATAAGTCGCTGTGAAACCAAAATTATCGACAGAACTACCCGAATAAGTAGAAAAAATAAGCTCTGGGTCTATAACGGTTTTTACCTTACCTTTAAAAAACGGAGTCTCAAAACCAATGTAATCTCCTCGCAAGACATAGCTCATTTTAATTTGGTTTCTATGATCATCATGCACTTCATACGAAATAGGCATAACCTCACTGTACTCACCAAATCTAGTCTTCACATAAATACGATCGCTTGTCACCTTAGTCTCGATAGCCCCTTTTATATCAATTCTGATATCAGTAATGTTTGCTCCTTTGTTCAAGATAAAGTTATACTTGAATCTCTCGTCTATGGCTTCATACTCAAGGTCTATATTTGGGTAGATATCTTGGTAGACCACTTTAGTATGCTTCTTTACCTTCTCCGCCCAATTAGCCGCTTCATTTCCAATAAAAAAATTGTAGTACTCAGGGGTACTCTCTGTTCCCGAATGTCTTGAAAGGTTGGCTCCTTCTAGAATATACTTTATGCTGTGAAAATCTAAACTATGTTCTTTAATGCTAGAATCACTTTTTTGAAACTTATGGTCATGAAAATCCATGACCATCTTCGACCATTTTTTTTCATTGTGTAGTAAAACTGTAAACCCTTGTTCATCTAAAAAAATAGTATGAGAATTATAGTCTGCTTGATAACTGATTTGGTCATCAAATTGCCCTTTGTTTTCCATAAACCCTATCTGTCCGAAAACAGAGGAAAAAGAACAAACAAGAACCAAACCTATTATGTACGTTCGAAGAGACAATCTTACTCAGTTTTACTATAGACGTGCAAGATAGGGAAAAGGTTGCAGATAGAGGACTATCTACTTACCTGGATCGTAGTAAAATGAACGAACGGTGTAATTATATTTACGACCGCCTGACAATGTAACCGTCACATCAAAATTACTTTTGCTAGGTAGTGCTGTTTTCACGATTGCTGGCTTAAATACTAATGTAGGTGCTCCATACCCTCTTACAAACTTTTCTACCGTTACATCTATAACTTTTCCGTCTTGTTTTACTTCCACCTTTGCGTCGTTCAAATCTCTATAAATAGAGAACGTCCAATTGCTAAACATCATTAGTTGAGGTACATCCCCTTGAGGTGGCCATGTCACCGGCAGATCCATATACTGGGCGGTATCTGTGCTACCACTATCATCCAATGCCCATATTACAGCAATATTATCTGTGCTGCCATGTCCATATACTTTTCCATTCGGATAAAGTAACCATCTTCTGTTTCCAGCACTTGGATTTTTGTCATCCATTATGTACGTCACCGCCATGGAGGTATTTGCATCTTTAATAAGAAGTGAGTGTTTAGCTGCATAGGCTCCCTCATTGGTCCAGCATCTCCAAGTTCGAGGTGGATCATGCTCTAGCTTATTATTGCTCATCATCATAAGAGCAGCCTCTTGACAATACTCATTTGTAGCCTCGTCAAACAATACTTCCGGCACCCCTGCATTCCTTCTGAAATAATTGATTCTATTGGCAACTTTGCTTTGTATATCTATATCAATACTACCTGCGTTGCAGCCACTTCTATCTCCATTCCAAATATAAGGTGATATATTTTTTCCATCTATATCTTTACCCTTGGTTCTGGTCAAGAAGTAATTTTGATAGAAGTCTTCTTTGGCGATAAAACGAAGTCTGTCACTATGGTCTAACTCAGGAGCGTACTCCATTTGTTCTTTCATGATGTCCTTTGCTGTACTAAACCTATTTGCAGCGGTAAGCAGGCCAATATATTTATCGTTTATCGCTACAATTCTATCTTTATTATCTTTTGAGGAGTCTTTAGCAAATTCATCTTTCATCAACGAATACAGAGCACCTTGTTCATCTACATTGGTAGCTACCACCTCTTTCTCCGCTATTACTTTAGCTCTTGTTTGTAGTAACTCATTGTTATTTGGATACTTGCTAATAGCCTGCTGCAGCACAAAACCTGCAAAGGGAAGACTCTTTGTTTCAAAAGCATAGTTGGTTATTATATCCCATCTCTTTGCGATATCGTCGGAAGAATTAGAACTCGCTGTAGAACTTATATACTTATCAAGTACATGTTTAGCAGTTTCTAAATGACTATAAGTCTGAAAATACTTTGATAATTTCCATAGTACATTTTCACTTTTCTTCTCTACAAAGACATCTGTATTTTTAATCAAACGATACTTTTTATGAGACGATTTAGCAACTTTTTCACGGACGAATTTATTAATTAATGTATCTGCATCAACTGTTTGATTAGCTACTATCTTGTTCTTTATCAAGTATATGTAAACTGAATTTTCTTTATGAAGAAAATCTTTATCAGTAGGTGAGTGTATCAATACTTCTTGCACATAATCAAGCATTAAACTACTTGGTGGCATATCTTTTATTTGATCGAGAGTTACTTTACGCTCAAAGAAACTTAGCTTAGGATCATTATCAAATAACTTTCGACCTTCCACTATAATATATTTGGCACTATCATATTTGCCTGCATTCCAATACTTATCTGCAAAATAGACATATGGATCAACTGATTGTTCCTTGTCTAAAACATTGTTTTTGATATCTTCAGCATACCACTGTAAAAGATTTTTAAATTTAGCTTCTCCTGTAGATGAATCTAAATACCCTATCGAACTCTTTCCAGACATCAGGTAAGCATATCTATTGGTACTATCTAGTTGATTTATTAGATTGTACATCTTTATAGCCTTAGCGAGCTTATTGATATTGTACTGCCCATCCGCCATATCAATTTGACGTTTTATTATTTCGTTTCTAACCTCTTCAAAATCATTCCAATCCTTCAACTCTTTATCTTTTTTCTTGCCCTTGAGCATATATTTCACAGCGAGTTTTACGGCATCAGGGTTCTTATCAAAGTATAAATCATCTTTAGATAGCTCCACATATGCTTGAGATAGATAATAATATACTTCCGGTCTTTTCTTTAGATTTTTATCTTCCAATGCATCAAGACATAACTTTTCTAATCGTTTAAATTTACCGTCTTCAATAGCAAGTTCCATTTTATACGTTTGTGCATTCACAGAAGCGGCTAATCCCAATCCTATAAAGATAAATAAGGTTCTTAATAATGATTTCATTTATGTTACAATAATATTTACTTTAATTTCAAACTCCAAGCCATAGGTTCTTCATCGAAGAGTACTTTTGTTTTAGGCCACACTTTTCCAAACAATTCTGACTTCCTGTAGGCATTTAAACTACTCTTATTCAGCCATGTACTATGAGTAAAGATAACGTTTTCATCTTCCTCATCTTGGTATAATTTTAAATTTAATATGCCCGGCATGCAACCAATATCGTGTTTAATAGTTTCAAAAAAGGCTAAAAAACCAGCAGTTTCTTCAGGTTTGAAGGTCATTTTAACAAGACGCAGAATCATACTTTTTGAACAATTAGTGGTTTATATTTTCTTAGATTTAGCAGTTTTTCGGCACTGCTTTTTTTGATAGCAGCAACGAGATATCCGTGGTCTGAAAAATAACAAATCGGATCTCCTTCTCTCACATCAGAATAATTATTAGAAATACTTTCAACTATACTATGTCTACTTAAGCTAATCTTAAAATCACTATCACTAACGAAAGACTCAAACTCATCCTTCGTAATATTGGTATATGAATTACCAAAATGATCCACAAAAAGTACTGTTCCTCTCAATTCCTTATCATCTCGAACGGGATGTATGCGTGTTTTGGTATCTATTTTATCTGCTTTCCTAGCGATTTCATCCAAATTCTGGTTTTGCAGAAGCTTTGTAATAAATGGCAGATAGACATTTTGAATTTTTTGCTCGTAGCTCGCCGTAGGGATAAGGTAATAATTATTGAAATTTTCACCAAAAATTAGACTTAAAATACCATTATCTGGGGCTAAAAAATAGTGATTATTGAATTTTGCAACGAGATGACCTTTATACGATGTGGCTACCACATTAGTAGCGAGTATATGAATGCTTCCATCTTCAAAATCGCTGAACACCATACTACTTAAGTAAGCAGCTTCTACAATATCAAACGGCTCTATCCTACTCGTTATTTCGATAAAAGGCAACTCAATTTTCGCCTTATACATCGCTCCCCTGAAAGAAGCCATATAGTGGCTATCCGCCCCAAAATCACTTAAAAAAGTAAGTACCGACAATGTTAAATATTTAGCTATTTTAGCCGACGAAAATAACGACAGAACACTACATTTGTACAAAATACATTGGCAGAACGAAAATATTTAATTGAAGAGATAGATCCTTCTCGTTTTTTTGGACCCTACAATAGTTACTTTAAAGTTTTTAAAGCAAAGTACCCCGCTCTTTCATTATCGAGCAGAGGTGGAGAAATCACAATAAAAGGAGAAGATTATCAGACAGATGAATTTATAAAAGTTGTAGAATCAATCGTAAAATACTTAAAAATAAACAAGCAGGTGAGCCTAGGAGATATAGAAAGAGTGGTGCAAGGAGAGGAAAATCCTAAAACAGCTGAGAACGGAATAATTATACACGGACAAAGCGGGAAGGTAATATCTGCTCGCACCAAAAACCAACAAGAGTTGGTTGACAAGGTTTACAAAAACGACTTGGTTTTTGCTATTGGTCCGGCCGGTACTGGCAAAACATATACCGCAGTAGCTCTAGCGGTTAGAGCTCTAAAAAATAAGGAAGTAAAAAAAATAATCTTGTGTAGACCTGCGGTAGAGGCTGGCGAGAGTCTTGGATTTTTGCCAGGTGATATGAAGGATAAAGTGGACCCCTATCTACGCCCTTTGTATGATGCTTTAGGAGATATGATACCTGTTGAAAAATACAAAGCGTATATAGAGAAAGGCATCATAGAAGTAGCACCTCTAGCTTTTATGCGTGGCCGTACTCTTAATAATTGTTTCGCCATACTAGACGAAGGCCAAAATGCTACCAACACCCAACTAAAAATGTTCCTTACCCGAATGGGGCCCATATCAAAGGTGGTAGTGACTGGAGATTTGACTCAAATAGATCTGCCGCCAAGAATAGCCAGTGGGCTAGAACCTGCTCTCAATATGCTCAAAGGAGTAAAAGGAATCGGTATTGTAAAATTAAACGAAAATGATGTTGTTCGCCATCGACTGGTAAAAGACATTATTAAGGCATACAATAAAGGAACATAGCTCAACGTATTTTCAAAATTGGCTTGAGGTCTTTAAAACACATTTTTATTCTTCAAGTAAATTGAGAATATGCCAAGAAAATGACCTTCTCTACTTCGTTAATTATTGAAAAATATTTTTGTGTTTTTTATAAAAAAAAGCTAGACTTTAGGCAGTTTAACTATTACAACCTAATTTACTGTATATCAATCACATAGCCACAACACAAAACACCTATTTGAAAACTATCTAAATTGAAAAAATGTGCATATCTAGAATATGCTCATTTTAGAGGGTTCTTATATTTGCAGCTGTGTGAAAAACACAAACCACTGAATGTATAAACCAAAAACACAAATCGCCCTATCGGCAATCTTTACATCAATTAGCACTTTATCATTTTCAAATAATAATATGTCATCATTTTATTCAGAATCAACGTTTCTAGCGTTGATTATCCTATCGGTAGTATTGGCTGCTATTGCAGCGTTACTATTTGGTATCAAGAGACACTTGACTTCTATGAATCAAGAAAAACTAGGAGTAGAAGACGAACCTTCTTTCTATGCTAGTAAGATTAAACCTGTAATTGATGGATGGAACCCTACCATTGCTACTCTAGCAATTGCGGGAATACTTCTAGTCGTACTAGGAGCATTTGGTTACAAGTTTGGAATGGATGAAGTAGGTGCTCAGCAAGGATATGCCCCTACTCAGCCTATCAATTTTTCTCACAAAATACATGCTGGTCAGTATGAAATAGATTGTAAGTATTGCCATAGCACAGTAGAAAAATCTAAATCTGCAAGTATTCCATCTCTCAATACATGTATGAACTGTCATAAGTATGTGAAAGCTGATGAGAAATACAATGGAAAGACTTCACCAGAAATTCAAAAAATATACAACGCTATTGGTTTTGATGGTGATAACATGGAGTACATAAAAGATTACAAGCAAAAGCCTATCGAATGGGTTCGTATTCATAACCTTCCAGATTTGGCCTACTTCAACCACTCTCAACACGTAGTAGTAGGTAAAGTAGAATGTCAAACTTGTCACGGTCCTATTCAAGAAATGGACAAAGTAGAGCAATTTTCTACCCTACAAATGGGATGGTGCATTGACTGTCATAAGGAGCGTGGTATAGACTCAGAAAACAACAATTACTACGAGGAAGTGCACAAGAATATGCAAGCAGAAGGAAAAGATTATATCACCGTTGCGGAAAATGGTGGTCTTGAGTGTTCTAAGTGTCATTATTAATTATTAAAGAGAAAAAGTAAATCATGTCTTCAAATAAATATTGGAAAGGTGTAGAAGAGTTAGAGCAAACACAGGAGTTTGTAACTTCTAATGCCAATGAATTTTCAGAAGGATTACCATTAGAAAAAGTTTTTGCTAATGATGACTCTACCAGAGCTAATCGTAGAGACTTTTTAAAGTACTTCGGTTTTGGATTAGGAGCGGTAACACTTGCTGCTTGTAACAAAACACCTGTAAGAAAGGCAATACCTTATACTGAGAAACCAGATAATGTAACTCCTGGAGTCCCATTGTACTATGCTAGTAGCTCAGTAAGTAATGCTGAAGGTTTTCCTGTACTTGTAAAAGTACGTGAAGGTCGGCCTATCAAGTTTGAACCAAATAAAGAAGCTTCTTACTTTGGAGGTGGTTTAGATGGCCTTGGTCATTCAGCCATTCTTTCTTTGTATGATACCAATAGACTCAAAGGTGCTATGGTAGCTGGCAAAAGAAAAACAGTAGCCTGGGCAGATTTTGACAAAGAAGTAGTAAGTGCATTATCTAATGTGAGTGCATCTGGCAAATCTATCGCTGTGATTAAGAGCGGCAATACTAGCCTTGTTACGAATCAAGCTATTACTGATTTCGGTGCCAAATACGCTAACGTAGAGGTAATATCTTACGAACCGATATCTTACTCGGGAATAACAAGAGCTAACAATACGGCATTTGGAAGTGCTGTCATACCCGCATACAATTTTCAAAATGCTGATGTTGTTGTAAGTTTTGGAGCAGATTTCTTAGGAACTTGGATAAGCCCTATTAAATTCCACTCCGACTATAGCAAAAACAGAGTGCCTAAAGATGGTAAAATGTCTAAGCACTATCAGTTTGAATCATTGATGTCTCTAACAGGTGCTAATGCAGATGTGCGAGTGCCTATGAAAATGAGTAATGTAGGTCAACACCTGATTGCTTTATATAGAGAACTGGGTGGAGCTACCGCAGAAACAGGTATGGAAGTAGCAGGCAACAATATTAGACAAGCCGCAGCTGAGCTTAAAGCAGCAGGAAGCAGAAGTTTAGTAGTGTGTGGTAGTAATAACGAGGAAGATCAATTGTTAGTAAATGCTATCAATGTAATGCTTGGTAACTATGGTACTACTATAGATACTACAAACTATTACAAAGGCCAAAGTGCTGATGAAGCATCTTTCAATGCCTTTGTAGAATCAGCCGAAGCTGGAAAATATGGTGCAGTTATCACTATTGATGCTAACCCTTCTTATTCTAATATAGAAGCAGCTGCTGCATTTGCTAAGATACCAACTCGTATAAGTACTTCAATTACCTTAGACGAGACATCAGAAGCCGCTACTCACATAGCTACTGGATTACATCCATTAGAATCTTGGGATATAAAAGAACCTTACAAAGGAAGATTCGTATTGTCTCAACCTACTATTTCTCCTGTTTTTGAAGGAAGACATTCTGCTAGCTCTTTGTTAGCATGGTCGGGAGTAGATGTATCAGATAAAGACGAATTGTCTTACGCATACGCATATACTAAAAGCGTATTTGAAAACACTGTAGATGGAGATTTCAACAAAGCAGTAGAAAACGGTCTTGTAGAGAAAATATCAGCTGTTAGCGTTCCTTCATTGAATGTGACTACCGGAGGAATCATAAGCGACATTACTAGTCGTAAAAAGACAGAAAGCGAACTTATACTTTACCAAAAAGTAGGTGTAAGAGATGGTGCATACGGTAATACTCCTTGGGCTCACGAAATGCCAGATCCTGTCAGTAAGGTAACTTGGGATAATTATCTAAGCGTTTCTATGCCAGACGCCAAATCAAATGGATGGGAAAATGGAGATGTAATGTCTGTATCTACCTCTACAGGAAATATAGAAATACCTGTACTCATACAGCCTGGACAAACCAAAGGTACATATGGAATTGCATTAGGATATGGAAGAATACTTCCTGAAAATGTTACCAATGATCTTAAAGACCTTGGTAAGAATGCTTATCCACTTGTAAACAACAAAGAAGGTTTTGCAGATTACATTTTGAATGGTGTAACTATAGAAAAGGTTGAAGGAGCTAGACAATATGAATTTGGTATTACTCAAACTCACTATTCTATAGAAGGTAGAGATATCATAAGAGAAGCAAGCTTAGACGCCTTCAGACAAGACCCGAAAGCAGGTCAACACGTTCACAAACCAAAACCTATTTCTCTATGGGACGATTACGATTACAGTAAAGGTCATCATTGGGGAATGGCAATCGACTTGAATGCTTGTACTGGATGTAGTGCATGTATCGTAAGTTGCAGTATAGAAAACAATGTACCGATAGTAGGTAGAGAAGAAGTAAGACGTAGAAGAGAAATGCACTGGTTGCGTATCGATAGATACTATAGTTTCGAAGCTCCTACCAAGCAAGATCTTAACTTAAGTATAGTTCACGGTGGAGATCAAACAGTAGAAGCTGGTGAAAATATGAGTAAAGAAAAGGTGATGGAAGCATATAGTGTCGCCACTGATTCTCATGATTATTACCAAAATGTACAAGTAGCTCATCAGCCTATGATGTGCCAGCACTGTGATAATGCTCCTTGTGAGACTGTTTGTCCAGTATTAGCTACTACACACAGTAGTGAAGGTCTTAATCAAATGACGTACAATAGATGTATTGGAACGAAGTATTGTGGTAATAACTGCCCGTACAAGGTTCGTAGATTTAATTGGTTCAGATTTAACGAAAACGAGAAGTTTGATTATCACTTCAGCAATGATTTAGGTAAAATGGTGATAAACCCAGATGTTACTGTTCGTTCTAGAGGTGTAATGGAGAAATGTAGTTTCTGTGTACAGCGTATACAATCAGCTAAGCTAACTGCTAAGAGAGATAACCGCAAAATGAAAGCGGATGAATTTACTACGGCTTGTGCTCAAACTTGTCCTTCTAACGCAATAGTTTTTGGTGACTTAAACGATGCGAATAGTGAGATATCTAAGTTATATAAAAACGATAGATCATATCATGTACTAGAAGAACTAGGTGTAAAACCAAGTGTACAGTATCTTACCAAAATAAGAAATAAGACAGAAACAACTAACCAAATAGCTCATTAATCAATATGTATTCAGCAGATATAAGAAAACCGCTCGTAACCGGCGGAAAAACTTACTCCGATGTCACAGAAGACATTTGTAGGCCGATAGAAAATAAACCTACTTCATCTTGGTGGATGGGTTTCATTATTGCCGTTATACTTTTACTTGTACTAGTGGTAACACTTGTATGGACAGTATGGGAAGGTATTGGAACTTGGAACGTTAATAAATCAGTAATGTGGGGTTGGGATATCACCAACTTTGTATTCTGGGTAGGTATAGGTCACGCAGGAACACTAATTTCTGCAATCCTTTTACTCTTCAGACAAAAATGGAGAATGTCCATAAACAGATCAGCAGAGGCAATGACCATCTTTGCAGTCTTTTGTGCAGCAATATTTCCTTTGTTTCACATGGGTAGAGTTTGGTTAGCATATTGGGCACTGCCTTTACCTAATGCGTTTGGTTCTTTATGGGTTAACTTTAACTCTCCACTACTTTGGGATGTATTTGCAATTTCCACTTACCTTTCTGTATCATTAGTATTCTGGTACTTAGGTCTTATTCCAGATATAGCTACAGTAAGAGATAGAGCTAAAACCAAAGCACGTAAATTTTGGTACGGACTATTTGCAATGGGATGGAATGGTTCTGCTAAGTCTTGGGGACGTTATGAGGTAGTTGCATTAATACTTGCGGGTATTTCTACTCCGCTTGTACTCTCTGTACACACAATTGTATCAATGGACTTTGCTACTTCGGTTATTCCGGGATGGCACACGACTATATTCCCTCCATATTTCGTAGCAGGAGCTATTTTCTCTGGATTTGGTATGGTACTTACACTTTTACTTATCGCGAGATATGTAATGAACTATCAAGATTACATTACTACGGAGCACCTAGAGGCGATGACTAAAGTGATACTTCTTACTGGTTCTATAGTAGGTGTCGCATACATCACAGAGTTTGTAATAGCAGCTTATTCTGGATACGAGTATGAGCAGTATGCATTTGCTAATAGAATGTTTGGACCTTATGCTTGGGCATATTGGACTATGATGTTTTGTAACCTTATGGCTCCACAAGTATTTTGGAGTAAATGGGCTAGAACTACACCTTGGTTCATTTTCGTGATTTCTATTATTGTAAATATTGGAATGTGGTTTGAGCGATTTGTTATTATCGTGACTTCACTGCATAGAGATTTCTTACCTAGTAGTTGGGTTATGTATCACGCTACGTGGGTCGAAGCAGGAATATTCTTAGGAACATTTGGACTATTCTTCACTTGCTTCTTCTTATTTGCTAAATTCTTACCTGTGATTAACATGTCAGAGGTTAAAACAATTATTAAAGACAAAGAGTAATATGATTGATAAAAGTATTCAATTAGATAATAAAAAGTTTACAGTTGGCACATTTGATGACTCTGACAAACTGTTGCACGCAGTAGATACCCTTAGAGAAAAAGGTGTAAAAATATTTGACTGCTATACACCGTTTCCAGTGCATCACTTAGATCACAAGTTAGGATATCAAAGAACAAACCTTACTATTGCTGCATTCATTTGTGGTCTAATAGGCTGTTTGTCTGGGTTTACTCTTGCGTATTCTATGAACGTGATAGATTGGCCAATGATTATAGGTGGCAAGCCTCAGGATATTACTTTGTTTACAAGTTTTATTCCTGTAATGTTTGAACTTACTATACTTTTTACAGCGTTTGGTATGGTTTTCTTATTCTTTGCAAGAAGTGGTATGGTTCATGGAATCAAAGAAGATTTACTAGACAGAAGACAAACCAATGATCATATGCTATTGGCAATTGACAATGCAGAAGATCAGACCGTTAATAATTCTGAAATACAGTCAATTCTTCAGAAAGAAGGAGCTATAGAAGTACGTGGTACTGTGACTCCTTTTAATACTTCACATACATCTGATGAAGATTTAGAGAATAGTACTGTAATCCAAGAAGAAGTGAAAGTTGTAAGATCTTCTGGTTCATCTAAAAAGATAACCTTAAGTGACGATGAAAAATCATCACGTCTTAGTTTATTAAAATCAACGCTTGGAGATGCTTCAGGAAAAGATGACCTAAAACAAATAAGTGGTATAGGACCAAAATACGAAGAAACTTTAAATAGCATTGGTATTTTCACCTTTGAACAAGTTTCTAAATTAAATGCGGATACTATTAAAGCTATTGAAGAAATGACAAACTATTTCCCAGGTAGAATAGAACGAGATGATTGGATGAGCCAGGCTAACAAATTAATGAATAAATAATACGATGAAGCTAAACACACTATTAAAATACGGCTTAGTACTAGCATTACCTGCTATTAGCCTCGTTTCATGCGTAAGCTCTGGTGATAATCCGGGGATAGAGTATGCACCTAATATGTATACTTCTCAAGCATATGAGCCTTTTTCTCAAGAAAAGAGTTTTGATTATAATCCGAATGGAATGACTATGCGTCTTCCAGTAAACGGAACCATAGCTAGAGGACAAGGTGGGTACATATACCCACATGCCAACAACGGTGAAGGATATGAGGCAAGTGCTTCATATACCCCTTGGATAGCTGCTACCGAAAGTAATGTAGCTGAAGGTGAAAGGTTATACAATATATACTGCTGGCATTGTCACGGTAAAAAAGGAAAGAACGACGGTCCAATTTTCAAAGACAAGAAAATGCCTGGTCCATCTTGGCCTGCTTATTCATCTGACTATATAAAAGAGCTTCCTAATGGTAAAATCTATCATACCATCACAAACGGTAAAGGTTTGATGGGTTCTCACTCATTCATGCTAAACCCAGAAGAGCGTTGGAAAGTAATACACTATGTAAAATCATTGGCATTTGGAGATGATTTCAAGTATGCTGCAGAACATTCTTCTGCAAATGGAGATCACGGAGATATGGGTTCGCCACAAACTAGCTCAGCTAATTTTCCAGGTACCCCAGAAGAGAAGGCTAGAATAATGACAGCTATGTCTAAAGTAGATTTTAAAGGTTTACCAAACAGAAAGGAAATGAAGTCATCTTCTCATAGTAGTTTAGACGAAGTAGCTGCATACCTTAGTGATCATCCAGATTATAAAACTACCATAGTAGGACACATAGGTGTTACTCTTACTGAAGAAGGGGCTGCAACTCTTGGAATAGATAGAGCAACGAAAGTAATAAACTATCTAACTTCTAAAGGTGTGAAATCGTCTAACCTATCTGCTCGATCTGATGCAAGTATAGGTCGGGAGGGTGAGATTACTTCTAGCGAGGATAGAAAATCGAATAGACGAGTAGAAATAGAAATTTATAAATAATAGAATCTTATACTAATGGGACATCATATAATAAATGAAGTAAAGCAAGAAAAATTTGAGTTCTCTGGAAGAGCTAAAATGATTGCTATAGGATTATTTCTAGTAGGAGCTATACTAGCTGGCATCGGCTCTATGCAAGTAAAAAACAATTGGGATCACGTAGATGCACCAGTTACTGAGCATGTAGAAGATGCAGCTGATCATATAGATGAAGCTCATGGGGAACACCACCAAACTTTAAGCACACACGGTGAAGAAGCACATGCTGAAGGACACCACGGTCCATCTTGGAAAACCAGAGTATGGGCAAACATGCTTTTAAACAGTTACTACTTTTGGTTATTTGCTGTAGGTGCTATATTTTTCATAGCTGTAAACTATGTAGCTAATGCTGGTTGGGCTGTTATGCTAAAACGAATTATGGAGGCTCAAAGTGCCTATTTAGGTATAGGTTCTATCTTGCTTTTGGCTGTTATCTGGCTAGGTAAAGGAGAGTTATATCATTGGGTACAGTACTTTGATAGCGGAGCTACCCCTATTGATGCTATACTGGATAGTAAACATTGGTTACTTAATAATTCATCGATATTCTTTTTCATACCATTCGTTCTTATTGTTTGGTATCTCATAAGAACTAAACTTAGAAGAAACAGTGTAGCTGAAGATAATACTGCGGGGCTTAGTATGTTCAAAAACTCTACAAGATGGTCAGCAGGATTTATTTTCTTTTTTGCATTTTCATTCTCAGCATTATCGTGGCTTATCATTATGAGTATAGATGCTCACTGGTATTCTACTATGTTCTCTGTATATAATTTTGCTATATCATTTGTTACCAGTTTATCTGTAATGATGCTGATATTACAATACCTTAAGTCTAAAGGCTATATGGAAATGGTGTCTGACGAGGTAGTTCACGATTTAGGTAAATTTATGTTTGCTTTCTGTATATTCTGGACTTACATATTTTTGAGTCAGTGGTTGCTTATTTGGTATACTAACCTTCCAGAGGAAACTGTGTACTTCGATGCACGACTTACAGCTCACTTCAAACCTATCTTCTTTGTGAACCTATTCATGTCTTTCTTGGCACCTTTCTTTGTATTGATGATGAGAAATGCAAAACGTTCACCTATCGTTCTATTAACCGCTGCATTAGTAATCGTAGTAGGACACTGGGTAGATATGTATCTACTTATAATGCCGGGTACTGTAGGCGAAAAAGCAGGTATTGGTATGTTGGAAATAGGAACGACAATGGCGTTTGCAGGAATTTTTATTTATACAGTGCTTCACTCATTGAGCAAAGCAAATCTGTACCCTGTAAATCACCCGTATATTTTGGAATCTGCAAATCACGATGTTGGGCCATAAGCTCACCATTGTATATTAATTATATTGGTTCCACTCACAGTTGTGAGTAGAACTTTTTTTTGTAGACTATTAAGTATACTTGTAGGTGTATTTATGGGAGTAATCAAATATTTTGGAACCTACATCTTTATTATAATCGGATACTGCAGTATAGCATCCGAGACTGTATTATTCTCCTATTCTTTAGTATTCCTATCATTTGGACTTATTCCATTGTTAGAGCTCGTGTTACCCCCCAACAAGACTCAAACTACAAAGGAGAGTGCGTTAGCTTATGACCTTATTATTTATAGCTTAGTTCCATTGTTTTTGTTTCTTATGATTCTTTTTCTAACAACTATAGGAGGCGAGACAAATAGACTTATCTTATACGGAAAAATATCAGCCATGGGGATTTTGATTGGCATTTTTGGCATTAATATGGCTCACGAATTGGGGCACCGTAAAAGTAAACTGGATAGGTTTCTTGCTCAACTTCTCCTTTGCTCTAGTCAGTACACTCATTTTTATATAGAGCATAATAGAGGCCATCATAAACGTGTGGCTACTCCCGATGATCCGGCTACTGCACGCAAAGGAGAAAACCTATTTCTCTTCTGGATTCGATCAATAAAAGATGCTTACACATCGGCTTGGCACTTAGAGAATACGTCCACACAAAAAAAAGGTCTACCAAAATTTAGTTGGCAGAATGATATGGTTAAGTATACTGTATTCCAACTTTTGATATTAGCTATAATTGGTTTATCATTTGGAACACCCGTTTTGTTATACTATATACTAGCTACACTTATTGGGATTCTACTTCTTGAATCGATAAATTATTTAGAACACTATGGTTTGCTCCGCAAGAAAATAAGTGAAGCAGCCTACGAAAGAGTACAAGACAAACATTCGTGGAACTCGGACCACATCCTTGGAAGATACCTGCTTTTTGAACTTACACGTCACTCCCATCACCATGCCAACAGTCTGGTTAAATATCCTGATTTACTGAGTAGAGAAGGCTCTCCTCAACTTCCTACTGGCTATCCTGGGATGATACTTTTGAGTTTAGTTCCTCCTTTGTTTTTTAAGGTGATGGATAAGAAACTTAAAAAGAAGTAAAACATTAAATCCAAGAGAAAAAAGTACTTCAATATGCAAGGAGTACCTTATTCGATAAATGACGCCCTTATCTCTTCTTTTTCTTCGGCTTCCTTATCTCTGTATTCATTAATGCTTTCCAATCATCCTTGCCATCATCTTCCAGCTCTATGGTATCCGAATACTCAGCCCTAGTGACAGTAGCTCTAGTGATAGGCACTGTAGTATATTCTTCTATAGCAGCTAGGTACTCTTTTTCCTCCTTAGCACAGAATGATATTGCCTTTCCTTTGGCCTTGCCCCTACCTGTACGACCTACTCGGTGTACATAGTTCTCGGGTACCTCAGGAATATCATAGTTCACTACATAATCAACTCCCTCTATATCTATACCTCTAGCAGATACATCTGTGGCAATCATTATCTTGCAAGCACGGGTACGAAACGCAAGCAAGGTAGTTTCTCTCTCATCTTGTTCTTTGTCACCGTGTATGGTGAGTGAATCTATCATAACTCGCTCCATTGCAGATTTCACACGTTCCGCACGTACTTTAGTGCGAACAAAAACTAAAAATTTTTTATCTTCATTCTCTTGAATAAGGCGTTGAAGAAAAAAACGCTTGTCATCCATTTCTACAAAAACAATCTGGTGATTCACATTCTTACTCACTGGATCTCTGGGAGATATTTGAATTCGTATTGCCTTACTGCTTACCATTTTATAAGCTTGCTGCTTTATGGTTTTACTTATCGTAGCAGAGAAAAAAAGTGTTTGTCTTCTCTTTGGTAGTTTATAGACCAAATCATCTATATCTTTTGCAAAACCAAGGTCTAGCATATGATCGGCCTCGTCTAGTATGAGCACTTCTACCTTATTCAATTTCAAATATCCTTGACTTACCAAGTCAAACATTCTGCCTGGAGTACTTACGATAATATCCATACCCTCCAGTAGTTTGTTGATTTGATGATTTTGCTCTACTCCTCCGTATACACAGAGTGCTTTTACCTTAGTATTTTTACCTATTTGATTGAATACTTTAGTAATCTGTTGAGCCAGCTCACGTGTAGGAGCCATTACAATGGCACGCACAAAACTTCCTTTTTCAAATGCCTTGTATTTTATCTGCTGTATTTTGTCAATGATTGGAATGGCAAATGCAGCTGTTTTGCCTGTACCTGTTTGTGCTATCGCTAGCAAATCATCCCCACGCTGTATATGAGGGAGGCATTTAAACTGAATATCTGTAGGTCTCCTAAAACCCATCTCTTCAAGGTTTCTTTTCATTTCTTTGGATAACCGATATTCTTCAAACTTCATTACAAGTGCAAAGGTAAGCCATTAGAAGTCAAGATGTTTTTACTAATTTATAATCCTTTCTCTCTACTCTTTTGCACAATAAATGGTCTAAGACGAATTATCGTCTTAGACCATTTCAAATACCTGAATGATGTCTATCGTAGATAGTTGTATTGTTCCCGAAGGTATTCTATACTATTACCTACCAATGGTTTAGTGGTCTGAGAAAACAACCATTCTGGTCGAGGTGGATTAGGTTCACTTCTACGAGCAAAATCAAGTTGAGAAGAACTTAAAGCTCTTTTATCTCCTCTATAATTTGCCCACTTCTCATTCCAGCTGTAACTACTTGGCAATACTCTTTGATGCTGTATTGCTAATGTATTCCCATCTACTCTTCGTATCATTAGCCTAGCTCTTGTATTTATCGTTTTGCAGAACTCTATGTATTTTGCAGTCACAGTTCCATATACTTTCACTACCTCACCGCTATCCGTTTTTGCTTCTCCTAGATATACGTCGTCCTTTTTTACCTCAAGTACATTCTTTCTGAAATCTACTCGACCTATATGTGCTTCTTCCATTTCAATTTCTATTATTTCATCTGGGATTATGTCTAATTCACCTGGCTCCAATACTCGCATAAATCTATAACGTGTATTTCTAAAATTAGTCATCACCTTGCTATAAACCATATCCGAACTATAGTTTCTGAAAAAGCGTCCTCTCGTAGAAAATTCTAAAACTACATTTACTGTACCGGCTTCTTGAGCCTCATTCAACATTTTGGATGATACAGTGCCCTCAACAAAATTATTTGCCTCCACAAACTGATAGTAAGCATCTCTAGCACGATGCTTTGTGTTTTGGGCAATAAGTCTTTCTCCTTCAGCTTTATGCGATAGAGCTGCCTCTCCACGTGCAAATGCAAGTTCCTCCTTTACATCTATCAAGCCTACCAAATCAGCATATAGCGGATATCTACGAATAGCTGAGTTAAGGTAAGAAACCATTTCGTACTCCCTTACCATTCGATCATATTTGAAAGGGTTATTCGTATTATCGTGATACTCGATTACATTCATATGCTCATTTACCGCTAGGGTATATGATTCTCTAAGTACTTTCTCTGCTTTTGTAAAGTTTGGTTTTTGCTGAAGACGTTTTACGGCTTTGTACACCGCAGTATCATAATCTCCTTTTTCCAGTCGTTTTTTACCTGAGCTGCAAGCAGCTAAGAGTAAACAACTTAATCCGATTAATAAGTAATTTCTTTTCATGGTGTTTCATTTTTTAATGGGTTTATATTGTATGTTTCACAAATTGTACCCTTCTACAATACACCTATAAAACAATGATTACTAATAGATTACAAAACGATAAAGAAAAATAATAATGTATATTTTAATAGGCATTTTTTCAAAACACAAAGCCACTGTATTAAAGTCAAAATTGCTTAAAAGAATGAAAAATATTAGCAATTAAAACATTTGACAGATTAAGTAAATTACAAATTATTAGCCTTTTGTTATTTCAATATTCTAACTTGCGTATCAATCAAAAAACATAAGAACTGAATGTGTGAAATCCAGTAGATGACAAACAAAGAAACCATAGGATGCTTTTATAGTGTATTTGCACGTGGAGATGCGGAAAGAATGTCTCAGTGCTATCACGATGATGTCCTTTTCACAGATCCGGCTTTTGGCACACTCAAAGGAGAGCAAGCTAAATCTATGTGGAAGATGCTTATAGAGCGAAGCAATGGCAACATAGATATTCAATTCAATGACATAAAAGCGGATAGCCATACTGGCTCAGCAAAGTGGACAGCTAAATATGAGTACGGACCACAAAAAAGAGAGGTAATAAATCATATTACGGCTACTTTTGAGTTCAAAGACGGTAAGATAATAGCCCATAGGGATGACTTTGATATGTGGAAATGGAGTCGTCAAACATTGGGAACAACAGGTGTACTTCTTGGATGGTCAACTTTTATGAAAAACAAGATTTAAAAAACCACCAATTCTTTATTAAATAAATATATGAAAACTATAACTCTACTATTATTTATGCTCATGATAGGACTCTCGTCATGCAAAGAAGACTGCGTACAAGACACCAAGTGCTCAGAGCAGTTGCCCACGGGAACTACCTGTCAAGCATATTAGGAAAGCTGGCTCTACAATCCAGACACTAAGGAATGCGAATACAAAGGCTATAGTGGCTGCTCACCTATTGGTTTTGACAGCGAAGCAGAGTGCAATAAATGTGATTGTGACGACTAGCTACACACGATATTATTGAATTCCATACTCTAAGAGCAGATGGCGTGATAAGTATTATAGCACATAGCTGTAAACCCTACCCACCACTAGTTCCAGCATTTCAAAGAACCTTCAATCCTAAATAGTTTTATTAGAATACCTTTGAGATTGACACTGTACCAAAACCCACCGTTCTTGATAATCTGAACATATAACCACCAACATGGAAGAGAACTTAGACAAAATAAAAGAAATTGAGAATCGTTTAGAAAGCTTAAGCAGGAAGGACTCGTAGAAGAAACAAATAGGCTCCGGCAGTCCCTCAATATCATAAAATCTGGAACTAAATCGGATAAAATTGCAACGGCTGAAAAGCATGAGGCAAGAATACCAACTCCTGCAGTATCTTCTTTAAAGGTCATTAGTACTGAATTAGTTTCTGCGGACCCTCCTTTGAGAACTAGAAAAACATCATTGCCTCTTACTAAATCCTCTCTTGAAAAATTTATTGGTGAAAACCTTATTAATAAAATAGGAATCATCATCACCGTCCTTGGTGTAGGCATAGGTGCTAAATACAGTATAGATAATGGACTAATTAGTCCTCTTACACTTATTGTACTTTGTTATCTCACGGGTTTTGGACTATTGGGTTTTGGGATGAAGCTTAAGACAAAAATAGAAAGCTACAGTGCCGTTCTGGTAATTGGAGCTATGGCAATATTATATTTTATAACATACCTAGGTTATGAACTTTACCACCTATTTCCGCAGTTGGCAGCCTTTGGTCTTATGCTTGTATTCACTGCTTTCACGGTGTATGCAGCACTCAATTACAATAAATAAATAATAGCTATACTCAGCCTTGTAGGAGCATATGCTGTTCCCTTCCTGCTAAGTTCTGGATTTGGAAGAGTAGATATTCTATTTAGTTATATGGCATTAATCAATATAGGAATTTTAATAATAGCGTTAAAAAAATATTGGAAACCTCTTTACTATGCTGCTTTTGGTATCACTTGGGTAATGCTATTAGGTTGGCTATTGTCTAACTACAATGAAAACTCTCAATTCAATCTAGCACTTTTGTTTCTATCGATATTTTATTTGATTTTCTATGCAACATTTATCGGATACAAAATCACGCATAAAAAGAATTTTGTGCGAGGAGATATTGTCGTTTTACTCCTAAACTCCTTCCTGTTTTATGGTATAGGATTTGTTCTTCTCAAAGAAAATAATAGCACAGATCATTTACTAGGTATTTTCACACTTATCAATGCCTTAATACACTTTGCCATAAGTACTCTCATCTACCGTATAAAACTGGCAGATAAAAACATATTTTATATGATATCTGGGCTGGTACTAGTATTTATAACCATCGCTATACCTGTGCAACTAGATGGAAACTGGGTGACTCTGCTATGGGTCGGAGAGGCTGCTATTTTGTTTTGGATAGGAAGAACCAAAGAAGTCCCTATATATGAGACTATTTCGTATGTGTTAATGCTTCTTGCGACATTTAGTTTATATCAAGATTGGAGCATATTTTACTCCCAATTCAGTTATATTTCAGAGTATGAGATTAACAACAATTTGTATCAAAAAACTCCAGTTTTCAATGTTCAATTTTTGAGCTCTATCTTTTTCATAGCAGGTTTTACTTTCATCAACTACATAAGCAGAAAACAAGAATTCATAACAGATGACGTTAAGAAAAATAAATTTTCAAAGCTTAGTGTTTTTGCCATACCCTCAATTCTTATAGGAGGTGCATTTTTGGCTTTCTACTTAGAAATAGCAGAGTACTGGCACCAGACGTCTTACAGCACCGCTGTAAAATCCGACATGGGAAATGTTCAAAATATAGATTTAGAATATTTCAAATCTATTTGGTTAATTAACTATTCAATGATATTTGCTGCTTTAGTTTCAATACTAAACATCAAGTATCTAAAGAATAAGGAATTTGCAAAAATCAACTTAGTGCTCAACGCAACTATAGTATTGGCATTTTTGACCTCAGGCTTATTTTCTATTAGTGAACTTAGAGAGTCCTATATCAGCAGTACGGAGTCTGAATTTTTCAACCACGGGTGGTTTAATCTAGGAATTAGGTACCTATCGATCACATTACTATGTGTATTTATTTTTCTTTGTTTCAAGTACATCAAACAAGATTTTATTGAGGATAACTACCGTAAGATTTTTGACATAGTGTTACACGTATCGATAGTTTGGGTATTGAGCAGCGAGTTGCTGAGCATTATGAGCGTGGGTGGCGTAGCCAACAACTATAAACTGGGCCTGAGTATTCTTTGGGGTATATACTCCTTAGCCATAGTAGCATATGGAATTTGGAAGAACAATGCCTTCCTGCGTATCGGAGCTATCATACTTTTTGCAGCCACATTAATCAAAGTATTCTTCTATGACATATCTCATCTAGATACTATTGCCAAGACTATAGTTTTCGTTTCTTTGGGTGCGCTACTGCTTATAATATCTTACTTATATAATCGATTCAAAAACCTAATTACCTATCAAGAAGATGAGAACATTTCTTAGTTTATTTTTCGGACTCATTATAGCACAAGGCTATGCTCAACTAAGAGGTTATTCCTACTCTCAAGAGATACTAGATGCCAGTAATAATTGGCACAAAATCGAATTGCCTAATTCGATGTTTCAGCATCTCAACAGTAGACAGAGCGATATACGAATACTTGGAATTACTCCGGACAATGACACTATAGAAACTCCATACTTAATAGAAGAATATAAACATAATTCTTCTGTTGTAGAATTCCCTTTTGAGCAACTAAATAGTAGTCGAAAAGATGATACGTATTATTCCGCGTTCAAATTAAACAAACTAGTCGCGATCAATCAGATTGAGCTTAGATTATCCAACCAAAACTTCGACTACAGAGTCAAACTAGAAGGAAGCTCTGACAATAATGAGTGGTTTACTATTTTAAATGACTACCGTATTTTGGGATTAAACACTAGTAGTGAAAGGCTTTCTTTTAAAAAGCTCCTGTTCTCAAAAAGTTTGTACCAGTACTCTAGAGTATCAATACTCACTTCGGAACATCCAAAAATAGAAGGTGCAAGCATCAATTTTTATGATAACTCAGAAGTAAAAATGAGTACTTATACCTATGAGAAAATAAATGAAGTAACTAATGAAGACAATGAAACCATTTTTCAAATTGAGCTAGACGAAGCAGTACCTGTAAGCTACATAAATATACAGACCAATCATAACCAAGACTTTGCACGACGACTAGAAGTAGAAGCTCTGTTAGACATCTTCGAGACAGAAAAAGGAATGAGGTATAGCTATAGCACCATACACAATGGTTTATTCAGCTCTCTACAATCCAATAAATACAACTTCAATCCTACTCTTGCCAAAATTTTTAGAATCAAAATAATCAACAACGACAATACTCCGATTCCCATTGCAGATATCAAGTTAAAAGGGTTTAAGAGTACCTTGACAACGCGATTAGATTCTTCGGCAAAGTATTTCTTAGTCTACGGAAATTCCAAAGCAACATCGCCAAATTACGATCTTGTATTATTTAAAGATAAGCTACCCAGCGACATATCATTTACTAAGCTAGGAGAGACAAAATCGTATATAGCTGAAGAAGTCCCTTCACCTGCAAAATCTTCAAAATGGATATTGTGGATTATAATACCAGCATGAGTTTTACTTCTTGGAGGGTTTACGATAAAAATGATGCGTACTACCTCCGAAAATTTAAGCTAAATCGACACTAACTTAAGCCTTAGTCTCTATTTCCACTACCTGAGTTGTTTCTAGGCTTACGTCGAAAATTTCGATTACCGCCATTTCCGCCTCCATTACGATTTCTACTATTGGACTGAGAATTGCTATTGGTATTTCTTCCGCGATTATCATTTCTTCCTCTTCCTTGCACACGCTTTTTACCGCCTTCTACAGGTCCCTTAGTAGGTTCAAAACCTTCTATTACTTCACTCTCTAAACGCATTCCAAGGAGTTTCTCAATACCTCTTACATACTCTGCCTCATCTGCACTAACGAGAGAAATAGCCTGCCCGCTAGCTCCTGCCCTACCTGTTCTACCGATACGGTGCACATAGTCTTCAGGTACGTTTGGCAGCTCAAAATTTATAACATAAGGAAGCAAAGGTATATCCAGACCACGTGCCGCTATATCAGTAGCTACAAGCACACTGATTTCTTTTGATTTAAAACCCGCTAGTGCTCTTGTACGTGCACCCTGAGATTTATTACCATGAATGGCAGCAGCTGTTATTTTTGCTTTGTTGAGTTTCTCTGCTAGTCGATTAGCACCGTGTTTTGTTCTTGTAAAGACTAATACTTGATGCCAGTTCCCATCCCATATTAATTTGGTAATCAACTCGGTCTTACGCTTCGCATCGCATCGATATATTAATTGATTGACTAGCTCAGCAGTAGTATTTTCTGGTGTAGCTTCTACAGTCACCGGATTTGTAAGTATGCCATTGGCTAGAGCACGTATCTCTCTTGAGAATGTAGCACTAAACAATAAGTTTTGTCTTCTAAGAGGCATCTTACTCATTATTCTCTTTATGTCTCTAAGAAAACCCATATCTAGCATTCTATCTGCCTCATCCAGCACCAAAAATTCGATATGCTCCAGTGAAATAAAACCTTGATTCTGCAAATCCATCAATCTACCAGGTGTAGCCACTAAAATGTCTATACCTGCTCTAAGTTTGTTTACCTGAGGGTTTTGGTTTACCCCTCCAAATATTACCATGCTTCGTAAGTCTGTATACTTGCTGTAGGTAACGATATCTTCTAAAACTTGGGCAGCAAGTTCGCGAGTAGGTGTAAGCACCAATGCACGTATTACTCTCTTATTTTTAGGTGGTTCTTTGCATAGCAATTGTATCATTGGAATAGCAAAACCTGCAGTTTTACCTGTTCCTGTTTGTGCAGATGCTAAAACATCTTTTCCTTCTAATACTCTTGGTATTGCTTTTTCTTGAATAGGACTAGGCGTTTCATACCCCTTATCTGCTACCGCTTTTAATAAGGCTTCGGTAAGGCCTAGGTCATTAAATGTCATATGTTTTGGTTGAAATGACAATCTACTTCTGACCTCACTCCTCGTTTTGTATAATGCAAAGGTAGGTGGATAACAATGACGTAGTCCACATTCATCCATTTATATTACTTCTGGAATTACAAATAAGGACAGTGCGGCACTTGTTTATTACAGTACTGGAATTGAGAAACAGTTACAACATACTGCACAAGAATTAAAACACAAGATGAACAAAATAAAAGCACTAATCATTGCTGGACTACTTGTACTAGTGGGTTGCCACTCTTCTAAACAAGTCTCACAAGCTCTAGTCCCTAACATGGCCCAAGCGGTAGCAATTTACCCTGGTTACACTCCTGAGCAATTTGCAGAAGGAGAAAAACTATACATACAGAAATGCACCACAAGCCACAACAAAAAGGAAGCTACAGAACACAACCAAGCTGAATGGGAGAAAATAGTACCCAAAATGGTATCAATGGCTAATAAGAAAAGTACTACTATAGATATTTCATCTAAAGATTTGATTCTCAAATATCTCGTAACTATGAGCTTATCTATATAATACAATTACAAAAACGAAGAGGTATTAAGAGAAGGGCAGAATAGCAATCAAATCACATTTATGCTTACAGAGCACTGTAATTACTATGCAGTACAGGATGCTTAAGTTAGAGTAATTTAGGTATGAAATTGTAATTCCTTAATTGAGTTCAAGCTAGTGATTGTATTTCGCTACGATAGGCATCCTCCGACCTGTACCAAAAGCTTTGTGAGATATGCGTAGGGTGGGACTTGCCTGAAACCTTTTGTACTCATTACGATCTACCATCTTCACAATCTTACGCACCAAAGTCTCATCTAGTCCTTCTTCCTTCAAAGCGACTATCTCCTTCCATCCCTTTTTACCTTCTATATAATGAAAAAGAATTTTGTCCAATATAGGATAAGGGGGTAATGAGTCGCTGTCCTTCTGGTCTGGTCTCAGCTCCGCACTAGGTTCCTTATTCACTATCTCGTAAGGTATCACTTCTCCATACCTATTGATAAATCTCGCCAATTCGTATACTTGCTCTTTGTACAAATCTCCTATTACAGACAGACCTCCGCACATATCACCGTACAGTGTACTGTATCCCACAGCAGATTCACTCTTATTGCTTGTGTTGAGTACGATATGACCAAACTTATTACTGTATGCCATAAGAATTACTCCACGGCTACGAGCTTGTAAATTTTCTTCGGTCACATTGGGTGCCACACCTGCAAACTCATCTGCCAGGGTGTCTTCAAAAGCATCGTATGCCTTTCTTATGGATATGTTACTAAATGGGGAACCAAGATTTTCTGCCAGCTTCTTAGCATCATCTTCAGATCCAGTACTGCTATACTTGCTAGGCATAGTAATGGCCTTAACATTCTCAGCACCTAGAGCCTCGGCTGCCATGGCATGAACTACTGCACTATCGATACCTCCACTACTGCCTAGTACTGCCTTCTTAAAGCCTATTTTACCAAAATAGTCTCTCACTCCCATCACCAAAGCGTCGTGAATAAGTCCAATATCATAATCGTAATAGTCTTCATGATTGTCTGGATAAGGCTTATCGCTCGCCCACTGAATCACCTTGAAATCTTCTTTGTAAAAACCACATTCCTCAACGATATCTCCATCTGCATTGATAAACATGGAGCCTCCGTCAAATAGAATATCTGTATTGCCTCCAACTTGATTGACATAAAAAAGTGGTAAAGAATAGGATTTGGCATTTCGCTTCATTCTATTCCTGCGTTTCTCTACGTGATTGTAACTATAAGGTGAGCCGCTCAGGTTTATCATTACCGTAGGATTTTGCTTTATGAGCTCGTCCATGGGTGTTACCTTGTAATACTTTTCTGTATCTATATTCCAAAGATCCTCGCAGATAGTAACAGCTATTTTCTCTCCCATAAAATCTATGCACTCAAAAACTTCGTTGGGTTGAAAGTACCGATACTCATCAAAAATATCGTACGAAGGTAGTAGTGTTTTATCTACTCTACGTAGCAGTTTTTTGTCCTTGTAGAAATATGCAGAATTGAATAGTTTTTTTCCTCTTTCTAACCCGCTCCATGCAGGTCCTCCTAATAGTACCCCTATATTTTCAGTCGCTTGACAAATCTCAACTAGAGCAAGTTCACAACGTTCTATGAAGCTAGGATAATCAATTAAATCCTTTGGCGGATAACCACAAACTGCCAACTCAGAAAAAACAACTAAATCTACTTGTTGAGATTTTGCTCTATTTATTTCACCGATTATTTTTTCGGTGTTCCCTTCTATATCTCCTATGATATAATTGAGTTGAGCTAGTGCTATGTTCATTTAACTTATGTTGCTATCTTAAAACAAAACCCCTGTAGAAATGGCAAAATAGTTGTTTTTCGCATCTGCAGTATTGTCTTTCACAAAAATATCTGTGAATGTATTTGCAAAACGAATACCTCCTTGGATAGAAGTACTTCCAGCCATTTTGTACTCTACCCCTCCGCCTATTATAACCGGAAAACGAAACAAGAAAACCTTGTCATCAAAATCATTCACTGCAAAATCATCTCCTTCGTTGTCATTCACTTTGAAATCGGTAGGATCTTCATCTGCGATTATTCTTGGAAGCCTCGGAGAAGTTATTGATGTACGTGCGTTCAATGCAAAACCTGGTGAAAAACCGAAATTTCCCCAATATGTAATATTCCCGATTTCTTTAGTCCTGAATTTTAAACTAATTGGAATTTCTAAGTATTGTACATTGTAAGAATAATTCAAATCATTGAGAACAGTATTTGAGGTATCTTCTACAAATGACTGATCTGACGTAAGGTTGAATTGTGTTTTCACATTGGAGAGTAAGAGCTCTGCACTAACCCCGTAGTTTGATCTAAAATAATAATCTCCCATTACTCCGTATGCAAAACCTACTTTAACACCATCATTATCTATAGATTTATTGGTTCCACTCATCCATCCCAGGTTCGCTTGCCCTTTTAGTCCAAATCTAAATTCTTCTTGTGCAAAAGATAGTTGTGTAATCAACATACCTAAAGCTAGTATTGTAACGTTTTTCATACTGATAATTTTATAAACTGAACTATTTGCAAAGGTTATGCCTAAAAAAGTAATAATTCTACACATTGTATTAATAATTTCATCCTTTTTTGGACTGAACGGATGTACCGACAATCCCAATGTAAAAGACCTTTCATCTTTAGACCTATCTATGAATGTATTGAGGTTTGAGCAAGAACTTTTTGCCTGTAAAAGTGTGAGTGATATCACTACTTTAGCTATGAAATATCCCGATTTCTACAACACATATACACACGACATAATCGGATACAACGTACGAGGACCAAAGTCTACAGAAGAAGATATAGCAGTAGAACTCTACAAATATATTGCTCACAAAGATATGAACTCGCTTTTTGGCAAGACGCAAGAAAAATTCGAAGACTTTGACGCTATACAAGATGAGCTGGAAGAAGCGGCTAAGTACATCAACTTCTATTTTCCACAAGAAAAAATAGAGAACATAACCACTTTCATTTCCACATTTCACTACGGATCTGTTTACGATGCTTTAGACAAACGATTTCTAATAGGTGTTGACCTTTATCTAGGTGGAGACTACGAAGTATATCAAGCTATTGACCCGCAAAACTTTCCTACCTATAGAATTAAGAAATTTGAACCATATAGGATTGTCCCAAATTGTGTTCAGACCTTTACAAATCATATAGTCCCTAGCTACGAAGGCACCAATTTCATCGAACAAGCTATTTATGAAGGAAAAAAACTATACCTCCTGGACTTACTAATTCCATCCTATCATGATTCCCTAAAAATGAATTATTTACAAGGTCAAACTGAGTGGGTCATAGATCAAGAAAAGAACATTTGGAGTTATCTGGTTCAGGAAGAAGTACTTTATAGTTCGGATAAAAACAACTTTCAAAAACATTACTTCAATGACGGACCTTTTACGACTCCTTTCGGCAATGAAAGCTCACCGCGAGCTGGTGCTTGGATAGGTTGGCAAATCGTAAAAATGTACATGAAGCAAAACACGGAAATCACCATTCACGAGCTCTTAGCGGATAATAACCACCAAGCAATCTTTCAGAAAAGCGGTTATCGACCATAATTATAAGTTCTAGTATCTAAATCCTAATTATTTGATCTTTGAAAGACGATTAACCATTTTGTTCGAAACACACGTTACTCAAAGAAATAATATTCACCTCTTGGGCTTATAACTGTTCTGGGAATTTGTTTATTTTTTTCGAAGAGGTCATAGCCTTTTTTGAGCTGAGACCAGAAATCGTGCAAATCTCTATCACTATGTTGCTTCTTTATCAGACTGAAATTTTCGTCTGTCAATCGTGCAGGAAATATATGTATGGGAATATCTTCTTGTCCGTTATTCTTTGCTTCTACACAGAAGATATATAGCTCTTTTATCCATTGATCCGTGATAGGAATACAGCCTACTGTGTTACACCCTCCATGTATAAAAATCATTCCGCCAGGAGTATCCCGATCAGACAAAATACTGTCACTTGCATTGGGATAATCCACTTTCAGGCTCAAGAAGTAGGTGCTTGCAGGATTAAATTTACTCATTTTGTAAATTCCTTCAGGAATCTGCTTGTCACCCTCTTTTCGTTTTGGACCCAACTGTCCTACATTTTTACAAAACTTGTACTTAGTTACCAGTACATACTTATCATCACCCTTGTTCTTAGCCCATACTTCTAAGTCTTCTTCAAACTTAAATGCTCTAATAAGAATATCACACTTGAAATGGCAAACCTCTACTGCTTTCATTTTAGCAAATGCCTCTTCTCCTAGATCTCGGTAGGCCTGATAAACGCGATAATGATCCAAATGTGAATCTTTAAAACTCGGATTCTTCACATTACTAAACGACATAAGCGTTATCACTAAAAACAATAAATACTTGTGCATTGACATAAGCTGTAAAGGTGCATATTTATTCAGTCTTTGTCCATCTAAAGCTGTAATTTTCTCCACTCACTTTGACATGTATAATATAGTTCCCAGGAACCAAATCTTCGTTGTCCATATATAAATCATCTAAAAAAGGAGCTGTGTAAACTTCTTCACCCATTATAGAATACACATTAACCATCGCCTGCTCTTTCTTTTTGAGTTTTAGATGTATGGAAGATCCCGTTTGCCAAACCTTGAAACTAGGATAATTAACAAAATATAGACTAGCCTCATGAAGCTCTATATCAAGTAAATACAATTTGTTTCCAATAATAAATAGTTCGTCAGAAATAAAGACATCTTTTGCATTGGCACCGAATGCAACTGCTTCTTTCTGCGAAACCCCAACATTGTACTCATTCCATTCGAGCTCAGCCAAATCATTAGTCAAAAACCCTCCCGCAATGCTTACCTTACTACTACTGAGTAGTGCCAAGGTGTCATCAATGATATCCGCAGCAGTTATCCACCCATATTCTTTCGATATAGCGTCTAGCTGAATTTTATCTCTTAACTTGGCTTCATATGCTCCTGGCTTATCAGGCAATACATACATATAACACCACCCATCGAATGGTTTAGTCCTATTTTTCGAAAACAGATACAGACTATCCTTGTACCATATCATCGCCTCACAATCAAAATTCAACTCAATCTCATCGGGAGGAAATGCTAACTGGTTTTCGTAAGAGAAATATATCGTTTCTGCAATCAGTGTATCGTTTTCGCGTGTCTCTGGATTAGGAACCTTGTAAATTTTAAGGTCTCTTCTATTATTTTCATTATTGCCAAAATCACCAATGAACAATCTACCGGCATTATCTTTAGCCAAATCTTCCCAATCTACATTAGTAGTTTTAGTGACCCTGATTGTAGAATATTGTTCCGTAAAAGTATCAAATCTATGCAGTTCTGCAGGATTACCTCCATCATTTATAAAATACAATATACCCGTATCATAGGACACCATACCGGAGTTTTCTTTCAAATTATCTGGTAATGAAGCTACCACACGAACTGATTGAGCAAGTAGATAAGTCGAACTTATAAAACTAATTAAAATATAGACTACTAATCGATTCATATCAGTCTTCAATAATACCTATTTTTGCCCGCAATTGAGCAGCGGAAAATTATACATAGTGCCCACTCCTATTGGAAATCTAGGCGATATCACGTATCGAGCAGTAGAAATACTAAAAAGTGTAGACGCTGTTCTTGCAGAGGACACTAGACAAACAAAAAAACTTCTAGACCACTACCAAATAGACAAGAAACTAATTCCCTTTCATCAGCACAACGAGCATAAAAACCTACAAGTAGTCATAGACAAAGTTAAAGGTGGGGAAACCTTTGCAGTCTGTTCTGATGCAGGAATGCCCGGAATTTCGGACCCCGGTTACTTACTGATACGAGAAGCCATTGTCAATGATATAGAAGTGATAACTCTACCTGGTGCCGTTGCTGCCATCGTAGCTTTGGTAAACTCTGGACTGCCATGCGACACTTTTGTATACGAAGGTTTTTTACCACATAAAAAAGGAAAACAAACCAAGATATTAAACCTCTTGGAGGAAAAACGGACTACTATATTTTATGAAAGTCCTCACCGCATTGTGAAGTCGCTCAACAAGATAAAAGAGCTACTTGGCGATGATAGAAAAATTGTGATCGGAAGAGAATTGACAAAGAAATTTGAAGAGCATATAAGAGGTACTGTCGTAGAGGTTTTAGATCATTTCACAACCAATGCTCCAAAAGGAGAATTTGTGCTTTTAGTAGGAGGGTATGATACAAAATAGAAAATTACGAATCACCGTATACACATTGCTTCCGGGCCTACTATTCTGGTTAGCGTGGCCACCTAGAGATTTTTTCTTTTTGAGCTTTTTCGCATTTGTGCCACTCTTTCTTCTTGAGAAAGAAACCAATGGCAAGAAGCGGAGTGGATGGCTCATTTACTTGTCTTTGCTTTTTTGGAATATTATACTGTCATGGTGGGTAGGATATGCTGAATTTTACTCGAGTATCTTCATGATGCTAGCCAACTCTTGGCTTATGTATCTCCCGTGGTGGGGATTCAGAAAAGCACGTACACACTTTGGCGATAACAAAGCCTTATTTATCTTCATAATATTTTGGTTATCATTTGAGTACTTGCATCTTAACTGGCAGATAACATGGCCCTGGTTCACGTTGGGAAATATTTTTGCTAAGCACAATGCAGTAGTGCAGTGGTACGAAATTACCGGAGCTCTTGGAGGCAGTCTCTGGGTGCTGCTCACCAATGTTTTCTTTTATAAAGCTATCCAACTAGAAACTAAGAAATGGACCAAATGGCTCAAACCTAGTATGCTCATTGTTGTTCCTGTTTTAATCTCATTTTGGTATTTGCTGTTATCTACCAATGTTTCCTATTTGGTCAGAGAAACGTTTGAAACTTTATTGGTGCAACCAAATGTTGACCCACTCTACAAATTCAATGCCGGAGAGGAAGTTACTAATCTAAAAAAAATGCTCGATATGGTGGAGAAAGAAATCACACTAGAAACGAAATATGTCATAATGCCGGAAACAGCTGTAGTAGAGTATGTAGATGAAGACTATCCGACACAATTTGAAAGCATAAGACTATTACAGAAATTCACAAAGAAACACCCATCCTGTCATATAATATGTGGCATTTCTACGTACAATTTTTACTCAGAAGGTGAACCTATGCAAGCTACAGCTAGAGAATCAAATAATAGATTTTATGAAAGCTACAACACTGCTATGGAAGTAGAACCTTCTGGTCAGTTACATTTTTACCATAAGTCTAAACTCGTACCCGGAGCTGAAAAAATGCCTTATCCAAAGATATTTAAGTTCTTAGAATTTTTGGCTCTTGATCTCGGAGGAATCACAGGCAGTCTAGGCGAAGACTTAGAGCCTTCTACTTTCGATGTTGGAGAAAATCCAGATGTAGCTCCACTCATTTGCTACGAAAGTGTTTTTCCTGGTTATGTTGCCGAATTTACCCGAAAAGGTGCAGAAATCTTGCTGGTAATAACAAATGATGGTTGGTGGAGAGACACAGATGGTTACAAGCAGCATATGTACTATGCTTGCCTTAGGGCGATAGAAAATCGACGTGAGGTACTACGTAGTGCAAATACCGGAATAAGCTGTAGAATTGATAGACTAGGCAAAATACATGAACATACCGAATGGTGGGAACCTGCCGTTCTAAAAGTACAAGCCAACAATCATGCAAAAATCACATTTTATTCTAAATACGGAGACTACATAGGCAGATTTGCTAGCTTTATTGGAATATTTTTCTTGTTAGGTATGTTTGTAAAAAAGCTGACAAATTCTTAATCAGCAGGATATGAAACTTAAAATCATCAATACTGGACTTACAGCTTATTCTGAAGCTTTAAAAATACAAGAAGAAGCACATGCGTCAGTTTTCTCTGGTGGAGCAGATACACTCATACTCTGCGAGCACCCACATGTATTTACACTAGGTAAAAGTGCCGATAAGTCGAATATACTGATAGACAAAAACATTCTTAGCACCATAAATGCAGAAATATACCAAACGGAAAGAGGTGGAGATGTCACCTATCACGGCCCTGGGCAATTGGTCGGCTACCCTATTATAAATTTGCGAAAATACGGCATTGGGGTAAAAAAGTATGTGGATACATTGGAATCTAGTATTATCAAAACACTATCAAACTTTGGTGTTTTAGCTTATCGGATAGATAACCTCACGGGAATATGGGTAGGAAAAGAGAATGAGGTAAAACGAAAAATAGGTGCAATAGGAATTCGAGTACGAAACGGAGTAAGTATGCATGGGTTTGCTCTTAACATAACTACAGACCTCTCCTACTTCTCTCATATAGTTCCGTGTGGCATAACAGACAAAACAGTTACTTCCATGCGAAACGAGATCAACAATATGAAGATTGAAGATTTTGCTGCTGATTTTGTAAAAACTTTCAATGACCAATGGGAGAAAACCATAGCTTTGTAGCATAATAAATTCAAAATGAACTTTTTCAAAAAAATACTTTTATGGATCATTGGACTAAGTATAGTAGTAGCGGTGCTACTTACTTTGGTGGCTCTTTTTGCCAACTATAGTAGTGGATATAGGGTAGGTAGAATCATAAAAATATCGGAAAAAGGCTTTGTTTTTAAAACCAATGAAGGTCAACTAAACACTGGCGGTTTTAGCGAAGGGGATGGTGATATTACCAGTAGTATTTGGCAATTTTCTGTAAAGAAAGGCGACGAAGAAATATTGGATCAAATAAAAAATGCAAATAAGAATATGGTAAGATTGTACTATGATGAGAAATTTGTAAAAATTCCATTCTTAGGTGATACCAAGTATTTTATTACCAAAGTAGAAACGGTCGAGTAACTATCCGACTAAACTCCAATCAACAGGCTCTTCTAAAAATTCATTCACCTTACTAAAAGCCTTGCTTCCAAAAAAACCAGCTTTGCCGCCTGCATAAACCTCTGCTGCAGGATGAGGAGCTGTCAATACTAGGTGTTTTTCCTCATCTATTAAGCTTTTCTTAGTTTGAGCATAATTACCCCAAAGTATAAAAACGACTTTTTCTCTTTCCTTTGATATATGTCTAATTATGGTATCTGTGAATGTTTCCCAGCCTTTCCCTTTGTGAACTGCAGGAGATTTTTGTTCTACGGTGAGAATTGTATTCAATAGAAATACTCCATTATTAGCCCACTTTGTTAGTTCGCCACTTGCAGGTATTTCACAACCCAAATCAGTGTGTAGCTCCTTAAAAATATTACGCAATGACGGTGGAATTTTACTTCCTTCTCTAACAGAGAAACACAGTCCGTGTGCTTGTCCTTCTCCGTGGTAGGGGTCTTGGCCCAGAATCACCACTTTGACTTTGTCCAATGGTGTGAGTTCAAAGGCATTGAAAACCTCATTCTCTGGAGGGTAGATGCTTGCTCCCTCTTCTTTTCTGCCTTCTAAAAAAGTTTGAAGTTCTACAAAATAAGACTTAGCTGATTCCGCCTTTATAATTTTTTTCCATGAAAAATCTATAGTTTTCACGAAGCACCCCTCAGCTTTACATCGGTATTGTATGGACTTTGTGGCACTACGTACTTGTTATACATCCAAACAGCGGAACCTATAAAAGCTCCAATAAAGAGCACTAAAATCAGTAATTTTATAAATTTATTTTTCATTTTAAGTATAAAAAAAGAGTGAATGGTGACCATTCACTCTTCAATATTCTCTTAATTATCTACTCACCTACTTTTACAAATGCATATTCTTTTGCAAATCGCATCATTTGCTCTACATAGCCTTCTTGCTCCACTTTCAGGTCTTTGAACTTTCCTTTCTTATCAAACACAGGCGTAAGCTTAGGTTGAACAAATCCACTGTACGGTGCTAGATTAAGACTAGCGTATCTTTCCACTACTTCCTTGTGCAGAGCTGCGTCTACTTTTACTCCATAACCTTCTACTAGTGCTTCTGCTGCTTGAAAATCACCTTCAGATTTTATTCGTTGTATTTCTTTGAGCAACTCACCAAAAATAACTCTCAATTTCGCATAATCATTTACTACAAAATAAGTTTTACCTTCTACTATTTTCTTCTCAATTACATTATCCTTTAAACCTTTTTCGTATGCCCATGAAGCATTTAATTGACGGTTTCTCATGTGGTCTTCTTCTATATTTTCTCCTTCATCTAGTCTTCTAAGTTGCAACATCATGCCGTTAGCGATGTAGTTATCATACTCTGCCATTCCCACGTCTAGACTCGGCATAAGTCCAATCTCTACAAGTTTCTGATCATAGATATAATACAGTGCTACTAGATCCGCACGAGCTTCTTCGAGTGTGTTACTGTAGTTTTTCAGGGTTTCTTTAGGCGTTCCTACACCGTCATTTATTTTACCGCTGGCATGACCTATCACTTCGTGCATTGCAGTGTGCATTTTACTACTTAATTTTCCATGTTCTTTTATACGTGCTCTCACCTTTTCATCCAGATAAAACTCTTCAAGCGAGCTACTCCCACCTGCAGAGTTATATGCTTCCACAATATTCCCTAAGCTGATAGATTTACTTCCGTGAGTGCTTCGTATCCAATTACTGTTTGGCAGGTTAATTCCAATTGGGGTAGCTGGTGCAGCATCACCTGCTTCCATAGCAGCATTTATGACTCTATAGCTAACTCCCACAACATTCTCTTTTTTGTGCTCATTCATTATTGAACTATTATCTTCAAAATACTGAGCATTCTTACTTAGGACCTCCATCCTCTTTGAGGCTTCTTTATCATTCACTTGAATTACACTTTCAAAAGCACCTTTGTATCCAATAGCATCTCCATAAACTTCTATAAAACCTAAAATGAAATCTATATCACCCTCAGTACTATTTACCCAATTAATGTTTGTAGCGTCCCATTGTTTAAGATCACCTGTCTTGAAATAGTCAATCAACATGCTAATGTGCTTGGCTTGAGCATCATTTTCCGCAACTTTTTCTGCTTTTTCCAACCACCCAATCATCGCATCCATTGCATCTCCATATAAGCCACCAGATTTATATACTAAATCAACAAGCTTTCCATCAATCTTTACCAATCTAGAGTTTAGACCGTATTCTACCGGTGTTTTTTCACCTTTTTCTCCCATAGCTGCATAGTGAGCTAGTGCTTCAGCTTCTGTTACACCATCGCCATAATAATTATTGGCAGATAAGGCAACCTTATCTACCCCTTTATCTTTCACTACCTTTTTGGCATCCAAATTTGGGTCTATCATTATTGGCATTATTCTATCTAAAAAATCCTCATTGGACTCTTCTTCATTTTTGGGCAATTTTAGATTTGGAGTCACACCTACAACATCATATATTAGATGAGGTGGGAAATTTCCCACAAATTTCTTTTCTGCGTAATGATGATGAATTCCATTTGAAAACCAAAAACGTTTTAAATACACTTCAAATTCATGCCATTCCGGGAAACTTCTATCTCCCTCATACTTTAAATATATCTCTTCCAAGGTTCTTTTTAAAAGTATATTGTGTTTGTAGTTCTGAGCATAGGTAATCTCTCTACCACTCAAAGCTGCTTGACTCAAATAATAGACCAGTTCTTTTTGTTTCACGGTAAGATCATTTAAGCTAGATGCATCATAGGTAAGAATTTTGAGGTCAGCAAAAACGTTGGGGTCTCCAAACATATTCTCCAAAAGTGTATTTGGATTAGGTGCCTCGGACACTTCCTCCACCTGTGCTCTGAGAGGGGAGTAAAAAGTAATTAAAACTAACGTTAGTAAATAAATGTATTTCATTATGATTTCTGTCTAAAATGTGAAAGGCGAATTTAACTAAAAACCTTTAAGTACTCAATGGCATTGGTCTACTTACTATTCGTTTTCGTCTATTTAATGGCGAGAACTAACTCAAAATTGAATTTTAAATTTCTTGCTTAAACCTTCTAAGTCTTCAATAACCTTGTCATTGAGCGGAATACCATTTGCGTTACGCTCTTCTTCTGTTATGTACTCTTTTTCTCCTGGCACAAATATCTCTTGAGAATCATCTATTCGTTCCGCACTTTTAAAAGATTGTATCCAATGATCCATACTTGCCTTAAATTCTGATGTAGACCTGAATCCTTCTATTTCCAATGCCCCAACAAAATGCCCCAGTCCATTACCTGGCAAATTGGGTAAAAGGGGCAAATAGCTAACAAATGGAGGCACCCATTTACCATAATTGGCTCCAGAAAGCACTCCGGTCATAACATCTACCAAACTACCTAGAGCATATCCTTTATGACTACCTAATTCTTCTAAGCTACCAAGTGGAGTTAGCATTCCACCGTCTTTAAGTTCATCTACATTCTGGCTTGTGAAACCATGTTTATCTACTATCCATCCTTTAGGAATTACTTTCCCCTCTCGTCTCGCAATCTCTATTTTACCTCGAGCAACCGAGGCTGTAGCTAAGTCTATGACTAATGGTTTTTGTTTGTCTGTAGGAAATGCATACGCTAGGGGGTTTGTGCCAAGCATTGCTTGCTTGCTATGTGTTGGCGGTATGAATGGAGTGGCATTAGTCATAGCCATACCAATCATGTCGTGAGGCAGTGCCATCATAGCATGATAACCTGCTATTCCAAAATGATTACTATTTTGAATCGCTCCCCATCCAGTGCCATATTCTTTGGCTCGTTCTATTGCTATTTTCATGGCTTTGGGAGCCACTACTAGCCCCAAGCCTTCATCACCGTCAATCGTAAAAGTTGATTTATGCTCTCGTTTTACGACTACATTTGGCTTCATATTGATACGCCCAGCTTCCCAAAGAGCCACATAGCCTAATAAACGAGAGACACCGTGACTATCTATTCCACGTACATCTGCACTTAGCAAAACATCTGCAGCTTGTTTTGCATCATCATCATTACTTCCCATTGCGAGAAAGACTTTGTGAGCAATTTGGTAGAGGCTATCCTTCGTAAACACTTGCATTATAGCACAAAAATGCATTATTTTTTCTATTCCTAATTGCTTGATATTAAATTGTTTATAATCAACTATTTGCAGAAATTAGATTTTATTACAAATAGATGCAACATATTTGCAAGGAAACGAGTCTTTCTTTTGAACCCAAAAAAATACAGTACTAAAGCTAACCAATTGAATGAAAATGATCTCATTAAAGGATGTATCAATAATGATGTGTATTGTCAGCAAGTATTATATGAAAAATTTTCACCAAAAATGATGGGTGTAAGCCTAAGATATTGTAACAGTAAGATGGAGGCAGAAGATGTACTTCAAGATGCATTTATTAAAGTATTTGATAAAATAAAGACATTTAAAGGTGAAGGATCTTTTGAAGGGTGGATACGCAAAATTGTTGTATTCACTGCACTTAAGAGCAACGACAAGCGGGTTAGAAAATTTGAACCCGGAAATCTTGATAATATACAGGAACAATCATTGGAATCAAAAGCGATTAGCAATATGGAAACCGCAAATCTACTAAGCATCCTCCAAGAATTGCCAGAAGGGTATAGAACTGTTTTTAATTTATACGCTATTGAGGGATATAGCCATAAAGAAATCGGGACAATGCTAGAGGTGTCGGATGTGACATCTCGTACTCAATACAGCAGAGCCAAGCTATATTTAATAAAACTACTTGCCAAGTATGGCATACAGCGAATATGAGTAACGATATAGAAAATATCTTCAAAGAAAAATTTGAAAACTTCGAAGCCGCCCCACGTGCAGGTTTGTTTGAAGCTATACAAGCTAAACGCAAGAAAAAAAGAAGAGCTATTTGGATATGGAGTTCTGCTGCTATTTTGCTAGCAGGATTTGGTTTATGGCACTTGACCAGCAGTTTGGAAGAAAACATAAACCTTGCAAATGAATCGTCTATCCAAACCGAAAGAAATGTAACTGAAGAAAAAGCTGCAGAACAGAATTACATCTCTGAGCAGCAAGAATCACCAAGAGCACCAGAAAAAGACCAATTTCAAATGAACCGATCTGAGGGGAAAGGCGTTGTAGCAAGTCATACGACCAAAACTGAGTACTTAGAACATTCTCAAAAAGAAAAAGCTTCGAAGAACAAGAACACAAAAAAACAGTCGAATGATGTAGCAAGTACCCGCAAAATTGTAAATAGTGAATTAGCTGATTTATTTGAGAAGATATCTGATGACAAGAACGAAAGTACTGGAAAGGGTAAACTCTATTTTGGTAATAAAGAGTATGACGTAGACAAGGCTCCTATTTTTGATAGTAATAAAGATTTAAACCAAGCAAGTGAACAAGATAATCCTTCCATTGTCAAAACAGAGGATACGGATTCTGATTTAACTGTGAGTAAAGAAACCATAGACCAAGTGGCAAATAATACTACCCTGCCAATACATAGGTTAGTAGAATTGTCAAAATGGAGTATAGAAGCTTCTGCTTCTCCCGGAATAGGAAACAGGCGTCTATCTGGAGAGCAAGAGTATATATCGCTGAGAAACGAAAGCGAAAACCCTAAATTGTCATACGCCTTCGATATACGTACTCTCTATCAATTGAGTCCTAAACTTAATATCCAATTAGGTCTAAATGCGACCATAAGAAATGAGCAATTTGACTATACAACCTCAAATAAGATAATAACTACAGAAAGAGAAGAAACAAAGTATGAGACAGTAATACATCCTGTACTCGGGGAAATAATAAGAAAATATACCGTCGTTATTTCTGAGAGTGAAGAAGTGTCTGGTTTACAGACTAGGACGAATAATAAGTTTACCAACATAACCATACCTATAGAACTCGAATGGGAACTTTGGAAAAGAAATCGAATTACTCTGATTGGAAAAGGTGGACTAACGGCTGGAATATATAGCAATGCACAAGGATCTATGATTCTTGACCCGGATAAAGTAGTCTCTCTTCACTCTTCGCCATATAAGAAAGCCGGCATCCACTCTGCCAATGCTGGCCTTGGTATAGCAGTGCAAGCTACAAGAAGAATTTCTCTTATCGCATACCCACAGGTACGAATTGGTTTAAACTCATCTTATAGTAATAATTCTGCATTCTCACAAAAAGAAACAGGAATTTATACTCACGTTGGACTTAGAATCCGTTTATAGTTTATGCGGTTTTTTATTATCCTTATTGCATTTGCTTGGAATATCACATCTATACGTGCCCAAGTAGGATATAGTACTATGGGAACTGAGCACACATTGCGTGTCAATGCTAACGGGTCTTTAGGCATGGATCTTAGCAATAATACTCCAGCTTCATTTTATAATGGAGATATAAACCTACCATTCCTAAAGCAAGCCGGTTTGTGGATAGTGGCAGAGGACAATAACGGCCAATTTCATACGGCAACACATTATGCGTCAGGTATTGATTCTTTTGACTTTTGGGCTGGTCCCGTTGACACCCTCACAGGTCAGACAGGACAATCTGCTGATTGGGATAATGCTTGGAAGGTCACCCAAGAAGAAATCATTAATCACAAAGAAAACTATCAAAAAACAGGGTATAACGTTCCGAAGTCCATAGCCACTTGGCCAGCCAATGGTTCAGATGGTTTTGCAAAATATTTAGCTCCATTTGTTGATATAAATAATAATAAAATCTATGACCCCGCGTCTGGAGATTATCCAGAAATCAAAGGAATCGAAGCAACCTATTGTATTTTTAATGACATTGCCGAAGAACACAACGCTTCCTTTGGGCAAGAGCTTGGAATTGAGATACAAATGATGGCATATCGATTGACGAATTCTTCTCAAGTTTATTTAGAATACTACCTCATTAATAGAAGACCTTCAATATTTAAAAGTGTTAAGGTCGGATTTTTTATAGATGGAGAATGCGGCAGTAGAACAGACAATTATGCTGGTACTCTCGAACAATTTCCTCAGACTATTTTTGTTTACAATTCTGACGACACCGATGAGAATCATTTTGAAAAAGATCTTCCATATGTAATAGCAACTTTTCTAAACGAAACTTTAAGCAGTACCATTTCTTTCGATGATAAACATAGTATAAACGGAAAACCCACTATTAATCAACATTTTATAAATTATTCAAACTCACTGTGGAAAGATAGCAGTATGTTATCAATAGGCGAAGATGGTACTACAAAAGCAGAGAAAACAAGTTTTATTTTCTCCCAAAGTATAAAAAATAGTAAGAGTTTTTGGACAGAAGAAGACAGACCCAATGTAGCAGGTGGAAGAACTATTTTAGGATTTGTAGAAGCATCTAGCCTAAATCCAAAAGATTACCTCAAACTTGACATTTGTTTAGACGCTGGAACCTATGTACCGAATGAAGTACTGCGAGAAAAAATTATTAGTCAATCTACCAAAAATTTCATTCAATTTCGTAAAACGTCTAATGTGTTCAAAACCAGAATTGACAACCAGATTACCCTATATCCAAATCCTTCTACCGGAACCTTCAAAATAAAAAGCAATCTTCAAGTTCAAAATTTTATAGTATATGATTATCAAGGTATTAAGCATATTGACAAAGAAATATTTAGCAATACTGAATTCTCGTGCAACATACTGTTAAACCCAGGGGTCTACTATTTACAACTAATAACTAAAGAAGGTATGCAAACGAAAAAATTATGTATCAGACCCTAAAGCATCTCAAAATGATTGGAAAACAAGACAAATATTCTTACCTTGCGTCGTTCCTTACAAACAAAGAGTCAAACAACAGTTACAATATGATTAAATTATTGAAAAAGAGCGTATTAACGTTATTATTTATACTCCCACTTATCTTTTCCTCAACTAAGGCAGAAGCGTCTCACATGATGGGAGCAGACATTTCGTATAAATGTATTGATACACTGAAGTTTAAAGTGACGATAAAATACTTCAGAGATTGTAGAGGTATCCCTTTTAATATTGGTAGTTTCACAGTACGATGTTCTAACGGTACTTCTAGAAATGTATCGATGACCCTAGATAATATTAAAGAAATAACCCCCGTATGTGCTACAGCTACTGGTGGTTGTATCCCCCAAAATCAAAGTGCTTCTGAAGGTATAGAGCAACATACATATACTGCGATTCTCGATTTCAACACCCTCCCATTGAGTTCTATGGCTGGTTGCACTGGTAAAATCCGAATAGAAACAGGACAGTGTTGTAGAAATGGTGCTATCAATACAGGACCATTAGGTAATTTTTTCACATATGCCGAAATAGATATAGCCAAGGCACCTTGCAATAGCTCACCAGCTCTGACATCTGAACCTATTGCTATTCTTTGCTGTAATCAACCTTTCTTTTTTAATAATGGAGCATCAGACACTTCTGATAGAGATTCTATTTCTTATGCTTGGTCTAACCCTCTAAGTGCTTGGAATCAAAACTTAGGTTACAGTGGTACCAACTACTCATATCAGCATCCTTTTAAAGCATTCTACCCAGGAAGTCTTGCACCACCTTATTATAATGTAAATTCAAATCCACCTATTGGTGTTAGATTGGACCCAGAGACTGGTGATATTATTTTCACTCCAACTAGATGCGATGAAGTGACAGTTGCGGTTATTAAGGTCACGGAATGGCGAAAAAACGCTTCTGGTGTTTATCAAAATATTGGAGTAACTCATCGAGATTTACAATTCATTACTAAGACCTGTCCTGACAACAATCCGCCCGTTGTCAATGGACCTTACAGCTACAATGTTTGTGAAGGGAGTAATATCTGTTTTAATGTGACTACAAATGACCCTGTATTTATTCCACCACCTCCAGCCACGGCGGGAGCTCCAGATACAGTAACTACGTCTTGGAATAAAGGTATTCCCGGAGCTACATTTACAATTATTAATCCTACTCAAAGACTCCAAACCGGACAATTCTGCTGGACACCTGGTGCCGGTACTGCTAGTGATTTGCCTTATTCTTTCACCGTTACTGCTAGGGACAATGCTTGTCCGCTAAATGCGGTTTCTGTGCGTGCATTTAGAGTAAGAGTAAAACCACGTGCAGAAACAGAGCGTATCATAGATACTCTTCCTTGTGGAGTATATGCTCTTAAAAGTGATCCTATTGATGGGTTTAAAGGGAACCCTTCTTATCAGTGGACCATCCTTGACTCCAATAGAAACATCATATTTGATAAAAAAATTGCTAAGTTCAATAGCACGGGCAACTTCCTAAGTACCAAACAAACCGACACGCTTCTCTTTAGACGTGGGGGTACTTATATTGTTCAACACGATATCAATAACATCCCCATTAATTGTCCTACGACCTATTACGATACCATTGTTGTTCCTCCTTTGCTGGAAGCTAACCTAACGCTCGGTCAAGACACATTTGTGTGTGCAGGAACAGATCTTGTTTTTGAACCATACCTCAGCAACACCAACCCCCCCGTAGTTTATCAATGGAGTACTATGGGTGTCACTGATGATGGAGAATTCTTGAACAATACTACCTCCAATGCCTCTGATAATAAAGATACATTCTTGCTCTCTGTGCAAAACGTAGTGTACGATACTGCAGTGAGTATTTTTATCACGGATGCATCCGGATGTACTTCTGAGGATACTGTTCAGGTATTCCTAAAAGCCAATCCTCTAGCGGTACTCCCGCCTGATCCGCGTATCTGTTCGTATGATAGTATCCAGATTATTCCTAACCTAGACACTGCCTATTGGGTAGACCCTATTGCGGGAGACACCTTATTGCAAGGTGATACCCTCTACAAAGAATGGTACTTTAACGGCTCACTTATCCCATTCAGCTACGACGATAGTGTCACTATCAATATGCGTGGTGAATATGTAATCCGAGTCTACGATAGTCTGCAATGTGCAGATACAGACACCCTGTTCCTATGGGTGAACGATACTGTGACCGCTAATGCTGGACCAGACCAAACCCTATGTGCCGAAGACCTCTATATAATAAGTGGTAATGGGCTCGACACTATGGTCAGTGGTGTCAGCGGATTCTATAGATGGTCCAATATTACCACATCAGGGGCCACAAGCATACTTGGATTTGACAAAACCTATGAGCTAACTGCAGATATGGATAGCACTTATAGACTGGAGTTAACCGTAACTCAAGAGGGGGTAACTTGTTTTGACGATGATACAACCGAGATATTTGTCAATTCTTTGCCTATAGTAACCCTAGGGTCAGATCAGGATGTCTGTTGTGATTATGGAGATATTTCACTTAGCTTCTCTATTGTCACTCCTACTGGAAATCCTTCTACTGGAGGGTGGAGCTGTACTTCTAATCCTAATCTGATATCTAGCAATGTTTTTAATACCAGTGACGCTTGCGACCTTATAGCAGCACCTGCTAAAAGTATAGACATAAATGCAGTCTACACCTTTATGGAACCAAGTACATTGTGTGTACAATCGGACTCCATACTTATAACGGTAAACAGTCTTCCTAATCTAATACTACAAGAGCAAAACTATTGTCAGGATATAGGAAGTATTCGCCTAGATGACGATGTGGTAATTAGCCCTGCGAATACCTCTCTTGGTAGTCCTTCTTGGATATGTCTGGATAGTAATAACAATAATTTTGTTGGGAATATCCTAGAAAATAGAGGCTCCCAATTTGCTCCTGATTATTGGTTAAACATAGACGAAACTCGCTACACCATACAAAACCCTGATAAGGACACTTTAATCCTTGAATTTAGATACACAAACGAAAAAGGATGTAAAGCGGTAGACACTACTTCTGTTATAATCTGGAGAGTGCCTAAAATTGTATTTAACAGTAACCGAGACCTTTGCTTTGATGAAGGAGAAATAGAATTGGATACGCTTACTAGTATCAATATAAGTGGCGGCGTATGGAGTTGTTATGACTCTCTAGGCTTTGAACCCTGTGCAGGAAATAGCCTTGGCGGTATCGTTGGTGACACCATCAATACGTTGAATAGTCTAAATGACAATGCTGCTCATACTTGGATGCTGAGGTACTATCACATAGCTACCGGTTGTCCTGCAGAGAATTTTATTCCAATTACAATAAACCCTCTACCACAACCTTCTATTGACCCATTTGTGGGAAATCGTACCGCATTCTGTGAAACAGAAAGTGATCAACCGTTGACCGCTAGCCCTGCTGGGGGAATATGGACCTGCGATGACCCTACTGCTTTGGTAGGTAGTGCTTTTAGTCCTGGAAGTGGAAGCGTGCAAGCTCAAGATTTATCAATCTATTACAACTACACTAATCCTGTGACGGGTTGTAAGAATGTAGACTCTACTATTGGAAGAATAGATCCTAGCCCTTCTCTCAACACTCCTAATGATACTGCATTCTGTAGACAAATGTCTCAAAACACCGTTGACATCAATTACAATATCACTGGAACCAATCACAACGGTCTAAGCTGGTTTACAAACAATGCTTTTGGTAATCAAAGCAGAATGAGTGTTTCTACTCACTCTGATGTAGCTGATGAAATACTCACTCTTAATTTGCAAAACAATAGCTCAGATACCTTTAGAATAATTACTGCCGCTGCTGGACTAGCTGCCTGTAATGCTATTGATGATTTCTTTGATGTGATCGTGAACCCTATTCCTGATGTGAGATTAACTAACAGTAACCCAAATGGTTGTAATCCTGTAAGCTCTGACTTTGATGTGCAGTTTAACAATACCGTAGACCCTGCTACTTCGCTTTACGATTGGGAGCTAGGTGAAGGATCCACATCTACTGCTAGTGCAGCTTCTGCTACCTATAACCAAGACGGACAATCTACCATATCTGTAGTGGTAACCTCAGACAAGGGATGCGATACCACAATCAACTCTACGGTAGACGTTTACCCTATCCCTGTTGCTAGTTTTGTTCCTAATCCGAACAACTTCACTACTGCGGCTTTACCTCGCTTTTTCTTCAATAACGAAAGCGTTGTAGATAACATATTGGGTAGTAGGATTGTCTCAAATGAATGGGATTTTGGTGACTTGAGTTCTATTATAGATACCTCTACACTAGAAAATCCTCCATACGTCTATCCTCCTGATACAGGGACTTATTCTGTACTCCTTAGAGTTACAACAAACTTTGGATGTACAGACACTTTCTCTTATCCTGTAATGATAGGTCCTGACCTTATCGTTTATGTCCCAAATGCTTTTGTGCCAGACGGTGCAGGCCCAGAAAAAAATGAAGGCTTCCACGCAATCATTAGCGGAGAAAAACATATGGAACTCATCATCTTTAATCGATGGGGTGAGATAATGTTTGAAAGTATCAAAAAAGAAGAACAATGGGATGGTACATACAAAGGTCTACCTGCTCAACAAGATGTGTATGCCTATGCTCTGAAGGTAACTGCTCTTAATGATGAAGTGTATACCTATACAGGGACCGTTACTTTAATTAGGTAAACCTAATTAATAACATAAAATTGAATAAAAAAGGAAACTTCGGTTTCCTTTTTTATTGCTTATATTTGAAGAACACCCGTTTATGCGTATATCACTGATCATATCATTTATATTATGTTTTTTGGCCACTAACGCAAGTCATCTAATTGGTGGTGAAATCACATATACTTATGTATCTCAAAATAAGTATAAAATCAATGTGACACTTTACAGAGATTGCGGTGAAGCTAAACTCGGAACTCAAGGAGGTGGAACATCTACTACTAGCAGAAATGATTTAGCTGAAGCATATATTCGAACAACAACAAATGCCTGTGGTAATAAGAATATCGGAAGTATTAGTCTTAGTAAAGTAGGCTTCGAAGATATAACTCCACTATGCAATAAAGACTATTCAAAATGTGGAACTAACTCTGTATTTCCCTTTGGAATAGAAGCTCACCACTATTCAGGAATTGTAGATTTTTCAAATTATAATAGCTATCAAGGTTGTGGATTTATTATTTTCATAGCTATATCGGAAAGAAATTCAGACATCACCACCTTAAGCACGGAGGAAGATGATTTGTATAACTATGTATATATCAACCCATGGAAGGAGAATGTAAGCTCACCTCAATTCGTCTCTTCTCCGAAAATAATATTTAATGTAAATCAAGCTGT
>JAOLBX010000010.1 GCA_028339355.1 Bacteroidia bacterium
GACCACACACGATAAATCCAGAAAAAGTTTTCGCGAAGACGTTGTCAGTTTGAGTGGTTTTCTCACAGAGAAAATTGTACCGAAAACTGAACAATAAATGAAAAAAATCTGCTTCTTCAATAGCTCCAATTTTTGGGGAGGTGGTGAGAAACTCCACTTAGAAAATTCAAAAGCATTTCGTAACAAAGGCTACGACGTAACTATTGCGGCTCATCAAGATAGCGAGTTATGGACTAGAGCTCAAGCAGAAGGATTTAAAACCTTTGCAGTTCAAGTGGGCAGCACTTCTTTTCTCAATGTCTTTAAACTACTTCGAATTAAATCCCATTTCCAAAAAGAAGAAATAGATACGGTGATTTTTACCACATCACAAGACCTTAAAACCGCAAGTATTGCTGCACATTGGGCTGGTTGTCAAAAGATAGTCTACCTCAGAGGACTGGCTATACCTATCAAAAACAGTATCGTAAATCGCTACTGTATGAATACCGCCTGCACCCACCTAATTGCCAATAGCAAAGAGACTAAACGAACGATGCTGCTACATCTAGACAAGCACATTCCTTCCGATAAAATAGGTGTTGTCTACCACGGAATAGATGAGAAACTGCTAGAAGCAGATGGACCACCCCTTCCTCAAGTAATAGAGCGAGCTAAAGAGAATGGGTTAATTCTAGGAAATGCAGGTAGACTTACCGAACAAAAAGGACAAAAACATCTAATAGAGGTTGCTAAAATTCTAAAAGCTCAAAATCAATCATTCACTCTATTCATCGCAGGAACTGGAGAACTTGAAGCAGAACTAAAAGCTCTCATTCAAGAGTACAACTTAGAAAAAGAAGTTATTCTGCTCGGATTTGTGGCAGATATGGAAGCATTTATGCGAAGCATTGATGTTTTCTTATTGGCTAGTAGCTGGGAGGGTTTTGGATTTGTAATCGTAGAGGCTATGGCAAAAGGCAAGCCTGTAGTAGCTTTTGACATCACGAGTAATCCGGAGATCATCTCAGATGGAAAAACTGGCTTACTTGCGGAGCATCTGAATATAGATGCCTTTATCACCAAAACTGCTCAATTGATAGAAGACGATATCCTTCGAACTGAAATGGGAATTGCCGCTAAACAAAGTGTAGTTGATCGTTTCTTAATCGACGAACGAATCACTGAGTTGGAAGCCTATATTTTAGATAAATAGGTTCTTTCCATTTTCACAAAAAAGACAACCTTTGCAGTTCTTTCATAGACCATGTTACTGATTAACGATATACGAGCAGACAAAGAAGGCATCATCGCACGATTAGCCAAAAGAGGTAAGGATTTTACTGATTTAGTGAATGATGCTCTCACGCTAGATGACAAACGAAAAGCTACGCAAGTAGAATTGGATAATGTACTTGCAGAGAGCAACTCAATATCTAAAGCCATCGGACAACTTTTTGCTCAGAAAAAAATAGAGGAAGCTAACGCTATGAAAGCAAAAACGGGCGAACTCAAAGAAAACAGCAATACACTCGGCGAGCAGCTGAAAGCAGCTGAAGCAGCCTTGCTAGAAGTTCTGTACCAAATACCAAATGCCCCAGGAGCTGCTGTACCTGCTGGAAAAAGTGAAGCGGATAATAAAATCGTTTTGGAACACGGAGAGAAACCAAACTTGACTCAAAACCTTCCACACTGGGAGCTATGTGAAAAATATAACCTGATAGACTTCGAATTGGGTGTGAAAATCACCGGAGCAGGATTCCCTGTATACCGAGGTAAAGGTGCTCGTCTACAACGTGCTCTCATCAACTGGTTCCTAGACAAAGGCAGAGATGCTGGTTTCGAAGAAATACAACCACCGATACTTGTAAACGAAGCAAGTGGAATAGGCACAGGGCAATTGCCAGACAAAGAAGGTCAGATGTACCATATGGAAGTAGACAATCTATATGCTATCCCTACAGGAGAAGTTCCAATTACGAACATATACAGAGATGTGATCGTTAAAGAAGATGACTTCCCAATAAAGAACTGTGGTCACTCTCCATGTTTTAGAAGAGAAGCAGGTAGCTACGGTAAAGATGTGCGTGGTCTGAACAGACTACACCAATTTGATAAAGTAGAGATTGTACAGCTTTCTCATCCTAGCAACTCTTATGAGCTACTAGAAGATATGAGCAGCTACGTACAGAGCCTTCTGAAGGACCTTGGACTACAGTATAGAGTATTGCTGCTTTGCGGGGGAGATACTGGATTTGCCAGTGCTATGACGTATGATATGGAAGTATGGAGTACTGCACAAAAAATGTGGCTAGAGGTAAGTTCTGTTTCTAACTTTGAAACTTTCCAGGCCAATAGATTGAAGCTTCGTTTCAAAAATAGCAATGGTAAGAATGAATACGCTCATACACTGAATGGTAGTGCTTTGGCTCTACCACGTATCATGGCAAGTATCTTAGAAAACTTCCAAACTCCAGAGGGAATCATTGTTCCTGAAGTATTGAGACCGTATTGCGGTTTTGATGTGATAGATTAAGATTTTTTTGCGGGGGGCACTAACATCCTTTTCAAATTTTGACATTTCCTTTAAAGATATTACCGTTGTAGCAATATTAAAAACAACTCTATGCGTAAGATTTTAACCCTTTGCTCAGCATTGTTCACCCTATCTCTTTTTGCTCAAACCAACCTAGACTCTGTGATGGTTTCGGCTACTCGCCTTAACATAAAAAAATACGAATCGGGTAAACACATTACGACTCTAACAGCAAAAGAAATCAAAGATCTGCCTGTTACTTCTGTAGATGAACTACTACAATACCTAGGCGGTATAAACCTAAATAGCCGTGGTGGTTTCGGAGTACAGTCTGACATAGGAATGAGAGGCAGCACTTTCTCTCAAGTGCTTGTTATGGTTGATAATCAGCGTATCAACGATGGGCTTACCAGTCATTTCAATAGTAACATTCCTATCCCACTTAGTGAGATACATCACATAGAGATAGTGCGAGGATCAGCATCTGCGAGTTATGGTGCAGATGCAGTAGGCGGTATCATACATATCAAAACAAAAACCTATGAAGGTCTATTGGAAGATGAAAGAAGTGAATTTAACGGTAATATAGCTTACGGAGATAATAAGCTGACAATGACAGATGCAGGATTTCGATCACAAGGCCAACGATTTGGTTTTTCAGCAGCTATGAAATCGAGCCAAAGCAGCGGTGAGCAATTGGTAAACCCAAGCTACACAAACGCAGGATTAGGAGATAGTTTGTACAACAACTTTTTTAACCTAAAAACATATACCACCGCAATAACCTACCGTAATAACAAACACTGGAAAGTATATGCTCGTGGAGGTGCAGATAGTAGAGACTTTGCAGCTAAGTACTTTTACTCAGCCAATCCATATGATGAAGCTACAGAAAAAGTAAACTCATACTGGACACAAGCAGCAGTAGAATATGACAATAACGGAGGTCAAACTGCTTTAAACATAGGATACAGACACAATCAGGATAGTTTTATTTTCAACCCACTTTTCTCCAGAAACTCACACATCACAGAGAGGCTAAATGCCACAATTAGCCATAATACTACTTATCTTGATACACGTTTGTCTTTTGGTTTACAAACAGACTACAATTCCATAGAAAGTAATGACAGAGGAGACCATTCATTGCTTAACAACGCTGCTTTTTTTCTTGCTCATCATAAGTTTAATAAGCTAAATGTAAATGCTGGATTACGTCTAGAATACTCTAATAAAATAGGAGCTCAACTGGTCCCACAGGTGAATGTATCACTACCGCACAAAAACATAGTATATCGAGCTTCTGCCGGTAGAAGTATTCGCCAAGCGGACTTTACAGAGCAGTATAATTTCTATCTCCGTAAAAATACACCTGGAGGTTTCAGTATAGGTAATCCAGACTTAGAGGCAGAATCTGCATATACGTTTGACATAGGTCTAGATGCATACATCTCAAAAAACTTAAAAGTGACTAACACTCTATTTGCTCGCTCATCTAGCAACTTGATTGACTATACTCTCACTAACTCTACCGAGATTAACAACCTCATAAACTTGCAAGACAGCACCAACTACTTCTATGCTAAAAACATAAAAGAGTCTTTCACCTTTGGCAATGAGTTTGGATTGAGCTACAAAATGGAGTTACCCAATATGAGCATAGATTGGTTGCTAAACTATACTTACATACAAACCAATACGCCTGATAGTGTGATTTCTAAGTACATTGCCAATCACCCGATAAACAACATTAACGGAAGAGCTACCATTAACTTTAAACGTTTTACTTGGAATATTGGGGGCACCTTTATCACCAGAAATGCAGATGAGATACCAGCAATAGGTGGTGCGGTAAAAAACCAATATGGTATTCTCAATACCAAATTAAGTTATGCTGCCAAAGAAATACCTGTAAGTGTATTTGTAAACGTAAGAAACTTGCTCGATGCAAACTACCAAGAAATACTTGGAGCACGAATGCCACGACGTTGGGCAATGGCTGGCATCAGCTGGAACTTTGATTATCGCAAAGTGAAGCCGGTTAAGTATTAGATATTACCTAGCCCATTCTTTCACCTCTGCTACACGAGGATATAAACCGTTTAGCTTATTTGCGTAGCTCATAGGAAAGTACTTTGGGTCTCGCCCAAAGTCTTTACTTACTACTAATTCTCTTATCAAACAAAGTTCGGCTGCATTTTTATCGGCGGTTATTTCTGCCTTGATAAAAAAGGACTTGCTGAAATAATATAGAATTCCAAACCACATCAAATTCCAATAACTTCGTTCTTTATAGTCTAATACGTGACCAAGTTCGTGACCTAACCAGCCTATCATCACATCACTAGGTATTCTTCCATTTGCGAAATGCCTATTTTTTAAGAAAAACTTCTTTCGCATTATAATCTGATAGGCTCTTCCTTCTTGCGTAAAAGTGTCGGTATTTTTGGTTGTACAAGCATAAAGGATTGTTGCGTAAACACTCCCCATCTAAAATGTATGGATGTATTCGCCAATTCAGGATAAAAAGACAATGCCTTTTCTACTTCATTCTGAATAGTACTTGGATATTGTTTATTTCCCAACTTCATTCTTCGTCAAAACAACATATTGTTTTCTTAAGTAGGCACTCGTGCTTCTATTAAAATTAATCCTTTAATCTCACTGGAGCAAAACATTGAATGACGCTGACGAAGTTTTCATTTTATAGACATTACTTTTGAAGCTTCATTTAATGATACGAACTATCTTATTTCTAATGATAACAATTCCTCTTTTTGCAAAAGCACAGATAGGAAACATATGTATTGACAGCAACAGGATAAACCCGTATTATCAATGCAATGACCCAAACTTCGACCCTACCTGCGGTTGCAATAATGTGACGTATAGAAACGGTTGTGAAATGACTCACATAGGTGGAGTCAACTATCCATCTCAGTACGAAAATGGAGTATGTAGAAGCGAAATATACTACTACTCTATTTCTCCTAATCCTGTGCTTACTAAGTTAGATTTTCATATGCAGTTTGCCGAACAACAAGAGAGCACTGCCACTTTGCAGATTTTTAACGTTTTTGGCAATTTAGTCTTTTCAAGGCTATTGAATAATATTACTTCCTACCCACAGCCACCCACTTCAATCTATTTCACCGACCTAGAAACCGGAGTGTATACATTAGTAGTACAAGCTGGTGGCGTCTCCAAACGCACCAAATTTATCAAACATACATTGTAATACGATGAGAATAGAAACCATACATACAGGTAATTTTATGTTAGACGGAGGTGCGATGTTTGGCACAGTTCCCAAGAGTATATGGCAGCGAATAAATCCCGCAGACGAGAACAATATGTGTAATTGGGCAATGCGTTGTTTATTAGTAGAAGATGGCAATAGACTCATACTCATAGACACAGGAATGGGTGAAAAACAAAGTGAAAAATTCTTTGGATACTACTACCTCAATGGCATTCACTCATTGCAAAAATCACTGAATGATGCAGGTGTTGACTTCAATGATATCACAGACGTGGTTCTCACACACTTACATTTTGACCACTGCGGTGGGGCCGTAAAATGGAATAGTATGAAAGACGGCTACGAGCTGACCTTTCCTAATGCCAACTATTGGGTACACCCAACGCATTGGGACCACGCAATAAGCCCGAACCCAAGAGAGAAAGCTTCATTCTTAACCGAAAACATGCTCCCAATCCAAGAAATGGGACAGCTTAAGTTTATAGGTGAAGACTTAAAAATAACTAAAAATATATCTGGCATACTTGCACAAGGTCATACCGAATCTATGTTTTGTCCCAAGATTTCTGTTGGAGATAAAACCTTGGTTTTTATGGCAGATATGATACCAAGTGCCGGCCATATTAGACCTAACTACGTCATGGGTTACGACATTAGACCCTTGGATACCATGAGAGAACGAGCAACATTTCTGAAAGAAGCAGTGGCTAAGGATTACACATTATTCTTTGAACACGACCTAAATTTAGAATGTGGTAAAGCTATACTCACAGATAGAGGATATAAGCTCGGAGATGCTGGGAGCTTGACGAATTTCTTTTGAAAGAAAATAATTAAAACACTGATGCACAGTTTCGCTGCTTGAAAAAAATCACATCTTATACTTAGTATTGATCCCAAAACTTCGTGACTCAGTAACATTAGGAGAAAACACTTGACTCTTCGAATCCGAATTATTCCTTTTGCCTTTACAATACAAAAAATACCTTTGCTCACTTGCTCTAGTAGCAACTAAAAACCGAAATATATGGACAGTCAATTTGACAATGCTCTGGATTACCACTCAAAAGGTAGACCCGGAAAAATAGAAGTAATTCCAACTAAGCCCACACAAACCAAGAGGGATCTTAGCCTTGCTTATTCACCCGGCGTAGCCGAGCCTTGTGAAGAAATTTTTAAAAATCCACAGGATGCTTACAAGTACACTGCCAAAGGAAATTTAGTCGCAGTAATAAGTAACGGAAGTGCTGTTTTGGGTCTAGGGAACTTAGGGCCTTTAGCCTCTAAGCCTGTAATGGAAGGTAAGGGTGTTCTCTTCAAAATTTTCGCAGATATTGATGTGTTTGACATAGAAGTAGATGCGTCTGACACACAGAAATTCATTGAAGTAGTCAAGGCTCTTGAGCCAACTTTCGGTGGAATAAATTTGGAAGATATAAAAGCACCTGAAAGTTTCTTGATAGAAGAAACTCTCAAAAAGGAAATGAATATCCCGCTAATGCACGACGACCAGCACGGAACGGCAATTATAAGCACAGCTGGACTCCTCAATGCTCTTGAGGTTGCTGGGAAAAAAGCAAGTAAGGTGCGAGTGGCGGTGAATGGTGCTGGGGCGGCTGGAATTTCCTGTGTGAAGCTCTGGATAGCTTGCGGTATCAAGAAGGAAAACATATATATGTTTGACAGAGAAGGTCAAGTAAGTGACGACCGAGATGATCTTGACCAATGGAAAGAAGAATTCAAAACACCAAAAAAATACAATACCCTAGCTGAAGCAATGGTGGGTGCTGATGTATTCTTAGGACTGTCTGTTGGCAATGTCGTAACGCAAGAAATGGTGAAATCAATGGCTAAAAATCCAATTGTATTTGCATTGGCTAACCCAGATCCTGAAATACCATACGAGGAGGCAATTGCCTCACGTGACGATATCATAATGGCTACAGGTCGTTCTGATCATCCGAATCAAGTAAACAATGTACTTGGCTTCCCATTTATATTTCGTGGAGCATTAGATGTGAGAGCTACAGCAATAAATGAAGAAATGAAGCTAGCAGCTGTAAAAGCTCTAGCGGAGTTGGCCAAAGAACCCGTGCCTGATGGCGTATTATTGGCTTACAATCAACCAGATATGAGTTTTGGCAGAAACTACATTATTCCAAAACCACTAGACCCAAGATTGATAACCGCTATTTCTCCGGCAGTAGCAAAAGCAGCTATGAAAAGTAGCGTTGCACAGCAAGACATTACGGACTGGGATGGCTATAAAACAGAATTGCGTAAGCGAATGGGCCTAGATAATAGATTCCTTAGAAGTATCTCGCTGCGTGCAAAACAAAATCCTCAACGTGTAGTGTTCGGTGAGGCAGATAATCCAAAAATATTGAAAGCAGCTCATTTAGCACGCGAAGAAGGAACATGCATTCCTATTCTATTAGGGTTCAAGGATCATATAACATCAAAAATCAAAGAATTGGGATTGAACTTGCTTGATTGTACAATTATAGACCCAAGTCGCTCACCAGAAATAAGTGCCGAATACGGTAGATTATATTTCGAAAAAAGAGCCAGAAAGGGCCTTACGCTGCACGATGCAAAACGAAAGATGCGTCAGCGTACTTATTTCGGAACAATGATGGTAGAACTAGGTGAAGCAGATGCATTCATAAGTGGGCAAAATAGCAATTATCCTGACACAGTCAGACCTGCACTAGAAATTATCGGAAAAGAAGAAGGGACTAACAAAGTAGCTGGCATGTATATTATCATGAGTAAACAAGGACCACTATTCTTTGCAGATACTACGGTAAATATAGACCCAACATCTGATGACTTAGTGGACATAGTAAAACTTACACATAAGATGGTGAGCAAGCTTCATGTAAAACCACGCATAGCGATGCTGAGCTATAGCAATTTCGGATCAGCCAAAGGCTCGACAATTAGCAATATTCAAAATGCACTAAAACGCCTTCACACCGAAAATCCAGAGATTCTAGTAGATGGTGAAATGCAAGCGAACACTGCCTTAGATGCAGAGCTGAGACAAGAACTATTTCCATTTTGCAAACTTGGAGATGAGAATGCAAACGTATTTATATTCCCAGCATTGAGTTCAGGAAACATTGCTTACAAGATGGTTCAGAGTCTTGGAATTTCCGAAGCGATAGGCCCGATTCTTTTAGGATTCAGAAAATCTGTACACGTACTACAACTTGGCAGCTCTGTACGTGAAATTGTAAACATGATAAACCTTGCAGTTGTAGACGCTCAAGGCAAAAAAGGGCTGTTCTAGTTGATAGTTGTTAGTGAGTAGTTATTAGCTAGAGGTTTGGGTTACTCGATAAGGTAAAAAAAAAAATGAAAGTCAAAATCTGTAAATTGTTATCTGATAAACACCTCCAAGCTCGAGAGCTAAGAGCAGAAGTTCTGCGAAAACCTTTGGGATTGCCAGCTGATGACCCTGCTTTTAATGATAAAGAGTCTGATGTGCATTTTGTGGCACTCAAGAAGGATAGTGTTGTAGGAATAGTTGTGCTAGTACCAGATTACAAACCCGGAGTTGGTAAACTCAGACAAATGGCAACTGCCGAAGAAGTGCGTGGTGAAGGTTACGGAATAGCACTAGGTAGTGCTTTAGAAGAATACGCAGCTAAAAACGGCATGACTTCTATCCTACTTCACTCCCGTCACTATGCAGTAGGCTTTTATGAAAAGCTAGGTTATAAGATTACTTCTGATGTTTTCCAAGAAGTGGGAATTGACCACTTTGTAATGGAGAAGGATATAATTACAGGTTAACCTAAGAGGTGTAATCAATTGTTTTGAATATTTTACTTTAATCCTAGCTTAAACAATTTGTTTAAAATCCAAACGGGTAACCAAATAAACCAGCACCAAATTCCAAACTTAGTTGGTCCATTATGTCTTAGGTCTAATATAGACTGAAGTATTCTTTTTACAATCCTACGTAAAGCATAAAACATTATTGATACGAGTAATAAATTTACTCAAACCACTCCACACCATTCTTAAAGATATCCATAAACTCCATTTCAGGTATATTCTTCATTAGGCCGTTGCGGAAACGCTCTGGGTGACCCATTCTGCCGTAGATCTGCCCTGTAGCGTCTGTGATGCCTTCTATGCCGTGTACAGATCCATTTGGGTTGTACGGCATATCTAATGCCACGTTTCCATCAAAGTCGATATATTGGGTCGCTATCTGTTCATTGGCTGCTAGGTCTTTTACCATGGCATCTGAAGCATAGAATCTTCCTTCTCCGTGAGAGAATGGTACGATGTACTGCTTGCCTTTCATACCTTGTAACCAAGGGCTCTTATCAGACATTACTTCTACGTGTGCCGTTTGGCTAATGTGTCTACCGATGCTATTGAAGGTCATAGTAGCAGAAGTCTCGTCTAAGTCTCTGATTTCTCCGTAAGGAAGCAATCCTGACTTCACTAGAGCTTGGAAACCATTACAGATGCCCAATACCAATCCACCTCTAGCAATAAGGCCGTGAACGGCTTCTTTTACTTCTGTATTTTTCAATACAGATACGATGTATTTGGCAGAACCATCTGGCTCATCTCCTGCAGAGAATCCGCCTGGTATCATTAATATATTGGCAGCGTTTAGCTCCGTTACAAAAGCAGAAATAGATTCCGCTATCGCTTCTTCGCTGTAGTTTCTGAATAATGCGGTATGTACATCTGCTCCCGCATCTACGAATACATGCTCCGTCTCATACTCACAGTTGGTTCCTGGGAATATTGGGATAAACACTCTAACAGTTTTTAGTTGAGAGTGTTTATTTTTTAGTGAGGTATCGGCTGACGCCAATCCTTTTACTGCGTCTTTCTTCTTGTCCCCACGAACAACTTTACTCGGGAATATTGGTTCCAACGTTCCTTCCCACGCTGCTAGTAATTCTGCAGTGTTGAACTCCTCTCCATTTAAAGTAAGCGAATCGCCTTCTGTTTTACCTAGCAATTCATATCCATCTAGCTCCGTAGTAGATTCTAAAATCAGACTACCTATTTGCGAAGCGAAACAGTCTAGACCGTAATTGATATTGGCTCCTATTCCGTTACCTACCATCATCTTAAATACCGCTGCAGCAAGGCCACCTTCTTTTATAGTTTGTGCCGATACGATCGTTCCATTGCTGATATACTCGTGTACATCTTTAAACACTTTATTCAGTTGGTCATAGTTTGGTATACCACTAGCTAGCGGTTGATGCTTAGCCAAGTAGAGATAGTTTCCTGTTTTCTTTATTTCTGGCGAAATGATATTTTTTAATTCTCCCACTGCACACGCAAATGAGATCAACGTAGGTGGTACGCTGATGTTTTCGAACGTACCACTCATAGAATCTTTACCACCTATAGCAGCAGTTTCAAACTCTAACTGAGCTTCTAATGCTCCTAGAAGTGCCTGTAGTGGCTTGCCCCATTTCTCTGCATCTGCTCCAAGTCTTTCGAAGTACTCTTGAAAACTAAGTCTAGCGTTTTTATGGTTTCCACCACTTGCTACTAGATTAGCCAATGATTCTACTACCGAGTATACACCCATCAGAAATGGATTTTCATTGGCCATAGTAGTAGAGAACCCCCAACTAGATATAGCCACAGTATCGGTAGATTTATTGAGAACTGGTATCGTATTCACACTCGCTAGTGCGGGAGTTTTGAGGTATTTCCCGCCCAGTGGCATGAGCACTGTGGTTCGTCCTACGTGCGAGTCAAAGTTTTCAATCAATCCTTTTTGCGAAGCTACATTCAGCTGCGAAAGTTCTTTTTTGAATTGGTCAGCGGTAAGTGGCGTCAATGCTTGGGTCTTAGCATTAGACTCGCTTACGACTTTAGCAGTGATCGTCTTTTGCATACCAGCAGTATCTAAGAATACTCTATCCAAATCCACTATCATCTCTCCTCTCCAGAAGATTTGCATTCTGCCGCTATCGGTAACCTCGGCTACTTCTATTGCAAGTAGATTCTCTTGCGAAGCGTGTGCTATGAAAGCAGCTACATCCTTGGCTTCTACCACTACTGCCATTCGCTCTTGTGACTCAGATATAGCAAGTTCAGTTCCATTAAGTCCTGCATACTTCGTAGGCAGTTTGTCTAGATTAATGTTTAGACTATCAGCTATCTCGCCTATGGCTACAGATACTCCTCCTGCACCAAAATCATTACATTTCTTTATCAGTCTAGTAACTTCTGGCTTGCGGAAAAGGCGTTGTATTTTTCTCTCTTCTACCGCATCTCCTTTTTGCACTTCTGCACTTAAGGTATTGATAGACGTCTCGTCTTGTACTTTACTACTTCCAGATGCTCCACCTACACCGTCGCGGCCAGTTTTGCCACCTACCATAATCACACGGTCGCTTGTTGCTGGGGCTTCTCTTCGTACCCAATCCTTTGGCACCGCACCTGCTACGTAACCTACTTCCATTCGTTTGGCTTTATAACCTTGGTCGTATACTTCTGCTATATGCGATGTCGCCAGTCCTATTTGGTTACCGTAAGAAGAGTATCCTTTGGCAGCTGTTTTAGTAATTTTTTTCTGTGGAAGTTTACCTTCTAGAGTATCTGCTATTGGCTCACGTGGATCTGCACTACCTGTCACACGCATAGCTTGGTATACGAATGCTCTACCGCTTAATGGGTCTCTGATAGCACCACCTACACACGTAGATGCACCACCAAATGGCTCTATTTCAGTAGGGTGATTGTGCGTTTCGTTCTTGAAGAGCAAGTACCACGCTTGTTTATCGCCTTCTACGTCTACCTCTATTTCTATGGTACACGCATTTATCTCATCGGTTATTACTAGGTCGTCTAGCTTTCCGTTGGCACGAAGATATTTAGCAGCGATAGTTCCTATATCCATCAACGAAATAGGCTTGTGCTCTCTACCCAATTCCTTACGAAGTGCTAGATATCTATTAAATATCTCTTCTATTTTATTAGCTAAGTCCCCTTCAAAAGTGATGTCTTTTAATTCTGTGAAGAAGGTAGTATGTCTACAGTGATCACTCCAATAGGTATCTAGCACCTTGAGTTCTGTTTCTGTGGGGTTTCTATTTTCTGTTTTAAAATAATCTTGTGTGAATTTGAGATCTGCTAGGTCAAAAGAGAAACTCCATTCCTTGTGCAATGCAGCTAGTCCGCCTTCGTCTAAGTCTATAAATCCATCTATTGTAGGCACATTCTCCGGTTGTGGAATGTTTGGTTTGACTAAAACATCCAGGTTTTTCTCTTGAGAATCTACCGAATTAATTACATAATTCTTAATCTCAGCGAGTGAACTATCATTCACCTTATCGAACACAAAAAGTTTCCCGGTACGAATCATAGGCTTTGTTCCCGTAACTAATTGAATTGCTTGCTCAGCAGAGTCTGCACGTTGGTCATATTGCCCTGGCAAGTACTCTGTAGCAAAGCTAGAAAGTTTAGAATCTGCAGGATTTTGGGTATAAGAAATGTCTGCAACAGAGTCTAAAAGCACTTTGATTAGTTTGTCCCAAGACGACTCTTCGGCATCAAAAACATCGTACACCACATACTGCTTTAGATTAGTAAGCGGCGTAAACTCCTGAAGCTCAGCAAGTACTTTTTGCGAAGCAACATCAAACTCAGACTTCTTTTCTACGAAAATTCTTTGATTCATGCTAGTGTGATAATATGCAAGGCAAAGGTAAACGGTACAGTTAAGTAGCATATATGAAAGGGTGGATTGTTGAGAAAAATAGAATAAAGCTATTTAGCCGTGATATTCAATGGAAAATGCCGCTCTCGCCTTTTTATTCTTGCCTAGCTTTTTGTCTTGACATAAAAACTTAGTGCCTTAGCGATTTTACTTTAGTTTCTCTTATTTAGACTTGAAACAGAACGTACTTCTACTTTACCTTTGAACTTATGGGACCAAATCCTGAAAATCATTATGTTAACAGAAGCAACTGGCTTCGAGCAGCAGTACTAGGAGCAAACGACGGCATACTCTCTACTGCCAGTATCATTATAGGTGTAGCTGCGGCAAGCACTTCACGAGAACCAATTATACTCGCTGGTGTAGCAGGCTTAGTCGCAGGAGCTCTTTCTATGGCTGCAGGGGAATATGTTTCTGTAAGTTCTCAAAGTGATTTAGAAACTGCAGATCTCAAAAGAGAAGAGCAAGAGCTAATTGATTTTCCCGAACAAGAAGAAAAAGAACTGGCTAAAATATATGTCAAAAGAGGACTATCAGAAAAATTGGCAAGTGATGTTGCAAGAGAACTTACCGAACATAACGCTCTTGAGGCACATGCAAGAGATGAACTTGGTATCAATGAAATCACACAAGCAAATCCCTTTCAAGCAGCTATAGCCTCCGGTGCAGCATTTATTTTTGGTGGGTCATTACCTGTTGTTGTTGCCTACCTTGGAATGTTAAATAACATGATATACTTACAGTATGGTTTTGCCATCGCATTTCTCATATTACTTGGTTCAGTAGCGGCCAAAACTGGAGGTTCTAATGTATGGAGAGCAGTCCTTCGAATTACTTTCTGGGGTACGCTGGCTATGGGACTTACCGCTCTTATAGGATATCTTTTTGGGGTAAACGTGGCGTAGTATTACGCTATAAAAAGCATCTTTGTAACCTGAATTTATTGGATTCAATATCACATCCATCTGACCTCAAAAAACTGAGTAAAGACCAACTGCCTCAACTCTGTGCAGAGATTCGTGAATTTTTTATAGCTAAAATCTTAAAAAACGGAGGACATTTTAGTGCAAATCTCGGTGTAGTAGAACTCACAGTAGCCTTGCATTATGTGTATGAATTATCCTCAGATAAACTTGTGTGGGACGTAGGTCATCAATCGTATATACACAAGTTGCTTACTGGACGAAAATCCGAGTTTGACACCATCCGTAAACTAGATGGGCTAAGCGGTTTTCCTAAGATGGACGAAAGCGATTTCGATCATTTCGGCACGGGGCATTCGTCTACCTCAATATCGGCTGTTATGGGTATGGCAGAAGGAGCTCTTCTCAACAATAAAGAAAATAAACACATTGCAGTTATAGGTGACGGTTCACTGACCGGAGGAATGGCATTTGAAGCTTTAAATAACCTGGGTGTAAGCAAGGCAAACGTACTCGTAATAGTTAACGATAATCAAATGGGAATAGACCCAAACTTGGGAGCCATTAATAATCACTTAGCAGAAATAGACGGTATAAATCCTAACCTCTTCGAGAATTTAGGATTACCCTACTACGGTCCTGTAGATGGTAATGACATTTTAGAATTAGTTAATATTTTCGAGAAACAAAAACTCGAGAATGGACCAAAGGTTATCCATATCAAAACTCTAAAAGGTAAAGGCTACGAACCTGCTGAAAAAGCACAAACTGATTGGCACAGTGTTAGTTACGTAAAAATAGATCCGCTAAAATCTGAAACGATGGATGTGAAACCTGTCAAGTTTCAAGAAGTGTTTGGACATACATTATTAGAACTTGCGGAGAAAGACGAGCGAGTAGTAGGAATCACTCCTGCTATGCCGAGTGGTAGCTCTATGAAGATCATGATGGAGGCTATGCCGCACAGAGTTTTCGACGTAGGAATAGCGGAGCAACACGCAGTCACCTTTGCAGCAGGATTAGCGTTAGAAGGTAAAAGACCTTTTTGCAATATCTACTCGACCTTTGCTCAACGTGCCTATGACCAAATTATACATGACGTTGCACTACAAAACATCCCTGTTATCTTCTGTTTGGATAGGGCGGGTCTAGTAGGTGCAGATGGCCCTACTCATCACGGCACATTTGATTTATCTTTCTTGAATGCCATTCCCAATCTTACTATTCTTAGTCCAATGGATGAGCAAGAGCTACGCAATATGATGTACTGGGCTGTAGACTATGTGGATGGGCCAATAGTGATACGCTACCCACGCGGTAGAGGAAATCACATAGATTATAAGAACGAGATAAAGTCCTTGACCATTCCAAGCAGTAGAATGCTGACTACAGGGCAGAATATTGCGGTTATTTCTATTGGTCAAATTGGTACAGAAGTTCAGAATGCTATTACCCAGAATAGTTTAGAAGATAAAGTCACCCATATTGATGCTAGATGCATGAAGCCGTTGAATTTGAATATGTTGGGTGAAGTTTTCCGAAGATTTGATAAGATAATTACTGTTGAAGAGTCTTGTTTAATGGGTGGTTTTGGTCAGCAGGTAAAAGGGCTTGCTCTGAACTCTCATTACAAAGGCACTATCACCTCACTTGGCTTGCCTGATGTATTTGTAGAACACGGAGAAATCAATGAACTTAGAGCTAAGTTTGGCATTGATGCTGATGCTATTGGGAAGGTAATTGGAAGGTTGCTTGGAAGTTAGGTTATCTGTTTGCCGCTATTAAACTCACACCGATTTTGATGCTAAATTAGAAATCCAGTTAAAATCTCCCCTCTAGTAGAGCGGATTCTGTTTGTCGCTGTTGTAGAATTTTGCTACGCAAAATTATAGTTCCTCAATCACTACCACCACCCTAAACCCAATAGTACTCTTAGGCTCTGTTGCAGGCTGCTCACTTTCTACACGCACATCGTAACCAGGATCATTCCAAGAGCCTCCCATTGCTACTGTATCGTCAGAGACTAGTTCAGCCACGTTTCCACACATATTATAAATACCAAATTCATTTGGATAGTATGATTTTGCAGGAGAGGTAATGGTAGCAACATCATGCAGGTCAGAGCTTGTATCGTAAATTTCGTATTTTTTAGTGATTTCATTGAAATGGATATCTTCTGCGGATAATCCTTTAAAATTTGATAAATAAACTCCTTTAGAATTCCTAAGGTAAATACCCTTCCATGCGTATGTATGCGAGCTTTCCCCTCTTGCCGCTCGTATCCACTGCTTTTTAGTAGGAACACTAAAAGTCACTTTCGCGTCTTGATCTCTTAAGGCAAATATCTCTGTTAGCCAATTGGCATACGATGTAGCTTGTTTCAAGGTCATCCCAACAGCAGGGTACTCTGAATACGCATTATGTTGGTAGTAATAATTAACATAAGGTTCTTTATATGATAAATAACTACGCCAGGCAGTTGTATCTAATAGATTGGCATTATGTTCTACCTTCTTGCTTGAGATACATCAGAAATTCTTTCCAATTTACATTAGTAACCTCTGTGCTGGACATGTAAAATTCGGATGTAGAGTCTAATCCAATAAGGAAATCTCTTTTCTCGACAGAATCCAATCCCATTTCTTCAGCTTGTTTTATTCTCTTAAAGCTTATTTCATCTGGGTGTAAATAAACAGAATCCGCAGGCGCCTTCACTTAGTGCTTTGTCAGATCCTTGGTCGTCTGAGGTTTTTTGTTTTTACCAAAAGCAAATAATAGAGATAAGAGTAACAAGAAATATCCTAGCTTGTTCATTAACAAAAAAAAGGTAGAAAAAGTTTTAGTATGTGCTCTAGATACAATTTGTTCCCATAGATGATCAGCTGTTGCAGGCATAATATTATTTACTATCACAAATCAACTGAACAGTTAAGAACACCTACATTTGAACTGATGCAGTACAATAATAAAACCATTAATCTCCAACGCTACCCCAACACTACAAATCGTTCTCTCCGACCGTGGAGTGCAGCAGACGAGTTATTGCTTTTTGAAGCTCAAAAAATTGGGTTAGAAGATAAAACGATTGCATTAGGATATGACACATTTGGAGCTTTGGCAATTGCTCTTCATAAGCATAAACCTCATTCCATTATTAATCATAATTCTCAGCTAAAGGCTACCAAACTAAACTTGGACAATAATGGTTTGGATTCCAAAGACTTTGAGTATGTAAATCCCTTGAATATTAAAACCAAAAACGTTGATTTAGTACTACTTAAGGTTCCAAAGTCTTTAGAATTGTTTCAGCTAATAATTCAACAATTCCATTCTATATCAAATGATGGCACATCAATACTATGCGGTTTTATGACAAGAAATTTCACTGCTAGTGTCTTAGAAATTGCAAAAGAATATTTTGAGGATGTATCGCAATCACTTGCCGTAAAAAAAGCTCGTGTTTTAATTCTAAAAAAACCTAAAAACCCCGCTGAAAAATCACCCCTTTTTCACTCAGTCAAAAATGACTTAGACCTAAACCTCAAACAGTATTCTGGTGTTTTTTCTTCCAACAAAATCGATAAAGCTACTATTATTTTACTTGAAAATTTACCTGCAGTATCAGCAGGTGCCCAGATACTAGACTTAGCTTGTGGTAATGGTGTAATTGCTGCATACGTTCAAAAACAAGAACCAACTGCACAAATATCAGTAATAGACGATAATTTTCTAGCAATAGCATCTGCAAAGTTAAACTTGGGTAAGGAAAACATTAATTATCACTGGTCAGACACGGTGACTGCAGTACGAGATCAAAAATTTGACTTGATACTATGCAATCCTCCTTTTCATTTTGAATACGAAAACACAATAGAAATTTCTTTACGATTATTTAAAGAAGCTAAAAATGCACTAAAGCAAAATGGTGCTTTCTATATAGTCGCCAATACTCATTTGAACTACAGAACACATCTGGCTAAGCTTTTTAAAGAAGTACGTCAGGTAGTTCAGAGTGGAAAGTACGAAGTGCTTTGTTGTGCCAACTAGTCTTCGGCTAGAAGAATATCTATATCTTCTATCATGCGATTAACATCCAGAGGTAGCGTGGCGTTATAAACTCCTCGGATATACCCTTTCTTATCTACCAAAACACATCGCTCCGTATGTAGAAAGTCAGAAGAATCTTTACTCAGACCTATCTCCTCTTCCACAAAGAATGAATTTCTTGAAAGTGCATATATCTTTGACTGACTTCCTGTAAGCAAGTTCCAATTAGACTTGAGTCCTTTTGCTTCGTGATATTCTTTTAATCGTGCAACACTATCGATATTAGGGGTTACGCTAAAAGAAACTAGCCTAATATTCTCTGCCAGATACTTATCTTGAATTTTGGTAAGATTCTGAGTCATTGTAGGACAAATAGAAGGACAGCTAGTAAAGAAGAAATTTGCTAAATATATCCTATTTGCTAAGCTATCTGAATTATAGATTTCATCATTCTGGTTTAGAAACGTAAAAGCACCAATAGTATGTCTTTCTCCAGTATAACCTGTCAAATCCCACGTAGGACTTATGTCTGGGCTAAAGTAATAGGGCACCTTTTGTTCTTTAGAGGTACAGCTCAAAAAAAGAAACATGCTAAAAACTACTATCCACTTCATTCCATAAGCTTTTACAATGTTTGATTCCTGTATTTCCGTATTTTCTTCCATTTATCACATCATAGTTTAGATACAACTCACCATCTTTTTTCCAAGCTTTCTGTCTACCAAACTGCTTGCCATCCTGATAGTATTCTAGTTTGTATAACTGACCATTGATATACCATTCTTTAAGTGTATCCACATATAGACCATCATTGAAGGCATAGTGATAAGATGCTGCTCCATTCGACCAATACCCTCGGTGCTCACCTGTTTTTTTATTATTCCTAAAAAATCTTGACTCTTTGAGCTGACCTGAATGATGCCAAGTTTCATATTCTCCATCTAGTTTTCCTTTCACATAAGAAATCTTAGAAATCAACACACCCTCTGCTGTATGCCCCGTAAGAACACCGGTATATAGTTGACTATCAACGTAAGTTAAACCGCCTTCAGATCTAACCTCTACCGCAGAAATATCGAGTACAGTTAATTCTTCGCTTTTATAACAGGCGATAGTAGTAATGATTAGAAAACATAGAAGGGCTTGATTCAGCACTATCTTGTGGCTGTACCTGGAGTTCCTTTGAAACCATCTCCATTAAGATAAGGAGCTGCATCTGTAAAATGGTAGTGATAAATACCGTTTGGATAATCTGCTGTAGCATGCTTATGACCGTGAAACTCATCTAAATATGAATTTGTTACTTCCGCTCCATTCTCTTCTGGCCCATACACAGGAAAACCATCAAGTAAAAATCCCATCAATGCTTCTTTACCCTTATTAGCTGTTAGGTATAGTGGCTCAATATGGTAATGGTAAACTCCCTGTTGTTGTGGGTGACCGTTGTATTGGTCAAAGGAGTTAATCTCATTCGTGAGCTCTTGTTCATTTGGTCCTGCATATTGATTAAAAAGAGGAACTCCGTTTATAGCAACACCAATAGTTCCAAGAGTAGTAGCCTGATTTCCTGAACTTAATTCTACAGGATTCAAAGGAAATTTGTAGGTGTAGTTTGTCTGTGTAACACGGTTTGGGTTTAGGTGAAAGTCTGGATTAGTACCATTATATCCTTCAAACTTATCTGACCAATCAGTATCTTTATAATATGGACTGGGATGATCTGGCAGGCTGTTGACCTTAATCACTACAAAGTTTCCTTCCTTATAAATATCACTAGCACCATACACCTTTTTATACACCGCCAATTCATCTGCAGTTGTTGTATCTGTAGTATCTACTAATGGGTCTGGCATTGCCACAGAATCATCATTCTTACAAGACTCAAATGAGATAAAACCTATCATCAATAAAATGGTACTTGTTATTATTCCTAAATTTTTCATATTGTTATAGCTGTTTGACAAATGTACTCTGAATTCTATTCCGTCCTCGGTCTATTAAATTCACATACATCTATAATTTCTGGGAAAAAGTACTTTGAGGTAAGATTGAAGTCTTTCTCAAATTCTGAAATTAACTGTTCTTTTGGTCCTCCGTCTGTCATCAAAAATACTACCCTACTCACCGTGCTATCTATACGGGCCTCTGAGTATTGGTTAATTCCATAAAAGTTTTCTTCTTTAAATCCTTCCAGCACATCGTAATATGCATACTCCTTATCAAAATTTTTAAACCGATCTATATTAAAGTAGTATGCATAGCCGAAGATACGATACTTAGGAAACATCACTACTCGCGTGTCTGCATCTCTTAGTTCTTGAACCTTTGCTACGGCTTCTTTTGTATGTCTTCCATTGTCTAAATTCCTTTCACTTTTGAGGACAAAACCTACTATAAGAACCGTAGGCACTATCCACTTAGCAATGGGCATTTTAATGATGGATAAACTAGCTATACTCACCAATAATATAAATCCCACAAACGTATGCATCAAGTATCTATTATGAAACATGGGAACCTCATAAGACAAGAAATACATACCAAAGAATGGCACTACAAACCAAGCGATAATCACCCAAGTGTTTTTAGACACTAAATGTAGCTTTTTAAGATTAAGAATAACTCCTAAACCGATAATTATCAACAGCATAGTAGTTATTATCTTGCCATTGACAAACTGCATTAACATGTATTCTATGGTAGGCCATCCACTGGGGGGCTGCAGCCAAGTGCCATCGGTTTTTGTCTTGGTAAACTGCTCCAAAACTACCGGAACATACGGTCCGAATAAAACCAGCGAAATCAAGATGCTGAGTGCAAACGCACCGAGCTTTTTGGCATTATTAAAACTAAACAAAATAGCAAACCCTCCTTGAACTCCAAGTACCATTATACCGAAATAATGGGCATAAAGTAGTAGCCCATTAAGAATGGTGAAGATAACCAAGGTCTTTACAGAATACCTATCGTTGAGCCATCTCAAAAAGTAATAAAAACTCAGACTAGTAAGCATTCCAAACAATGCATATACTCGAGCCTCATGAGAAAAGTATGTTGCATAATTAGAAAATGTAAAAAGCAATGCTGCGACTATTCCTACTGACTTAGAGAAAAATTCATTTCCTATTTTGTACATGAATGCCGCGGTGATTCCAGTAAAAATAAGAGAAGGGATTCTCACTGCTACCTCACCTATACCAAAGAATTGTTCCCAGAAATGAAGAAATACTTCGTAAAGTGGTGGATTGTTACCGGGTCTGAGGTGCCTAAGTATGTCAGGCACTTCCATCTGAGCAAAATATACACTGAAAGGCTCATCTCCAGCTAAGCTGTTGACCTCTATGCCTATCCAGCGTAGAAAAACATTAATGATGAAAAATAAAAACGGAATAAAAACAGAATACCTTCTAGTCCGTGACATAGGACTAAAGATCTTTTGCTTGAGCTACCAATTCTGCAAGGTCCAATACTTGTACACTGTCCTCTTTATTTGCATTTTTCACTCCATCTCCCATCATTGTGGTACAGAATGGACAATTCGCTGATATTATTGACGCTCCTGTAGCCAACGCTTCGTCTGCACGCTCTACATTTATTTCTTTATTACCCGTTTCTGCTTCTTTAAACATCTGAGCACCTCCAGCTCCACAGCAGAGACCATTTTTACGACATCTTTTCATCTCTACTAGCTCTGCATCCAACGCCTCTAGGATGCGACGAGGGGCATCATACACTCCATTAGCTCTACCTAGGTAACAACTGTCGTGATAAGTTATCTTTTTACCCTTGAACGGATCTGCACCAAAGGTTAGTTTGCCTTCGTCTATTAATTCTTGCAGCATTTGTGTATGATGAATAACCTCATACTTACCACCTAAACTGGGATATTCATTATTTATGGTATTGAAACAGTGTGGACACGTCGTAACTATCTTTGTTATCTCATAAGCATTGAGCGTAGCAATATTTGCCATAGCTTGCATTTGAAAAAGAAACTCATTTCCTGCTCTTTTCGCTGGATCTCCGGTACAACTTTCCTCTGTACCGAGTATAGCATATTTCACTCCAACATTGTTGAGAATCTTTACAAATGCTTTGGTAATTTTCTGTGCTCGTTCATCAAAACTGCCTGCACATCCTACCCAGAAAAGTACATCTGGTTTTTCTCCTTTTACTGTAAGTTCTGCTACTGTTGGTACGTGTATTGGTTCACTCATTATTCAGAGTGCAATTTACTTTTTTTTATAAAAAACCAAGTTACCTTTTATCTACAGATCCTCGAGGACCATCCTTTGGTTCTTTTGGGGTAGGCTTTTTTATTTTATAGGTTACCGTTCCCATTAGATATCGTTGAACAGCATTGTTCTGATTTTGCATAAATCTATTGCTAGTCCACCATCTCCATAAATTTTGATTTTTATCCAATATATCAAAAGCCTTGGCTCCTAAACTCCATTTTTTATCCTTGTCTATAAAAAATGAAAGTTCAGATGTAAGGATAGGAATTGTTCTTGCACCTACAGCATTATTACTCCCATATATTTCTAAGTACAATGAGCTACTCCACTCTAGCCTATCAAACGGAGTGAGAGTAAACTCTGCGTCTACCTCGTGGTACAAGAATGCATTGTTTTCTACTCCGGCTATACTCCCACTTTGTCTTTTTATCATATAATCCATATCAAAGCTCCACATATCAAACTCGTTGAATTGCAACGTAGGACCTACTCCTATGGTGTTATTCTTACTCTCTAGCTCCAAGTTATTCTGGATGAAGTAGGAGTGACCATAGTTATAATCTACATCTAACCCAAATGATGCTTTTAAAGGTTTTATTGGCCATATTAAACTAGCACTATGGTTTGAGTAAACACGGCTTTTCAAGTTTAAAACTTCTGAGATAGAATAATTTTCTGAGGATATTGTGTTCTTGTTAATTACGGGATTCAGTGACAAAGAAGACCAGCCATTGAATGAGAGCGTCTTACCCATTCCAAACATTCGTTGGTAACTCCATCCATTTCGATAATTCATTGCATTCTGTAATTCTATATTCCCTATGGTCGTGGCATATGGATTACTATCATCAGTCACGGGAAGTATCTGGCTAATCTGTGGTTTATTAATATTGGCCCTTATATTAAAATGAAAGTTATACTTATGTGGTTTGTTAGACCGTATAAACATGTATGGAATAAAAAACAATTGATTGAAGCCATATTGATGGTTTTTGTCTGTCACAAAGCTTCTATTCTCAATTGTCTGATTGAATTCTGGCACTATATAGATGGTGGTCACAGAATCCAACTTATAACTTATGTGAACATAGTACTCCATGTTTTGTGCTTTTACCGAACCGGTAGGACTATTACTCAGCAACTTATCATCACCTAACTGCACCCAATCAAACGAATGGCTGTACTCACTTTTCATCCAATTAAATCCTGGTTTTATCATCCATTTTTCACTGAGTTGTATTTGATAAGCAGCAGTGGTAGCAATGGTCTGCTCTAGTGTCCTTAAATTTTTGTTCAACACATTCGACTCATTGGATGGGAATGGCAACAAACTTGGAGCGGTGAAAAAGTAATTTCCTTGATTATTGCCATTCGTTACATCTCCAAAATAGACAGAGCTAATAAACCTATCATCCTTGCGTTTTTTACTTTTCCTGGTCCAATGTATCTTACTTATAAACTTCTGATTGTCATCATCGACAGTTCCTTTCGTAACACCACTATTTATAATACTATCTGCAGTTATGAAGTTTTGTGTAAGACTCCTAGCAGTGTTATCTCCTACCTGCTTGGAGAATTGACCTCTAAAAACTATTCGATTTAAGGTGTCAGGTTCATATTCTATTTTGGTATTGATCTGATGACTAGATCGATTTCCACTGTTTTCACTATAGCCTTCAGAAAAGATTGTATTGTCCGTTAAGTATACTTCCGAATTAGATGTTGACTTATTGATATTGTGTTCGTTAGACAACACATATGACAAATCAGTTTTCATCCCCTTCACAGGCTCAAAATGCAGGTTAGCCCCAACACCTTCTCTTGACTTCACTCCCCCACCCCAATTCCACGACTGATTATTATTGTTGAAAGGATTTATCTCAAAACTATTGAGTGTACTCATCTCCCTCCACCCATATAAATCTCTATTGGTATTGTTGAGTCCACCAATTAGTGATAGTTGTGTAGCATCTCTAAAAAAATTGATATTACCATGTCCGTTGTAATAATCATCCGTTCCATAACCAGCTCTTATTCTTCCGAAGAACCCTTGAGCGTGGTCTTTCTTTAGTACAAGATTGATAACCTTTTCACGCTCATTATCTTCTGCACCCGTAAACTCATCCTCATCTGTTTTCTTATCTATTACCTCGACTTTATCTACTAGAGACGCATCAAGATTTTTGGTAGCAGCTTCTATATTGCCACCAAAAAACTCATTTCCATTTATAAGTATTTTTGTTATAGCTTTCCCTTCCGAAGAAACTGATCCATCTTTAGCCACTTGAATTCCAGGCATTTTTTTTATCAGGTCCTCCACAGATGCATTACTCTGAGTTTTGAAACTACTGCTATTGTATATAACTGTATCCCCATTCATCAGGATAGGAATTCTCTTTGCGCTGATCATGATCTCCTTCATGGAAACCGCACCAGAGGTAAGTACTATGTTGTTATTTTCTACATTATCAGATATAGATATTAACTTATGTTCTACATCGTATCCGACGCAGGCAATTACGAGAATATATTTCCCGGAATCTATACCTTTCATAGTATATGACCCATCTTCTTTTGCTACAGCAAATTGGATAACACTAGTATCTATTGTGGATGACAAAGCTATACTAGCATAGGGTACTGGATCATCCTGTGGGTTTGTAAGTGTGCCACTTAGACTATATTGTGCGTTTGCAGAAAAAGTAAATAGACAGAAAGCAAATAGAGTCAGTATGATTTTCGGCATGATTTATAAAAACGATGCAAGATTAACTAAAGTTGCCCTCAGTCTAAATCTCTTTCGTCCAATTGGCTCTATCGCTTGGCGAAAATTGCCAAGGAGCTTGATTGTTTTCTATATTGCTATTCATCATAGCCCATTCCGACGGCATTGCTGATTTTTCCAATGTCTGGTATTGTCTCAACCCAAATATTATCTCCATTGGATTTATGTTCACAGGACACGCTTCAACGCACGCATTGCACGTAGTACAAGCTAATAATTCTTCTTGAGAAATATAGTCATGAAGGGATTTTCCATCGTGATGATCTGCCCCATTATTGTCTTTTGCTACGCCTAACTCCTCAGCTCTAGCCCGTGTATCCATCATTATTTTACGTGGACTAAGTTTTTTACCCGTAATATTAGCCGGACACGAACTCGTGCATCTACCACACTCGGTACAGGTATAGGCATCTAGTAAGTTCTTCCAGCTAAGATCCGTGACATCACTAACACCAAACTTTTCAGGTGGTGGCATATTGGGATCTGCTTTACTCGGATCCATCATCAGGTTTACCTCATTCGTAATTTCAGGCATATTAGCAAACTCACCTGCGGGTTTCAGCTTGCTATACCACGTATTAGGAAATGCTAGAAAAATATGCAGATGCTTACTATACGGCACGTAATTAAGAAAAAACAAGATTCCTAGAATGTGAAACCACCAGAATACTCGTTCAAAGATTACCACAGTTGAACTTTCAAAATTTGTAAAAAAGCCTGTCAAATAGTGTGATACAGGGAAACTACCTGCTGAAGAAAAATACTCTACACCTCTACTCTGTAACACCTGATCCGCTGCATTCATGTAAAGAAGAGCTGCCATTAGGACTACTTCCATTATTAATATATACAAGGCATCCTTGGTTGCCCAACCTTTCATCTCAGGATTATGAAACCTTGGAATTTTTGATATAAATCTGCGACCCAAGAATACTAAGCACGCTACAAGTACCAAAAGTGCTAATATCTCAAAGAAGCCAATAGCTGCATCATATACAGGACCTAGAAACGAAAGAGCTCGATGTGTCCCAAAAATGCCATCTATTACTATCTCTAGCACTTCAATATTGATGAGTACAAAACCCACATAAACAATAATATGCAAAATACCAGCTACAGGACGCACTACCATTTTACTTTGTCCCAAGGCCACACGAGCCATATTTTTCCAACGTTTTTGCTTGTTATCATTGATTACTTCCTCTTTTCCAAGAAAAATATTTCGCCGGATTTGCTTTATTTTTTTTATAAAAAAATAGATGGCTATGCCTAAGACTATGATGAAAAATATCTGTTGTAAGTACTGCATTGGTCTGAAGTTCAAAAATAGGAAATTTAGGGGCTTAGAAATATTTTAAATATCTATTAAAATATGTTTTTAAAAGTCAATAATAGGAGTATTTTTGCACCCGCATTCGAAATAATGATGCTGGTGCGGTAGCTCAGTTGGTAGAGCAAAGGACTGAAAATCCTTGTGTCGGCGGTTCGATCCCGCCCCACACCACATTTAAAAGACTCAACTCAGGTTGGGTCTTTTTTATTATGTAATTTATTTTGGAACACTACGTTTACATACTTTATTCTTCGTCTCATAACAAAACCTATGTAGGTTACTCGTCTAACTTTAAAGAAAGGTTAATTTTTCACAATACATCAGATAAAAAAAATCATACACCTCTCCATTTAGGCCTTGGGTAGTTATGCATTTCGAATCATTTACTGATAAAAATCAAGCTATGCGTCGTGAAAAATGGTTTAAAACTGGTGTAGGTCGTGAACTTAAAGCATCAATTATAGAAAAATTCCTAATGGAAAATCCATAATTGACGGTTCCTCGCCGCGGTGAGCCGCCCCAAACCTCATTTAAAAGACTCAACTTAGGTTGGGTCTTTTTTATTATGCAATTGTCTAGTCCCACTAACGGTGCACTTTAAACTCTCCTACTTCACCGCAATCACACTTATCTCCACATTCACTTCCTTGGGCAACGTTTTTACTGCTACAGCTTCTCTAGCAGGAGGATTATGAGCAAAATACTTTGAGTACACATCATTGATGGCCACATAATGATCCATACTACTCATAAAAATGCTGCATTTAACTACATTTCCAAAATTCATATTGGCCTCATTTAAAACAGCTTTTATATTCTGCATTACCTGTACCGTTTCCTCAGTTATATTGGTCATCACCAATGTGCCATCGGTGGGATTTATGGCTATCTGTCCGCTACAATAGAGCGTATCACCAGCGAGCACTGCTTGACTATAAGGGCCTATAGCAGATGGAGCTTGTGAAGTGGCAATTATTTTTTTAATCATTTTAATATTCTTTTATGTTTATACCTTTGCTTACGTATGAATATAGCTGCAAAAGGGCAACCAAATCAAATAGAGGAACTTAGAAACCTTATCTCTTCACACCCTATTGTACCTTTCAAAATTAATGAAATAGACAGCTATGATGTAGTTTTTGATTTAGATTTTGACGATACACCAGAACAGATTCAATATTACATGAACTTAAAAGGTAAAGTAATAATCGTTGGTTCTGTAAAAATCCAATTGGAAGAATTACTTGCTGAAGCCGGTGAATTACCCAACTGTCCGATTTTAGGCATGAATACACTTCCTACTTTTATCAATCGTAGCTTACTAGAGGTTTGTGCACTCAATGCAAATGACCAAGCAATAGCGGAAGCAATATTTGCAGAATTAGATCTTAAAAGCAGGTTTGTGAGCAGTAGAGTAGGTCTAGTGACTCCTCGCATAGTTTGTATGATAATAAATGAAGCTTACTTCACTGTACAGGAAGGTACGGCCACTAGAGAAGACATAGATCTTGGCATGAAACTAGGTACTGCTTACCCTAAAGGACCTTTTGAATGGAGCAGAGAGATAGGTCTAGACCACGTTTATGAAACACTAGAAGCACTTTATCAGGATACTAAGGACGAAAGATACAAAATATGTCCACTGCTAAAGACTGAGTATTTGCAAGCATTTATAAATGAATAAAGCTCTGATACACAACTCTCCTTAAATAGCTAACACTTTAAACTCAACTCTCCGATTTTCTTTCTGCCCTGCTTCTGTTTTATCGTTAGCTATGGGATATCTAGGGCCATAACCTTCTGTTTCTATTCTTTCTGCTTCCACCCCATTAAGTGTGAGAAAGGTTTTTACCGCCTTGGCACGTCTTTTACTCAGTTTCATATTATGTTCCAACCCGCCTATACTACTCGTATGTCCAGATATTTCTACTTTCAAGGTCTGATTCTTTTGCAAATATGTGAGCACCTCAAAGAGAGTAGAGAATGACTCGGGCAATAGTTCAGCTTTATCATTCTCAAAATGTACATTATCCAAAATAACTTTATCTCCTACACTTAATTTTTGATACGGAGATTCTCTTTCTACAGTATCAAAACGTATCGATTCTTCTTCTCGCTGATCCGAGAAATTGCATCCACATTCCACTTCTGTTTTCACAGGCACCAAACTCACATCATCCAAATAATAATAGCTTTCTGGCACGTGTCCTGGCACCTCTACCAGTTCTAGTTCTTTGTGGTTTTGAAAACTACCAAGTACCAAGTACTGCTCGCCTCCCTTGGCGGTATAGGTACATTGCACTTTCATCCATCTTGTTTTATAGTTGAGTATCTGATTATTAAGCCGTTTGCTTGGTTCTATTTTAAGGAGTTCATCAGTGTTAATACGTTGAGGTTTATCGGTCAACAAAAACCCAAAAGCATTGGTAGCATATTTGCTTCCAGCAGATAATTTAACATAGGCACTAAAGCAATAAACAGAATTCTTCTTCAAAGGTTCTTTAAGCTGGTTTTGCAGATATTCAATGTGTTTAACCATACTAAAAACCCTAAAACCTACAAACCCGCTCCCACTAAAGGCAGCCTTCTGAGTGAGATAAAAATCTGGAGATTCAGAAGCACCAGTCCAAAAATCCACTTGATCTTTGAAAGACATTATGGAAAAACGTGCTTTGGGATGTACTTCAAACTCCGGGTTACTCACGTAATTATACCGTGACTTTGTGTTAAAATTAGATGGCTGCAATAACGAGGGATCTCCAATTTTCGATTCTAACTCCAAATAATTGGTGTCCGCAAGTACATTATTTGGGTCTTCAATACTAGACTTCCAAATGGTTGTAAAATCTCTTTTGCCTATATTTTTATATGTATACTGTGCTACAGTAAAGGACTCGAAATCCTTATAACAATGGTATACAGTATTGCCAGCTACAAAAATGGATTCTTTCAGTGAGAGCTGCTCCACTATTTTACCTTTTCTAAAATTTCTAATAAGAATAGTGTCTCCTTCACTAGGGTCGATAAAAATTTCTAAACCATCTTTTTGTGTAGACTTTTTGCGCTTGTTCGCGGTATAATTCGCTTCAATCAGAACGTTACCTATGGAGTCTAAGGCTACCCATTTCCCGTTACTGAGAAAACTTGTCTGCTTTCCTCCAGTGACTACAGATTTATACCTAATTTTAATGCTTTCTCCTACTTTTTTCGCAACAAGCTGATTGTAAAAAATAGTATCTTGTGCATTTGCCAATAGGTTAATTAAAAGAAAACAAAAGGTAACGATTCTCATTTAGTAAAATATAAACGAAAATAGTGCCAACATTATTGGATGAGGTCCATTTAGACCTGAGAACTCTAAAACTGCTGTCCAATAAAGAAATGGAACTGACCAGTCTGATCATATTGTCCTGGATCCATAGCCCACGCATAATCCACTCCTAAGAGCCCAAACATAGGTAAGAATAATCGAACACCAACTCCTGCTGCCCTTCTTACTCTGAAAGGATTGAAATCCTGAAAACTTTGATATGCATTACCAGCTTCTAAAAATGTCTGGGCATATATGGTAGATGATTGCCCAACTGTGAGAGGATATCTAAGTTCCAAACTATACTTGGTATATATAGGTAAAGTACTCTGACCGTTTAGTGGGTCACTAATTTTTCCCTCGTCGTATCCACGCTGGGACACTACATCTGTACCGTATAGTACAAAATTAGACAATCCACTACCTCCCACTCTAAAGAGCTCAAATGGTGAATACCCAAGATCCTTGTTCCAGGGAGAAACCGCACCAAAATTATATGATGGTGTCAATACAAATTGTCTTTTTACATTATTAGGAAAGCCTAAAAACCATTGTCCAGAAAATTTAGTTTTAACTAACTCTACCCATTTAAACTTTTCTTGAGCAGAGAGACTAGCATAGTCTTTATCCTTTGAAAACGCCGAATATGGTGGCGTAAACTGCACACTCGCATTGAACTTACTCCCTTCTGTTGGGTAGATTGGATGATTAGAGCTATTACGACCTAGAGTGGTCATAATACTAAGGTTGTTTGCATTTCCATTTGAAAATCCAAGCTCAGCTGCACCAAAATTACTCCAATCCTGTAATCCGTATCTTTGATACGTTATCGATGTACTAAATGAAAAATAATCGTCAGGAAATTTCAATTGCTTTCCGAAGGACACGCTACCGCCAGTTGTCGTAAACTTAGGTCTATCCTTAGTAAACTGAAAAGTAGATTGTACGTTATGGAAGAGACTAATACTGAAAGAATTTGGTTTTTTACCTCCTAGCCAGGGTTCCGTAAACGAGAAATTATAACCTTGAAACTGAGGCCCATTACTTTGAGCACGTATAGCAAGTTTTTGTCCGTCACCTGCAGGTATCGGATCCCAACCTCCTTTTTGGAACATCTTGCGAGAGCTAAAGTTGTTTAACGTAAGTCCTAAAGTACCTACAAAACCACCAAATCCTCCCCAACCGCCAGATGCTTCTATCTGGTCACTTGGCTTCTCTACAACCTTATATTCTATATCAACTGTTCCGTTTTGTGGATTAGGTACTGGATTAACATCGAGACCTTCTGGATCAAAGAATCCAAGCTGTGCAAGCTCACGCATACTTCGTTGTATATCTGACCTACTAAACTTATCACCAGGCCGCGTTCTAATAACACGCAAAGCTACAAAATCACTGGTCTTATCATTACCCACGATAGTTATTCTATTTACTGTGGCTTGCTTACCTTCATATATTCTCATTTCTAAGTCTATACTATCATTTTCGACAAGCACTTCCACTGGATTTATGTTAAAAAACAAATAGCCATCGTCCATGTATAAGCTGGAAACATCAAAACCATTCTCACTCATAAAAAGCTTACTCTCTAGCCTTGATTGGTCATAGATTTCACCTTTCTTAATTCCTAATAGAGTATCAAGTAGAGATGCCCTATATTTCGTATTTCCTGTCCATGTGATGTTTCTGAAATAGTACTTTTTACCTTCACTTATTCCTATCTTGATGTTTACCCTATTCTCACTTATAATCTGTACTGAATCATAAAGCAAGCTTACATCTCGATAGCCCATAGTACTATATTTTTGGAGAATAGCAGGTCTCGTTTCATCATAAACATCTTCTACATATTTAGACGAGGCAAAGATGTTCCACTTCTTATACATACGTTTTGGCTTGAGTAGTTTACGAAGTTTCTTGTCTTCGATATTCTCATTACCCTCAAAAACAATGTCTTGTACTTTGATCTTCTTCCCTCTTTTGATTTCAATTCTCAGTATTTCAAAATTTGGTTTTTCAGGATCTACCGATTTATTGAATGTAGTCTTTACTCCATAATATCCTTTTTCAAAAAAGTATTCTTTTATTTCTCGTTGAGTAGTATTTAATAAATCCTCTGTAATAAGTTGATTTTTCTTAAGACTTATCTCATCTCTTACATTATTGGTCTCCCCTTTCCTCAACCCTTTAATAGAGTATTTTGACAATCGAGGTCTTTCCTTTACTACTATATTCAGATGCATTTTAGTGCCTACCATTTTTGCTATGCCTACTTCGATATCACTAAAAAGATGTTGTTTCCACATACGATCTATGGCCACTCTGGTCTCGTCACCCGGCACCGTAATTGTTTGCCCTAAACTAAGTCCAGACATTAGAATAATTATATTCTTGTCAGTAAAGTTATTTCCAGAAACAGAGATGTCCCCTATTTCAAATTTTTGTGGATTTTCATAATCCAACATAACGGTATTTATCTTGTCATCTAACTGACCATAGGATAAAATACTACTTATCAAAAAAGCTATTACTGCTATTCTCTTCATTCTATTTTTTTATAAAAAAATCTACGCTAACTGCTCGCTGGTTTTACCAAATCTTCTCTCTCTACTCTGATATTCCAAAATGGCTTCGTACAAGTGCTCCTTGCGATAGTCGGGCCAAAGTACAGTAGTAAAGTATAACTCACTATAGGCTATTTCCCACAATAAAAAGTTACTTATTCTTAACTCTCCGCTTGTTCGTATCATCAATTCTGGATGAGGATATTTGTGAGTCGTTAATGTATTATTTATGAGTTCTTCGTTTATATCTTCTACTCTTATCTCACCATCTTTGGCACGTTGTGCAATGGTCTTAGTAGCATTTACTATGTCCCACTTTGCACTATAACTCAACGCAAGTATTAGGGTCATTCTAGTATTGTCTTTGGTCATTTCTATCGCCTCATCTAGTTCTCTCAAACAATCTTTTGGCAAAGTACTTCTATCCCCTATAGCGTCTAATTTTATACCGTTTTTCATAAGGGTTTTAGTCTCACTTTTTATAGTCTTGACTAGTAATGTCATCAGAGCATTAACCTCCATTTTTGGTCGATTCCAATTCTCCGTACTAAATGCATAAAGCGTTAGACATTCAACACCCAATTCAGCACATCCTTCAGAAACATCCCTTACAGCCTTCACGCCATTCTCATGACCAAAAACTCTAAATCTACCTTTCTCCTTTGCCCATCTACCATTACCATCCATAATAATAGCAATGTGCCGTGGTAATCGATTAGAAACTATCTTTTCCTTACTCATTCAAAGAAATTTATTTTATTGAACGCACACTTTATCGGTGTGAATCTATAGGAGATCGAGAAGGCAGTCTGAAAATACCAATCTTTAAAATTTGGATCTCCTCGCATATCTCCTGCGTTCGACCTAGGTTGGTTATCTTCTGTAACTTCCCAAGAACGATCAGCAAATTGTTTTACACCATTAGTACTTGTGTTGAGTTCTGGATATATGGTACTCACGTCATCCAAATAATCTGTAAATGTTTTTCTCCAACCAACTTCAAATCCTAAAATGAGATTGTCTCCAAATGATTGCTTGAAACCAACTCCAAATGGCACACTTATTTGAATTAATTTATAGTTTACTCTTTCCGTCTTTGCTGTTCTTAAATCATGCCATTCACCATCCATCTTAGCTTCTGGTTTATGTATAAATCCTGCTATACCAAGCATAGCATAAAAAGTATTTTCGTTGTGAACTGACCTTCTACTAAACGGCTGAAAATTAAATTCCATAACATTGGAAACTTCGTAAATATTATTTCTAAAACTCAGATTCCTAATTTTATACTCATTAAAATTACTATCCGACCCACTTATTTTGAGGTATGAAACCGTTGGTCTCATAGCCCAATACTCATTTATATTATACTTAAAAAATATTCCTCCTGAGAAATGAGATTCTTTTGGCACAATATTGAATGCTAAATCTCCGTGATAATTGGATGCCCCTGCCATTCCTCCTATTTCCCATGACTGGGAATAAGAAGTACCGAAAGATACTAGTATAAGAATAGATATAGATGCAATTTTTAACACTGGATTTCTCTGGTTTCTTTTAATACGTATATTTTTCAATTTTGTTACCTTGACTCAGATATTAAATCAAGAACACTTTTTTAGAATGAAGGACAGATGGTTCTATTACCATAGATTCTATACGTAACGCTAAGTCCCAAGATCCCATATAAGTCATTCTTATCTGACTCTCCTCGAGGAGAGTTTTCAAAGAATACAGGATCAAAGTTCCGGTCTCTAACAGACATCGCAGCAGACATTGCTCCATACTGTGATTGCAATCTTGTGGGATCCACATATGAATCACTCAAATCATCTAGATAATCTGTAAATGTGATACGGGCACCATATTCAACTCCAACGGTCCACTTGTGGCTCAATTTAAACTTAAACCCAGCACCTACTGGTATGGCTACTTGAGTCAGTGAATATCTTTCTCTTTCATTGAATTCAGTAGTTTGTTGACCTTCAGTGCCTAGCGGTTGCAATTCTATTTCTTCACCATCTCTAGATTCCAAATCATTATACGACTGGCCTAAGTATAGAGCTAAATCGGTAGTCGGATCGTATTCGAAGGCAGCTTTAGGATTGTACTTAAACACACTAGCTCCTATGAACGCAAAAGGAATAACTCCTGATTTTTGTCGTGTATCTATGCTGTTAAAATTAAACTCTGCAGCTCCTGTAAAATCCCAGATATCTGATGTGAAATTTAATCCTCTATTATTCACATCATTTGGATCCTCATACCAAGCATCATCACCTTCTAGCTGCCCATATTGTGCACTTAGTCTGAAAGTCACCATTTCTCTTGGCGTATATCGGGTGATTACACCAATGCTTCCTTTCAAACCACGAGCCTCAAAAAACTTATTGTTTGTAAGATCTCCAGAATAATGTGAAGCTCCTCCTATAAGTCCAAACTCAAGCGAACTAGCTTTAAACCAACGCTGTGCACTACTTTCTTGTACGCCAACACACAGTACAAACAGGATCATCACTAGTGATTTTATATATTTTCTTACCATCATTTTTTGATTAAATACCACTACAGCATAGCATTAGCATGCAAAGGTAGTAATTATTAACGAAAACATAGGTTGATTTATTTCTCAGAAACCAATTAAACCAAGGTATAGAACTCAGTTTTCTCGTGTGTATGGATACGAATAACACCTGCACTTATAAGATTTACCAAAATTTTGGAAGCCCTCCATTTTGATATATTCACTTTTTTTCTAAACTCATGAAGAGTGATTCTCTCATTATCTTCGAGGTATTTTAGCAACATTTCTTCATTCTTGCCATACTTTATATAAGTCCCACTATTGCTCGCTTGTCTTCTTAGCACATCTACAGTTACTTTACTAGCTAGCAGGCTTTTATCCTTGCTTCTCACGTAAACCCACCACTTGTCATCCTCACCTTTTGCATAGTACGGCTTACTTTCACCCTCTGGTACTATACATTCCAAAATAACTTTACCTCCTATCTCATGCTCAATGGTTTTTAGCTGTATCTCTGGCTTACAATAAAATCCTGCAGCTAACTCTAACATATACTTTTCGTCCTCCGTACGTATACCTGCTATAGTCCTATTATCTCTCACACCGACAAGTAGTGTCCCTCCTCTGTGATTGGCAAAGCTGACCATTGTTTTGGCAATTTTATTGGCACTACTTATTTCTTGTTTATAGTCCAACTCATCGCCTTCTCCTTGCCGTAGATATTTTTTTATTCGGTTGTTCACTTATAGCCTTTTGCCTTCTAAAGTAGCGAGCGTATTGTTATATTCCTCTACTATTTCTATTACTATTTCTGCTGCTGGTTTCACCTCATTGATATAGCCGCTAATTTGTCCTATCTCAAGCTCTCCTTCCACTAAATCTCCTTCAAACATTCCTTTTTTGGCTCTTGCTCTACCCAATAAATCTATGAGCTCCTCTTTTTTTGCTCCTTTGGACTCGGCAATGGCTACTTGCTTCCAAAATTCATTTTTCAATAAACGTACAGGAGTAAGTTGTTTAAGACTGAGTTGTGTAGCTCCATCCTTAGCTTCTAATACCGCATTCTTAAAATTGACATGGGCACTACATTCGATACTAGCTACGAAGCGACTACCTATTTGGACGCCTTCTGCACCTAGGGTCATAGCTGCCAACATAGTCCGACCTGTTCCTATGCCTCCAGCAGCTATTACAGGAATTTGCACTGCGTTTACTATCTGTGGCACTAGTACCAAAGTAGTGGTTTCTTCTCTCCCGTTGTGTCCACCTGCCTCAAAACCCTCAGCGACTATAGCATCCACACCACAAGTCTCAGCCTTCAAAGCAAATTTTTCATTGCTCACCACATGCACCACAACAATACCGGCATTCTTTAGCGTTTCTGTCCAGGTTGCTGGATTGCCGGCAGAGGTAAAAACGATAGGAACTTTCTCTTCCAAAATAATGGCTACATGTTTCTCAATGTCTGGATACAGCAGCGGAAGGTTTACACCAAAAGGTTTGTTGGTCGCTGTTTTACATTTCTGAATATGCTCACGCAAAACAACAGGATACATACTACCTGCACCTATAATACCTAGCCCCCCTGCATTACTGACAGCACTAGCAAGTTCCCAACCACTGCACCATATCATTCCTGCCTGAATGATGGGGTATTTAATTCCAAAAAGCACAGTAATTCTATTTTGCATAGGACGAAGTTAGGGAAATTAATAAATAAGAAAACAGCACTTCTGAGATACCTTAAAATGAATTAATTTGACAGGTATATTTGTTAAGAATTGTCGTGCTAAAGTACATTATCCCGAGAGAGTTGTGCAATAAATATTATTAAGCTAATTGATTGGAGTGAAATTTTTTTTTCGTTGTCAAGCGGAAATATAACAGTACCCAATTGGGTCTCAGTTAGATAAAATTATGTTTAAAATGTAAATAAGAATTTCGAAAAATTACTTTTTCCCTTCCACGAAATACATTTCTATAAAACCTTTATTTTTAGCTTCTATTGTCCCGCGGCTAATGCACCATCGCTATCATCGGACCGTTTTCTATGTAAAATTCTTCGCCTCTCTTTAACAAAGATTTGCTCGCCCATACCGGTAATTTATCACCCTGTTCAAAATAGTCTTTAACATCTTGGGGCAAATCCTCTGGTAATTTTTTAGCAGTTCGTTGTGTAGTATTATAAAAACTATTAACCATAGCAGGGTCTTCGGATGAAAAAATATTTCGAATTATATCATCTGCCACAGCATCCTGCTTACTTCTCTTACTTCTTAAAAAATCAGCATCCCAATCTCTCACTGGCATATTTTATCTCTTTTTTAACCTCAGCATCATTTACTCGAGAGTGTGAGAAGCCAAAAAACCGAAGCAGCAATTCTAATAAGGATTTTAAATATTTCATATTGATGGAACAAATGGTTTTATTATAATAATTTGGGTTTCAAAGCCTACACTTTGATGCTGAATAAGAGGTTTAATATAATTTATATTCAACAATATCTATGTACAAGGGCTAAATAATTCGGATTCCAATTGAATTCCTGTTACTTTGTTTTAATGCACAATGTCTACTGGGAAAAAGAGCACTTACTATCCAAGATTGACTACTTAATAGTTGGAATGGGACTAGTAGGTTTGCAAACTGCCATCAATCTAAAAGAAGCAGAACCCAAAGCAAAAGTAGTGGTAATAGACCGTCACGCTTGGAGCCTGGGTGCTAGCACACGCAACGCAGGTTTTGGGTGCTTTGCCAATGTAAGCGAAATACTAGACGACCTACAAAATGACACACCTGACAATGTTTATGGTAACATCAAAAAACGCTATCTTGGTTTGCAAAAGCTGAGGACAAAATTTGGTGATAAGAATCTAGACTATGCAGAAAAAGGAAGTGTTGAGATTTTCACCCAAGAGAACAAAACACACCTTAATAATGGTATAGACAGCTTACAAGGTATCAACACTATACTATACAATGAGCTTGGCTTAGACAATGTATTTAGCTATAAAAGCAACAATGCCTTACCAAACACCATTGGTGCTATACACAACGCTTTCGAAGGACAGCTTCACACAGGCAAGTTGTATGAAACCGTACATAGTTTTGCCCAAGACATTGGCATAAAACTATATGGCGGCATAGAAGTCAAATCTTGGATTGGCGGTGATATTATAGAAATAGATACTCACGATGGTTTAAAAATAGTAACTAAAAAACTAATCCTCTGCACAAATGCTTTCACCTCAAAGCTAATGGATGCAGATATCTTGCCCGCACGAGGTCAGGTCATACTAAGTGAGCGTGTTGCTCAACTTCCGTGTGAAGGACTGCACATGTTTGATAGTGGCTATTACTATTGGCGAGATATAGACAACCGAATACTGCTCGGTGGAGCTAGAAACTTAGATAAGGAAGAAGAAACATCATACAAACTAGACACCAACACAACGATAGTGGACGAGCTCAAACGCTTTATGAACGAGCAAATATTTGGTAGAGAAGTATTCATAGAGTATCAATGGAGTGGGATAATGGCGATGGGGAAGGGAGAAACGCAACAAAAGACCCCGATAGTAAAAGAAGTAGAACCTAACATCTATATGGCTGCTAGACTAGGTGGCATGGGCGTAGCTCTGAGTGCTAATGTTGCAGATGAATTAGTAAAAACAGCACTGAGTAGTGTGTAGTTTTGTATTCTGATAAATCCTATTTAATGCCAATTCAGCCTAAATAAAACCTCAATAATGAAAGAATTTAACAAAAAAACGCATCTCTTTCAAAATGCGTTTCTAAAATTCTATTATCTTAAAAAGTATTAATCCTCCAATATGCTTCTAGAGATTACCATACGTTGTATCTCACTAGTACCCTCGTATATCTGAGTAATCTTAGCATCACGCATCATACGCTCTACGTGGTACTCTTTCACAAATCCATATCCACCATGTATCTGCACTGCTTCTGTGGTTACCCACATTGCCGTCTCAGAGGCAAATAGCTTTGCCATACTCGCTGCTTGAAGAAAATCCTCTCCAGCATCTTTTAAATAAGCTGCTTTCATACAAAAGAGTCTCGCTGCTTCTATACGTGTAGCCATATCAGCTAGTTTGAACTGGATAATCTGGTGATTCATTATCTCTGTACCGAATGTTTTACGCTCCTTGGAATAAGCCAATGCTCTCTCATATGCTCCGCTTGCTATACCCAGAGCTTGTGCAGCTATACCTATGCGGCCACCGCTCAATACTTGCATAGCAAACTTAAATCCAAATCCTTCTTCACCGATTCTATTCGTCTTTGGCACTTTCACATCCTGAAACATTAGCGAATGAGTATCTGAACCTCTTATCCCAAGTTTATCCTCTTTTTTGCCTACGACGAATCCCTCCATGTCAGAAGTTACAATAAGGCAATTGATTCCCTTATGTCCTTTTTCTACATCCGTTTGTGCCATTACCAAGAATGTACTTCCTGTTCTGCCATTGGTTATCCAGTTTTTAGTGCCATTCAGTAAATAGTGATCTCCCATATCCACTGCGGTAGTCCGTTGGCTCGTGGCATCACTACCGGCCTCAGGCTCACTTAGACAAAACCCACCATGTATATGTCCACTTGCTAATGGCTTAAGGTATTTTTCTTTTTGTTCTTCAGTTCCATGCTTTTCAAGACCCCAACACACCAATGAGTTATTTACACTCATCACTACACTAGCACTAGCATCTATCTTAGATATTTCTTCCATAGCAAGCACGTAGCTAATGGTATCCATACCACTACCACCCCACTTAGGATCGACCATCATTCCGAGAAAACCAAGTTCACCAAGTTTCTTAATTTGCTCAGCAGGAAATCGCTGCTCGTTATCTCTTTCTATTACTTCAGGCAAAAGTTCTGTCTCTGCAAAATCTTTTGCAGCCTGCTGTATCATTAAGTGTTCTTCGGACAATTCGAAATTCATGGTATCGTTCTGTTCTATATTTATTGATGACAAAGGTATATTTTTTAGTAACTAGGAACCGGCTATGTATAAAGAATTATGATAGCTAAGCCTTCAATTTTAAACCGCTCTAAATCGTGCGATTTTTCACAATAAACAACTAAATCGCTCAGAAGTCAATGTGGCATTACGTTCTCTCTAAAACCAAAACGTTGATAACCTCTGAATTTCTTTTCGAACTTTTTTACGCAAAAGCCCTTGTATACGCGGTTTTTGAGTATAAATTGCCGTCGATATGAACAAAACAGAATTAATAAACGCAATCAGCGAACAAGCTGGTATGACAAAAGAAAGTGCAAAATCAGCTTTAGAAGCTACTCTAGGATGTATCCAAGGTGCTGTACAGCAAGGAGAAAAAGTTTCTATACCAGGTTTTGCTACGTGGTCTGCATCTTACCGTCCAGGTAGAGAGGGTAGAAACCCTAGCACTGGAAAAACTATTCAAATAGCTGACAGAGTAGCAGTTAAGTTCAAAGCAGGAAAGACTTTTTCTGACGCTGTGAACAATGATAAGCTTAAGAAACAACTGAAGTAAGTTACTTCTTATTGATTAATCTATTGAAATGCTCTCACCCTAGGTGAGAGCATTTTTTTGTGTCCTACAACATAAAATTTACCTAATGCAAAATCACTCAAGGTCAATTAATACAATTACATTCGCCCTAATGTATCTTAAAAAAGGAGACACCATAGCAATAGTATCCCCAGCACGGGCAATAGAAAAGGAAAAAGTAGAACCTGCTATTCGCTTTTTTGAAAACCATGGACTTACTGTTTTAGTAGGAGAAAACGTCTATAATATTCAGAATCAAATGGCAGGAACAGACGAAGAAAAAATAGCTGATATACAGCAGTTTATTAATGACCCAGCAGTAAGAGCAATCGTGAGCACGCGTGGTGGATATGGTTGTGTCCGCATCATCGACCAACTAGACTTAGCACCTTTAGCAGAGCAAAAAAAATGGTTTGTGGGTTATAGCGATGTTACTGTATTTCACTCTCACATACATCAAAACTACGGAACGCCAACACTGCACAGCACTATGCCGGTGAGTATATCAAACAACCCTAGTAACGAAGAGAGCATGAGTAATCAAAGCATGATAACTTCTCTCTTTGGTGAAGATCTGTGTTATAAGTTACCAAACAACCCATTGAATAAAGAGGGAGATGCTTCTGGCAAATTAATAGGTGGCAATTTGAGCATGCTATATAGTTTGTGCGGTTCTGCTTCAGATATAGACACTACAGATAGAATTCTATTCATTGAAGATCTAGACGAATATCTCTATCACATCGACCGTATGATGATGAATCTAAAGCGAACCGGAAAACTGCACAAACTAGCAGCTCTAATAGTAGGCGGCATGAGTGATATGAATGACAACAATATCCCATTCGGAAAAAATGCCGAGGAAATAATTTTGGAATACACCAAGGATTTTGACTACCCTATTTATTTTGGTTTTGAAGCTGGCCATCAGAAACCAAACAAGGCTCTTAGATTTGGAATGGATGCTTATATTAAGAAGAATGAACTAATTTTGCCAGCATAAATGGCGATTTATCAAGCAAGCAAGCAACTTACTAAGTTCATAATTAGCGGTATGTTAGCCGTTACTGTAGACTTTACTGTTTATTTTGCTTTATCTCAATATCTAGACCCTAGCATAAGTAAGGCAATTAGCTTTTGTTCGGGAATGCTTGTTACTTATAACATGAATAAGTTTTGGACTTGGAAACAGCCAGAAAAAGACAACAAACGACTGATGTTATTTAGTGTGCTTTATGCAGTAGCTCTATTCGTCAATGTGGGGATGAACAATCTAATGTTAGATACTTTGCCTAACCACACACTTAATTTCTCTTATGTAAACGACTTGAATGAAGTAATCAAAGGAATTGTGGTAGGTGTAGATAAGTTAGCTGCTTTTGTAATTGCAACGGGAACAAGTGTAATACTTACTTACATTGGCCAGAAATATTGGTTGTTCAGGGAGAAAGACTAATACTCCGGACGAGTAAGTATAGTCTGAGCTATTATCGCCTTTCTTAGGTCAAAATTATCGACTTCTTCTTCCAAAGTAATTCCTTTTACCTCTTCAATTTCTTTTCGAATAGTTTGTAGACTTTCTCCAGTATCCGCGTGATGCTCATATTCTGGTCTAAAATCGTACTGATGATCAACTAAATTTATGCTTTCACGCTTTCTTTCTTCCGCTAAAGATTGTCTTTCCATCTTGGTAGCTTTAGCCACAGGTGCTGGTATGGGTCTTTGTTCTTTGGAAGACTCACCGGATAGCTCTTTCAGTATATCTTCTAATGAAGGAGTAGATTGAGCTGGTTTAGGTTGAGGATTAGTTCTCCTCTTTGGTTTTTGTTCTTTAGCTTTGCTAGAACCAAATATCTTATAAAGAATCCATAAGGCGATAGGTATAAATTTGAATAAATCTTCCATCAGACCAAACGAAAGTAATGAAAAAAAAGCTGGTATTAAGCCTCGGTTCTAATTTGGGTAATCGATATGCTTATCTTAAGCAAGCAAAAGCTAAAATAGAACAAGCTCTGAATGTGACGTGTATAGAATCCCAATACTACGAAACGCCTCCTTGGGGAGAAAAGAATCAAGCAAAGTTTCTTAACACCGTATTTACTCTCGAAACCGATGTTAACTTGAGCGGTGTGTTTCATCTCTTGCAAAACATAGAATTACAACTGAACAGAACTAAAACTAAAAAATGGGGACCACGAACGATAGACATAGATATTCTCTTCTTTGGCAATGACATAGTAAAAGATGAAGACTTAACTATTCCTCACCCACAGATGCACAACAGGGCTTTTGTGATGATTCCTCTTGTTAATCTTTTACCAAATTTTGTTCACCCAGTATTTCAGAAAACAATAACTAAGCTTACCGCTAGTATTGAAAATGACACTACAAATTTTTTAGTCAACCTATGAAATTGCACTGCATTGGGAATATTGGATATTGGATTAAATTGATGACCAATAATGAGAGTACACTATATCTAAATCATACTTTTCAAAAACAGTCTGCATTGTCCCAGTTTGAAATCGCCACAAGCAATGGCCGATTGAAACTAAGCATACCAACCATAAAAGATACACGCAAGGGTAAATATAAAGATGTAAAAATAAACTATCAGTCAAATTGGCAAGTGGAGCATTGGAGAAGCATCGAAAACGCGTACTTAAAGTCTCCTTTCTTCTTGTACTACGGTTATAGGATAGAGTCCGTCTTCAAATCCAAGCATCTAACACTTCTGGAATTAAATCTTGCCTTGTTTACAGTAATTGAACGATGCTTAAAATGCGAAAAAGAATTTAAAGTAAATTATATCAAGGAAGTTTATTTGCAGAAAGAAGCATTAACCTCCGTAGAATCCTATCCTCAGGTCTTCGATACGAAAAACAATTTTGAAGCCGATCTAAGTATTTTGGACCTAATCTTTAATCTAGGACCAGAGTGTGCAGATTATCTTTCTAAGACTCCATAAAAGAGCCCATAGCACTAAACTTCTTTATGCGGCTATTAACCAATTTTTTAGGAGTTAGCTCTGTCAGTTCTTTGATTGTTTTTTTAAGCTCAGTCTTTAGTGTTTTAAACATAGCTTCCGAATCGTTATGAGCACCTCCTAACGGTTCGTGTATTATTCCGTCGATTAACTTGTTCGCCAGCATTTTGTCAGATGTCAGGCTCAATGAATCAGCTGCTTGCTCTTTATAATCCCAGCTTCGCCAAAGTATTGAAGAACAACTCTCAGGAGAAATAACAGAATACCACGTATTTTCCAACATAAACACCCTATCTCCTACTCCTATACCCAAGGCACCACCACTTGCACCTTCTCCTATAATCACACAGATTATCGGCACTTTAAGAGTAGCCATCACCATTAAGTTTTTGGCTATTGCCTCTCCTTGGCCACGTTCTTCAGCTTCAAGCCCAGGAAAAGCACCAGGAGTGTCTATCAGACAAATAACTGGCATATTAAACTTCTCAGCCATACGCATTAGTCTTAGAGCTTTTCTATATCCTTCGGGATTTGGCATCCCAAAATTACGGTACTGTCTTTCTTTGGTAGTGCGACCTTTTTGCTGGCCGATAATCATCACATTATGATTATCAATCTTTCCCATACCGCCTACCATAGCCTTGTCATCTCCAAAATTTCTATCACCATGAAGTTCAGTGAAACTTTTAGTGATTGCCTTAATATAGTCTAGAGTGTATGGCCGTTCCGGGTGACGGGATATTTGAACCTTTTGCCAGCCAGAAAGATCTTTATACAGATTTTTCTTCTCACTATTTATTTTCTTGGTAAGTTGAGATATAGTGTCACTCATATCTACCTTTCCTTTATCGTGGGTAGCCTGAGCTTTTTCAAGTTGCTCTATAAGCTCTTCTAGGGGTTTTTCGAAATCTAATAATACTGCCATAAGCGTCTTATTTAAGATAGCAAAAGTAAAAATCTAAATGAAAGACAAGGAAACTATTTGCAATAAAGCCCTAAAAAGTAATTTTTATTTAACTTAGACTATACGATATAAACGAAAAAAGTCCCGCCGTTAAGCGAGACTTCATTGTAAGTTGGCGGTCCGGACGGGACTCGAACCCGCGACCCCCTGCGTGACAGGCAGGTATTCTAACCAACTGAACTACCGGACCAACTTTATTGTTAAGCCGAAACAAACTCCGACTCCCTTTTTTTAAGGTATGCAAATATACTCCGCTATCAAATATTACAAATTCTTTTTTTATTTTTTTTATAGCGGCTTTACAAGCCCCTCTAAAAGCGTGTATTCTTCACCACTTTCTGAGCATTTTGCTCTACCATCTCCGTCAAATTCCAACCTATGACCATACTTACTCATCCATCCAATCTGCTTCCCTGGATTTCCTACCATCAAAGCATACGCAGGAACTTCTTTTATTATGACCGTTCCTGCTCCAATGAAGCAGTACTCTCCCAAATCATTACCACATACTATAGTTGCATTTGCTCCGATACTCGCTCCTTTTTTTACTGTAGTTTTAAGATAGTCGTCTCTTCTATTTACCGCACTTCTTGGATTAATAACATTGGTAAACACCATACTAGGACCTAGAAAAACATCATCTTCACAAACAACCCCTGTGTAAATACTCACGTTATTCTGAACTTTTACATTATCACCCAAAATTACACTAGGACTTATGACAACATTTTGACCAATGTTGCATTTTTTTCCTAAAACAGAGTTCGGCATTATATGGCTAAAATGCCATATTTTAGTTCCTTCTCCTATAGAGCAGCCTTCATCTATGACTGCTGTTTCGTGAGCAAAATAACTCATAATTTAAAATTCACGTGGATGAGCGTATTTGTATAAGTGCTCTTTTGGTAAATTTTTGAAGTAATCATAAGTAATTTTCAAACCGTCCTCTCTGCTCACAGCAGGCTCCCAATCCAAGATCTCTTTGGCTCTTGTTATGTCAGGTTTTCTTTGTTTCGGATCATCTTTTGGCAAATCCTTAAGAACAACCTTTTGATCTGTGCCTGTTAACTCTATAATCTCTTTAGCAAAGTCCAAAATGCTTATTTCATCGGGATTTCCAATGTTCACTGGCTGAGCGTAGTCGCTGTGTAAGAGTCGATAAATTCCCTCTACTAAATCATCGACATAACAGAAACTTCTTGTCTGACTTCCGTCTCCAAAAACTGTAATATCTTCTCCTCTAAGTGCCTGCCCTATAAATGCTGGCAGTGCTCTACCGTCATTCAGTCGCATACGTGGACCGTAGGTATTGAATATCCGTATGATTCTAGTCTCTACCCCGTGAAAAGTGTGGTAGGCCATTGTCATAGCCTCTTGAAAACGTTTTGCCTCATCGTACACTCCTCGCGGACCTACTGGGTTTACATTTCCCCAGTAATCCTCATTTTGAGGATGAACCAAAGGATCTCCATAAACCTCAGATGTAGAAGCAATGAGCATTCTTGCTCCTTTTGCCAATGCTAACCCAAGGCAGTTATGCGTACCCAAACTTCCCACTTTTAAAGTAGGAATCGGAATTTTAAGATAATCTATCGGACTTGCGGGTGACGCAAAGTGTAATATATAATCTAACTCTCCCTGTATATGAATATATTTAGAAACATCGTGATGATAGAACTCGAAATGCTCTAGAGGCATTAGATGCTCTATATTGCTTAAGGAGCCCGTGATAAGATTATCCATCGCTGTCACCTTATAACCTTCTTTTATAAATCTATCGCACAAGTGCGACCCAAGGAAGCCTGCTCCCCCTGTTATTAATATTTTTTTCATTTAGTTAGATCCTATACAGTGATACTCGTATCCCATTTCTCTCATTTCTTTTTTATCGTATATATTCCTGCCATCAAAGACCAACTTATTTTTCAATCTCTTTTCGAACTCGTCAAAATCTGGTATTTTAAATTCTGACCATTCCGTAACTATAAGCAATGCTTCTGCATTATCTAAGGCTGAGTATTGATCATCTACATATTCAATTTTATCCCCAATCATATGTTTAGTCTCAGGCATAGAAACTGGATCATAAGCCACAACTTTACCTCCTGCATTTAGTATTTTATCAATAAGAACAAGTGAAGGGGCTTCTCGCATATCATCCGTATTCGGTTTAAACGACAATCCCCACATTGCAAATGTTTTACCTGATAAATCTGACCCTATTGAATTTACAATTTTATTGAACAGTACTGATTTTTGCTCATCATTCACTTCCTCTACTGATTCTAAAATCCTCATTCGATAGTCATTTTGAGCTCCTGTCTTAATAAGGGCCTTTACATCTTTAGGAAAACAGCTGCCGCCATATCCGATACCCGCGTATATAAATCTGCTTCCAATCCTCGGGTCACTGCCAATACCTTTTCGCACTGCATTTACATCAGCACCCATGATTTCACACAAATTAGCTATATCATTCATAAAGCTAATACGCGTAGCCAACATTGCATTGGCTGCATACTTTGTCATCTCAGCTGATGGAATGTCCATAAATATAAGTGGGTGTCCATTCATGATAAATGGTTTATACAACTTACTCATCACCTCTTGGGCTCTTTCTGAATCCACTCCAACAACTATTCTGTCTGGTTTCATAAAGTCATGAATAGCAGCACCCTCCTTTAAAAATTCGGGATTACTGGCTATATCAAAATCTATTTCAACACCACGCTTATCTAATTCTTCTTGCACAGCACTTCTAACCTTCTCAGCTGTACCAACTGGAACAGTACTTTTAGTAACGATAACTCCATAACCGTTCATATTACGACCTATCTCCGCTGCTACACCAAGTACATATTGTAAATCCGCACTCCCATCTTCTCCTGGAGGGGTTCCTACCGCTATGAAAGCAACATCTGATCCTACAATGCTTTGAGCCAAGTCTATGCTAAAATGCAACCTTTCTTTACTATAATTTCTTTTTACCAAAGCTTCCAAACCCGGTTCATAAATAGGCATTATACCATTTTTAAGTCCCTCTATTTTATTTTTGTCAATATCTATGCAGGTAACATCTGTCCCTACTTCTGCTAGGCAAGTTCCTGTTACTAATCCTACATACCCAGTTCCTACTACTGCTATTTTCATTTCAACACTTAGATATACTTGGTGCAAAGATATTCACAGAATTAAAACTCTTGGTTATTTGGTATACTAAAGTATCTCGGTTAGCAATTTTTAAGAATTAAAACCCAATTATAGTTTTACTTTGCGCATAATGATTAGAGGATTTATACTTTTATGTTTGGTTATTACACTTCAAGTTAATGCCCAATCTGAGATGAAAACTAAGCAGGCATTCCTCTTTCACCCTCACTATGCACATCAAATTCCCGGAGGAGATTTAAAAAAACGATTCAATCCATTTTCAAGCATTGGAATGGGTGTAGACTTTAAATTCAAAAACAACTGGATGGTGGGCTTAGATTACGATTGGTTTTTTGGTAATAGCGTAATCGATAATGGATTGTTTAGCGGTATTAGCGGACCTTCTGGTCAAATCATTGATAAAAATGGAGATTTTTCAGTAATGCAACTGAACATGAAAGGAAACTATGTCACTCTAAACGCTAGTTACTTGATTAATATCCCAAAAAACGAAGCCTTCTCAGGAATAATAATTTCTGGGGGTCTTGGAGTAATGCAGCACAAGGTTGATATATTAAGTGCTCAAACTACTATTCCTCAGGTCAATTCCGAATATGAAAAAGGTTATGATAAACTAACGTATGGTTTGGCAATTAAAGAATTCATAGGGTACCAATACTCAGTCAGCAAAAACAGATACAGATTCAGAGGTGGTATAGAATTTAATCAAGGTTTTACAAAAGGTAGACGGACCTGGGATTTCAATGCCAACAAATCCGGATTGGACAAACGATTTGATACTACGGTAGCTATGAAAATAGGATTTATAGTGCCTGTATATACCAAGAACTCAGAAGATGAGGAATTCTTTTTAGACTAATTTTTGTTTAGAATCCTATACATACTGCTTACTTGGGAACTAAACTTTCTTAGCTGGTTTATCTGTCCATTTTCTAAGAAACTAGATTCTTTTTTTTATGCCAGAAAAAACACACCCAAGGTAAAGTCTGGAAAAATAAAATACTGGATTCATGCTGCTTCTTTAGGAGAGTACGAAATGGCATTGCCTGTTTTAGAAGAGCTTTTAAAAAAGAATTCACTCGAGGACATTCTCATAACTATATTTAGTCCGAGCGGATATTCACAGGCAATTAAAGGTCCATACAGCGGCCGGGTTATGTATTCGCCCATTGATACTTTGTGGCAAGTAAAATCGTTTTATAAAAAATATGCTCCAGAAAAGGCAATTTTTATTCGATATGACTTTTGGTATAATCTGATAAAAGAAGGTCAAATAAATGAAACGACATTTTACCTGATCAACGGGAGATTTAGTAAAAATCATTTCTTTTTCAAACGGTATGGAAAGCCATATCTAAATCTCTTAAAAAAATTCAAAGGGCTATATCTTTCGGATAAACTAAGTGTCACTGAACTTCAATCTGCAGGAATCATGCACTCTAAATACACTGGAGACACTAGAGCGGATCGAGTAGCCACTATTGCTAAAAATGCAAAACAATTTTTGGAAATAGAAAAATTCAAAGGAGACAGAAATTTACTGATTTTGGGTTCATCTTGGCAACCAGAGGAAGATTTACTGTTAAAACTGTTACAGAATAAACCCAACAATTTAGCTGTAATCATAGCTCCTCATGACCTAAAAAGAAGTGACTCTATTGCTTCTAAATTGGCATTGTATAAACCAAAAATATATACTGACAGCTCATTTGATGATAAGACTCAAGTATTAATAGTTAATACTATGGGAATGTTATCGTCTCTTTACCAATATGCAGATTTTGCTATCATCGGCGGAGGTTTTTCGGGAGCATTACACAATATCTTGGAACCTGCAGTATGGGGGTGTCACCTCTCGTTTGGGCCAAAGATTTCCAAATTTCCAGAAGCACAAGACTTCTTAAATGAAGGGTTTGCTTATAAAATAACAGAGACTGAGAAATGGGTTAAGACTATAGTTAAACTGAACTCCGACAGTTCACTTTTGCACGAATTACAAGAAAAATCAAGGACGTATATGGTCTTACAAAAAGGAGCTACTCAAACGATACTAAATTCTTTAGCTTAACCTAAGTTGAAGAAAGAAGTCATGCCACAGTACTATTTCCCAAGTATTTTAGTTCTAAAAAAATATTGAGAAGTCTATAATTTCATGAATTGAAAATAATAGGTTCGATCTGTACAACAAACTCGCTAGAATCAACCAGTACAGACAATACTTCTCCTTCCAAATTATCTAAGTTATCATATACATCATGGATTGACAAGACAATGTCAGATTTATTTTTTTATGGTTCTTATTATTATGCTACAAATTAATAAATGCTCAAAGACTAATTCTAGATTGTTAATTCAGCGATATTTTATCGCCAAATTCTTACTTCAATGCTACCGTTACCACTCCTTCTGTCTTACTCACTTGTGTAATACCTTGCTTGGCTAATCCTTTCAGAGATACATCCCATTGTTTCCCACTCATTTCCAATCGAGATTTTAAATCTCCTATTTCAAGTGAACCTTCGTTTTGAGTAAGCAAGTCTTTTATGGCTTTTTCATTATCGGTAAGCTCTATTACTTTCTCTGCTTTTTTCTCAGGACGCATTTGCGGGAAGAAGAGCACTTCTTGAATGCTTACATTATTGGTAAGTAGCATAACTAGTCTATCTATACCAATACCTATTCCTGCCGTAGGAGGCATACCGTATTCTAGTGCTGTTAGAAAATCTTCGTCTATAAACATGGCCTCGTCATCACCACGTTCCATTAGTTTTACTTGCTCTTCAAAACGCTCACGTTGATCTATAGGGTCATTCAACTCACTATAACAGTTGGCTATTTCTTTTCCGTTCACTATCAGCTCAAAACGTTCTGTTAATTCAGGATTATCTCTATGCTTTTTAGTAAGTGGAGACATACTGATAGGGTAATCCATGATAAAAGTAGGTTGGATAAGTAGGTGCTCTACTTTCTCACCAAATATCTCATCGATGAGTTTACCGCTACCCATATTTTCGTCCACGTCGGCACCCATTTCTTTTGCTGTTTTGCGAAGTTCATCTTCGCTCATTTCGCTACAGTCTACACCTGTATGTTTCTCAATAGCACCAAAAATAGTAAGTCTATCAAATGGCTTCCCGAAGTCTATGGTATTATCACCAAATATCACTTCACTGGTTCCATTGACATCTATGGCAATCTGACGAAGCATTTTCTCTGTCATATCCATCATCCACATATAGTCTTTATATGCTACGTATAGCTCCATTTGGCTAAACTCAGGATTGTGCGTACGGTCCATTCCTTCATTTCTAAAATCTTTCGCAAATTCATACACTCCCTCAAAACCACCAACTATTAATCTTTTCAAATATAATTCATTGGCTATTCTAAGATACAAAGGAATATCCAATGCATTGTGATGCGTGATAAATGGACGAGCTGCTGCTCCTCCTGGAATAGCCTGAAGTATTGGTGTCTCTACTTCCAAATAGCCTTTACCATTTAGGAAATTACGCATACTTGCTACGGCTTTGGTTCTTTTAACAAAAGTCTCACGCACTTGTGGATTTACAATTAAATCTACATAACGCTTTCTATATCGCTGCTCTGGGTCTGTAAATGCATCATATACTTTGCCATCTACCTCTTTCGGCATCGGCAATGGGTTAAGTGATTTACTGAGTACCGTTAGTTCCCTTACTTTGATAGAAACTTCCCCTGTCTGAGTTTTGAAGACTTCTCCTTTTACTCCTACAATATCTCCAATGTCTAGAATTTTCTTAAACACTTCATTGTACAAGGTTTTATCTTCACCCGTACACAGTTCATCTCGATTAAAATAAGCTTGAATAGAACCTTGCTCGTCCTGTAGCTCTGCAAAACTGGCCTTACCCATAATTCTACGACGCATCATTCGTCCTGCAAAAGAAATTTCAGCAAACTTCTCTGGACTCTCGTCAAACTGTTTACTGATTTCAACACTACTATAATCCTTTGCATAAACATCTGCTGGATAAGGATTTATACCCATAGCTCTTAATTTGTCAAGTGCTTGTCTTCGTTGAATTTGTTGCTCGTTTAACTCCATTATTTCAAAAATGACTACAAATATAAATTTAGGACAGTGAGTTTATCGTTATTTCAACGAAAACAGAGCAACTAAATATAGTAAGGAATCGTCTTTTGTATAACTGTACGTGTATTTTTGTCCATTAATGAAGTGTAGATGTTTGATTGTTGTCTTGATATTCTTTAGCTTAACGAGCTTTAGTCAGCAAGTCCATACGACAGCATCTTACCCCAAGTATGAGTTTGTTCCAAACCATGGACAATGGCATCCTCTTGCACTATACAAAGCAAACATTCCTTACGGAAATCTATATTTAGAAAGCACAGGCATGGTTTATGACTTGGTGCACCCTGATGATTATAATAAAATACTCCAAAGGAAACATGATAATCAGGCTATCGAAAACATAGAGATTCCTCGAAGGCATTCTGTTCGTTTACGTTTTGAGGGTATAAAATATGCACCAAAGACTCATCTTAATCATATACAAGAACATTACTACAACTTCTATTTAGGTTCGGATAAATCTAAATGGGCCACTAAGTTATATCCTGGTGGAGAGGTAGTCTATGATCAAGTGTATGAGGATATAGATTTTGAGATAACTGGTATAAACGATATCAAATATCAATGGGTAGTATACAACCCTACTAGTCAGAAAATAAAAAAAATAAAAACTGTTATAGAAGGTGCAGAAGCCCTCTCTATAGAAAACGGAACAATAAAAATAAAAACTACTGTGGGCACATTGATAGACGATGAGCCATATGTTTATCAAGAAATAGATGGGGAAATCATACAATTAAACTGTAGCTACACGTTGCAAGATTCTACCATTGGCTATACCATCTCTTCCGAAATAAATCCCAACTATCCACTTATAATTGATCCTAAACTTATTTTTTCTACATACTCTGGCTCTGTCGGAGACAATTTTGGATATACAGCTACATACGATAGTAAAGGCAGTCTCTATGCAGGCGGAATAGTAAATGGTGGAGAAGGACCTTACCCTATAACATCTGGCGTGTTTGATCCCACTTGGAACGGTGGAGAAGGTCAGTCACCAGCAAATCTGCCCTGTGACATCTCGTTGAGTAAATACGATAGTGCAGGCAGTAAACTATTATGGGCTACATATTTAGGTGGATCCAAAGACGAATATCCTCATAGTCTAGTTGTAGACAGAAATGATGATTTATTAGTACTTGGGACGACGTACTCGCCTAATTTTCCAACCTCTAAAGATTGTTTTGACTCCACTCATGCGGGAGGAACAGACATTTTGGTGAGCAAAATATCAGAAGATGGTACTAAATTATTAGGTTCTACATTTATAGGAGGAGAACGGAACGATGGCCTCAATGAAAATTCCGCATTAAAATACAATTACTCTGATGATTTTAGAGGTGATATATTGACCGACGATGACGGTAACATCTTCGTAGCATCTTGTACTTTTTCTGATTCTATGCCTGTAGTTGCAGAAATACAATCTACAAAGAGTGCTGGTTATGATGGATATGCTTTTGAACTAACTGGAGATTGCAAGTCCATGCTATGGGGAACATACTTAGGCGGAGGTGGTGCAGACGCCCTTTACAGTATTAAATTAGATAATCGTGAAAATATATTTATTGGTGGCGGAACATCCAGCACTAATTTGCCGACATCTGACACCGTATATTCCAAAAACAACAACGGTAAAACTGATGGAATTTTGGCTATTTTCAATAAAACAAACAAGTCTTTAAAAAGACTTACCTACTGGGGAACTGAAGAATACGATCAAATTTATTTTATAGACATAGATGCCCAAGGAAGAGTATATGCCACGGGACAGACTGAAGGTGACATTAAGCAAACCCCAGGTACCTTTGGGGAAAGTAGCAAGGGGCAGTTTTTTTTTAGGATAGACACTTTACTAGAAAAGATAGATATTGAGACCACTTTCGGAAACACAATAGGAGCACCCAACCTGACTCCAAGTGCTTTTTTGGTAGATGTTTGTGAGCACATCTATTTTTCTGGATGGGGATCCAATGTAGACCCAAACAATCACCCTGGCAACAGTGATAATATGCCAATATCCGCAGATGCAGAACAAAAAACTACAGATGGTAACGATTTTTACGTAATCGTGTTAGACAAAAATGCAAGTGGATTGCTATACGCCACATATTTTGGAGGAAATGTAACGGGAGACCACGTAGATGGTGGCACGAGTAGGTTTGACAAAAAAGGTGTAATCTACCAAAGTGTCTGCAGCAGTTGTCCGCCTTCATCTGATGGCCAACAAACCCAAGTGAGTGATTTTCCTACATCTGCAGGAGCCGTTTATGAAACAAACCCAAGCGTTCGATGCAGCAATGCCTCCTTCAAAATAGACTTACAAATCAAGTCCGCAGTAATAGCAGATTTTATCGCCTACCCTACCATTGGGTGCGGACCACTGCTTGTACAACTTACCAATCGTAGCACATTGGGCGATAAGCATATCTGGGACTTTGGTGATGGCACTACATCTTCAGACATCAACCCATCTCATACTTTTGATAACCCGGGGATATACACCATTACCCTCACAGTCATAGATAGTAATACGTGCAATATTTCATCCGTGTACACAAGAGAAATACAAGTGTTAGCACAATCGGTAGCAGATTTCACAGCAGAGTACAATGGCTGTGAAAATGAGCTAATTATCACAAACAAAAGCATTAACGGTTTTAGCTTTAGGTGGGATTTTGGTGATGGAAACTCATCCACAGATCCACAACCAAGTTTTGATTATAAAATTCCAGGAGATTACGATATTACCCTATTTGTAAATGAGGGAACGCTGTGCGAAAGTCAACACACAGAATCCGTTGCTGTATCTGATAAAATAACTCCTCAAATAACCTTGTACAATGTTTTCACCCCAAATGATGATGATCTGAATGACTGCTTCAAACTTGATGGTAAAAACCTTGAATGCAAGGATTTTAAGATGAAAATATACAATCGGTGGGGAGAAAAAGTTTTCGAAGCCAATGACCCATATGCCTGTTGGAATGGTAGAAGAAATAGTACTGGAAACCTCTTACCCTCTGGCACCTACTTTTACTTACTGTGGTTTGGAAATAAGAATAGTGCTCCTATTTCCGGGCAGGTCGAAGTGGTGTATTAAGGTATTTAATTAAATGCTCAATTGCTGCTTACTCAATTGAACTTCAGCACTAGAGAGAAGAGATAAAGATTAATGAATTTACTTTTTACTTCATCACGTATTCTTACTCCTATAGTAAAACATATTGAGGGAGACATCTATCTTGAAAAAAATACAAAAAAATAGGTCACCAATGGCAACCTATTTTTTATTTTAATTCTTAACTATTTGTAAATCGAAAACTTACTAATTTTTTTACCACTAGTCGTTTCTAAATCTATGAAATATACTCCTGTAGGATATGAAGACACATCAAGTTTTTCAAAACCAGATTTCAATATTGGCATTTCTATTCCCGACATGTTGTATATTTTCAACTCAATGATGTCGCGATTAACTTGTACATTTAAAATGTCCCGAGCTGGATTTGGGTATATGTTTAAAACGACTCTGTTCGCATCAAATTTCACCATTCTAATGTCTGATAAAGTATGTGTACCATCAAAATCTATCTGATTTAATCGATACAAAACTTTATTCGTTAGTATTGGGATACTATTATCAATAAAATCATATTTCTGAATTTCATAACTATTTCCGTGACCAGCTTTAAAACCTATTTTAGTAAACGTAATACCTCCGTCTATTGAGCGTTCCACTTCAAAAACTTTATTGTTTAATTCACTAGCGGTAGTCCAATTAAGCTCAGCTTTGCGTCCAGCGATTGGTATTGCATCAAATTGAATCAATTCTACCGGAAGTGGCCCACCTCCAAGATTAGCTCCACCACCTGCTCCTACTCCTGAGAAACCATTACTAAAGATTCCTGTAACACATAAGCCGTCATTATCATAAGTAGAATCAAGTGTTGTTAATGTAGGGTAAACTCCTTGTGCAATAGTACTCGAACCGATTGTGTTTGTTGTTTTAAATAACTGAATATCATTCGAATACAAGCCTGTTACCGCATTCCAACCTGATAGCTCCTCTGCAGAATAATACATTGCTATTTTAACGTTTGCTGAAGAACTATTTGAAGTCGGAGTAATTTTTATCGTCTTAGAAAATATCCGTCTATCTGCATCTGTTAGTGTATCAAAGTTTGTGGCAGAAGTTCCTATTGCATCAATTTCGACAGTTGTATTTCCAAAGTCATGTGAACTATTGTTCCAGATTTTGGCAATAATTTTTCCATTTGAAGAATAATAAGTAGCCGAATCGTTGCCACCTAAATTAAGGGTTTTGCTGTATGATCCGGTTTCGATTCCACCACCTGTAATCGAATCATTATCAGGACCTGCAATTGCAAAATCATCTACTAAAAATCCGGCTCTACTAAATCCTGAAGAGAAATTATTACTAACTTTCCAAAGTACTCTGAAACAAACATTTTCATTTCCTGCCAATGATGAAACATCATGAGACGTTGTTGATTTATTATAATTATTTGTCCAACCGATTCCATCACTAAATATATGGTAACTTATTTCCGTTCCTCCAGGTCCTCTATTGTACCAACCTGTTCCTCCAGAAGTATTGGTACCTAATAAGGACCATGTTTTACCTTTATTCGTTGAGTATTCTACTCTTGCAGCCATCGGACCATTAGAGTATTGTATTTCCATACTTTTTTTGAAGCTAAGTGTATAGGTCCCTGAAGCTGAGAAGTTGAAATTAGGAGTCAGTAATTCACACTCGATATCAGTATCTGTCATGTCTCCATCCAAATCTGTAACCCACGCATTTGATCCATTGTAATGACTGGTAAAATAATTAGTTGGTGCACCTCTTTCCCATAATTGAGTAGCACCTGAAACTATCCGACCTCCAAAATGGTGTGCATTACTTTCCATATCTCCTCCCATTGCATTGGTATATGGCACTCCTTGATTGGGGATTACTTGAATATAATCAGTTTTTGTAAGTGTAGTTGTTCCGTTAATTCTCAGAGCGACTGTATGATAACCTCCTGCTCCAAAAGTATAAGAAGGGTTCTGGTCTGTTGATTCATAGATACCATCAAAATCCCACTGCCAACTAGTAGCCCCATAAGAATCGTCATAAAAATCAACTTCAGTTCCTGCATATACAACTATTTGTTCTACACCAAACTGAGGATCAACTCTTTCTGAGAAAAAAGCAGTTGTATACATCCCTCTACCAAGAGTAGAAGCCATAACCATTGAATCAGATGCTCTGTATTGTAACATGTCAACTCTACAATTGGCTAATCCAGTATTTGAAGCTTCCCATGCAGTACTTGCTCCATTTAAATTGGTAGTGCTCCAGACACCAAGTTCTGTTGCCAACAATGCACTATCTCCTCCTATCGGGCTAAACAATACGCCACGAATCGGCATATCTGGTAAATCCCCTTCAACTGAGGTCCATGAATTTCCTGTATTTGTTGATTCCCAAACACTGGTAGTTCCATAGTTAGAATAGGTAACTAACAAATGCGTCGCATCATTTGGATCTTCTGCTATACAACTCACTGTTGCACTAGTAGGAAGTCCAGTTGATATATTAGTCGCACTTGGGGTGCCATTAGCGGAAGTAATTCTAACCACTCTTCCGGCTTCAGTTCCAACATAAATATTTGTAGGAGTACTTGGTGAGACCAAAATAGTTGAAGCTTGACTGCTATTCATTGCAGTAACTGAAAAGTTAGTAGCAGTAATTGCCCCACCTATTCCAGCTCTTCTATAAATGTAGCCAGCATCTGAAGCTGAGTATAATATCTTATTATCACTATCATAATCAGAAGCATTTATAAAATTTCCTTTGCTATTCGCATCGTAAGTTTGTGTTAGAAAACCATCAGTAGTTATGTAAACATTGTTATTCGTGTAAGCAGATAACTGAGTGTCTGGATCTTCCTGATCAATATGACAATATCCTCCATCACCACCTGTTACTTCATCAGTAGCATTTACACCTGCTTTGCGGTATCGTTGGGTACCATTGTCCTGAGCACCCGTAAGGAAATAATTTGTTCCCGCAGTTGGATGCATTGCTCCAGCATAATATTGGGTAACATTATAGCTATTGTTAAGCGGAGTCCAGGTTGGTTTAGTTGTAGCAACTTCTTTTGTAAGATATATTCCTCCATCATTCCCATTTAACATGGTATCCGAACTATTTGGATAGTAAACCAAAGCATGATGATCTGAATGAACTTCAGAATATCCTCCACAACCAACCCAAGATGATAATTGTGACCAGGTTGATCCTTCGTCATTAGTTCGAAATATATTGATCCCAGCAACGGTCAAAACTTCTTCATCATTGGGATCAACCACACCAATGAGATTATAAAAAGCTTGGTTTCTTGTGAAATCTGTAGAAACAGTACTACCGCACTGGTCAGTCCAAGAAATATCGGTACAGGTTGTCCAGTTAGTTCCACCATCAGTACTTTTCATTATTTTCTGGATACTATAGCTAGAACCTTGAACTAATGCATAAACATAATCGGTATTAGAAGGAGCACAAACTAGCTCAATTCTTTGTTCATTAGTAGCATCTGCATCATAAACTCTTGACCATGTTTTAGCTGAATCTGTAGATCTATAAATTCCATCTGTATTAAATATCCCATTTGACGCGAACCATGTTTTACCATCAGCTGCTAATTCTAAATCTGCAATTCTGTTAAATTCAGTTCTAACAGTATAAGGATCCAAAACTCTTGTAAATGAAGTGCCTCCATTAGTTGATCTATAAATTCCGCCATTGTTGACATATTGATATGCTCTAGTTCCTGCAACTAGATTGCCACCATTATCTACAACTAATTTCTGAATATAGCTGTAACTATCCCCTGTTGTTGATCCTAGTTGGAGCCAAGTATCTCCTCCATCTGTACTTTTCCAAATCCCATCCCCTCTTACAGCATCAGTATTAAAGAATCCTTCACCAGTTCCGAAATACATAATACTTGGATTTGAAGGATCTTGTGCCATAGCTGTAATGGCCATATTGCCAAAAAATTCATTGACAGGTGTCCATTCTATTTTGTCAGCAAAAATGTTAGTTGTTTTCCATAAACCACCTGCAACAGAGCCTGCAAAAACTGTTTTATTTGTTGCATCTGCAGCATC
>JAOLBX010000011.1 GCA_028339355.1 Bacteroidia bacterium
ATGCTTTTGATGAAGATAGAGCACAGGTCATCAAGAGAGCTAAGGATTTTGGAATAACGAAAATCTTGCTTCCTAATATAGACAGTAAGAGCATCCAAGGGATGAATGCTTTATTGGCTGAGGATCCAACGTATTTTGGTAAAATGATGGGGCTTCATCCATGCTCTGTTGATCAGGATTTTGAGGTTGAACTTGATACAATAAAGAAAGAACTAGATAAGGTTGGGTGTATAGCAGTAGGAGAGATAGGCATCGATTTGTATTGGGATAAAACAAAAAAGGATTTTCAGGAAAAGGCATTTTTGATCCAATGTGGCTGGGCGGTTGAGAAAAATTTACCTATAGCTATCCACTCACGTGATTCTACAGATTTGATCATTTCTTTGTTAGTGAAGCATTATGCTGATAAGCTGAGTGGTGTTTTTCACTGTTTTGGAGGGACACACCAGCAAGCACTGCATATAATCGATATGGGTTTTTATCTAGGAATAGGTGGTATCCTTACGTTCAAAAATTCAAATCTTCGTGACGAGTTAGTTGGAATACCTTTAGAACGACTGGTTTTAGAAACGGATGCACCCTATTTGGCACCAGTGCCATACAGAGGAAAAAGAAATGAAAGTGCTTATGTAAACGAGGTGGCTAAGGAACTAGCCAAGGTTTATTCTGTATCCCTTGAGGAAGTAAAGGATATAACCACGCGTAATGCATCGATTTTGTTCAAATTATAACTTACTTTGTGCCTGCATTGGAGAGGTGCTAGAGTGGCCGAATAGGTACGCTTGGAAAGCGTATGTACCCCACAAGGGTACCGAGGGTTCGAATCCCTCTCTCTCCGCATAGAAATATAATATGAATTCAAGAGCTGTTTTAGTACTACTAATGTTTCTGGTTTGGTCATTAGTCTCAGGTTGGTATTACGTTTGCAAGATAAAGCAGGCTTGTCCAATCGCACAATCAGAGAATGCTGAAGTGAACGCTATAAATTTTGAGTATAATAAATCAGAGCCTACATTAGGTACCAATTTTTTGGATTATAAAAGTGATATTGTTTCTAGATTAGACAAATTGAATCTGTTAGGTATAACAGGGGTGTATGATGAAAATGAGGTCAATATTACAGCATTTGATAATATTGGTATTGCAAGAGCTCTCGCAGTTCAAAGTCTTTTTGAAGGGATAGATCAGAATAGATTTGAGATAAAATCAAGGATGGCTAATCTGGATTCTACAGATAAATACATAGACGGAGTGGAGTTCAAAGTGATAATGAAGAACGAATTTATTGAGGAAACCGAAAATGGTGCATTTGTTTTTGGTGATATAGGAGATGTTTTGGATCCCAAATTGGATGCTTATTTGACCTACATTGCAATAGAATATAAAGATAAAATGATTGACCTAGTGGGTCATTCGTATGACGAGGATACTCCAGGTGATAATTTTAATAAGGCTCTTGTAAATGCTCAGGCACTTCGTGATGCATTTATATCTAAAGGCATAAAAGGTTCAATGTTAAACGCAAGTTCAAAAGGGCAAACTGAACCACGAGACAATAAAAAAGAAGAGAATCGAATTAATATTCTTATAAATCAATAGAAGATCATGAACACAGAGAGATTTTTTGAAGGCCCGGGGGCCTCTAGTATGGCAACTTACGTATGGGAGATTGCAATTATTTTGCTTGGTGCTTTTATTCTAGGTTATTTACTTAGGTTTTTACTTAACGGTAATTATAAAAGCACGATTGCTGATCTTGAACATGAAAATTCTGTTCTCAAGTCTCAAAGTACTGTAGTTGATGCTGAAGCCGATTTGGAACTGAAAGATTTTGAGAAAACTATAAAAAGTGAGATAGATGACCTTAATACACGCCTTTCTGAGTGTTATGCTAAAAGAATAAATGCAGAAAATGCTTTATCGGCATTAAAAACGAAATCTGCTAATTTAGCATACGCTCAAGTAGCTACTGAAAAGAAGGAGTCAATAGTGGAAGCTGCTCCAATAGTTTCTAACCCAATAGTCTCTTCTCCTAAAGTTTCGGTACCGATATCCAATGTTGCTGACGATTTAAAAAAGATAGAAGGAATAGGCCCCAAGATTGAGCAGTTATTGAATGCAGACGGTATTCATTCGTATAAAGAATTGATAGCATCATCAGTTGATAGAATAAAAGGAATTTTGATAGCAGCTGGTCCTAATTATGCTGTTCATGATCCAAGCACTTGGGCCGAACAAGCTACACTTGCAGATAGTGGCAATTGGTCTGTTTTACACGCCTTACAAGAAGAGTTAAAAGGAGGGAAGCGAAAATAAAATTATTCCGCTTTTATCTTGTTAATGATGGAAGTGCTGCTGTGCCCTTCCAAAAATGGAATTACTACAACTTTCCCACCTTTAGCAAAAATCTCGTCTGCACCCACGATAGTATCTAATGTGTAGTCACCGCCCTTTACTAAGACATCTGGCTTGGCGTTTTTAATGAGCTCTAAAGGAGTTTCTTCACTAAATAGTATAACTGCATCCACAAACACAAGAGAGGCTAATTTGGCGAGTCTTGTGTCCTCATGAATTATAGGTCGGGAGGGACCCTTGAGTTCAGAAACTGAAGCGTCAGTATTTACGCCGATGACGAGACGATCTCCTAGATCTGCAGCTTTACTTAGGTAATCAATATGACCTAGGTGAAGTATGTCAAAACAACCATTAGTAAAAACAACACTCTCATTGTGGACCTGCCATTTAAGTACTTGAGTTGCTAGAGCTTCTCTGCTACTGTATATTTTATCGTTAATTATTTCTTGCCAATTCATCTTTTTTAGCCTGCTGTGCCTTAATAAGGAAATATAGTATTGAAAATATGCCTACTCCGATTATTACTAGAAATTGGATAGAGTGTGTAAGAATAGCATATGAACTTCCAACCACGGCACCTATCCCATATAGAGATAAGGCTGCTGGCACCATTAGTTCAAAAGTACCCACTCCTCCAGGTACAGGTACTATCATTGCAGCTGTTCCAAAAAGCAATACTGTTAATCCTGCAGACACACCCAGATGTGAGGTTCCTTCGATAGCGTATAGTATAAAAAAGGGCATGAAGAAATACATAATCCAAATGAAAAGACTGTAGAAAATAAATAGCCATTTTCTCTTCAATGAAAAGATAGTTTTAAATCCATCCAGAAGACCTTCTATAAAGGATTTTAATTTCCCAATGATGGGTAGATTATAGAACCATTTTCTCTTTTTGTAAACTAAAAATAACAATGCCAATGCTGCAATTCCTAAAGCCGCGTAAATGAACGTCGACGAGGTATCAATACCACCAAACAAGTCAGAGATGAAAGTTGATATTGTGTCAAACTGAATAAAGAAAATCGCAACTCCGATAAGAGCTGTAATAAGAAGATCCACTACCCGCTCGACCACCACTGTTCCGACCAATTTATTAAAGGGTATTTTCTCTACTCTACTCAGCAATGCTGGTCTAGTGATTTCTCCAACTCTAGGGAGAGCCATATTGACCAAGTAGCCCATTATGACTGAATGAAAACTAGCTGCGGTCGATGCCTTATAACCCATAGGTTCTAACAAAAGATTCCACCTTAGTGCACGGGCTAAGTGGCTTAGAATACCACAAATGATAGAGGCAAGTATCCAAAACTTGTTTGCTGCTATTATTTCTTCCCAAACAGGAGCTGTGTCTGTGCGACCTATCGCTATGTATAGTAAAAAACCTCCTAAGGCTAAGAATACTATCGTGTTTATAGCTGTTTTAGTTGTCTTAGTCAAGGATTGCCTTATTATGCTTGTCTGGGAAAACCAGCGATGGAACAAATTTCTTTGCTTCTTCAAATTCCATCATAGCAAATGAAATAATTATAACAATATCTCCCTTGGCTGCTTTGCGAGCTGCAGCACCGTTTAGACAGATCATTCCGCCTCCTCGTTCTCCTGCTATAGCATAGGTTTCCAGACGTTCTCCATTATTATTATTTACGATTAGAACCTTTTCTCCTTCTATCATATTAGCTGCATCCATTAGATCTTCGTCTATGGTGATACTTCCCACATAGTCCAATTCTGTTTGGGTGATTTTAGCTCTATGAATTTTCGATTTTAATACCTCTATAAACATAATTTTTTATGCGAAAGCAAAGGTACATTTTATTGATGTAATTTTTTACGTTGGTCAATCTGTATCAATTCTTTGTAAATCACTAGTACGACTCAGAAGTATATGTCGTATTTAGATTATGAAACAAATACAAAACATAAATACAGGCTCTATGGCAGACATTGCATTTTTATTATTGGTCTTCTTTTTAGTCACGACTAATATTAGCCAAGATTATGGAATCACTACTAACATATCAAAGCCCTTTCAAATTCCAGACTCGCTGCAGATACACCACTCTGAGCTACTAATAAATAAAGACGGTAAATTCATGGTTAACAATAAGACAGTTTTGTCAGAAAATGTATGCGAACAAATAGCTGCTGATTTCACTGCAGATCGAAATGTGAAGAACGTATTAGTCGTAAAATCGGACAGGGAAGTTTCTTTTAATGATTTCCTAAATGGTTTGAATGAAGGAAAACGTGCATTTAAACTGTTTTACAATGAAATTGCTCAGGCAGAATATCAAACAAATTATAATGCGTTGGAGGATAGTCTTAAGATTCAGCTAAAACTCCTTCACCCAGTTGCATTAACAGAGGATGTAATTAATGCTAGCGAGGTAAGAGAATAAAGCTTTACAAAGAATAGGGTTACCCTAAGACGAGCGAAAAAAACTGATTCACATTTCCTACTTGATGAATTTTTATTTTATACAACGATTTGTTTATGTCCAGTTGGTCGGAGATTACAAAGTCCTTAAACCCAAGTTTTTCGGCTTCCTTTATACGCTGATCTGCACGGTTTATGCCTCGTATTTCACCACTTAGTCCTATTTCTCCTGCAAAAACCATTTTATTACCCAGTGCTAGGTTTTCAAATGAAGAGACTATGGCTGCCGCCACTCCTAAATCAGTTGCCGGGTCATTGATTTTAAGACCCCCAGCTATATTTACAAATACATCTTGAGCAGAGAGCTTATATCCACATCGCTTCTCCAAAACTGCGAGTAACATGTTCAGTCGCTTTATGTCATAACCATTGGTGTTTCTCTGTGGATTGCCGTATACTGCGGCACTTACCAGTGCTTGAGTTTCTATCAATAAAGTTCTGTTGCCTTCGAGAGATGCTACTACAGCTACGCCACTTAGATTTTCACTACGTTGGTTTATTAGTATTTCAGAAGGATTATCTATTTCCCTCATACCCTCATTCGTCATTTCATAGATGCCTAGCTCTAGCGAACTGCCAAATCTATTTTTTAATGTTCTAAGTATTCTATAGCTGTTTTGAGTTTCACCTTCAAACTGTAATACGGTATCTACCATGTGCTCTAGTAATTTAGGGCCCGCGAGTTGACCGTCTTTGGTGATGTGCCCTACAAGTATAATGGGCACTTCATTTTGTTTGGCGTATTGTATGAGTAGTGAGCTGCTTTCTCTAATTTGAGATATAGTACCTGGTGTGGAGTCCAAGTATTTACTATACATGGTCTGTATAGAATCTATAATTACAAATGCAGGTTTGACGACCTTCATTTGTTTTAAAATGTTTTCTACGCAGGTTTCATTGAGCAAAAGACAGTCTTCATTGGTAATACCGATGCGATCTGCACGCATTTTTATTTGATTCAAACTCTCCTCACCACTTACATAAAGCACGGTTTTATTCATACGTAGTGCCGACTGCAGCAAGAGAGTAGATTTACCTATTCCTGGCTCACCACCCAATAAAATTACCGAACCTGGTACTATACCACCACCTAAAACTCTGTTAAATTCTATTCCTGGAGCTTTGAGACGTTTTAGCTCAATGGCATCTACAGAAGTCACGGGGGTTACCACGCCATCTATGTCATTAAGATTCATCATAGCAGCTTTCGGCTTTAGCACTACTTCCTCTTGTATAGTATTGAACTCGCCACAAGAGAAGCATTTGCCCATCATCTTAGCATAGTTGCTTCCACAAGTAGAGCAGATATAAACTTTTTTAGCTTTAGCCATTTTCTATTTTCTTCCCTTTGGTAAAGCGAAAATGGTTGTTTTTATAATCTTAGAAAAATAATATACCGATATGTGAGACATTCGAGTTTCAATTAACAAAGGATTAAATGATAAATAATCAAAAGTATATCTATACCGTACTTAAAATTTTCTATTTTTGTCCGCAATACATAAAATTAAGACCAAAAACAAAATGAAAAAAATCACATCAATTCTAATGTTGTTATGTCTAGTGACATTTAGTGTACAATCTATTTATGCTCAAGACGCAGAAAATGCAGTAGAAGAAGCAGTGGAAGATGCTGGAGACGTAGTAGAAGAAGCCGCAGACACTGTAGCAGAAGAAGCCCCAGAGGTAGCAGAAGAAACAATTGAAGAAGTAGCTCCTGCACCAGAAGAAGATAGCGGAATACAAGCACTAAAAAAGAAATTTATAGAAGGTGGACCTGGATTTATGGCATTACCGCTTATCTGTCTTATCTTAGGATTAGCGATAGCTATAGAAAGAATCATCTCTTTATTTTGGATGAGTATCAATACAGATAAATTTGTTGCACAAATAGAAGAAGAAGTAGTTTCTGGAAACATAGAAGTAGCTAAAGAAATTTGCAGGAATACCAGAGGCCCAGTCGCCAGTATATTCTACCAAGGATTAGATAGAGCAGATCAAGGCTCTATTGACATTGTAGAAAAATCTGTAGTGAGCTACGGTTCTGTTCAGATGGGGCAATTAGAAAAAGGTCTAGTATGGTTATCTCTATTCATTGCACTAGCACCGATGCTTGGTTTCATGGGTACGGTAATTGGTATGATTGGAGCATTTGATGCGATACAAGCTGCTGGAGATATTAGCCCAGGAGTAGTTGCAGGAGGTATTAAAGTTGCACTTTTGACAACAGTAGCTGGACTTATCGTTGCTATCATACTTCAAGTATTTTATAATTTCATTACTTCTAAGATAGATAGCATTGTTAACAATATGGAAGATGCTTCTATTTCTTTGGTAGATATGTTAGTTAAAAACAAAGTAGTAAAAGGATAGTATGGGAAAGTCAATAAAAATGGTCTACTATGCTATTGTGATTGTTTTGATAATCACATACATAGTATGGATCACAAGAGATCCGAATGCGGCTAGTGGAATGGGATTATGGATATCATATATCCTTGGCGGTATAGCGGTAATAGGTACTCTAGTTTCGTCTTTACTTTTCATAGTGAACCATCCCAAAAATGCCAAAAAGCTTTTAATAGCTATAGGAGCCTTGGCATTGATTTGTGTAGTATCATATACTATGTCTAGTGGAGATGTATTGGATAGTTATGCTGATTATGGAGTTACTACCACCTCAAAATCTAAACTGATAGACATGGGCTTGTACCTTTCCTTATTCTTAGGAATAGGAGCTGCAGCACTTGCCATAGTTACAGAAGCAGTATCACTATTTAAAAATTAATACAAATGGCATCTAGAAAAAGAGATATCCCAGAAATAAATGCAGGCTCTATGGCCGATATAGCATTCTTACTATTGGTTTTCTTCTTGGTAACCACTACCATGGATATCCCTACAGGATTACAAGTTGCCTTACCTCCTATTACTGAGGAACCACCAATAGATTCAAAGCAGAAAAAACGTGAAGTTTTGGAAGTTCTAGTAAATGCTTCTGACCAACTTTTGGTAGAAGGAAGCATCCTTACCATAGATAAACTTAGACAAAAGACTGTGGATCACCTTACCAATGAAGGTAAAGATCCTACATTGTCTACTACATCTACCAAAGCTATTGTTTCTTTGAAAAACGATAGAGGCACGTCTTATGATATGTATGTACAAGTATATAATGAGCTCACAGCTGCTTATAACGAAGTGCGAGATGCTTATTCTGAGAGAGAGTATGGAAGACCATATTCTAAATTGGACCCTAGTCGTGATAAGGAGCGTATCAAAGCGGTAAAGAAGAAATATCCTAAAAAGTTATCTGAAGCAGAACCAGTTAGTATCGGAAAATAAGTATGGCAAAATTTAAAAAAGACGGAGGAAGAGGACTACCAGCTATTAATACATCGGCATTGCCGGATATTGTATTTATGCTTTTGTTTTTCTTTATGGTAGCTACCAAAATGCGTGACAAGGAAATGAAGGTAAAAACCCAACTTCCGCAGGCCACAGAGGTAGAAAAACTGGAGAAAAAGTCCAGACTTCACTACATATTTGTTGGGCCTCCATTGGATGCCCAATTTGGTACAACACCACGTATTCAGTTGGATGATGCTTTTGCTACTGTAGATGATATTCAACAATATATCACGCTTAAAAACAGTGAGAAAGATGAAAAGGAAGTTCCATATATGACAACATCTCTGAAAGCAGACAAAACAGTAAAAATGGGTATTGTTACAGATATCAAACAAGAATTGAGGCAGGTAAATGCCTTAAAACTTAGCTATACTGCTGCTAAAGACATTAGGGATCAATAGAAACACTTAATTTTATATCGTACAAAAGAGAGCATTTGCTCTCTTTTGTTGTTTATACACGATTTACGATAGTACTTTGCAGACCTATTAGATGGTAAGCATATTAGCCTATATAAAATCTCCTATAGAAGCAGAACTCAAAATATTTGAGGAAAGATTCAAGGATAGTGTTAAGAGTAAGGTTCCATTGCTCGATACTATAATGAATTATATAGTAAAACGTAAGGGTAAACAAATGCGTCCATTGCTTGTGCTGCATTGTGCTAAACTATTTGGCGAAATCAATGAAAAAACGTATCGTGGAGCTGCACTAGTTGAACTCTTGCATACCGCCACGCTGGTGCATGATGATGTGGTTGACGAGGCATATACTCGTCGAGGCTTCTTTTCTATAAATGCATTATGGAAAAATAAAGTAGCCGTACTGGTAGGGGACTATCTTTTATCCAAAGGCTTACTTTTATCTCTCAGGAATAAGGATTTTAGGTCATTGGAAATACTGTCTACGGCAGTAGAACAAATGAGTGAGGGTGAACTTCTGCAAATGGAGAAAGCCCGTAAACTAGACATCACAGAAGAGGTCTACTTTGATATCATCACAAAGAAAACTGCCTCTCTGCTTGCTAGTTGTTGCGGTATAGGTGCACATAGTACCCAAGAAGATGAGCAGACATTAAGCGACATCATAGCGATGGGAGAAGCCATTGGCATAGCTTTTCAGATTAAGGATGATCTATTCGATTATGGTGACAACAAAGTAGGCAAGCCAACAGGAATAGACATTGTAGAAAAAAAGATGACATTGCCTCTAATTTATGCTCTCAACAATTGCGATAAAAGTGAGAAGCGGAGTATTTTAAAGATCATCAAGAAAGATAAAAAGTCTAAAAATCAGATTCAAGAGGTTATCGACTTTGTGAAGCAAAAAGGTGGTATAGAATATGCACAAAAACGTATGATAGAGTACAAGACCAAGTCAGAAAATATGCTGAGCAATATTACCACCATTTCTTCTACAGACTACATAGCTACTTTGATTGACTATGTGATAGAGCGTAAGAAATAAAAAAATTGTTCTAGTTCATAAAACGCCTTCTTTATTGAGTAAGACCCAATACCTCTGGACCTTGTTCGAACACTATGTCGACAGGAATTTTGGCCTCAGTAAGTCTATCTAGGTCAGCTTGTAATGCTTCTCCAACCTTACCATCCTTAGACATAAGAGCTATCACTCCAGCTTTATCGCCATCGCCTTGTAGTTTCAGAATAATAGATGATAGACCTGCGATAGCTTTTTTCATATTATCAAAATTGACAGAGTAAGTCCCCTTTTTATTTCTTGTAAAAGCATCTTGCTGCTGAAAGTAATTAAACCGAAGCATGTTGGCTTGTCCATGTGCACTACTAGCACCAAACCGCACTGAACGAAAAATGCCAGCCAAGAAGGTTACATAGTAATCCATCAATTCGCCTTCTTCGAGCACTCCTTGCTCTTTGAGCTGAGTCACCATATACAGACCTAGGATATCAGCTTTTCCTTCTTCTAACGCACTGAATTTTTCTCCGAGAGCTTCTCTTACCATTCCTTTCTCATTCACAGTCTGTTTTATACCCAGTCCGTGTGCCACTTCGTGAAACATGGTGTTACTAAAAAAGGCATTGAAGGTGATATTTTTTCGTTGTTCTTTGTCTATGAGCACATCAGAAATAGGTAGCAGTATGTTCTCAAATTTAGCTTTCATTGCATTTTTGAGCTGGCTTCTTCTAGTACCATATTTTACTTGTATCTCTTCGTCATTTGGCAGATTTACTGCAATGGTTTTACTACCAGCATTACAATCTCCCGCATAGTAGATTACATCGTATGCATTGAGCTGAGCAGCATCGCTATTCGGTTTTTCTTGTTTGTACAATGCTTCTACTGGCAGATTTGCTTGAAGCTGCGGTAGATAGCTGATGTATTTTTCTAATTTTTTGCTCCATGACTTGTCTTTTACTAAGATGTATGCTTCGTAGGCTGTTCTAGAGTTATATAGATTATCTTCATAGTGCTCAGTAGGACCTATGATTATATCTAGGGTGTTGTTTTTCATATTGATCCAGGCAATGTCACTAGCATCATACTCATTGCTCAATAAGGCTTTTGCCCTAAGTTCAAGGTAGTTTGTCAACTCTGGATCTTCGCACAGTTCTGCCGCTTGCATCAAGTAGCCTGATGCTGTTTCTAGTTTTTCTCGAAAAAACTCATTGTATGGAATGGTATATAGCATACCTGCCTCATCTCTACGCACCATACTGTATTGGCCTTTTTCGTCAGGCAGTCCAAGTTCCTCAAACTCTTCTTTTGTAATATCGGATGGATATATGTTAGAACCAGCAGGTTTGGATTCTACGTTATCTAGAAAGGGAGCGTTATCATTTAGCCTGTCCCAAGGGCCATAATTGATAACAGCAAAATCACGCAATTTTGGATTAGAAATGGAGGACAATAATTGTTCTTTATCACCATAAGCTTGCTCCCAAAATAGATCATTCATTATATCTGCTGCTGCAAATAAATGTGGCAACATACTTTGCTCGCTGGGTGTAAGCTGTGCTAAATCTGTAGTAAGTTTTACAGGGATATAAGTAGATAAGTTTTGGGAATAGTCAGTCGTGGTATCCTCACTAGGACCTTGGCTGCATGATCCCAGAAGTGCTATAAACAGTACGAAAACGCTAATTGATTTTTTCATTGTAATGCGATTATACTAAAAATCTCTCATATCCTTGTTTAGCACAGATACAGATGATTTAACTTTACGTTAATTTAGAAACAATGTTAGGATTAGGGAAATTGAAAGAGGCCAAACAAAAGGCAGAAGAACTCAAGGTAAGATTGGCAGGAATGGATTTTGAAGGCATATCATACAATGATAAAGTGAGTATAATGTGTTCGGGAGACAAACGATTTCACTCATTAGAGATAGATGACAGCATATTCAAAATACGAAGTAGAGAAGAAGTACAACAAATGGTACTAGAAGCGATAGACCGTGCCCAAATGAAAGCAGATGCCACCATCAAAGAAGAGATGTCGGCCATAATGCCAAATATCCCTGGGATGGGATTTTAGAATTTGTGTTGAACTCCTACAGTAAATAGATATGGAGCACCGATTGCTATTTCAAAGTTTGCTCCGGTATCTTCATTGAAATAAAAGTTGCCACCCAGTGGTACTAATGCAACTGAGGGTCTACCAACATTGAACCGATTAAAAAGATCAAAATTTTTATCCGTCGTTTCTATATTATTACTCCATAGAATATAGCCTGCTCTTATTCCGGTGTATAAATCTATTTTTTCGTTTGATCCACCCCAGTGTAGTTTTGGTTCTATTCCTAGATATATTCTTTTAAGATTGAAGCTAAAGTCTTCTAACTTGAATGAATCTGCATTTGAGAACGTATAGTTTCTTACAGAACCAGTAAATTCTTGGTAAGAGATTAGAGCACCGAGGCTAAAGTTTTCTGAAAACCCGTAGTCAAAAGATGCAGATAGTGCAGGAAGACCACTTACGCTTACATCTCCAGTGCCCAATGAATCTATATCTATATCAGAGTTGTTCCCTACACCCTTTATCAAACCCCCTGTAGCACTAAACCCAATTTTAAGGCTTATTACTTTTTCTCCTTCTTGGGTTTGAGCCATACTAGCAAGACTAAAAAGTAAAATTATAGATAGTTGTGTTATTCTTTTCAAAGTTTTAATTCTTCTGTAGGATCCCAAAAGTGTTGTTTATAGTTGACAACTTGATCATTTTTTACGAAGATACCTTCATTTTCTAAAAGTTCCTGCATGTCATTTTCATTTTTAAAATGTGCTTTACCCGTGAGTAGTCCGTTCCTATTTACCACCCTGTGAGCTGGGATTGCAGGCATCTGAGCACCAGCACCATTCATAGCATACCCTACCATTCGTGCAGAACGAGGAGCACCTATGTACGTGGCAATACTTCCGTAGGATGTAACTCTTCCCGCAGGTATAAGTCGAGTTACTTCGTACACGGATTTGAAGAAGTCGGTTTTATCAGGCATTATTTTTGTCAGTATTATTACAAAGAGACAACTATATACTCTATAGCAGCATCTTACAAGTATTATATTTGTACAAATTTATATTGAAATCTAAACGAATGATAAAACATTTTGCATTATTGATTGGCTTCTTTCTTTGCTTTACTAGCTACGCACAGTATGACATTACTGTGGAGGTAGACGGCCTATCATGTGACGACGAACTTTTATTGGCAAATCACTTTGGTGACAAGCAATATCTAAAGGATACATCTGAATGTGTCAATGGTGTATTCCATTTCAAAGGCACAGAAAATTTGAAAACAGGAGTTTACCTGATCGTGTTGCCGTCTAAAAACTACTTAGAAGTATTGGTGTCCAAGGATGAAGATCAAACCAAGTATTTTTTTAAAACAGACACAACACTTCGACCAAATGTGACGATTACTAAGGGGTCACTAGAAAACGAGTTGTTTTTAGAATTTAACAAGTTTGCTGTGAGTCAAAGTCTCAAAGCGTCTGAAATCAAGAAAAAGATGGATGCTGAAGAGGATGAAAAGAGGAAGGATAAGATAAAAGAAGAACTCAGAGCTCTGGGAACTACTGTATCCGAAAAACGGGCAGAAATAGTAAAGGCTCACCCACAGCTATTTATAGGCAAACTATATACGGCTATGTCTGAGGTAGAGCCTAAAAAAGCTCCAGAAGGGATGGATGAAGATGAAGCACGCAAGTTTGAATATCTTTGGATGAGAGACCACTTTATGGACAATGTAGATATGTCTGAAGATGGTCTTGTCCTATCTCCGGTATTTCACAATAAAATAAAAAGCTATTTTGATAACTACATGCCTCCTATGGCCGATACGGCTATTATGATGGGTGATACGATGATTAATCGAATAGAACGTGGGGGTAGTTCTGAACAGTTCAAATATTCCGTCCACTTTTTGTTAGGCTATTTTGAAAAGGCAAAGTACATGTGTTTTGATAAGGCTGTTTGGCATATGGCCAAAAACTACTATTGTGCTGGGAAAGCGTTTTGGGCAGACTCTGCCTATGTAGCCAAAATGTGCGAAGAAAGTGCTAAAATGGAACCAACCCTATGCGACGTGATGGCACCAGATATGAGCATGCCAGACACTACTTTTAGCAAACGCTTTGTCATGTCCCAAATAGATAAACCAGTAACGGTTCTTGTGTTTTGGGATATCAATTGTGGGCATTGCAAAAAAGAAATGCCTGTTATCAGTCGTATGTACGACAGTATGACCAATAAGAATTTTGAGATATACGCTATTTATACTCAAGGAGACTGGGAAGGTTGGAAAAAGCGTTTGGCGAAAGAAAAGTTTAATTTTATTAATGTAGCTAATGCCTTTGGTGAAGATAAATTCAGAAAGAAGTACAATATCGTAAGTACTCCGCAGATTTATGTCTTGGATAAAGACAAGAAGATCAGGTTCAAAAAAATAGGAGCACACGATATAGCAAATACAGTGCAGTATCTGCTCGAAGAGCAGGAGGTAGTTCCTAAGACCAAGGAAGTAGCTGACCCTAATGAAGAAAAGATTAAGAAAAAAATTAAAAAATGATTCAGCTTTTTTTAAGCTCTTTGTAGATTTCACCTACTAAGATAGATAGCCCTAGATTGTAGTAGGGTGATGAGAGTCTTGCCACTTCTTTTTTGCCAACATTTATTCGGTAGCCGACACCGCCTTTGAGACCTACCCATGGTAAAAGCTCTAAGTATGCGTTTGTACCAAATTCGAGTGGCATCATATTGAAACTTTCTTTGGCGAGTATGGTGGTTTTATCACTTTCGTAATACTGATAACGAACAGACCCTATACCTACTTGTAGCGGAAGACTAAGTGTAACTATAGATTTTTGGTAATAGGAGTATTCCACACCTAAACTAAAAATACTTGTGCTTATGTTCCGATAGATACTATCTCTGGCGAAATCATTGTTGAGCAGCAAGGTTTCGTTGGCCTTGCCAAAACCATAAACCCCAACATAAAGCTTTACTTTTTTTGCATAGTCGAGACCTCCTATAACGCCAAACATTTTGGTTTTATTGGATTGTACGATCGTGTTTCTATTGTGAAAACCAACAAAGAAGTTAGGGACACTTTGCAGTGCAAGTTCGAAAGTATCTATATGTGAGTTTTGGGCTTTGCTAGTGAGTAGCAGTCCTATGGAAAACAGAAAGATAAAAACACCCCGCATATTACATTTCAAATAAATACTATTCTTTTCAAATTTTACTAAGTAAATATCCGCACAACTTTGAAGATGATATTCAGGCATTATTTTTGTATTTAATATTGTATACTAATAATGAAAAGACATCTGACTGCAGTAATACTTTTAGTTGTTTGCTTTGTAGCAAACGCTCAATACGATATAAGCGTAAAAGTAGATGGTGTTTCGTGTAGCGAAAAACTAATTTTGGCTCATCACCAGGGCGACAAACAATATGCAGATGCTAACTCCACATGTAAGGATGGAGTCTTTCATTTTACGGGATCAAAGTCCTTAAAAACAGGACTTTATTTGGTCATACTTCCAGATAAGAACTATTTTGAAATAGTAGTGTCTCAAAATGAAGATCAGACAAAGTATTCCGTTGTCGCCAATAGTCAATTGAACGTATCAAATTTTAGATTTTCTGGTTCTAAGGAAAACGAAGTATTTTTTAACTACGTAAGATACTACGTGGCTCAAAATCAGCGAATAGCACTTTTAGAAAAACAAAAGATTGAAGGACTAGACGACGAGAAATTTACCAAAATAAACACACGAATAGCCAAAGTGAAAGAGAAAACGAGTGTGTATCGTAGAAGTGTTTTCGAATCTGATTCAACCCTTTTTACTTCTAAATATCTACTAGCTGCAAACGAAGTTCCTATGGTAGAGACTCCAGCAGACCTTAGTACATCAGAATCTAATAAATACAAGTATAAATGGATTAGAAAGCACTATTGGGACAATGTAGATTTTAGCGAAGACGGCCTAGTAAAATCTCCGATTTTTCACAAAAACTTGTCGGATTATTTTAATAAATATACATCTACTAATGTGGATACAGCTATACAGATGGCAGACGTCTTACTGGCGAATATAAAAGATGGTGGAAGCCAAGAACAATACAAGTATGCGACTCATTTTATTACCGGTTATTTCGAAAAATCCAAGCGTGTTTGTTTTGACAAAGCACTCTGGCATATGGCCAAAAACTACTTTTGTGACGGTAAGGCGGATTGGGTAGATACTTCATACCAAAGAAAATCCTGCGAAGTAAGTACAAGGATGGGAAGAATTATCTGTGGAGCAATGGCCGCAGACATGTCTATGCCAGACACTAGCTTCGAGCATAGAAAAACCCTATATGAAATAGAAAAGCCAGTAACGGTAGTCGTATTTTGGGACATTAATTGTCTTCACTGCAAAATGGAAATGCCAATATTACAAGAGCTTTATGATACTATGGGTAATGAGAATTTTGAGATATATGCAGTGTACGCCAAGCAGGAATGGGAAGATTGGAAAAAGAGGGTCATAGCTCAGAAGTATAAATTCATCAATGTGTCCAATGTACTCGGAGATGATAATTTTATGACTAATTATAGTCTGAATGGGTTCCCAGAGATTTTTATACTAGATAGAGATAAGAACATTAGGTTTAAGAAGGTAGCAGCTCGTGACGTAGGACGTACGGTGGAATACCTGCTCAAAGAACAAGGGGTGAAGTAAATTGTTTCTAAGCAAACAATAACTTTGCGTTACTACTAAACAGTTTTACGGCTATCGCCAAAAGTATTATTCCAAATATTTTATTGAGAATTTTTATTCCTGTTGGGCCTAGTATTTTTTGAAATAAATTCAACGAATTGAGCACCAAAAGGATAATTGCCATATTCAGTACAATAGCAATTATAATGTTTATGATTTCATACTCTGCACGTATAGATAGTATGGTGGTAAGTGAACCTGCACCAGCCAACAACGGAAAAGCCAATGGAACTACAGACGCAGTAGCTGCAGTGGCATCATCTTCTTTGAATAGTTCGATACCAAGTATCATTTCGAAAGCAATAAATGCCATAATAATACTACCTGCTACGGCAAAAGAACCTACGTCTACACCAATTACACCAAGCATTTTTTCACCGAGAAACAAGAAAGAAATCATGATAAGGGCTGTTACTAATGTAGCCAAGACTGGACGGATTTCCGTTTTTTCTTTAATAGCTAAGATTAGCGGTATGGCACCTATAATATCTATCACCGCAAAGAGTACCAGAAAGGCTGAAAATATTTCATTAAAATTCATATTGGCTTTGTATAAAAGCCGCAAAGGTCAATCAAATATTAGAATATTTCACTACACAGGCTTAAAACCTTCAAAAGCCTGCTTACAATTATTGCAGTAGTGCAAGCTACGACATAGGGTAGGTCCAAATGGACTTTTCATAGTTGTATTATCGCTATCACAATATGGGCAATTGGTGGCTTCTAAGACCTCCATAGAGATATTGGAACAGTTTCGTATAGGCGGAGCCAGACCATGCTTCTTGATGGCTGCGTGGCCTTCTTCTGTGATAAGATCTGTTGTCCAAGTCGTCTCAAAACTCGTTTCTACGGTAATTTTACCAAGTTCTGGGTAGGTTGACAAATGATCTACCACCATGTCTTCCATAAGTCTGAGAGCAGGGCACCCAGCAAAAGTAGGAGTGAGGGTGACATGGATATCGTTGTTTTCAAGAATATCTATTCCTGTCACTATACCTAAATCTACTATAGATATAGTAGGGATTTCAGGGTCTTTGACCTGCTTGAGTTCTTCTTTTATGTATTCTGCTGTTATCACGGTTTATTCAAAAGGGTTAGACCATTTTTCGTTGGTATACACATCAGAACCTGTAAGTGTTCCTAGGAATGCTACGAGTTCTTGGCGTTCAGAAGGAGTTAAGTTTAGGCGTTGAGGACTACCATTTGGCTTTAGCCTATTGTCTAAACTTTGGTTATCAACAATAGAATTATAATGAACCAATACACCTTGTAAGGCACCAAAACGAGCGTTATGCATAAGTAACCCGTTCACAGACCCAGCAGCGTTTACCACGTCTCTAAGCGTAGGTGATCTGGTATTGGAAAGGTCTGTTCCTCCTCCTATTGTACCAATAATTCCATTGTTTCTTGAGTTTGGTGCGATATCAAATTCTGGAGCTCTGTGACAGCCATTGCACCCTACCCCTCCAGAAGTTCTGTTTCCGGTGTTGTCAAAAACGGGCGGTGCCATAAACAGTTCTTTTCCAGCATTTTCTGCAGCGGTAAAGTTGGTGAAATTCGATCCATTATTCGGTGCCGCAGCTCTACCCTCATCATATTTTGAGTCGAATGACTGTATGCTTCTTATAAACTGAGCTAGTGAGTTTTGTATTCTCTCTTCTGTTATTTCACTATCACCGTATATATAAGTAAAAAACTCGGGATAGTAGTCTATTGCTTTTAATTTCAATATCAAGTCATCCAGTGTTGGATCTCCATCATTACCACTGTACCCCATTTCAGCATGGTCTTGAATGGGCTGAGTGGTTTGCTCTTCCAAGGTAGCAGCTCGCTCATCCCAAAAGAACCTTTCTTCGTCTGCAAATCGCGTATTAATCAATCGCATAGAATGTCTTCCAGTTGTACCATTTACTCCAGTGCTGGCAGCATCTGCATCACTAAAGGCAAGCTCTTGTTTGTGACATGTAGCACATGCCACAGTATTATCTACTGACAGCATTTTATCATAAAACAATACCCTACCAAGTGTAGCTCCTTTATCCGTTATTTCGTTTCCTGCAGTATTGTCTTTAGTAATATAGGCAGGTATACTTTGAGTGGCGTAGTTCGGTAAGTTATTAATGTCTATAGTGGCACCAAATTTTGCTGTAATAGCATCATAGCTGACTTCTTCAGGATCTCCTATGGTATCGTCATCTTTACACGCATAAACCCCCATAAGGATAAAAGCTAATATCAGAAATGTTGCTGCTGTTTTATTCATTTACTTATAATATATATGATCGTTGTTTTCGGTATTCTATTCTTCAAAGATGACCGGTATATTGAGAATACAGTGGTTTAGATGTTAAATAGACCGCGAGTGAGAAACAGTCTACTACCAATCTGCACTAGGGTCTATAGCATAGACTTCTGTCATTTCAGATAGCAGCGGTTGAAGGTGCTCTGTATGTTTGCCAGTACGTCCACCTACAATGGGTTCCCAAGTATCTGCTTCAGGTACTTTGAGACTGCTTTTTTCTAATAGCGGCATGACTACTTCTAGCCATTTTCCCCTGAGGGCTTTCTCTCCCATAAATATTCCTTCAGAGATAAGAAGTTCTTCAGCGGGTCCTTCTTCGAACATGCCTAAGGCCGTATTCCAATAGTTATCAAGCACATTTTGCATTCTATCATGACTTTCTTGAGTGCCAGTGCCTAGCTGATATATCCACGTGTTTGCGTGCATGGTATGGTACTTTATTTCTCCGTAGAATTTCTTCGCAACTTGTGCTAGAGGCTGATAGCTTGACTCTCTCAAATTTCCAAATCTTATGTATTCTGCAAAGTCGAATAGGAAATGTCTCAAGAGACTAAAGTCGTATTCCCCAATGGGTAGTTCTGTAAGTTGACTGTTATGAAACTGCTCTGCATTTCGCGTAAAAGCTACCGTATCTGGTTCTGCCTCACCGAGTTGATGAAGCAAGTTATAAATATGTTCGCTTTGTCCTATTTTGTCTTGTGCCATACTGGAAAAAGCGATGTCTTCTTCCAATATTGGGCCCAAACCTGTCCATTCGCTATTTCTATGTCCAATTATAAGTTGGTCATCAGCTATTTTATATAGTAATTCTTTTAGTGCGGTTATGTTGTTCATTTGTGACTCGTTATTTGGTTAATGTGGTGATTTCTCAATTTGGTCCGTAGACTTCATTCCTCGTTCTTTAAATGCTTTTATTCTATCCATTACTTTGTAAGTGGCAGGGTTTCTGTAAAGCTTATCTGGTGTAGTTGAGAATATATCATCGTCTGCATATTCAGTGGCACTAATACAACTACTTGGAGCTACCCATAGATTAGCGGTTTGCTCTCTTCTGGCATATTGTTCTTTAGCGTACAGTAGTGCCATATCTGGATTAGGAGCGTGAACGATACCGACATGTTGGTGCTGTGCACCTCGTTTTTTCTGATGGAATACTTCATAGGTCTGAAAATGAACGAGATTATCCATATCAGACGTTTCTCCTGAAGATATTTTGGCTCTGGAGATACGAGGGTCTAAAGAGTCTACTGTTTTATTATTTTCTGTTGCCATTGCTTATGGTTATTGTCTTGTATTTTTAAAAAGTATAAACCTGATTCGTATGAATTCAGCTGTATATTATTTTTTCCTGTGGTTAGACTTCCTTTTTGTATCAATTGCCCGTTAGAATTAAGTATCAAAAACGTACCACCGTCACTCATGAAATCTATTGAATTGGTAAATGGATTGGGGTACACAGCAAGCTCATTAGCCTGTTCATTTTTGATTCCTATTGTATTGTTCAACTCATCTACAAACTTGAGCTCATCTACTTGAAAAACGGTAGTTACGCTCTTTGAAGAGCCGTCTGTGGCTGAGAACATACGAATAGTGGCACTATCAGGTTTTAAATCAAGATAGTAGTTAATAGGAATGCTGAAAAATTGCCATTTATCTGTAGCCGTTACAAATCTAATTGTGCCATCGGCTAAATAATTACCGGCTATGAACATGTTTAATGATACTTCGGCTGTATCACCACCGCCATTATTGTATTTGTAATAACCTTGAAGGTATTTGTATTTTTTATCTACAGGAAAAGAAGGACGCCATGATTCCTCAGTTGTAGACCCTGTGAAACAAAACCCTGCATCTGGAGCAGTCCAACTTTCGAAATTTTGGATTCTAAGACTATTTGTTCCTCTAAATGGTTGTTCCGTTTCTACTACGGAAGGATTTCTTAAGAAAGCACCCCAATCTCTGAAAGAAACCAAATCAATTGACATCCATTTATTTGGATATACCACACCTAAGTTGGTCCAATTCTCGAAATCGTAATTATTAACCTCTACAGTTCTTTGTCCTATATTTTCAAATCTAAAATCATCAATGATAATAAAGCCTTGCCCTTTAGTGTCATTTTTTAGATCACTTTGAATTCCTATAAACACTGAATCTGGTGTCCGAGAAAAGCTATACCAGACTATAGGTACTGAGTACGATACATAATCATCACCCGTACTGCCATTTAACGATATGTTAGCCTGACCTATATACTGTCCCTTTTCATAGAATCCTGCAAAAACATACCCTGTATCACCTTGAGCTAAAATATGCTTAGTATCAAAAACCATACTTAGAGGATCGCCATTATATGGAAATTTGTCTACTGAACCATTTTGCCAGTCCACATTGAAAAGTGAACTGCTCACGAAGTTGCCTGCTGCGTTTTTATAATTATGTAACTTAAGAGCGTATTCTTTGCTTGAAGCATCAGTTGTGCGTTCAGCCATTCCATACGTAATCCATTCGTCTAGTAAAAAGTGATCTTCTTTATCCCAAGTTTCAAAGCCACCATTTGGCACATTTTGAGATACCCCTTGCTGCCAGGTCAGCACAAATACTATTATGTAAATCAGCGACTTCAAATGCCAGCTATTTTTATAATCTTATGATTTGCTATTGCTTCTGAACCAGAAAGTACTGTGAGGTAATAGATGCCATTTTTCAAGTTACTTACATCCAAATCCTTGGTATGTGATGATGAAAGCACTATCTGTCCCAATACATCTCGTACTATGCAAGCATCGAAATATACTTCAGTAGAAATGTGAACCTTTTTTTCGGTTGGATTCGGATAAAATTTGACCTTATGTGCTATTTCTTTAACACCTAATGTTAGTGGGGTAGGCTCCATTACTAATTCTAAGTTGTCGAGGTGAAGAGCACTGTTGAATCCACGTATAGTGTCATTGAATGATGAGTATATCATTATAGCAGCACTGTCTGGCAATGATTCATTTGCATAATAGTCGATGGGCATGGCAAAGAACGTCCATTCTTGTGCCTCTGTCAGAGATATGTAGTCATTGGACCTGCTCCTGCTACCTTCCCAAGTTCTATATTGCACTCTAGCGGTATCTTCTCCGTCAGGTATGTACTTATAGTAACCTTGGAGGTAGTGGAATGAGTCTGAAACCGGGAAAGATCTTGTATAATAATCATTGTCTTCAGTGCCAATGTAGGCATACCCATATCGAGCTGAGGTCCCACTTTGATAGTTTTTTACCATCAAAGAGTACTCTCCAGTATGTGCTAAATCTCCAGAGAGCTTAAAAGTGGATTGACTAGATAGAAAAGATGTGTATCTATCGTATTGTCTTAAGTCTATGGACCTCCAGGTAGATGGGAATTCAACGCCCACGTTTGTCCAATTTTCAAAGTCTGCATTTGTAATATCGGGTAACCTTTCGCCTATATTTTCAAAATGCACATCATCAAATATTACATACCCGTCACCTTCTACTTTGTTTTTTATATAGGAGTATAAGTATAACCAAGCGGTATCACAACTCTTGATACCATTCCATTCCAAGGGGACTTTGTAATTTACAAATTCGTTATTTGTGGAGCCGGTAAATCTGAAATCTACTTTTCCTCTATACGTTCCTTTTTCTCTAAAGACTATATATATACGGGCAGTGTCTCCAGCTGCTAAGTCATGTTTACTCCAAAAAGAAAGACTTAATGCTTCACCTCCAAAGGCAAAACCATTTAATGCTTTTCTATTACTGTAATCAAGGTTTCGGACATAACCTTTTGTGCCGTTGCTAGAAGCACTGTAGGTGTTTGACAGTTTGAGTGCGTATTTTCCTACCTTAGCATCCGTTGTTCGCTCTACATTCTGAGAGGGAGAGAACCAGCCGTCCAGTTTAAAATGATCTCTTATCTCCCAATTTTCAAAATCTCCGTTGGGGATAGTTTGAGCGTGTATGCCAAACATTAACAATGATAAAACGATGGTAAAAATACTTTTCATGGGATTAAATACTTTTATGCAAATGGTCTAACGTGTTCTGCTTCTTTATTTTCGATAGCTCTGGAAACCCATCTACCGTTTTCTTCAGCCATACGACGTACAGCGAGTCTCTCTGTGTTACAAGGACCGTCTCCGTTTATTACTCTTTTAAACTCTTCCCAGTCTGGTTCTGTATAATTCCACTGACCTGTTTCTTGGTTTTTCTTAAGTAATGGATCCGGAAGTGTAAGGCCTAAGTCCCATATTTTTGGGATGTACATGTCCATAAACTGCTGACGCATAGCATCGTTTGTTGCCATTTTTACTTTCCAACCCATAAGCGTTTCGGAATGTACAGATGCTTTATCACTTGGTCCGAAGAAGTGCATTAGTGGAGGCCACCATCTAGTCATTGCAGCTTGTACCATTTCTCGTTGTTTCTTAGTACCAGTCGCAAGGTGCACTACATTGTCGTGTCCATACTTTAGGTGAAAAGACTCCTCGTAGCAGATACGCTCTAGAGCTCTACAGTATGGTCCGTAGGATCCTTTACTGTTTGCTAGTTGGTTTACGATAGCCCCAGCATCTACTAGCCAAGCGATTACAGCACTGTCTGCCCACGTGAGTGCTGGGTAGTTAAAAATATTAGAATACTTAGACTTACCAGTGATTAGGTCATTCATCATGTCCTCACGGCTTTTGCCTAATGTCTCAGCTGCAGAGTAGAGTAACTGTGCATGGCCTACTTCGTCTTGTACCTTGGCCATAAGAGCTAGTTTACGTCTAAAGCCTGGTGCACGAGTAATCCAAGTTCCCTCAGGAAGTGAACCAATGATCTCGGAGTGAGCGTGTTGCTCTATCATTCTGATCAGTTGTTTACGATACATCGCTGGCATCCAATCTTGAGGCTCTATTTTATCTCCCTTATCTATTCTAGCTTGAAAAGCAGCTAAAAGTTCTGGAGTTTCTTCCTGTTGTTCGAATTTTTCGTTTGGGTCTATATAAGCGTTTCCGTACATATTGTTATTACTAGTTGTTAATATTCTATTTATTAATGTCTTTCTTTAAACCAGAAAGAATAAAATTGCTCAATTTATGTGCTATTTGTTCGGCATTCAAATTGCCGTCTGGCTTGTACCATTCTACTATCCAGTTTACACTGCTTAGTATCGTAAGAGCAGCAAATTTTTTGTCTGTCTCGTTAAAAATGCCTTCGTCTATACCCGTATGTACTATTTCTCTAAAACCTTCTTCGTACACATTCCTTTTAGCAGTAAACTGTGTCAGCGATGTTCCTGTAAGGTTTCTCCAATCTCGGATAAAAATAAGAGCAGAGTCTAGGTTTTGGGTTAGTATCTCTACGTGAAGCTTTATAGCCATACGAAGCTTTTCTTCAGCATTAAAGTAGATATCATTCACCTCTTTCACAGCAAGTTCAAACTTATCTGCCATTTCAAAACAGGTAATCTTTAGAATATCTTCTTTGCTTTTAAAATGACTGTATAGACTGGCAGGCTCCATATCTAGAGATTTGGCTATGTCTCTTACCGATGTGGCTGCATATCCTTTTTCTTTAAGGACACTTTGAGATAATGCTAGTATTTCTCTTTTGCGTTCTGTCATTGCTCTGCTACGAACTAACGTTCGTTAGGCAAATATAGTTTTGTGCTTTCATAAAAGCAAACTTGCCGTATTTGCAAGGCTGTTAAGCAAGAACACTTTTTTAACAGCCTCAGGTTCCGAGCCACTTATCTAACCTTGAGACCAATAAACTAGTCAAAAGGTTAACGATTACTTCTTTACGATCTTAAGGTGCTTGGTGCCTTGCTTAGATGTTACACTGATGAAGTATATGCCAGACGCCCAACTTTTCAAGTCTAGTTTATGACTGCTTCTGTCTCCATTTTCAAGGTTTAGTAGCGTGACCCCATTAATATCTGTAACCAGTACGCTGTATTCTTCGTTAGTATTCGCACTCAAGGTGACTTCTTTGCTAAATGGATTAGGGTATGCTGCTATTTCTAGATTTTTAGCCTCATCAAAATGTACATTGCGAACATCCGAGTACTCACTTGCTCCATTGTAATCAAACTGGTGCAGACGGTAATAGACTAATTTAGTTCCTTTGGCTATGTGCGTATCGGTATAGTTATAGTGTAGTACTTCATTGCTATTGCCATTGCCTTCTACTCGGTCTATAGCTGCAAATGAGCGTGCATCATAGCTACGTTCTACCACAAAGTGACTATTGTCTATCTCTGTAGCGGTAGCCCAAGTAAGCCCTGCTGTAGTATGTGCTACTGCTTGTGCGGTGAAGTGTATCAACTCTACGGGCAATGCGGCACTCACAAAATGCATTCTCACACTTCCTGCATCTGTACCTGCCCCATCATTTCTTGGAGCCCCTATAGCTAATGTTATACCATCCCCAGACAATGCAACGCTTTTACCGCTCCAGTCATCTGCTGCTTCTCCATCTACATCATAGCCTAGCTGAGCCCAACTGCTGCCAGCACATTTATATAAACGCACATGGCCTGCATCTGCACCACCCCCATCATTATAGGCTGCTCCTATGGCTAATTTAGTGCCATCACCTGATAATGAAACCGAAAAGCCGCTCCAGTCACCTGCTGCTTCACCGTCTATATCATTGCCTAGCTGAGTCCAACTGCTGCTAGCATATTTATATACACGTACGTGGCCAGCATCTGTACCACCCCCATCATTCTTATATGCTCCTAAGGCTAGAATAGTACCATCATCAGAAAGAGAAACACTGTAACCACTTAAGTCGTTCGATGCTTCACCGTCTATGTCACTACCTAACTGTGACCAATTACTACTAGCGTACTGATATACACGTACATGGCCAGACGAGGACCCATTCCCATCATTAAAGAATGCCCCAACTGCTAGAATAGTGCCATCATCAGAAAGTGAAATACTAGATCCTGATTTGTCATAAGCTGCTTCACCGTCTATATCGCTACCTAGCTGTGACCAACTGCCGCTAGCGTACTGATATACACGCACGTGGCCAGCATTTGTACCCCCTCCATCATTATCTGTAGCACTAATAGCGACAATAGTACCATCTCCAGATAATGATACACACTGCCCACTAAAATCATTAGCTGCTTCGCCGTCTATATCACTGCCTAACTGTGACCAAATGCTGCTAGCGTACTGATATACTCGAACGTGACCAAAATTGGATCCACCACCATCATTTAATCTTGAACCAATAGCTATTATGGAACCATCATCAGAAAGTGAAATGCTTGTTCCACTTCTATCACCTGCCGCTTCACCGTCTATATCACCACCTAACTGCGACCAACTGCTGCTAGCATATTCATATACACGCACATGGCCTGCATCTGATCCATTTCCATCATTATAGGCTGCTCCTACGGCTAGTATTGATCCATCTTCTGATACTGCCACAGCACTACCAAATTCATCACCTGCTGCTTCGCCATCTATGTCACTGCCTAGCTGAAGGGGCGGAGTAATTTTTCTAATTATATGATTATCGAAGTCTGCTACATATATATTATCGTTAGCATCTATAGCTAACCCCTTGGGGTTATCGAAAGTAGCAGCTGTTCCTGTTCCATTTGCACTTCCTGCCGTTCCACTTCCAGCATAAGTAGTGACAACACCAGATGAAGTAATTTTTCTAATTTTATGATTATTGTAGTCCGAAACGTATAGATTTTCATCACTGTCTATAACCACGTGGTAAGGATAATTAAACCGAGCACTTGTACCCGTTCCATTTGAAGTACCCCAAATTCCTGTAGTCCCTACGGGTCCTGCAAGTGTCGTTACTACACTAGATGAAGTAATTTTTCTAATACTATGATTTGAATAATCAGTTACATATATATTATCATTGGCATCTATAGCTAATCCTGTAGGATTAGCGAATGTAGCAGCTGTTCCTGTACCATTTGCATTGCCACTTGATCCGCTACCGGCAAATGTGGTTACCACACCCGCAGATGTAATTTTTCTAATCCGATGATTATCCTTATCTGCTACATAAACATTGCCACTAGCATCTACTGCTACTCCACTAGGCTTATTGAATTGTGCACTTGTTCCTGTTGCATTTGTCATTCCGGCACTGCTGCCTGCTAATGTGGTTACGGTTCCTCCTGAAGTGACTTTTTTTATTTTATGGTTCCATTCATCTGCTACATATATATTACCACTTGCGTCTATGGCTAATCCATTGGGTCTAGAGAACCCCGTGGCAAATGTAGATACTACACCCGAAGTGGTTATCTTTCGTATACTATGATTAAATTTATCTGCGATATATACATTGCCATTGGCATCTACGACAGCTCCTTGAGGATTGTTAAATGTAGCTGCTGTTCCTGTTCCATTTGCACTTCCACTTGATCCGCTACCCGCAAATGTGATTACTTCCTGTGAGTATGCATTTCTTGGGAATAATAGACTAGTACAAAAGAAAAAAAGGGAGGTGATAATTAATGATTTTGATAGATTTTGTTTCATATTCATTTATACAATGTTACATATTTTATTACATACTGAAAATATTTTTAAAATAGCTGTATTCTTGAATCAAAAGTGCTTACTAATGAAGCAAATTTTATATTTGACCAGTGAAATTCGGAAAAGTAGAAAATCCAGGAGATTTAGACTTATGTCTCCCTCTAGATCATAGCGACACAAAACGTGTGCTAGCAGCTGGCGGCTACACAGAAAAGAAACCAAAGGTATTCATTGGGTTTCCAAAGTGGGCGAAGGCAGATCTCAAAGACTTTTATCCGAAAGGAACCAAGGACGAGTTGGCGTATTACTCTACCCAGTTCAATGCCATAGAACTCAATGCATTTTATTACCGCATATTTCCAGAGAAAGTAGTGCAAGGATGGTACGATAGAAGTGCTCCAGACTTCACCTTTTTTCCTAAAGTGCCGCAGCTGATAAGTCAATTCAGAAGATTAAAAAATTGTAATGTAGAGTTAGACGACTACTTCCGGAGTATTTCTAATTTTAAAGAAAAACTAGGCACTGTGTTTCTCCAAATGAATGAAAACTATGGTCCTGATAATTTTGAGGATTTAACTCACTTCATAGAGCAATGGCCTATAGATGTTCCACTTAGCGTAGAGCTCCGTCATACAGATTGGTATACGGACCTGATTATGGCTGATGAGTTAAATGATATGCTGGCACAGTACAAAGTATGCCATACCATCACAGATACTGCCGGCATAAGAGATATTATGCATATGCGACTGACTAATCCTACTTGCTTTGTCCGATTTACAGGGGCTAATCACCCGAGTGATGTAGATAGACTAGACGAATGGTTTAACAGACTCACGGAATGGAAAGAGCAAGGTATAGAGAAAATCAACTTTTTCATACACCAGAATGTAGAAAAAGACCTGCAAATGCTAAGTGCTCGTTTCATAGAAAAGATAAATACGGAATGGGGATATAACATGCATATACCTGGTGAAGAAGAGCAAAACATTCTTTTTTAATCAGATGATTACTAAACTCATCTAAACGACTACGATAAAACCAAACCCAACGGACAATGGTCGCTACCAAAAGTTTCATTGTCTATAAAAGCACTTGTCACCTTAGGCATAATCGAATTAGAAACCAGGAAGTAATCTATACGCCAGCCTGCATTGCTCGCACGTGCATTGAATCGGGTGCTCCAGAAACTATATTTTACTTCTTCAGGATTAAGCTCACGGAAAGAATCTTTTAGCCCGATACTGAGTATTCCATCTAGGCCGTCGATTTCTTTTTGAGTATATCCACTTGTCTTATTGTAGTTGCTCTTATCGTTTTTCAGATCTATGGCAGCGTGAGCCACGTTAAAGTCACCTGTTACTATGACGGGTTTAACCTTTTGTAAATCAGTTAAGTAGCTCTTGAATGCCTCGTCCCAACTAGCTCGATAATCCAATCTTTTTAAGCCTGCACCGCTGTTAGGCACATATACATTTATAAGATAAAAATCTGGGTACTCAGCACAGATTACACGACCCTCGTCATCATGTTCGTCTATGCCCATGTCTGTAGTCACATTGATGGGCTCCGTCTTGCTTATAATAGCTACTCCGCTATATCCTTTTTTGGTAGCAGAGTTGGAGTAAACATGAAAATTTTTTAGCTCGGCTAGAGCTTCTTGTACCTGATCATCTTGTGCCTTGGTCTCTTGCAGGCAGTATATATCTGCTCCGCTATCGTGTATGATATCTATTAAACCTTTTTTTACACTGGCTCTTACTCCATTTACATTCCAAGAGATGATTTGCATAGGGCGAATGTATATATAGATTTACTATTCTCCTATATAGTATCCTTGGCTTCTAGATATTTAGATGATTAGTATTTCAAAGAAGTTAAAAAATATAGATATCTACCTTTTAGACCAAATACTGAAGGGAAGTATACAAAAAGGCATGTTTATACTGGACGCCGGTTGTGGGAACGGTAGAAACAGTGAATTTCTATTGGACGAAGGTTACAATGTGTATGGCATGGAACCAGAAGAAGATAGTTTGCAAGAATTATGGAGTCTGTATCCCACTCATAAACAGCAATTTGTGCATAGTACTTTAGAAGATTCTCCGTCCTTCAGAAAATTCAATTTCATCATATGCAATGCTGTTTTACATTTTGCAGATACTCATACTAACTTCTAGCAATTGGTATCATTCCTCGCAAACTTGCTATCAGAAGATGGTATTTTGTTTATTCGTATGGCGTCTAATTTTGCTACTCGAGTACCTTTTATTATAAATGAAAATGGTAAGTCTAACTTGCCCGATGGTAGCACAAGATATTTGCTGAATCAATCACAGTTAAATAAAGTCATGATTGTAAATGAACTATCTTTTTTAGAGCCACTCAAGACAGTGAATGTGAATGATGAAAGATGTATGAGTACCCTAGTGTTGACCAAGTAGTAGTGACCTCAAAGTAGATCTAGGAAGGTTAAATAGATCAGAATTATCCAACGATGAAATAGAACTATATTTGATTCAATGTTTCAAAACATCTTTAGCACAGCAGTAGAAAGCAAAAAGATAATCTCATTTTGTACATATTGTGACTCGGCTACTTGTATAGGCATTGTTATGGGATACAGCTCCGAGCAAGTTACGATAGAACATATTTCAAAATATGGAGAACACGATGGTATAATATCTCTTAAAATTTCTGACATAGAACGAATAGACGTAGATGACGAAATGTGTAGGAGTATTAACTACCTATATCACAATAGGAAAGAGATACAAAACCTGTCTAAGAGGTACAAAGGCTTGGACATCAACACCAGTGATTTTCTTTCTTTTTTGTCAGAATGCAAGGACGAGAAATTGGTTTGTTCTGTGGATACAAAAGAGCTTTACCTCACCTGTTTTGTTTTGGATGTAAATTTTGAAGAGCTGCACATTTTAGCAATAGATTCTCACGGTCAAAAAGATGGAGAGTGTTTTGTGAAGATGGATGACATAAACTATGTCTCGTATGGTAGACTCAATGACATGCGTAGATTATTGCTCTACAATATTAACTATCGCATCTAGTCTACAGATACTATCTTCTCTTTTTTACCTGCAAAAGATATCACATCTCCTTTTCCTTTGCCCATGATGAGTTGACCTATAGGCGATACTGTAGAAATAGCATAAAGTGTTTCTTTATCTAACTCTACTTTGCCTAAAGCAACACTGAGATAAAGTGTTTTTTTATCAGTTTTAATGAGGGCCCCAAGTTGACCAGTATCGCAAGGTTTTGTAGGACTTATCTGGCTTAGAATATTCATTTCCCTAACGAAGTTATTCATCTGTCTGTTGAGTCTATCTAGTTCCTCCTGACCCATTGCTCTAGCAGTTTCGAACTTATTTCCCGACGTGCTATTTTCTTCACCCACTACCGATTCTTGGACCTTGTCCTTGGCGGCTTGTAGTTCTTCTATTTGAGATTGCAGTTTGTGCATACAAGCTGCTTGTATTTCTGACTTTTTCATTCTTGCCTAGCCAAATTTAACAAATTGTAACCTTAGTTGCAAAATAAGGGTCAACAAAAATAGACCTTTGCCATAATGTTAGGATTTATAAAGAAGCTATTTGGTCCCGGAGTGGACCTAGCTGAGAAAGTAAGAGAAGGGGCAATAATATTAGATGTACGTAGTCCTGGAGAGTATGCAGGTGGTCATGCAAAAGGAAGTAAGAATATTCCTTTGGACAAAATAAGCGGAAAAATGAATACAATCAAGAAGTGGAACAAACCCGTTATAGCGTGCTGTGCAAGTGGTATGAGAAGTGGAAATGCAGTAGGTATTCTAAATAGAAATGGAATAGAAGCATACAATGCAGGACCGTGGCAAAACGCAAATAGATTAATAAAATAGTATTGAGTTTGTGAGTGGTTAGTATTGAGCAGTAATGAGTCTCAATACTCATTTTTCAGCGTTTCAATAAAAATTAGAAAAAAATATGGCAAGTTTTAAAGAAGCAATAAGTGGAAATGTGCCTGTTTTGGTAGATTTTCATGCAAAGTGGTGTGGTCCGTGTAAGATGATGCCACCCATCTTAGCTCAAGTAAAAGAGCAGCTAGGCGACGAAGTCAAAATCATCAAGATAGATGTAGATAAGAACCAGGCTTTGGCTGACGCATATGCTGTGCGAGGAGTTCCTACACTTATGATTTTTAAAGAAGGGAAATTAGCATGGCGAGAGAGCGCTGTGAGACAAGCTGGGGAGTTGATAGGGTTGTTGGCAAAATCAGATTTAGAGATTTGAGATTGCTTCGCTTTTAGATGTGAGACGAATTAGAACTCCAAAAAAAGTCTCACATCTCTAATCTAAAGTCCAACATCTTAAATTGCCTAAGGCAAATATTCCTTCTTAAAATTCGGTTTACGTTTTTCTAAAAAGGCATCACGTCCTTCTTTAGCTTCGTCTGTCATATAGGCAAGCCGTGTAGCTTCACCAGCAAACACTTGTTGTCCTACCATTCCGTCATCTGTAAGGTTCATAGCAAACTTCAGCATTTTTATACTCGTTGGAGACTTTTCTAATATCTCTTGAGCCCATTCAAAGGCTGTGTCTTCTAACTCATCGTGTGGTACTACGGCATTTACCATTCCCATATCAAAAGCCTCTTGAGCAGAGTAGTTTCTACCTAAGAAAAATATCTCACGAGCTCTTTTCTGACCTACCATTTTAGCAAGATATGCAGAACCATATCCACCATCAAAACTGGTAACATCTGCATCTGTTTGTTTGAAGATAGCATGCTCTTCACTAGCCAGAGTCATATCACACACCACGTGTAGACTATGACCTCCACCTACTGCCCATCCAGGTACTACGGCTATTACTACCTTAGGCATAAAACGAATCATTCGCTGGACGTCAAGTATGTTCAGTCTATGGTAATTATCATCACCTACGTAGCCTTTATGTCCACGAGCTTTTTGGTCTCCACCACTACAAAATGAGTATACTCCATCCTTAGAACTAGGTCCTTCTGCACTTAGTAATACTACACCTATACTTAGGTCTTCTTGTGCATCGTGAAAAGCATCGAGCAACTCGCTTGTAGTCTTTGGACGAAATGCATTTCGTACATCAGGTCTATTGAATGCAATGCGGGCTACGCCATCGCATTTTTTGTAGGTAATGTCTTCGTATTCTTTTACTGTGGTCCAGTTTTGGCTCATAGGGCAAAGTTAGTTGTTGGAGAGAAATATGCAGTGTTAATGAATGACTTCTAATGGTGATGCGTTATTGCAGCTATCGAGATAAAAATCCATTCGTTTTCTAAATTGATTGATAACGGCAGTATCGTTAGGGTTTGATCTCATTTCTCTTAGAAGGTTACGTGATTTATGGTCGTAGTTATAGTGATAATCAATCCAAACATTCGGTTTAATATAGAACAATACTGCAAGGAGAAGCATTGGAATAAGTCTTATAGCCACTCTGAAATATGATTTATCACCTGATGAGACTTTCAGAAGGGTAAAACTCAAGGAAACGACCCCAGCAATGAGTCCATAGGTTAACATTGGTGTTGAGCCAGGCCAAATCATAATATTGATTAATAAGGCGGTCCAAATTAGTGTAAGTGCAACTCCAGCTCCACGAAATATCATAGTCTTTCGTTTGTCTTTTTTTAGAGTGTTTTTGTTTTTAAACCATTCGCTAAGTCCAACATTTTCGGCAAGAAGTCTTAAGGCTGCAAGATCAAGTATGCATAAAATTTGAATTGAAATAATAAGTATAATGTTAGCCCACGGCCAATGCATTATTCTAAATGCCATTCCTATTATTACAGATAGTATAGCAGCTATTTCAAGTTTTTTCATAAGTGCAATTTATGAAGTTCAAACTTTAATAGCTATCCTCCACAATCACCTTGACGGCTTCAGGAGTTACAGCTTTGTGCTCACCAAGAGCTACCCAGCCACGTTCACGAAGAGTCTCGCTTACTTTTTCAGCAGTTCCTTCATATTTATCTGTATAGTTGCTTAGGCGAGTAGGTATGTCCATAGAGTGGAAGAATGCCTCCGTTTTTTCAATGGCTGCTTTCGCTTTCTCTTCTACCGTACCTTCAGTGATATTCCATACACGTTCACCATATTGAGCTAGTTTCTCTTTTTTGTTTCCCAAGAAATGAATGTAATGTCTTGGAGCTATAACAGCAAGTGTACGAGCGTGATCTATGCCATACAGAGCAGTAAGTTCATGACCTATGGCGTGTATTGCCCAGTCGTTTGGTACACCTTTTTGTATCAATCCATTAAGAGCCATAGTGCAGCACCACATAAAGTTAGCAGCCGTAGTATAATCGCTTGGGTCTTTCATAAGACTAGGAGCAGTTGCTACAAGGCTACTCATTATGCTTTCTGCAAATCGATCTTGCAAGTCTGCACCTATAGGGTAGGTCATGTATTGCTCCATCACGTGAGTAAATGCATCCGTTACTCCATTAGCTAATTGTCGTTGCGGTATACTCGCTACTACTGTAGGGTCGAGTATGCTAAATTGTGGGAATAATCCTGGTCCGCCCATTCCTCGTTTTTCTCCGAGCTCTCTGCGTGATACTACTGAGCCGCTATTCATCTCTGTGCCTGTAGCGGGTAATGTCAAAACCGTTCCAAATGGCATTCCTACTTCTGTTCTTATTCCATTGGCAAGTATATCCCAAGGTTCATCTCCTTCATACAGAGCTGCCGATGCTAAAAATTTAGTTCCGTCTATCACAGAACCACCGCCTACGGCTAGTAAAAAATCTATCTTTTCCGATTTGATGATTGCCAATGCATCCAAAAGTACTTCATACTCAGGGTTTGCAGGTATTCCCCCAAACTCTGTGTAGTTATAATGCTTTAGAGCGGCAGTTACTTGATCGTAGATTCCATTCTTTTTGATGCTTCCTCCGCCGTAAAGCACAAGGATATTTGCATCTTTAGGAATCTGAGTATTTAGTTTGGCAATTTGGTCTTTACCAAAAAGTATTTTAACTGGATTTTGTAGTTCGAAGTTGAGCATGATGTAGTTTGTTAAAGGTTAAACGATTGATTCGTAGAATAGTTTCTTATTCCTCCTCCAAAATATCTCTTACATTGATAGCTACCCTATCGCACATATCATCCAGAGGTAAATCCGTATCGTCCGTTCCAAAAGGGTCTTCAATTTCTTCTGTCAGTTGCTCCATACTTACCAAAACATAAAAGATAAACACCGAGATAAGCACGGTACCGTAGCCAAATGCAGTAACAAAACCCAATGGTAGAGTTATAACGTAGATAAAAATAAATTTCTTTAAGAATACTTTATATGAAAAGGGCATCGGAGTGTATTTTATTCGTTCACATGCACCTGCAGAAGCTATATAATCATTCAGATTAAGAGTTAAATATTCATTCTCAGAAACCCTACCTTCTCTCATCATCTTAATGAGGTGTTGGTATATCCATTTAGAAACTTGGGTGGGCTTATGTGAAGATGCGAAGAATTGCTTGGTTTCCTTTTCTGTTATATCATTTTCCAGTTCAAATTGTTCTGCTCTTAGATGCCATTTAAGTGTATAGACGAAGTTTGGAATCATGTGTTGGAAAAATTATTTGTCTTCTTTACTGGCATTTGATCCAGCTATTTTTATCGCAAAGTTTCTAGAATCATTGATGATATCGCCCCAGCGTTTTCCTCCTTCCCACCATCGCTCATAAGCTGTGTTTTTTCTAAATACTAGCAACAATGAAAGTGCGAAGCCGATCAATTAGAAGACTGAAACGGCGTTTTCTAAGTGATGTAGTTTTTCGAAGTAGTTGAGTTCTAGATAAACTACTGCAAATGTGAACGCGGTGAGCATCAACATTTCGGGAAACAAAGTAGCTAACGTTTCTTTTTTTGAAAGTTTAAAAATCTGGATGAACCAAATACTTGATTTGTTTAATGCCATAAGCCATCAAAATTAAATTAAAATCTCAACTTGACTTTAGACGGAGGAATATGTTACTTCGCCAAATGTCAAATTTTATAGCCAGCAGTGAAGCTCAATACGAGGACTTGTATAAGCAGAGTACAGAAGATCCAAAGAAGTTTTGGAGTGATTTTGCAGAGCAGGAATTTGTGTGGCACAAACAATGGGACAACTTACTCGACTATAAACTAAGCTCGGATGCCAATGATCTTGGGGTAAAATGGTTTGAAGGGGCTAAGCTTAACATCACAGAAAACTGTATTGACAGGCATTTGGCTGCTAAGGGCGAACAAACAGCCATCATTTTTGAAGCAAATGACCCAAAAGAGGAAGCACTACACATTACTTATAGTGAGCTAGCTAAAAATGTAAACAAAACGGCCAATATGCTCAAAGCAAATGGAGCAAAAAAAGGAGACAGAATCTGTTTGTATATGCCAATGACTCCTGAGCTCGCTTATGCGGTTCTTGCTTGTGCTAGGATAGGTGCTGTACACTCGGTAGTGTTTGCGGGTTTTAGTGCTAAAAGCTTGAGCGATAGGGTAATGGATTCAAAGTGTAATCTAGTACTCACAGCAGATGGAGGCTATAGAGGGAACAAAATAACCTCACTAAAAGAAATAACAGACGAGGCACTTATGAGCTGCGATTGTGTAGAAAAAGTGATAGTACTAAATCGTACCAATAGCAAAATAGCGATGGAGTACGGTAGAGACGTTTGGTGGCAAGAGGAGTTTGCCAAGGCAAGTGATGTATGCCCAGCAGAGATAATGGATGCAGAGGACATGCTCTTCATACTATACACTAGCGGTAGCACAGGAAAGCCCAAAGGAATGGTGCATACCTGCGGCGGATATATGGTCTATGTCAACTATAGTTTTAGAAATGTGTTCCAATACGAAGAAGGCGATATATACTGGTGTACTGCTGACATAGGTTGGATTACCGGTCATAGTTATATTGTATATGGACCGCTCAGTGCAGGAGCTACTACCCTCATGTTTGAAGGGGTACCGAGCTATCCAGATATGGGTCGATTTTGGGAAGTAGTAGAAAAACACAAAGTCAATATTTTTTATACGGCACCTACGGCTATTCGTTCGTTGGCTACGTGCGATATGAGATTGGTGACCAAGCACGACCTGAGTAGCCTAAAAACACTAGGAACGGTAGGAGAACCGATAAATCTAGAAGCGTGGGAATGGTATGATGAGCATATAGGCAAAAAGAATTGTCCCATAGTAGATACGTGGTGGCAAACAGAAACCGGAGGAATAATGATAACAAGTCTAGCAGGTGTCACCAAAGATATACCAACGTATGCTACACTTCCACTGCCGGGCATTCAGCCGTGCTTAATGGATGAAAGCGGCAATGAAATAACAAGTGCAGAAGGAGAAGGCAGACTATGCATCAAATATCCTTGGCCGAGTATGGCAAGAACGATCTATGGAGATCATCAGCGATATGCAGATACGTATTTCAGTTCGTTTGCAGGTAAGTATTTCACTGGAGACGGAGCTAAGAGAAATGCAGAAGGCAATTATAGAATCACTGGAAGAGTAGACGATATAGTCATAGTAAGTGGTCATAATCTCGGTACTGCTGAAATAGAAAATATTATAAATGAACATGAGCTTGTGGCAGAAAGTGCTGTAGTAGGATACCCGCACGATGTGAAAGGAAATAGTATTTATGCATTCGTTACGCTAAAAGGGACAAGTGAATCGGGAGCGGTGACTCGTGAGATAAGAGAGCTGGTAGCTAAGACTTTGGGTCCCATCTGTAAGCCCGAAAAAATACAAATTACCACTGGACTTCCAAAGACTAGAAGTGGTAAAATAATGCGGCGAATTCTTCGTAAAATAGCAGCTGGTGATTTTGAGAACCTGGGAGATATATCTACACTGCTAAATCCAGAATGTGTAGAGGAGGTGATTAAGGGGAGGGTGTAAAATGGATACACATAGTCTTATCTCATAAGGAACTAAATTAGCTTACATCATTTCACATGGTCCGCTGATAAATCAGTCAATCGTGAAGTAGTACATGAACGATTGTAAGTTTTGGTTAAGCTTCTTTGTTTACTGGAATTAATATAGGGTCTATATTGTACGGTTGGATTAGGTGCCGTTAGCTAGTTGCTTGCAGTCTTCTTAATAGTCTTAATTTTTGGGTTAGGGATAAGATTTGCCTAATTGTGGTATCTGAATAAGTTCATATGATGGTGCTTAAAGGTTAGGCTAAAGCCAAAAATATCATCACGCTTTGGAGCGAGGCTAAAGCCTCACCTAATTGATTTTTATTCGGAATAGCGGGAAGAAATTTAATTACAATGAGAAGTATCGCAGTGCCAACAAATAGTCCAAAACGTGTCTTTAGCCTAATTGAATGGGCACTATTTCAACCTCACAATCTTATCAATCAAAGTATCTATGCTACTCTTATTCGTAGCCCAACTCGTAATCAATCTTATAGCAGAATGCTCTTCATCTATCTTTCGCCAATGGTGAAAACTGAAGTTTTGAGAAAGCTGAGATATTTGATTGATGTGTAGAATAGGAAAAATCTGATTGGTGGTAGTTTCTGCCCAGAAGGAAATGTCTTTTTCAATAAAAGTCTGCTTTATTTTCATTGCTTGTTCGTTAGCATATTTTGCTAGATCAAAAAACAAATCATCCTTAAATAATTCTAAAAACTGCAATCCCAAAATTCTTCCTTTGCTAAGCATAGCTCCGCGTTGTTTTATATGAAAAGCAAAGTCTTCTTGAATTGCTGAGTGAGCAATCACAATGGCTTCACCTAAAAGAGCTCCATTCTTAGTCCCACCTATCCAAAACACGTCGGTAAGCAGGGCAATATCTTCTAAACTCAAATCACTGTCTTCTGCCATTATACCTTGTCCTAATCGTGCTCCATCCATAAATAAGTACAAGTTATTTGCTTTGCAAAAATTTGAAAGTTCGGTCAATTCATTTTTGGTGTAGATGGTTCCCATTTCTGTAGAGTGTGAGATGTACACCATTTTTTGCTTGAGCACGTGAGGCTTATTGCTATGGCCGTCTAACACTTGCTGAACTTGTGTAGGAGTTAGTTTTCCGTTAATTCCTTCTATAGCATTTATCTTATGTCCTGTGGCTTCTATGGCTCCAGTTTCGTTGGTGTAGATATGTCCTGTATTGGCTGCTATTACACTTTCGTGAGGTCGCAAGCTTGCAGCTATTACGAGCATATTGGCTTGTGTCCCACCGCTCACAAAATGCACTTTAGACTGAGGAGCATTTGCTTTTTGCAAGATTAGGTCTGCTGCTCTTTGACAATACTCATCAGTGCCATATCCATCTTGTTGTACGGTATTGGTATGAGACAGAGTCTCCAATATTCTCGGATGACACCCTTCGGAATAGTCGTTTTTGAATGAAATACTCATTGTGTGAAGTTTAAACACAATAATACCTTAAGCATATGAAAAAGAACGCATCTATACGTTCAGAGTTTTAACGCTTTCAGTTTACTCAGCTTCCACAGTCCTTTTTGACTTGCGGTAGGTGAAAGAATTGTAAATGTTTCTACGGGCAAAACGCTGCATTTTATCAGCATTCACAAGCTTCGAAAACAGGTTTTTATTTACCCCAAAATACTCATAAGTAGCACCGTCCGTAAATGAAACTTCTAATAACATGCTTTTGTGCTGAAGATCATCTATTGACGCATTGGTAATCGTATCGGTATACTCATCTAACCCTTTTGCAACGGTTTCCGGAGCTATACTTTTCAAAAATGCATAACCATCAGTAATCTGACGACTCATTTCTTCAGCTTCTTCTTTTTGAGTATCGTCAGCAGTATGCTTGTCTGGATGCCATTCCTTTACTAGGTTTCTATACGATTTTTTTAGCACAGCTAAATCTATATCTCCTTCTACGTTAAAAAGCTTTTTGTACTGATTGATGCGTTTCATTATTGAAGTTGCAAAGGTAAAGCTATATTGCTATAGATTGTCTATCTAAATTAGTAGGTTTGCACGACATTTTGAGAGGGATATTTTTAGGCATATTTACCGGTTTATTTTTAGCTGTTTTGGCTCAAAAACCTGTGCCATCGATGAGCATTCATAAAACTGCTGAAAAAATAAAAGTGGATGGTAGGCTAGAAGAGGCAGTATGGCAAAATACTAATAGGGCCAGTGATTTTTATATCAGTACACCCATTGATACAGCATATGCCGAAACCAAGACTGAGGTTATGGTAACCTATGACGACAAGAATCTCTATGTAGCTGCAATATGCTACGACGAGATAGAAGGAGACAATATCATTCAAAGTCTCAAAAGAGATTTTTCATACCCTAGGACGGATGCTTTTTCCGTTATTATAGACCCGTTCAATGACAAAACCAATGGATTTAGTTTTGCGGTGAATCCCAAAGGAGTGCAACGCGAAGGTGTTATCCAAGGAGGTGGCGGTTTTGGTGTCACTACAGCTTGGGACAATCTCTGGTATTCGGAAGTCACCTTGGGACAAGGTAAGTGGTTTGTAGAGATTGCTATACCATTCAATAGTATTCGTTTCAAAGAAGGAGGAACAGAATGGAGTATAAATTTTACTAGAAATGACCTTAAGCGGAATGAGTCGTCTTCTTGGGCGGCAGTACCCAGAAATTTTAACATAGCAACATTAAACTTCTGCGGGAAGCTCATTTGGGATAAACCACTACAAAAATCCAAAAAGTATGTTGCTATTATCCCATATCTAAGCGGTGGTATCAGCAAAAACTATGTAACCTCTGAAGATGTGAAACCAATAGGAAATGGTGGAGTAGATGCTAAAATAGCGGTTACGTCATCGCTTCAGCTAGACCTGACTGTTAACCCAGATTTCTCTCAAGTAGAAGTAGATAGACAACAGACGAATCTGAGTCGTTTCAGTTTGTTTTTTCCAGAACGACGAAACTTTTTTATTGAGAACAGCGACTTATTTTCCAATTTCGGATTTAGTCAGATACGCCCATTTTTCAGTAGACGAATAGGCTTAAAAAATGGCAATGCAGTTCCAATACTTGGAGGTGTGCGTCTGAGTGGTAAAATTGGAGATGATTGGAGAATCGGTGTCATGAATATGCAAACCGATCGTACTTCACTAGGATTAGCTCAGAATTATAGTGTGGGGGCAGTCCAAAGGCAAGTAGGAAAAAGCTCGAACCTATCATTCATTGGGGTGAATCGTTCTACTATCAAAAAAGGAGAGTTTGTAATCAAAGATCACAATAGAATGCTAGGTAGTGATTTTAATTTTGCTTCGGCAGATCGAAAACACGCGGGCAAGGTATTTTTCCATAAAAGCTTTAGCCCAGATAAATCGGCCGATGATTATGCTCACGCATCATGGTACATCTATTCTACTGGCAGTTTTCGGGCTAAGTGGAATCATGAATATGTTGGAGAAAACTACAACGCTGCGGTAGGTTTTGTCCCTCGTGTAAGAAGGTATAATCCGATTTTGGACAGTGTAGAACGAAAGGGGTATTGGAGATTAGAACCATTGATTAGGTATAAGTTCTTTCCCGAAAAATCCAGTCATATAATCTCTCATGGACCTCAGATATATCTTAACCGCTATACGGATAAGGACTATAAACTTACTGACAATCAATTGGCGTTTAGCTACCAAGCACAATTCAAAAACACAAGTGAAATTGAGCTTTCATATAGACAATGGTTTACGCACTTGTATTTTGATACCGATGTCACATTTACGGATACTACAGCCATTCCTTCAGGTGATTACAAGTATGATAATATACGTATTGACTACTCTACCAATCCTCGAAAAAAACTGAACGGGGAGGTGACTTCTATATTTGGAGAGTACTACAATGGCTTCCGAAATAATGTCAAGTTGGGCTTAAACTATAGAATGCAGCCTTGGGGTACTTTTGGTTTAAGTTATAATTACAATAGCATCAATATGCCTCAAATAGAGAATGATGTAAAGATAAATTTAATAGGAGCTTCGGCAGAAATGTCATTTACCAAAGGAATCTTCTTTACTACCTTTTTTCAGTACAATACACAAGCGGATAATTTCAATATAAACTCTAGATTGCAGTGGAGATTTAGACCACTATCAGACTTTTACTTGGTATACTCAGAAAACTATGAAACGCTAGATTTAGGTGTAAAGAATAGAGCACTAGTGCTCAAGCTTATTTACTGGTTTCAGTAAGGCACACTACCCTTCTATTATAAAAATAGTAGGCTTTTTATGCAGCTCGATTTCGCGTGGTTTCCATTCAGATACAGGTTTGGATATAATGGTTTCCTTCCCTTCTTTTTCTATGTCTACTGCCACACATAGTTTAGTGTCATTTTGAAGATTTTTTATTAAAAATTCTAAGAACTGATTGTTGCGGTAAGGAGCTTCCATAAAAATCTGAGATGACTTGCGAGAGTGAACTTCCATATCCTTAAGAGCACTCATTCTATCCCTATTGTCTATTGGGAGATACCCATTAAATTTAAAATTCTGACCATTGAACCCACTTGCCATTAGTGCTAAAAATATAGATGAGCTGCCAGAAAGAGGAACTACTTGGACACCTTTGCTATGGGCGTATTTAGCCACTTCACTTCCTGGGTCAGCGATGGCAGGCAGACCTGCTTCTGAGAGTACGCCGATACTTTGAGTTCCTATATGTTCATTAAAAAACATCTTGAAACCTACATAATTATTATGCTTATCTAGTTCTACAAACACAAAATCATTTTGAGGTGTAGGGTGTTGTATTGCTTTTAAAAAGGCACGAGCCGTTTTTTCACGCTCTACTATGAAATGGGTAATCTTGTAAGTATGTTCCAAAGTTCTCTTTGGGAGATATTCCTTATCAAACTCTCCTATAAAATTTGGTACTAGGTACAGTGTTTTGCTCACATTGCAATATTAGAAATACTTTAATCATCACACTAATGTTCTAAAAGTATTTTCTTCTTTTGTTCATCAAACTCTTCTTGAGTAAGTATACCTTCATCCAATAGAGCTTTGAGTTCTCTTAGCCTTTGTGCTTTGCTAGTTTCAGGAGTTTTAGAGTCTTGAGGGTCTACTAGGATAGTAGGCTCAATATTTTGTTTTTTTACCTCTTCAGGTTTTAGAGTGAAAGTATAGCTAGGTTCATACTTCAAAGCCCATAACCATGGGATGAATACAAAAAAACCTGCAATAGCTGGTCCAATATCTACTTCCTCATCCTTGGTAATAAACGTATTAAGAGTCCTATAGCCATCCATAGTTAGGCTTATTTCAGTAGTACTAAGGCTAACCTTACTATCCTGATGTCTGTATGGTGCTTTACCCACATCTCTTCCATCTATATTGAGATTAGCATTTTCTGGGAAAGAACGTATCATAGTGGTAGTAACACAGCTTGTAAAAAGCGTGCTTACTAATAAAAAGCTGGCTATTAGTCTAGTTGGATTCATATAATTTGCTTGTCCAAATGTAAGTAGACAAGCGATTTATTTTGTCAGTTATTAAAAAATTTTATCAGGTTAATCTGAATTACCTTTTCTAAACCTAATTTTATAAATAGTTCTCTCTTAACGCAAAACATGCAATGATCTATAACGTTTATGTATAGTAGCAAGAGTAGTATATTAACATTCTAGAGGTAAGGATAAACTCACCTAAACTACTGTAATACAGTGCTTCTTTTAAGTCAAATTTTTTGAGCTCTCATTGATTTGTACATTAATCGATAAAATGGATTAAATAAATTTTAGGAGAAAAAGTGTTTTTCATACGATTGCTTTTGAAAAGTACGATTTTAGTTTGAGGAAATTAGTTAACCTTACACACCTTTCAAAAACCCTACAGCCACATCATTGAAGATATGTGGTTGTTCTACATTCACTACGTGACCACAGTCAGGTATCACGTGCAGTGTCGAACTCTTGTGGTCCTGCACTATTTTAGTGATACTTGGGAGAAACATGTGATCCTCTTCCCCCATAATATAGAGTGTAGGTACACCGGCATCTTTAAACCGGAAATATTTGAGCAGCGGATTTATCTCTGCTACAAGTGAAAACCAGCGTTTAAATTCTTTTTGATACAGATTTTTGGCTTCATTGATAAATAGGTTTCTACTCTCTCTATGGCTCTTTTTTGGCATTATGATGTGAGCAAAAAATCTGTAAAGTAGAAGATAAGGTACGACAGATTTCAGCAGTGCCCCAAGACGCATCAGGACTTGGCCTCTAGCATTCATTTTCATAATAGCACCGCCCATTATCATACTGTGAGTACGCTCTGGAAAACGTTCTGTAATCTCACGAATCACTATAGTTCCTAGCGATATGCCTACCCAGTGAGTAGCTTGTATATCTAGGTGATCCAGTACTTCTATTACCTCATTTCCTATATTGTCAAAACGGTAACGTTTCAGTTTTTCGCAGATAGGTTTTTTAGATTTACCATGTCCACGTAGGTCAATAAGCAGCACGTTGTAGTGCTGCTGAAAAGCACGTACTTGCTTATACCAAATGCTACTACTTCCGCCAGCACCATGTATGAATGTCACCCATTGGGCATCTTCGGAGTGTATATGTGTAGTGAAATGCAGCACTGATAAGAGTTCAACAAAGGTAAGATGAAAATGTGTCGTTTAACTCATCGTATAGTGATGCTTTTTAGGCATAAATATTCTTTCATTCTATTGTACATTCCTTCTATCATTGCACAATGCAAGCACCACGAGCGAAAAAAGTCCGAAAGGAATTAACAATACATGGCGACACCCGAATAGACAATTATTTCTGGCTAAATCAGCGAGAAGACCAGGAGGTCATAGATTATCTAGAAGCCGAGAATGCATATACCAAAGAAATATTAAAACCTACTGAAGAACTGCAAGGGCAGCTTTTCGAGGAGATAGTGGGCAGAATAAAAAAAGATGACTCGTCTGTACCTTACAAGAAGGATGGATATTGGTATTACACACGTTATATTACTGAAGGAGAGTACGCCATTCATTGTCGAAAAAAAGAGAGCTTAGAAAATGAGGAAGAGATATTACTCAATGTAAACGAAATGGCAAAGGGGCACAATTATTATTCCATAGGAGGGATAAATATTAGTCCGGACAATAAGTATTTGATTTATGGAGAAGATACTGTGAGCAGAAGGATTTATACACTCAAAATGAAGAGTATGGAGACGGATGAGTTGTTAGAGTTTGAGATAAAAGGAACTACTGGAGGAGCAACCTGGGCTAGTGATAGCGAGACGATCTTTTATACGGTAAAAGACGACCAGACTTTACGTTCCTATAAAATCATGTCGTACAACATTATCACCAAGGAAGAGAAGGTACGCTTTGTGGAAGAAGACGAAACGTTCAACTGTGCCGTCTTTAAGAGTAAAAGCAAGAAGTACATTAAGATTTCATCCGGCGCAAGTATTACATCTGAATATCAATACCTTTTAGCAGACAACCCAAATGACGATTTTAAGGTTTTTCAGAAAAGAATACGAGGTTCGGAATACAGCATAAGTCATTTTGAGGATAAATGGAATGTATTGACCAATTGGGGTGCCCAAAATTTCAGGCTTATGAGGACAAGTGAAGACAAAACCGAGAGAGAGAATTGGACAGAGGTCATAGCACATAGAGAAGAAACACTGCTAGAAGGCGTTGAGACCTTCAAAAACTTTATGGTGATAGAGGAACGGACCAATGGACAAAACCATATGCGTATAATCAATCAACTGACAAGTGAGGAGCACTATATGAAGTTTGAGTCCGAAACATTCGATTGCTGGTCAGGCACAAATCCTGAGTTTGACACGGATGTGCTACGCTATGGGTACACCAGTATGACAACTCCAAGTTCTGCTTTTGATTATAACATGGAGACGCGAGAAAAAACCTTGCTCAAGCAGCAAATTATACTCGGCGGGTATGATGAGTCAATATATGATAGCAAGAGAATGTGGGCAACAGCAAGAGATGGTAAAAAAGTACCTATGAGTGTGGTTTATAAAAAAGTGCATAATGAATCTGTTGTCTTCGTCTCGGAGGAGAGTGATTTAGTCAACGGCAAAATTGAATCGACTACAAGACCTCTACTGCTATATGCTTATGGGTCTTATGGCCACTCACTAGATCCGTACTTTAGTTCTGTCAGATTGAGTTTATTAGACCGTGGTTTCATATATGTGATAGCACACATAAGAGGAGGAGAGGACCTGGGTAGACCCTGGTACGATGATGGTAAATTACTCAATAAAAAACATACATTCTCTGACTATATCGACTGTGCAGAGCATCTCATAAGCATCGGACAAACTACCAAGGAGCAGCTTTATGCCATGGGAGGAAGTGCAGGAGGTTTACTTATGGGAGCTGTGATAAATGATCGACCAGACCTTTGGAATGGAGTAATAGCCGCTGTACCTTTTGTAGATGTGGTTACCACTATGCTTGACGATACCATACCCCTCACTACCGGAGAATACGACGAATGGGGAAACCCCAATGAAGAAGAATATTATCATTATATAAAAAGCTACTCGCCATATGATCAAGTAGAAGCCAAAGAGTACCCTAATATGCTAATAACCACAGGTTTGCATGATAGTCAGGTGCAATATTGGGAACCTGCCAAGTGGCTAGCAAAACTGAGAGAGATGAAAACTGATGAAAACATCCTAATAATGGATTGTAATATGAAAACCGGCCATGGTGGAGCAAGTGGACGGTTCGAGTCGCTACGCGAAACAGCAAAGGAGTTTGCGTTTTTATTTATGCTGGAAGGAATAAAGGAGTAATTTTTATTTTCGTTAGCATGAAAAAACTCTATTCTCTAGTGGTAGTCTTATTTATCAAGGATTATCGATGTTGATTAATTATTCGCCATTCAGTAAGAATAAGGTAAAAATTTCGAAAGAAATTTATTAGCCGATAGTGTTTTAATTGGTGAGCTTATCTTTGATGTATGATTAAAAACACACTCACTTTATTGTTGATGGTTTTGTGTCATTTTGCATTTGCACAAATTGAAACAGATCGCCCAGATTTTACTGAAAGCCCAAATGTGGTCCCAAAAGGGGCTATGCAAATTGAGACAGGATTTATTCTTGAAAATGATAAGTTAGTATATGAATCAAGATTAGGTTCTTTGTTGGAAAAGCTAGAGTATTCGTATCAGAATTTCACAATCAACACAACTTTATTTAGATATGGCCTAACTGATAACATTGAATTACGGTTTAATACTAATTTTTCATGTAATCAATTTAAAGAACTCAAAGTGTTAGAATCAGGATTTGTGAATCCAACAGCAGAATTTTATGGAGACTCAATAGAAGTTGGTTTCCAAACATCCTTTATCGGTTTCAAAACCAATCTTTATAAGAATGACAAAATGAGTATTGGTTTCTTGGGTCATCTTTACATTCCAGAATTAGCCTCTGGAGATTTTGCCAAGATTTCTGGACAAAAAATTGCCCCTGAGTTTCTCATACCACTTATATATGATATTACGGATAAGTTTGGCATTGCTATACAATATGGGCTTACTTGGGATGGCTATACACCTAATCCTACTACGAGCTATACAATGGCCCTTGGATACTCTATAACAGATAAACTAAGTTTTTACTTGGAGCCTTATGGTTTCCTTACCAATAATGGGGACGAACTTCATTTGATTAATGGGGGTTTTACTTACCTGATAAATGATAATTTCCAGTTAGATCTAACTGGCGGTTTTGGTCTTAACGAGCCAGCCCCCGATAATTTTCTGAACTGCGGAGCCTCATTCTTACTATTTAATTAAATGAAAAAGCACATATATATAGTATTCCTATCCTTAGCATTAGCAGCATGCTCAAACACTAAAAAGTGGAATACGACAGCAGACCAGGTCAATGCAGATAAGCCAAAATATTCAGCCTATCAAGAACGCTTAGTAAACCACAGAGACAGTATGAGTGCCGTTTTTTATAGTGGCTCTAATGGTGTGTTACCTAAAGAGGCAATTTCTCCCGTTGGTAAACTTAATTATTTTAACATAGACAAAGCATTTAGGGTGCCTGCAGTTTTTCAAAAAATAGAGAATGGAAAAGAATTTGAAATGAAAACCAGTACGGATAGGTTGCCATTATATCGAGTGTATGGAGTTTTAAAATTTGAGTTAGAGGATAAAAATCTTGAATTGAACTTGTACCAAAATGTAGAGCAGCCAGATTATTTGTTTTGTCCATTCAAGGATAAAACGAATGGAAGTATGTCTTACGGGGCAGGTAGGTATCTAGATTTTTCACTGGAGGATATGAGTAACCCAGTACTAGATTTTAACTATGCGTACAACCCTTATTGTGCATACAATCATCTTTACTCGTGCCCTATTCCACCTGTAGAGAATCATCTGGATGTCAGTATTCCCGCAGGAGAAAAGAAGTGGCATTAAGTGTGATAGACTTTTGTACTTTTGCACTAAGTAAGTAATGTCTAACAAAATACTTGTAATAGGTGCTTGTGGGCAAGTTGGAACCGAGTTGGTAGAAAACCTTCAACGGATTCACGGCCCATCTAATGTAATAGCCAGTGACATTAGAAAACCACTACAAGAAGTGTTTTCCAATGGCCCTTTTGAGCAATTAGACGTTCTTAACAAAGAAAATATCTCTGCTATTTTCATTAAGTATAAACCAAGCATAGTGTACCATTTGGCGGCTTTATTATCTGCTACTGCTGAGGCCAAACCAAAATTGGGATGGAAGCTAAATATGGATGGTACGTTCAATATTTTTGACGCGTGCCTTGAGTACGATGTGAAAAAAATATTTTGGCCGAGCAGTATTGCTGTTTTTGGACCTACTACTCCGCCAATTCTTACTCCTCAGAGCACCATTTTAGAACCTAATACAGTGTATGGAATCACAAAACTAGCGGGTGAAAGATACTGCGAATACTATAATGCTAGATACGGTTTAGACGTTCGATCTATTCGCTATCCGGGCCTTATTGGTTGGAAATCATTACCAGGTGGTGGTACTACAGACTATGCTGTAGATATATTTCATCAAGCTTTAAAAAGAGGGAGCTACGAATGTTTTCTAAATAAAAACACCACACTTCCAATGATGTATATGGAAGATGCAGTAAGAGCCACACTAGAGATAACAGATTCACCATCGGACAAAATCAAGATAAGAAGCAGCTATAATATTTCGGGAGTTTCATTCAATCCAGATGAATTAGCCGAGGCTATTAAAGTTCATATCCCCAAGTTTAGTATAACCTACAATCCAGATTTTAGGCAAAAAATAGCTGATAGCTGGCCTCAAAGTATAGATGATAGTAGAGCACGAACCGATTGGGGATGGCAGGAGAATTTCAATAAAGAAAGATTAGTAAAAACTATGCTTGATAATCTAACGGATTCAAGCCTGTCTAGAAATTAAAAGAATAAATGAAAAAACTCGTTGTAACAGTATGCGTAATATTACTTAGCATAATTTCGTTTGCACAGGTAAGTACCGTGAGTAATAACAAGCCTATGGGTTTCTTAAACCCAGCGTTGCAAAATTATGAAATGGATAAAGGCGTCTTTAGCTTTTCGTCAGTAGTGAGTCCACTCATAGAGGAGTCTCAACCAGCTAGTCTTTTGGGCATGGGTGAGTTCAAGGTAAATGATGATTTTAGATTAGGTATCCACGCTTCTAGCTATGAAAATAGGCTTAGCAAAAGTGCTTCTGCAATGCTATACGCTTCATATAGACTAGAACTAGAGAAAAGGAATTACCTTATCTTAGGTGCAGATATTGGTGGATATTCAGATCTTGTGAAGGCAGCAGAATTCAACAAAGTGCTAGTACCAAACAAATTTATCTTTGACAATGATTCGGCGTTAGAAGCGGAGTCAACAGGTATAGATTTCGGTTTTGGTATAGCCTATTCATATAATGGTTTTACTTTTGGTTTGGGCTTTAGTAAACTTAATAAGCCAGCAGTCTACCCCTTTCCATTGGCATATTATGAGTTAGGTCCAGACACTGAGACTTACAATCTGAAAGACACTACAATGCTCATCGAAGAAGGCACCTTTGGTTTAGAAACGAATGTGAATTTGATATACGAATGGCAAGCCAATGAAAAATTGAAACTAATTCATTCACTTCACTTAGGCAATATTGATTTTGCAGGTTTTGATTATCTAGGTTTTCAGAATATTGCTGAGATAAATAAGCGTCACTCTATCGGTTTAGGAGCTTTTCACAATGGTAGTACAGGATTTATTTTATCTGGGGGTTATGGTTTTAGTGAAAAACTAAAGATTGAAGCAACGACCTTTATTTCAAAATATGATAATTATGATATCATCGCCAAAGAATACAAAAGTAGTGGATACAAGCCTGCTTTTGAAGTTAATCTTAGGTATCAGTTTTAATATAACTTGACCTCATCGTAACACAGATTCTTTGATGTCAAAGGGTTAGCGTTTAGGATGTCTACTCTGTGAAGCGTATTGGTAACATTTTGTAACATTTTGTCTGAAACCCAAGGAGAAGTTTGCCATTCTACCGACGTGTACCACAGAGCTACTTGACTTTCCTCTAGTTCGTATTGTTTTGCAATTCTTTGTATAGTGTCATCATTTAACATTACCTCATCAGCAGCTTCTATAATGGCTAAACTTAGTGCATTAATTAAATTACTTTCTTCTAAAAAATCACCAGAAGCTACTATCATAAAACAAGGCCAAGGACTCACACATAAGTCTATTCTTTTCATTTTGCCTTCATTGACCAATGGTTGAGTCATAAATTTTTCCCAAAGTAAAATATCTGATTCATTATTTTTGAAAGATGTTACTGCTCCATTGATATTACCGACGGTTACAAAATTATCGTCGTCTAGTTCAAAACCTTTCTGTTCAGCATGCACGTATGCCATAAGATGGCTTCCGCTGCCTATTCTGCTTCTTGCAAAACGTGCAGAACTCAGGTCGTCAGAAATAAATTCTTTATCTACAGCAGAGTGTACTCCCCATAGCAGAGGAGATTTTACATATTGTTGTATTATTCTACTGTTGCTTCCTCCATGTATGTGCTTTACGATTCCCTCTGTTAGTACTAAGGCTAAGTCTAGCTCATTGGCATCGAGCATTTTACACATAGCCCCACTACCACCTTTTACATCGGCCCATTCTATTTCTATGTTATACTTTGCAAAGATTCCTTTGGCTATGCCATAGTGCCATGGATAATTAAAATGTTCAGGTACGCCACCTACTCTTATTTTTTTCATCAGTAGTCCAATAAGTTCTGAATAGCTACACTTACCTTTTCAGCATTGGGCAGCATCTCTTTTTCCAATTCAATGTTTAGAGGTACGGCAGGTAAATCAAGAGAGCCAATGCATTTTACGGGTGCATCGAGATGCTGGAAACAATGCTCTTGAATTCGCCCCGCTATAGCCTGAGCAAATGAATTGTTTAGAGTTTCTTCTGTAAGTACAATTACCTTTCCGTGTTTCTTGACTGCACTATATATAGCATCGTCGTCGCATGGACTGAGTGTTCGTAAATCTACAATTTCTACCTTACCAGGATGGTTTTTTGTTGCATTGCTAGCCCACCATACGCCCATTCCGTATGTTATGATAGTTAGGCTTTCTCCATTGTCAAGAGAGTCCTTAGATGCCTCTAGATGTATTCTTGCTTTGCCTAGAGGTATCCTGTAGTCCTTATCTGGTTCAGGATTCTTAGCACCTTCTGTGCCCGGCACTTTACTCCAGTATATTCCTTTATGTTCAAACATAACTACTGGATTTGGATCATAGAATGCTGACTTCATTAATCCTTTCATGTCAGCGGCATTACTCGGATACACTATCTTTATTCCTTTGATAGGAAGTATAGAAGACTCATTGGTTCCACTGTGATATGGCCCTCCTCCGCCATAAGCTCCTGTAGGTACTCGTATTACTGATTGTACTGGAAATTTTCCCATAGAAAGGTAACTACTTTTGGAAAGTTCTGTTACCAGTTGGTTTACTCCAGGCCATATGTAGTCGGCAAATTGTACTTCCACAATTGGCTTACATCCTACGGCACTCATACCTGCGGTGGATCCTATGATATATGCCTCCTGTATCGGAGTATTAAATACTCTGTGTTTACCATGTTTTTGTGCAAGAGTAGCTGCTTCTCTAAATACTCCTCCAAGTCTGTGTCCTACATCTTGTCCGTAGAGTAATGCCTCTGGATGGTCGTGCAGTATTTCATCTACTGCGTGCAAAGCTGCATCAACCATTATTATAGTTTCTGCACCATCAGGTTTTCTTTCTCCTACTTCTTCGGTTATTGAAGTTGGGGCAAGTACGTGCTGCGTTACCGAATGGTTTTCAGGA
>JAOLBX010000012.1 GCA_028339355.1 Bacteroidia bacterium
GCCTCAGTTTGAAATGTGGGGGCCATTTCCGGCATTACTTATTGCTACCCTTATATCAACAGGTATCGTATTAATCACTGCGGAGTTTTTACCCAAAGCACTCTTTAGACTAAATCCGAGCGGTATATTAAGTGTATTGATATACCCATTTCAAGTATTCTACTTCGTGCTATGGCCAATAGTTAGGTTCGTTATCTGGCTGAGCAATACTATCCTTAGTAAAATGTTAAAAGCAGAGTTTACTGAAGAGGCACCGGCTTTTAGTAAGGTAGATTTAGATCATTTTATCTCACAATCTTCTCAAAGTACGGGAGAAGGAGAGGAGCAAGATGTAGATACAGATATTCTAAAAAATGCACTTGATTTTGGTAATGTGAAAGTACGAGACTGTCTGGTGCCACGTACAGAAGTGACGGCTATAGATATAGATAGTACGATAGAAGAATTAGAAGAACTTTTTGTGGAGTCTCAGCACTCTAAACTCCTAGTGTTTAAAGAAAACATGGATAATATCATTGGGTATGTCCATCACCTAGAGCTGCATAAGAAACCTAAAAGTATAAAATCCGTTTTGATTCCAATTCTTATTACAAATGAGGCTCGATCGGCTAATGATATGTTAAATGAGTTTTCTCAAACTCGAAAAAGTATCGCTCTCGTCGTAGACGAATATGGAGGAACTGCAGGGATTATTACTGTGGAAGACATAATGGAAGAGATATTTGGTGAAATACAAGATGAACACGATGAGGTAGAGGTAGCTACCGAGAAGGTGACTGACGATGGCGTCTACACATTGTCTGCCAAAACAGAAGTTGATTACCTCAATGAGAAATATGACCTCAAGATTCCAGCAGGAGAGTACGAGACGCTAGGAGGTTTTGTACTTGCTAATTTAGAGGATATCCCACGAGCAGGGGAAGTGTTTGTTATCGATAATTTTGAAATAAAAATACTCGTAGCTGCCGAACAACGAATAGATAGTGTGGAGCTAATGGTCTTAGATTAATACCCGTATTTATCCTTCCAGAGAGCTTTCATCCTTTCTCTTATTTTATTTTCTTGAGCATTGTTTCCTGGTTCGTAGAATTTATGCTCTTTTAGTTCCTCAGGTAAAAATTCCTGCTCTACAAAATTATTCGGGAAGTCATGCGAATATTTATAGCCTTTGCCATAGTCTAGCTGTTTCATTAGTTTGGTAGGAGCATTCCTTAGGCTAAGCGGTATAGCTAAGTCTCCAGTTTCTTTCACGAGCACTTGTGCCTTGTTGATAGCCACGTAAGAAGCATTGCTCTTCGGGCTAGTGGCCAAGTAAATCGTGGCTTGGGAGAGTACTATTCTGCACTCTGGATAACCCACAGTAGCTACTGCCGTAAAACAGTTGTTAGCCAATAAAAGGGCATTGGGATTAGCATTTCCTATGTCTTCGCTTGCAGATATGACTAGTCTACGTGCAATAAATTTAGGGTCTTCTCCTCCTTCTATCATCCTGGCGAGATAATACACAGCAGCATTTGGGTCACTCCCTCTTATAGACTTTATGAACGCAGAGACGATATCATAATGTTGCTCACCGCCTTTGTCAAACATTGCAAGTTTTTGCTGCACGGCATCATCTACCAGCTTGTTGGTAATTGTGATTTGTTTGCCTCCCTTGAAATTGACAATAATCTCAAGAGCATTTAGTAATTTTCGTCCGTCACCACCACTTATTCTTACAAGAGCATCCCATTCTTTTATTACTATTTTTTTAATGCTAAGGAATTCATCCTTTTCACACGCTTGGAGAACTAAGTTTTTTAAATCTTCCAGCTCTAATGACTTCAATACGAATACCTCACACCTAGAGAGCAGAGCTGCGTTTACTTCAAAACTAGGGTTTTCTGTAGTAGCACCAATCAATGTGATGATTCCTTCTTCTACAGCCCCCAGAAGAGCATCTTGTTGACTTTTATTGAATCTGTGAATCTCGTCAATAAAGAGTATCGCACTACCGCCGCTACCCATGAATTTAGTCTTTTTTGCTTTTTCTATTACTTCTCGTACATCCTTCACTCCTGCATTGATAGCACTTAGTTTGAAAAAAGGAGTCTTGAGCGTATGGGAGAATATTTGTGCAAGCGTGGTTTTCCCTACTCCTGGTGGCCCCCAAAATATGCACGAATACATGGCTCCTGCTTCAAGAGCACGTCTCAATGGTTTGTTTTTCCCGATGATGTGCTGCTGGCCTACAAGTTCGTCTAGACTCTTAGGTCTTATTCTCTCAGCTAGCGGTATGTTGTTTTGATGGTGGATAGAGCAAAGATGTAAAATTTAGTCTGTCTAGAATATTTTTTATTTACTTTTACCTCAAGAAAAAAAACAAAAATTAGTAATGAAAAAAGTAAGACTCTTTGGACTAATGATCTTTGGGTTTGTAGTGTTGACAGGTTCTAAACCAAAAGACCTGAAAAATGTCGTTCTCAATGATTTAATAGCCGAAACACAATATCAGTTTAGTGAAAGTTCGGATAACACAATGAAGATAGTATGGTGGCTACCCGTGGAATTTTGGGCAACAATATACGCTCAAGATGAATCTGTAGATGAGGCTACAGCTAATATGATAACGGGTGCTTTGGATAATTATACCATGGTAATTGTGATAGACGGCATTTTGACTGATTTTGGCGATTTGAAATCCATCAACTCCGAAATTATTAGAAAGAACATTAGCATCACGGATGATAAAGGAAATGTATTTAAGCCGATAAAAGACAAAGACATTGATTACGACGCCAAGATGGTTCTCAATATACTGAAACCGGTTTTTTCTAATTTGTTAGGCAAAATGGGTGAGAGCATGGAGGTTTTAATGTTCTCAAAAGAGGGTGAAGCTATTCTTAATCCATACGGGTCTGAAGGTGGTATAAATTATGACGAGGAAAACATTGATCTGGGATTGCCATTGGCTTCGTTGCTCAAGGATAAAGAATGCCCGGTAGACGGAGCCTTGATGAATGCTAAGTGGGAATATTGCCCATTTCACGGTAAGAAGCTAAATTAATATTTTATGAATATCATTTTTGCCTCTCAAAATCCAAATAAAATAGCTGAAATTAGGGCAAAACTTCCGGGCCATACTATTGATGGTTTGGATCCCAATCTATTCCCAGATGAATTGTTGGAGACAGGATTGACGTTGGATGCTAATGCTTTGCAAAAAGTAAGACAGGTCTACGAGAAAACAGCTGAAAATTGCTTTGCAGATGATACAGGTCTAGAAGTAGAATCCTTGGATGGCGAGCCTGGTGTATATTCGGCAAGATATGCAGGGGAACAAAAGAATAGTGAAGACAATATGGCCTTATTGCTAAATAAACTTGAAGGGCTGTCCAATAGGAATGCTAGGTTTAGAACCGTGGTAGCCTTAGTTTGGAAAGGACAAGAATACATCTTTGAGGGTATTTGTAAGGGACACATAATTACTCAAAAATCGGGGTCAAAAGGTTTTGGATACGATCCTATTTTTATCCCAGAAGGATATGATAGAACCTTTGCTGAGATGACCATGGAAGAAAAATCGCAGATTAGTCATAGGGGTCTAGCAGTGGAAAAATTAGTTCAATTTTTAAGTGAGTTAAATGATTAATAAACTAACCTCAGAAATACATCAAAATGCTGTGAGCAAGGGTTTCTATGCCGATGAAAGAAATATAGGAGAGATACTGTGTCTCATACATAGCGAAGTAAGCGAAGCTCTAGAAGCTGATCGAGACAACCGTTTTTTACGTAGCGATTTATCCGATGTACTCAAATTAGATGATTCAGCTTTTGTAGCGAAATTTGAGAAAACAACTAAGAACACCTTCGAGGATGAATTGGCCGACATATTGATTCGCGTTATGGATTTGGCGGGGTATAAAGATATTGATTTAGAAAAACATTTAGAGGCCAAAATGCGGTATAATGCATTGAGGAGTTTTAAACACGGGAAGAAATACTAAAGGCAATTTCTATTTCTTGTAGTTTGTTTCGTAGGTGTCTATCCATTCCTCCATACTAATGTTCTGCATCAATTCTCCAATTAGGTCATAGGGGATGTCGTCCATTTTTTTAAGACGCACACAGCTCTTGCCCATATCTAGTTTGTATTTGCATCGTTTAGCGTATCCCTCTGTGAACCATTTGTATAGCTCAGGTTTAGCATATACCCCCATATGATAGAATCCGATGAAGTTCTTTTGTGAAGCTAAATTTGCAAATGGTAGTGGTAAGTCTGTATTGCAATGATAGCCTGCAGGATAAGTGGTTTTAGGCACCACATACCCTATCATTCCATAATTCATACATTCTTCAAAACCCTCAGGAATATTATCCAAAATGGTTTGGCGTAGCTTTGAAAATGCAGCTTGTCGTTCTTCTGGTATTTGTGTTACGTAATCATCTGGAGAAGTTGCTTCTATTTTCATCGTGTTATTGAATATCTATTATTCAAAGAAAATAATATTTGCCGAGAATGAATAATTTTTGGAGTATTGCATGAAAGTATGATAGCAAGCAAATGGCAAAAAAACATAGCGATAGGAGTAATGGCTCTTGTAGCGGTTCTTATTATTGTGAAGTTAGTCACTAACTACCAAGCCAATAAGGTGGAATGGGAGGAAACAGATAGAGAAAAATTGGTAACAGACTGCCTCGAAGACCTTGCAGGTTATGCGGTTCGATTTCCTACTCCTAGCGAAGAATACTGCAGCTGCACAGGAGATACTATTATGCAGCATTTCAGTAAAATGGAATATGAATTAGCATTAACTCAAAACGAAGAAACAAAGAAAGAAGAGATTTTGCCTGTTATTCTAAAGTGCTACAATGTATACCAAGATGCAATGTTTGAAGCGAATGTTATAAAAGATTAATTACATCCCTAGTTCCTTCTTCTGGTCTGCATTTAATGGGGCAGGAGCATCTATCATTATATCACGACCCATATTATTTTTAGGGAAAGCGATAACATCTCGTATAGAGTCTGTTCCAGAAAGCAGTGCTGACAATCGGTCCAGTCCAAAGGCTATACCTCCGTGTGGTGGAGCTCCATATTCAAAAGCATTCATCAAGAATCCAAACTGCTCCTGTGCTTCTTCCTCTGTAAATCCAAGCAAATCAAACATACGTTTCTGCAAGTTTTTATCGTGAATTCGAATACTTCCGCCACCTACTTCCATTCCATTGATGGCCATATCATATGCATTTGCTTTTACTGCACCAGGATCTGTATCCATTTTGTCTCTGTCGGCAGGGATAGGTGAGGTAAAAGGATGGTGCATAGCGTGCCACTTGCCACTCTCTTCGTCTAACTCTACCAGTGGAAAGTCTACTACCCAGCAGGCAGCATATTTGTTCTTAGGTCTTAGGCCTTGTAACTCACCTACGTGTAGTCTAAGTTCGTTCATTTGCTTGCGAACCTTATGTGTATTGCCACTAAGTACAAAAATTAAATCATCGGCCTTAGAATCGCATTTCTCAGCCCATGTCTTTAGTTTATCTTGGTCAAAGAATTTGTCTACCGAAGACTTATAACTTCCGTCAGTATTTACTCTACAGTAGATAAGTCCAAGAGTACCTATTTGTGGGCGTTTTACCCAGTCGGTAAATGCATCTAATTCTTTTCTGGTATAGTTATTTCCTCCAGTTACGTTTATAGCTACTACGCTTTCAGCTTTGTCAAATACTCCAAAACCATTTCCTTTGGCGACATCATCTAGGTCTACAAGCTCCATCCCAAAACGCATATCTGGTTTGTCACTACCAAAACGTCTCATTGCTTCGTCGTATGTTAATTTAGGAATGTCCCCTAGTTCTAAGTCCTTAACACTCTTGAAAACAGAGCGAATCATTCCTTCAAATGTATCTAGCACATCATCACGTTCTACAAAAGACATTTCACAGTCTATTTGTGTAAATTCTGGCTGCCTGTCAGCTCTAAAATCTTCGTCTCTGAAGCATTTTACTATTTGATAATACTTATCCAATCCACTTACCATTAGCAATTGCTTAAAAGTCTGAGGACTTTGTGGGAGAGCGTAATACTGTCCTTCGTTCATACGACTAGGTACTACAAAATCTCGTGCTCCTTCTGGAGTAGATTTTATAAGATATGGAGTCTCTACATCTACAAAATCTGCGTCGTTCAAATAGTCACGTACCGCCTTATTGAGCTGACTACGAAGTACAAGTTTCTCCTGAATAGGGTTTCTTCTAAGGTCTAAGTATCTGTACTTAAGCCTTATCTCTTCACCACCATCAGTATCATCTTCTATAGTGAATGGTGGAGTAAGTGCTGCATTGAGTACCTCAAAATCAGATACTTTTATCTCAATATCCCCAGTAGGCATATTGTCATTCTTGTTGCTTCGCTCTATTACTGTGCCGTGCACTTTTACCACAAACTCACGACCCAGCGAGCGAGCTCTTTCGTTTAGTTCTTTGTCTTGTTCCTCATTGAAACCGAGCTGTGTGAGACCATACCTGTCTCTCAGGTCTATAAAGGTCATTCCTCCAAAGTCTCTACGCTTTTGTACCCATCCACTTAGAGTCACTGTCGCTCCTATGTGTTCTACTCTTAGCTCTCCGCAAGTATGTGTTCTGTGCATTGCGGCAAAGGTAGGCTAAAGGACTTTATTTGAGAATAGGGAAAGGACAGAATTTTAAGCAATTAAAGAGTTGATTCAGCATCGACATAAGATCGTATTGCCCGGCTAATTTTGTTTGCAACTTTTTTGGAGGTGCCTAAATCTATAAAGCCACTTTGAGCTCCCAATTCTCTCTGTTGAGCATTCATATAAAAGTCTTTTGTATCAAAGCATATAAAGAGATTAAAACGATTCCAAAACCTTCCGACATATCGAAAGTGTTTGTATTTTTCATTACTCTTAATCTCCTTAAGCTTAAAATCGGTCACTAGTCGATTTATTATTTGAACTTTCTGTTCGACTGTAGTATTAGCCTCAATTGTCTTGACCTCGTATGTCTTAGGTATTCTCCAGAATCCATACAGTCCTAATGAAACTAGGACTGTTGTAATAGCATTAGCTACTATAGTTGGATATTCTTTGTTGTGTTTTGCTTTGTATGCGTTAAGAAATTCTGTATTGTTAGTTTCATAAATACAATATGGCCCAAGTAGTATAGCACCAATTGAAATGAAGTAATTCCAATACTTGTTAATGGCCCCGTTCTTTAGAAGCATATTTTTAAACTCTTCGTAGTTCTTTCTATTTCTACAAATTTAAAGTAAACTGATATCTACATCGGTAAAGGTGTTAATGTTTTCTTTAGTTTAAAAAAAAGCTCCTCCGATTGAATGAAGAAGCCTCTCAATATTGTAATTATTTTGCCTATTGTATATACGCCTCGGCTGCTGTAATCCTACTTGAATTATGACTTTTTAATGTGCTTATGGCAGAGTTAAACTGTCCATTCACATAAGAATAGCCATTGCGTTCTGCATCGGCAGATGCTTGCAGAAGCGATTCTTCTGCACTATAGATGCCATCCATTCTGCTATTAGCAAATGATGTCTCTATAAAAGATTTAACATAACTTTTATATTTAGTCAAATATTCAACGTCTGCTATGATGTAGTTGATTAGCGGCCAATCTGTGCCTACCTCGGTCATCGCAAAGGAAAGTGAACCTCCCATTTTTCCGATCTGGAATGCTTCATTATTGTCCCAGGCAATCCATTTAATGAGGTCATCAGCAGGGTCATGATAGAGGTAGTAGTTATGTGTCATTTTGCCGTAGGTATCCCAGTTTTGTATTGTGTTATTCACAGCCAGGTATTTTAAGAAACCATCTACATCAAAAGTCGATTCTAAATCTGCTCTCCACTTGGGAGGGTCGCTAGTACGTGTAGCCGTGTGTAGAAAATCGTGCATTTCTTGTACATCGCTTTTATCGTTTATGTCCTCATTTGTTTTGAGTTCTAGATCATCCAGATCAAAACCAGCAGATGCGAATTTTGCCCCATCACCATCAGGTTTATAGCAATTTCCTGATTTGCTTCCGAACCAATCCTTTAAGAAAGTATCAAAGACTATTTCACACATGGTATAAACCCCGTAGTAATTCAATACCCCATCGCCTTGATCAATATAGATTTCATAATAAGCTGTTCTTACCGCTGGCACTCCAAAATCTCTGAACAAATCATCGGCTGTTTTTTCTCTGATGAGGGATGGGTCATTGTAGTTGCTCCCCATCGATAACTCTTTGAAACCATAAAACCGTTGATCTGATATTGCTGGATTTATATCTTCAAACTTGTCAAAATCAAAACGTAACGGCAGTTTCCCACTTCTAGCTCTTAGCGATGAGTTTCCTTTGTAGCGTACACCTACATCTTTCCAAACGAGATTGTTGCAGTATATATCTGCTCCAAAATAGGTTGGGTTTTCACTATTGAATGTTCCACCAGGACCGCCACCACCCCGGGTTTTGTCTGCTAAGTCAGCTTGCATGTCTGCCCATTCTTGTGAAGTGAAGACAATCTCCATGCGGTGCACCTTTGAGTTGTCAAATACGATGTTGTAGTTGGCAGGGAATCCATTGTCGTGAGTCTCGATCCCTGTTACTGTAGTTGTCCCTCCATCTTCGTCTGGAACGAAGATTACTTTTTTACAAGCGAAAAACCCAATGGTAACCAATGCCAATGCCGTTATTTTTATAGTTCTATTTTTCATTTGGTTTACGTTTTATGGTGTATTGATATTGTATTCCTATTATGTTAGTCGTTTTAGGGTAGCTTTCTTTTAGTTGTTTTTCCATTCTGTAAAATGCTCCGACATCTCCCCAGTTTTTTGTTTTGTATTCTGTCCCTATGGTAAATCGTACCTTGCTAAAACCTTCATTGTTATCTAGAACATTGAAGATTTCTGCAGATACTTTTGGGTCAAGTTTCCAACCCTTGATGTTGTACGTACTCCCCACCTTTAGACGAATCGTGTTTTTTAGGGTGTCTCCCTGTGCTTCAGATACATTTAGTTCGTTTTTTGATTGATACCTGAGTCTATATTTTAAGCTAAATCTTTCAAGCTTGTGCTTGTAGCTAAGGTCTCCATTCCATCTGAGATGGTTTTCGTACCCTTGAATTTTGCCTACATTGTCATTTTCTTTGATGTATCGCAAACCTAGTCCGAGGCTTATTTTTTTTTTGAGATTATATCCTACAGTGATTTCAGAAAAGTACTGGTCTATAGTGGAGGCATTGTCCTTCAGCCTTAGTTGCTCTTCAAACCCAAAATCTAGCTTTTTGTTTAGCTTGTATTCTACCTTTGCGGCTGTCCATACTTCGAGGTCTCTCACCGTATAATAGGTTCCAGACTGAGCCAATAGGCTTGGTACGATAGATATAAGTATTGCAGCGGTGACTATCAGGTGTTTTATGTATTCCTTCATATTTTAGTTGTAGTACGTTATTGTTATGGTAGTAGAGTCTTTCAAAAAATCTATATCACCTATACTTATGTCTTCTATCACTAGACCTGTGCGTTCTTCTAAGTCTGCTTTTAGTGCTGCATGATTATCTGGCTTTATATTTTCTATTTTTTCGTATTGAATGATTTTTATATTCAAATCTTTTGTGAACCACAGCCGCTCAATGGTATACAATGCTACTATGATGAGAGTGTTTGCAGATAGTATTTCGGCATAGCTCATTTTTTGGTTTGCCAGTGAGTTCATCACTGACACTCCTATCACTACAAAGAGGTACGTCATCTCTTTGATAGGAATGGCGTCTGTGCGGTACCGTATTATACCAAATATGGCAAACAACCCTAGTGCCATTCCAATATCGAGTTCATACTTTTTGAGTGTAAAGCATAGAAAAAATACGATGATTCCTATCATGTAGTACGTGAATAGATAGTCATTTCGCTTAGTGGCACCAAAGTATAGCCATCGGATGATGAGTGTTAGAAACCCAATGTTTAGAAGAAATCGGAAGGACATCTTATAAAAATCATCGTCGAAAAGTGGTATGCTTAAAAATTCTGTCATTATGCGGTTAGTTTATTGATTTTTAGAAATTTGGCTTTGAAAAAATTTTGTTTTAGTTCAGGATTCTGCGAAGCCATACCTATGCAGTATTTACTAATCTTGTATGGGTGAACGCCCATCTTTTTAAGAGCTTGAAAAATAGGAGAGGACCTTCTTAATTTTTCTTGTTTTAGTTCGATGATAGCTAGCTTAGCATTTAGAATATGTCCATTGTATCCTAGATTGAGGTCTATGGTAACCCGCTCTTTCAATTCTTTTTGCACCAAGGTAAAACGATTAAAACTATTGCTAATAGACTTGTCTAGTACAAAGTTTTCACTTGTCGTTTCATTGATAAAATCAAGTAATTCTCCCTCAAGCGGAGCGTCAGGACTATCCAGCTTTATACGAGATTTTATGGTATTGCCTTGACTGTCTTTTTGTTTTACCTCCAGAAAGCTCAATTCAGATTCTACATAGTTCCGTATTCGAATTTTTATTCGGTGTGCGTGCCCATTGTGATGGGAGTGATAAAAGAAGGCTCCCGGTGTATCAAAATAAGTAGAGTCATAGGTCATGAGTCTATTACCATTGATTTCCAAAACGTGATAGTCGTTAGCTATGCTATCTATAAGCTGCGGTAGGTCGTCTACATTGATTATAAACTTAGTGTCTACGCGTTTCATTAGAGCCACCTCACTTACGTCTGCCAGCGATGTTGGCTGCAGTTTTTTGAGATAAGTAGGGGTCTTATGAGTTGGTTCTGCTGGTATCAAAGTATTACCTATATGATTGCTATAGACTAGGACAACAAGTATCATATATTAATTCCAATCTTACCAAAAAAACTTCGAATTGGCCATCTTTGGAGGGTAAGCGTATCGTATAAATGACCGAAATTACCTGAGCGGACTATTACACTCCAGTGGGTGAACTCGTACTCGGTTCGTACCTAGCAGACTGGCGGTACCGCAGACGCAATGCGTAGGCTATGCAGGCGGCCTACTTGCTAAAAAGAAGCTTCTTGCCATAGAAAATCCCTTATGGGAGAGCCAGATGGTGCTGTATGGTCGGAGATAATGTGTCTTAAAATTTATGATGGAGGCTCAGCTGTGCTTGGTTCTTTTTCCAATTGTTCGTGGTTTGATTCATTAATCCACATTGTATTTTTAGATTTTTTTTAAGCATAAACCCAAGTGCCGTATAGAATCTGTTCCGATCGAAAATTTCTACGCTTTTTCCGTTTCCAATGTTTCGTTGTCCATTGATGAATATTTCGTTGTAAAGAGCCAAGTACAATGTGTTGGCTTCCATAGCTGCTTTGTTTAGCGGTACGTTCAAAAACAGATTGTACCTATAGCGTGTCCTGAAATCTTGGCTGTCAACAAATCGCTGCTCGTATCTGTACCGGTGATTGGTGTATATACGCTTGCCAAATTGAATAGGGAATAGAGCTTCCTGATAAATCCTACTCTCTGATGCAGTAGAGTTATCAGATCCATAGCTACCGGTGATAACGTTTCCATATCCAAGAGTTAGTTTAACATTAGTGTTTTTTGGTTTGTAGGTTATGCCTCCGCGTAATAAGAGTTGCTCTAGGTCTCCTGCGATATTCCAGTTGCGACATTGAAGGTCTCCTTGGATTCCCCAAGAGCTATCTTTGAAAGTGGTATTGAAAAAATACATATACCAGGCTCCTAGTTTTTCTTCATCTATCTGAGCCTTTGCTGAACTAGGAAAAAGTAAAGGAATAGAGATCATTAATAAGAGGATATTTTTTTTCATAACTATAACGAGAAATATAAAATCATTTGGGAATATGTTGTAATGCGGTTTTTTAACTACAAAATAACAATCCAACACAAAAAACGGTTTGAGTGTGAACTCAAACCGCAGTTATTTTGAAAGAGAGTAGATGTTTTTATTGTTTCTTACTTCTTTGGTAATATGCTACTATACTTGCTTTTGCCAATGTATTATTCCATAAATTATATCCCACTATAGCTGGGTTGGTCTTTGCATCTAGTCCAAGTTTATCTGTTTTGAGAGCATAAACTGTAATTACATATTGATGTAAACCGTGGCCTTCTGGTGGGCAAGGTCCTCCATATCCATTGGCTCCATAATCTGTAATACTTTGTATTGCTCCTGCAGGTGTTAGATTTAGTTCTGTGTTTCCAGCACCAGAAACTAGTTCGTTTGTGTTTACTGGGATATCAAAAACCACCCAATGCCACCAACCACTCCCAGTGGGTGCGTCAGGGTCGTACATGGTTACTGCAAAGCTCTTAGTGCCTTCGGGAGCGTTTTTCCACGATAACTGAGGAGATTTATTTTCACCAGTACACCCAAAGCCATTAAATTCTTCGTTGATTGTAGCTTCTCCTCCTAAATTATTACTTGATAATGTAAAAGTTTGTTGACCGAAAAGAGAACTTGAAAAAGCGATTAATACTGTTAAGATTTGAAATGATTTTTTCATAATATTTGTTTTTAATTATTAATTTATGATGCAAATCTATGGACGTATTCAGGCTTTGTATTAATCAGAAGGGTTCAAAAAGTATTGGTAAAAGTTCAATTTGATTGATATTGTTTCGGTGTAACTCCAAATTTTATTTTGAAGGCTTGAATGAAATTTGAGAGGTTCTCATATCTAATTTCTTCAAAAATATCTGAAGGTCTTTTCGAAGCGTTTTTTAATAAAAAAGCTGAGTGTTCAAGTCTCTTGTCCTGAAACCACTTGCTAGGTGAACTATTAAAGTTTTTCTCAAATTCTCTTTTGAAAGTTGACACACTCATATTAGATAAAAATGAAAGTTCTTTTACAGTTAGTTTATTTAATCTGTTGCTTTCAATTGTCTGGACAAATTTTCGGTTTTGATTATTACTTTTATCAATTAATGAATAAAGAAAATCTAAACCTTTTTGTTCCATTAGATATAGCATTATTTCCTCAAATTTAACATTTAGAATGTTTTCTTGAATTGATTTTGAAAGCTTTGATATGTCTATGAGGCTTTCAACGAATCTTCGTATAAATGAATCGTAATTAAATGAGTACGTTGAGAATAATATTTTAGAATTACAAGTTTCTAATTTAAATTTTCGTATGAATTGAAATACATCTTCGTTGGAAAAGAAAAATAGAATGCTCCGATAATATTTTAAATCGCTAGAGAGCTTTTCAGTCATTAAGCAATGTCCAGATTTCATCAATAGAAATTGAGAATTATCAATTTCGTATGCTGAATTGTCGAACAATACTTCTTTAGTTCCTTCTTGAAGAAAGCTAAACGTATTTTTATTCAACAATATTTGTTGTTTTGATATTTCAGTGCTGCTCTCATAGTCATAAACCATAATAGAATTCGAAGAGCTTAAATTTAGTTCGTCTGGTAAGGTAATTGTCTCCATTGGGTTCTATTCGTAATTAACATTCTGAATAAACAATCGTTTTAATGTTGTTTACGTTTTGTTATCGTCCCCACTATTTTTAATTCTCCATTCTTCAAAATCCTTCTTTAAATCATAAGTTCCAAGAGCTTTTCTAAAAGCTTCATCCAACGCAGCCATTTCCTTAGAATTAAGAATATCCTTACCTTCATTCAGTTCTTCTTTCAAATTTTCAATTGAGCCATCCTTTTGGTTTTGTTTATTATCTATTACTTTATCTAGAGTGCTAACTTCAATTTTACTTTCGTTTTTATTAAACTTGAAACCACACGATTTACATTTATAAGCAACTATCTGATTATTGTAAATGATCATAACAACTACTATAACGAGCGTTAATATAGTAGGTTTATCAAGGTAATAGTGGTGTCTATAAAAATCTGCAAAAACTAATATAGCAATGCTTACAAAAGATAGAAGCACTAGATAAAAAATGATACTTCTTCTTTTGTTTGTTTTAAAGCTTTTACAATTTGGACATTCAATATTCATAATTGATTTTGTGCTAATGCTAACGTGTTTGTATAAGATTTGTTGCGTGTTTCAAGCACCAAATTTAGCAAATAAATCAAAGATAGAAAGTCTGCTAGGACTCTCGTAAATAGGCTAAAACCAGCAATTAATTTTACACGTTGTTATGCAAAGTATTTTTTTCATATTTATTATGGATTATTATTATTGCTAATCCAAACAGTATAGCTACTACAATTAAAATTGTACTTATTAATCCGCTTACTCCGAATGACATACGGATTAAAATTGTTGAAACTACAAAACCAGAATTTCTTATTATTTTGTGAAATTTATCTGTGTAAAAGAAGGAAATTAACAGAAGAACGACATCCACTAATATCAGAACGGTGAAAAATTCGTCAAAGAATAAATTATTAACAGTTTCAAAACTGGGTAACTCGTTTGAAGTAAATGAAATATCTGATGTCCAATTAAAAAGTGTAACCAAAGCCATTGTAAAAAATATTGGAACTAAAACAACGGCAATTATTTTCTTTCTACGAATGAATCTTTCAATTTTTAATTTATTGTCCTTTTGTTGAGTTAATTTTTGCATTCCTTGTTTTTGAAACTGAAAAATCAGATAGAAAAGAATAACTGAAGCCAAGATATCATATGTAAATTGCAAATCTCCTTTTATTTCAAACCAATTTGATGACAGTTCAAGAGCAGATAAATCTTTAAATAATTTTCGGATAATTATAAGTGTTATAATTTCATACTGTTTAGTTATGTAGGTGGTAAATGATTTTGGTAAGTAATAGATTAATAAGTATACTTCATAAACAAGTATAAATGAGAATGGGGTGTAAATTGCCGATATCGGATTTTTAAATAATTCTGATCCTAAAGACAAATTTACGATACCAAATTTTGATGAGTAAATTAAAATTAAGTGAATAAAAAAGCCAAATAAGGCAACATATAGTATTGTTTTTTCAATCCGCTGTTTGGCGTATTCAGATAGAAAAAATTGGTAAAGTTTATTTAATAAATTCATATTCTATTAAGTCTGATATATTTTGGCTAACGGGTTTGTATAAGAGTAGTTACGTGGGTTAGCACTTAATTTTGTAAGGACACACCAAGTTGGAAATTCCGCAGGAATTTCCAATGTATGCAAGAATAAGCAATTACTTATGGCCATTGTTACACAACGTTTGATTATATTATTAATTATGACTTTGGCCATTTTCTTAATTTTTTTGAGCTGAAATTTCAACATATTTATAGGTCAAGTAGGACGAGCTAATTATTAATACTAACAGTATTGATAGCCAAGAGTTTATATTTTGTTTTTAATTTTTTCTCTTTTTAAAAGCCAAATTAAAAATTTGGCGGACTTTCCAAATATACAGAACCTTTCGGTTAAGCACTTATTAGCTATGTTTTATACACGGTGTTGGCGGTAATTATTTTTATCTCCAGTTTCTCCTTAAATAGTCTTTTGAGCTCAGCCTTGTTTTCTTCTGTATTTACTATGCTCCATAATTTTTGTGTAGGATGGTAAAAAGAAGTATTCAGTTTTTTGAATGCCGTTCGCTCGTCTTTCAGCGGATAGGGGATATGGACCTTTATTCGTTTACTCTTTGGCAACGGTTTGTGCATTGTAATCTTTTGATTATGAGACGAGTACTGTTTTGAGATGGCATTCATGGTACTAATTTGACTCAATAGGTGGAAATATGCAAGATAAAAGTGATGTTTATTCGTTCCAAACGGTTCGAAACGAAAACGATATATTTGTATGTATAATGGTAAAGGATAAAGATAGAAAATGTAAAATATGTAAGAAAAGCTATCAAGGTAGAAAGAATAAGGTGTTCTGCTCGGTAGCTTGCAAAAACTACTACCACAAACATTTGAGGTACGCATCTTTTAAGGCCGCCATACGTATAAACGAGTATCTCAAGCGAAATCATGGTATACTCCTAGAGCAATTGGGCAAAAACAAAACTCAAGTGAAGATTTATAGAAATGTACTGGAGGATAAAAAATTCCGATTTAAGTACCACACGCACACCGCCATCAATAGCAAAGGCAAAATATTTCACTATGTCTATGATCTGGCCTGGATGGAGTTTAGCGATGATGAGCTGCTCATCGTACGCAAGAGGTAGTATTTTTTTGAGTGCTAGTGTCTTGCTCTTGTGATTTTCATTTATAAAAAAGGTAGTAAGAGGATTTTATCCTATAGTTGGTGTTCAGTAAATATGGAGCAAAACTCCTAGCACTACTTCACCACCAAACTCACTTGCTCATCACCGTTCTGATAGGGGAGCCAGGTGATGATAAACTGTAACATTTCGTCTGTGGTTCGCATTCCTGCTCCACCAAACTCGTAGCGTTCTTTTATCTCTTGTGGTGGACTGTATGGGTTGTTGGGATTCTTGGCAGTATTGTCAAACTCTGCTTCTACATATATAACGCTGCCGGCAGGTATTTTGAGCATAGTAGGATAGGTGTAGAAGTACTGCCATCTGAAATCCCATTTGGGTATGCTTATTAAACGTATGGTGTCTAGTTTGGGCGAGAGTGCATAGGCCTTAAAACTTTTGCCTAGTAAGTGCATGTGCGGGTTTATAGTAAGCACACTTATGTCTTCTGGTATTTGGAGGAAGGAGGTGTGCTTTGTTATTTCGTTTGGAGGTATTACTAGTGGAGGTATGATTTTGCTCGCTCCATTGGTGCCCAGCATTACCTCATTGATAGGCCGTGCAGGAGGTGTTTTGCTATAGAAAATATTAACTCTACTGCGGTCCCACTTGTCTTGCGGTATAGGTCCGAAATGGATATCATCAGCTATGAGTATCGATTTTTGATTCATCGTAAATCCACCTATGCCTTCAGGATATATCTGTGCTTGTGCTCCTGGCAGGTAGTTTACGGCAGAGTTTATCTGCTGGGGTCTGCTGCCGTCATCGTTGGCCAGTTTTAGTGCTTCAAACTGTTTTATATATTCTGCTTTATCTACTTCCATATTTAGTATTCTAGTACCATCGGTTATGCTGGCTTTTTTATGAGTTTCATAGTTGAGCAATCTCCCATTCATATGATGCACGAGGTTATTCTCGTTGGGCAAAAACTCCATGGCAAGCACATATTTTTTGGTTGCTAATTCTATGGGAGCCGTGGCTATAAAAAACTTGTCTCTGCTGTTGCCTTGTATCAGTATACTATCAAACCATACGGTAGTGTCTGGAGTGCCGATATAGCTCTGCTCGGAGTAGGCAGGCAGTTTAGGCATGTGAGCAGGGTCGCCTTCTGGTGCTCCGCCTTTTATCCATTCCTTGATTTTCTGTTTGTCCTCCGTTGAGAGGTAGCGTTCGCCTATGAAGTGTGTGTAGTTTCTGTCTGCAGGCCATGGCGGCATGAGGCCACTTTGCGTCACATCGAGTATGGTGTTTTTTTTGCGGTTCACATTCCGAAAACTTGTTAGTGAAAATGGAGCTGCTCCTCCGCCACGGTGACATGGTGTACAGTTTTCGTGTATAATGGGTGCGATGTCTCGGGTGTATGTGAGGTCTGTGCTGGTACTGCATGAGGAGATAAATAGAGCTAGCCCTATTGTGAGTACTATGCCTTTTTTTACCGCCGAGTTATTTCGTCTTCTAGCACTCATAGAGGTGCAGTGTTTACCCTTCATTATGACGAGTAATTCGTATGTTTTCTTGACCTTATAAGTCACCTCACAAAGTTAGTCATCTTTGCCAATATGCTTAGTGATGGCTATCGAGATTCATATGCCAATTTTTGATGTCTTGAGACGATTTTTATTGAATATTTTGTACAATGACATGTTAATTCGCTCGCAATACTATTTTCGCAAACTTTATGAGCACAAAATTTATAGATGTAGAGAAAATAATAGCGGAAAAAAATCCAAAATTACTCAAGCGTCTACCTAAATTTTTATTGAATTACCTAAAGAAAATTCTGTGGCAGGATGAGGTGAACAGGATAATCGCAGATAACGAAGGAATGAGCGGGGTTCAGTTTTGTCGTAATGTGATAAAAGAGTTTAATATAACTGCGACCATAGAAGGCATAGAGAATGCACCCAAAACCGGAGGTGTGACTTTTGCGTCTACCCATCCTCTTGGTGGTATGGATGCATTGGCATTTATAGACCAATTCTCACACTACCGCAGTGATATTAAGTTTATAGCCAACGATGTCTTGCTGAATTTGAAACCCATGGAAGATATCTTTGTAGGGGTAAACAAGCTAGGGAGCACTGCCGTGCCATCGCTCAAAAATATAGACGAAGTATTGGGCAATGATGAGTCGGTTGTTATTTTTCCGGCAGGATTGGTTAGTAGACGCAAAAAAGGGATTGTAAAGGATTTGGAATGGAAAAAAACTTTTGTGACCAGAGCCAGGAAACATAATGTACCTATAGTGCCAGTGTATATAGAAGGAAAACTGAGTAACTTTTTTTATAATCTAAGTAACCTACGAGAGAAACTCGGTATCCAAGCCAATATTGAAATGCTTTATTTGGTAAATGAGCTTTTTAAACAAAAAAATACAACGATAAAAATTATCTTTGGCAAGGCCATAGACCCGAGTACGCTAGATCAAAGTGTACACCGTGATAGAGCTTGGGCACAGGAGATAAAAGAAATGACCTATAACCTGAAAGGATAGTGAGTATAAACTTGGAGTACATAGCACCACCAGTGCCTTTGGAGGTTATCCAAAGTGAACTTACACAAGAACGTTTTGTTCGTATTACCAATAAGGGGAACAATGAGATTTATATCGTAAATCATCATAACAGTCCCAATGTAATGCGTGAGATAGGAAGACTCCGTGAGCTTACATTTGCCTCTGCAGGTGGTGGCACTGGAGAGCCATTGGATATAGATGAGTTTGATACAGCAGAAAATTGCTATGAGCAGCTTATAGTATGGGCTCCAGAAGCTCAAGAAATAATAGGAGGGTATCGATTTATAGATTGTGCTAAGGTTGTAGATACCAATCCGGTAGCATTATCCACTAGACATTATTTTACTTTTTCAGAAAACTTTAAGCTAAACTATCTTGCTACTACCGTAGAGCTAGGTAGAAGCTGGGTGCAGCCCAATTTTCAACCTAGGGCAGGTTCTCGTAGAGGAATATTTGCCTTGGATAATTTGTGGGATGGCCTAGGTGCTATCGTGGTAGATACTCCGCATATCCAATACTACAGCGGCAAGGTGACTATGTATACTAGCTATAATACTGAGGCAAGAGACGCTTTGATGTATTTTATGGAATATTTCTTTCCGGATGCGGATGAATTGATTCGACCTATCCATTCTCAGGGGATAACCACAGATATAGAAGATTTTAAGAAATCGATAGAAGGACTTACCTACAAAGAAGCACACAAGTTGCTCAATGGTTTTGTACGCGAACGTGGGGAGAATATACCACCACTCATCAATAGCTATATGAGTCTGTCACCTACCATGAAATCATTTGGCACAGCTATGAATCCAGATTTTGGAGGTGTAGAGGAGACGATGATATTGGTAAAAATAGACGACATCTACGAGGAGAAAAAGGCCAGGCATGTAGATACTTACAAAAAGTGAATAGTTAGCCGTGACTGGTAATTAGTTGCGTAGAGATAATTAAAAATACCAGCATACTTCTTTCCACTTTTATCCATTAAATAATTCCTTTCATAGTAATCTGATAAGTGGATGTACTAACCCCTTCGATAACGTAGTTTAATCTCTTAAACTAATAAACCGAATATTCATGATTGCACAACTCAGAAAATCCCATCGCCTCAATGAGACCGTCTTACTCTTTTTCTTTAGCACGCTATGCCTAGTATTATCCGTATATAGAGTGATGGTATCTGCTACACCTATGTTTTTATTTCTCAATTGGAACTTGTTTTTGGCATTCATTCCCTGGTGCCTTAGCAGTGTTCTTATTGTATACCCACAGTTACAACAAAAAAACTTCCCGTGTTTGCCTTGCTGGGTACTTGGTTGCTCTTTTTTCCCAATGCACCGTATATACTTACAGACCTTTTTCATCTGAAACAAGTAGTGTCCATGCCAATGTGGTTTGACCTGCTACTTATACTCTCGTTTGCCTGGGTGGTGCTTTTGTTTGGGTTTATGAGTCTGTGGGACATCGAGCGTATCTTGGCCAACTACTGGGAAGAGTCGCGACTTCGCAAACTGGTAGATGCCAAAAAGATAATTCCAATAGTATCGTCTGTATTGCTTTTTGCGGGCAGTTTTGGAATATATCTGGGCAGATACCTCAGATGGAATAGCTGGGACGTACTGCAAGAGCCATTTGCACTCATATACGATATAGGAGACCGATTTATCAATCCGTTTTCTCATCCTCGTACTTGGGGCGTTACACTGCTCATGGGTTTGTTTCTCAATCTGGTTTATTGGTCTCGTAGACTCATAAAATACAGAAAACATTAACTTTGGAAGTATGAATGATTACCTTAATAGTGCAGTGCAGCAGTTTCAGTATTACAAGATGCTGGGAGACAAAACAATGGCCCAGTTGAGTGACGATGAGTTGTCTTGGCAATACAATGAAGCTAGCAATAGTATGGCCATTATGGTGAAACACCTTTGGGGAAATATGATGAGCAGGTGGACCAATTTTTTGACAGAAGATGGAGAGAAAAAATGGCGAAAACGGGACGAAGAATTTGAGGCTGATATAAAGAATCGTGTGGAGCTTACAGCTAAATGGGAAGAAGGTTGGACGTGTCTTTTTGATGCTTTGGGTTCTGTATCTGAAGATAATTTTGACACCACAATTTATATCAGAAATCAAGGGCATAGTATATCTGAAGCAGTGAATAGACAGATGATGCACTATGCCTATCACGTAGGTCAGATGGTATACTTGGGTAGAATGATAAAGGGAGATGACTGGCAGAGTCTATCCATACCCAAAGGAGCAAGTAAGGCATACAAAGCGGATAAATTTACACAAGAGAAGAGCAAAAAGCATTTTACAGAGGAGTATTTGGACAAGGGTTAGTTGTTAATGGATATTTCAGGTGATTGGGCAGGAGTTCTTACCTATGGAAAAGGGTACGATCAATTTACAGGCGAAAAGTTATGGTTTGAAATGAAAGTGGAACAAGAATCGGATAGATTCACTGGAATAGCTAATGATATTAGGGGTTTTGTTACTAATGAGTCTCCGGCGAGTATTGAAGGAATAATTTCTAACGGAGAAATAAAGTTTTTTAAAACGTACGAAAAGGAAGCCATATTTAATGAATTTTGGGAATCAGAATACGCAGACAATCCCAGCTTGCCCATCGAGGATATTGGGAGTTATGATGAGGAGAAGGATAAGTTTTTTGGCAAGTGGAGAATTTCACAAAACTTCAAAATATTATTTATTATTCCTTGGAAAGTTATTTCAGAGGGGACTTGGTCTACGAAACGAATTATATAGGTTTTTAATTTTCCCCTATATTCGAAAATCATAAATAACTTAAAAATGAAAAACATAGCAATTTTAATCCTACTTATAATCGGTTTCTCACTAGTAGGAACAGGGTGTAAAGATCGTGGCCCTCTTAAAGATTTAATTGAATTAATGAAGAATAGGGATTCTGGTGATGATAAGGATGACGATAAAGATGATGAAAAACGTTTTGATTGTCCTGATTTAAAGCTCAATTTCAAAGATACTTGCAAGACTAGAGATGGGAAAGTTGGCTATGTGAACAAAGATTGCGATTGTATCACCAAAGATACAGAGGTTGATTATGATTGTCCTCGTGTGAAAGCCAACTTAGGAGACGCTTGTAAGACGGATGACGGTAAAGTTGGAAAAATCAGCAGAGACTGCAAGTGTGTAACGAATACTACGGATAATGTTTATGATTGTCCAAACCTGAAAGCAAATGTGGGAGACCCATGCAAATCTGCTGCAGGTACTAGAGGTACAATAAACGAAGACTGCGAATGTGCAGGAAGATAAAGTTCTGCTTTATTTTAAAATATTAGTACTCCAAAACACAGCCTATTGGCTGTGTTTTTTTTATGGGTGGTGTTTTGTCAGAAACTATCGCCTGTATTGCATCATTTAGGTATAGTTTATCCCACGTTTGTTTGTAGCTGCCTAGGTCGATAATACGATCATCCATCATACCTTGGTAGAGTATGTTTGCTGAGCTGTCGAGCAAGAAAAACTCAGGAGTGACACTGGCACCTAGCTGCCCCGCTACCTCGTAGTAGTAATCTCTAAATATACGAGGCATTAGTTTGGTTTCTGTAGCGTACATATTGAGTTCCATCGGCTCGTAGTGCGTGCCGCTATACACTGCCAAAAACTGAATGTCTGGATAACGTTCGGATAATTCACTAAACGGTGTAGAGAGTGTTTTGCAGAGCGGGCAGTCCGGTGCTATAAACATAGCCACTGTGTATTTTTTTGCTTTCAGCAGCTTCGCAAAATTTTGGTTTATAGGTTTATTGCCACAGCCCAATAGCATTAGGCTGAGTAGTACTAAGCTAAGCTTTTTCATTTCTTGGTAGGGTTACATTAAACGTGGTTCCTTTATCTACTTCGCTTACAAAAGACACCTTGCCTCCGGCAGATTCTACAATCTTGCGGCATATAGCCAGTCCGAGCCCCATTCCAGAGTTTTTGGTACTGAAATTTGGTACAAATACCTTCTTGTATAGTTCTTTAGGAATACCTTTTCCATTGTCTTTTATGTCTATGCTTATTTCTGTGTTAGTAGAATTTAGCTGTACTTGTATTTTACCTTTTCTGCCCTCCGGAATAGCTTGTATGGCATTCTTTATCAGGTTATTAAATACGCGTCGTATTTGTTCAGGGTCGGCAATAGTTAGAGCATCTAGGCTAATGTTTGCAAATATTTCTACGTTTTCTGATTGTTTAAAAAGATCTGCAGTTCCTGCCAGTATTTTGGAAACATCAAAGACTTCAAACTTATCCTCTGGCATCTGTGCAAAGTTGCCAAACTCACTTGCCAAGGTGCTCAGACTATTGATTTGGTCTATGAGAAGCCTACTCGTTTTGCTAAACAATGCATCTAGTTTTTCACTAGGCCCAGCATCATAGGCTCGTTGAAGATGCTGCACGCTGAGCTTCATGGGTGTTAGTGGATTTTTTATCTCGTGTGCTACCTGTTTTGCCATCTCTCTCCAAGCACCTTCACGCTCGGTTTCTGCCATTTGGTTGGCACTTTCTTCTAGTTCCATCACCATTTTGTTGTACTGCTTCACGAGCTGACCTATCTCATCGTCTCTGTTATATGTGATGAGTTCGTTCTCACCCAAGAGGACCGTCTTAGCTATCTTTTCACGGATGAGTACTAGTGGTTTTGAAATCTGTTTTGAGATAATGTATGCCAATAGTATTCCGCCGAGGAGGAGCAAGAAGTAGATGTTCAGAATATTCACAACTAGGTTAGAAATCTGCTTATTGAGTTGTTCGTTTTTAGCAAAAAACGGAGTGTTCAAAAAGCCCAGTATTTCATTTTTTCCGTCGAATAAAGGAACGTACGCACTCAGATAGTCAGAGCCTTCGAGCTCTTCTTGTATAAGTAGCTGTGAGGATTTATGTAGTTTTAGCCTCGCAAAGGCTTTGGGATTCATCTGAGTGCTAAGGATCTCATTGTCATTGAGATATGGTTTGGTACTTCCCAGGAGTTTCCCATCTGTATTGTATAAGTTTATATCTACATTGTACGTGCTGCTTTCCTCGTTTAGTATGAGCGTGCGAGATTCTGTATCATTTAGTTTTTGTTCTAGATCTACCTTGTCTTGCAGTCGAGTGCTTATGTTTTTAACTTTTGTAAGAAGTTGATTTTCAAGATTTTGATTGTAATTGGAGCGTATGAATGTAATGATAATATATACAGACAAGAGTAACCCTAACAGCAATATTATGGTTAGAGATGTCTGTATTCTACTGCTCAAATATTTGGATGTTCCTGGCAAGAAGGCAGTAGCCATTGGGTCATCTATACCGTAAATAAATCTAGTGAGTAGTGAGATGAAAAATCCAATGGGAAGCAAAAGTAATAGTGTAAACGTGAACGACGATAGCCAGGATCGTATACGGTTTTCAGTTTTGCTTAGGACTACTTGGTATATTCCTTGGTCATATTTTCTGTGCCGCACTGCTCCAAGCGAAAAGATACTACTTCCGTTATCTTCAGGTAAGGAATTGAGCTGATACGGATAGCTTCCTTTTTGGCTCACTAGTCTATTATTGAAGTAAAGTCCGTAGGAATAATCGCTCAACGAGATAAGTTGTGTAGACTTCTGATTATCAAACACTTCTGGGTATAAAAACTCTGACTGTACCACACGTGGTTGCAAGAGTATGAATGTGGTTCCGTAGTGTCCATCCAAGTCGCAGTTTTCATACTTGGCTATATAGCCATTCACACTTATGGGGTTGTCTATCTGATAAAAATAGGCACTTGCAGTCCGCTTGGAATTAGTGTTGTATACTTCATCCAAGTCTGCAAGAGAATAGAGGTTGTTTTGGTTGGTGTTTTTACCCTCAAATCCGAAACTAAAGAGTTTTAACTCGTATTTTTCTAAATAATTGCTAAAATAGAGATGCTTAATTCTATTCTCTATTTGGTCTTTTTTTACATTGAAATTTTGATTGTCGGAGGGAGTTAGGAATTCTAAAGCCAACTCGTTTTCAAATGATTTGAGGATTTGTTCAGCCCTAGTATCTTTATTGGCTATCAGCTCTTTTGCAAAATCATGGATGTAGGATTCTTCTCTTTCCTTATGATTGAAAAAGACAATGCCCGCTGTGACAATAGCTGTAAGTAAAAAATACGAATAGATTGTTGTTCGAATTTTTTTTGACGTGGCGTCTATTAGCATACCAATACCTATCAAAAGGACTGCAGGAACCAGGCTACTGAGAGATCGATGAGCATCGATATATTGGAATGCACAGAAGAGAAGGAGTCCAATTAGGATTGCAAACCAAGTTTTTTTATCCTTTAGATCATTCTTAAGGTTGCTATGATAGCAAAGCATCCATAAAGAAATGAAAGCGAGTAATATGAATGCGAGGGCCACAAAGGTTTGAACACTGAGACCAAAGAGTTTCTCAAAGTCAAAGGATATAGCTGATCTGAGAACCAGTCTGCTACTGAGGTCAATGAAAAAGTCTCCAAGAAAGAATAATGCAAGACTCAGTAGAGCAGCGGAGACTATTTTGGGAAGCTTTTTGAGCAACTGAAATAGGGCTAGGTCTATAGAGACTATGCCTGCCAAATGGATAAATAATACAAAAACCAGGTGGCTGGCTGAAACACTTAAAATACTCTGAGTAGATAAAAGGTAAAAATCTTGGAACCCATAGTTGAGTTGGCTAAACACCAAGAACTGAATGAGGAGAGCAAGCGAAGCCGATAGATACATCCAGTTCTTCTTTTCTCTAAGATAGAATAACATTAGGAATACTAGCAAGTAGCTGGCAATGAGTCCTAAAAGTAAAAAAAAGTTATGGTTGTGTACTATGTGCTCAAAAGTAAAAATAGTTTGTTGTGGTGATAGGGTAGAGCTATTTATGGTAAGTCGTTTGTCTGCTAATTCTGGATTATGATTGACAAGACGTGAGTGGATTTTTCCTTCGTTGGCTAATCTGAATGCTAAAAAAGTATTGCTTTTGTCCTTGAAAACGGCATATAGATCATCACCAAAAATATAGGAAACTGGAAATGTAGAGGAAGATAGAACTGTGCTATCTAAGCTTATTTTATTGCTATTCCAGTAAGTTGGTTGAGTGCCATCGTATTTTATAATATACCATCGCTCTTTTTTTAGCAAAGTACCTTTTATATTATTTTTGGAGTCGAAGCTTATAGGAAGTATATCGGCAAATATGGTGTTAGCTTCTTGTTCTAGTGAGGCTATAAATTCTGAAATATCGAGGTCTTCATCTGCTACAGAGTCGATAGTATGAGAAGTAGCTAGCATTGCCACCATGGCTAGAATTAGAGCAGCTATCAGTATCCACGATATCTGAATTTTTTGCTTCAATAGGTAGTGTTAGATTGAAGGTAGTTTTGTACGTAGTCTGCTACTGCATCTTCCAGTTGATAAAACTCTGATTTGTAACCAGCATTTCTGGTTTTGGTCATTTTAGCCTCGGTGAAGTACTGGTACTTATCTCTAATATCTATAGGCGTAGGGATGTAATTAATCATAGGTTCTTTATCCAATGCTAAGAAGATAGCGTTTGCCAAGTCATTAAAAGTACGAGCTGTTCCTGTCCCTGCATTGTAGATTCCACTACTTGTCTGATTTTGGTGCCAAAACCACATTAAATTCAAAAGATCTTTAACATAAATAAAATCGCGTATCTGCTCTCCGTCACCATATTTTGGGTTGTGAGATTGGAAGAGCTTCAGGCTTCCATTATCGGCTATTTGATTGAATGCGTGCATGACGACGCTTGCCATTCTTCCTTTGTGATATTCATTAGGACCAAACACATTGAAAAACTTTAATCCTACCCAAAATGGTGGTGTTTCTTCTTGTGCCAAGGCCCATACGTCAAAATCTTGCTTGCTCTGCCCATAAGGATTAAGTGGCTTTAAATTTTCTATTGCACTATCGTCATCAAAACCCTCTTCACCACCTCCATAAGTGGCTGCAGAAGATGCATAAAGAAAAGGGATTTTATTTGAGGTGCAGTGTTTCCAGAGTGCTTGAGAATACCTCATGTTGAGCTCGTCAAAAATGTTAATATCAAACTCTGTAGTGTCTGTGCGTGCACCTATATGAAAAACAAAGTCAATAGTATGGCGGGGTAAATCGTGTAAAAAGATGGATCGATCTATTTTAGCGGAAAATAGTTTTCCTTCTAAGTTTTTGCTCTTCTCAGATCTATTGAAATCATCTACCAAAATGAGGTCGGTTAGTCCTCGCTCATTGAGAAAAGAGACCAAACAACTACCTATAAATCCTGCTGCTCCTGTAACGAGTATCGCCATGTGGTACGAAATTAGTGATTAGTGACTAGTTAATTAGTGAAATAGTTGTTTTAAATGAGTTTAACCTTCGAGATTTTAACAGCATTGTGTTTTTGGTTTTTGGATGAAATAACGCATTGTTAATGTACTTGATGCCATAGTGTTAAAAGTTATTGTTAAAATTGCAGAGCATTAAGAATCAATGTCAAAAAAGCTAGTTTACATCACAAGAAAAGTACACTTCAATGGAGCACACAAGCTCTTCAATCCTGAATGGACAGAAGAACAAAACGATGCCGTTTTTGGAAAATGTGCAAACAAGAATTGGCACGGTCACAATTTTGATTTGTACGTTACCGTAAAAGGAGCTCCAAATCCAGATACCGGTTTTGTGATGGACCTCAAAAAGCTAAAGTTGGTACTCCAGAATAAAGTAGTCTCTAAATTGGATCATAAAAATTTCAATATAGATGTAGATTTTTTGAAAGGTGTGATGCCAAGTATAGAAAACATAGTGATGAAAATATGGGAAGAGGTGGAGCCAGAACTTCCTTATGGAGCTGAGCTTCATTGCATCAAACTCTACGAAACTGAGAATCAGTACGTGGAGTACTACGGGTAAATTGTTACCCTTTTCTAAATCTCCTTATCGCAACAAAATGACTAAACATCACGATAGGTACTATCACTGAAGGCAACCATACAAATGGGAAATATAAAACTCCTATGTTGGGTTGGTCAAACGCGAGCTGCTGAATAGGCATAGGGGCACATAGAAGTGCGATGACTACTATGTTAATCAATAACAAAAGACAAACCACATTCCACACAAGCATAATCTTAGCAGAGACATTTTTTCGAATAAAATAGAGATATACCATCAGTGGAGCAGTAAGGCCAGCGATAATATCAAAATTGGCACCTTCGAAAGTCATGATTTGTGGAATGCTCTTAGCTATGAATAGCCAGAGCAAACAAAACTCGACAGGGATTCTAACTATGTGCAGCCACGTAAGAGTTTTAAGGTTTAGAGAGTCTATGAAAGTTCTTCCTTTGGACGTATTAAAAAGTGCCAGTATGAGAGCAAGAGTGGGAAAAAATGTAAATGGCATTCTGGGTGGCACGGTGTCCAGTTTCAAATAAAACTGACTCCAAGCCAATACTCCTTGAATGATTGTCCATCCAAGAACAATCAAAAGTGTTTTTTTAGAATAGCCAGCGGCTTTATAGATCATAAAAATACTGAATACTGTGGCTATTATAAAAATGATGTTGGCATAATTGGGTAGATTATCAATCATAATTTCTTTTTTAGATACGACAAATATTAATAAGAAGAGTGACTTCTTGCTTGTCCTATGACAAGAAATGAATTAAGATTTGGAACGACTAAGCTCTTTCCGTACTCTACTGAGTGATGAGTCCGTTATATCAAGGTATGTAGCAATGTGTTTTAACGGTGCTTGCAGCATTATCTCTGGATGCTGATCAATTAGTTGGAGATAGCGGAACTCTGCACTATCTGTTATCATAGAAATGGTTCGCTGCTTTAGTGATAGATGGTTTTGTACCAATCGTGTTCGACCTCACTTGCGAAAAGATGGTATGGTGTCAAACAATTCCTGAAAACGATCGTATTTCATTTGCCAAATGATGGAGTCTTATAGTGCCTGTATATTTTCTTTGGTGGGAATGCGAAGAAATAGCGAAGCTACTTCCCAAACAATATCTCCACTAGTATAGAAACCAGTAGTAATGTCATTTCCTTTGTGTCGATAGCAAATGCTCGGAGACATCCAGTTTATACGAAGTAGTATTTGTGTGCTTGCTCTCCTTCGGTCAAGATTATTTCGTTTTTACTAACTTCTTTTTGTTCAAATGAATTGCGTAACTGTCCGCAGTTCATTTGGATTTTAAATGTCCTGACCAAATATGGTATTTAAGATGTTATTTTGGTCCATCACTAGAAGACTTTAATATGTTGAATCGAGCACCAAACACTACATTCCATTGTGAGAAAAAGAAACTTTGTTTGGCTCGGTCTTCTTTACGATAAGTGGTCAGAATATCCGGCATGTTGATATAGCCTCCTTTTAGCTCAGTTTGTATGAAGTAGTGTTTGTAAAATGTAGCATTTGCACCTATTACGGCAGATGCTCCATATCCTGAATAGTGCCATTGGTCTGCTCGCCCTATATTCATCAGGCTCACATTAGTCCGGGGATAAATAAAGCCCATACCTATGCCACTTACCGCACTTATATCTACTTTATTTTTGTGTAATAAGTGATCATATCGTCTTAATTCAGCGTTAGCATAATTTAGACCGTCTGTATGCTCAAACGTAAGAAACTCAGGTGTCAGCTTAATGTCTTTGTCTGTATACTCTCCGTTATAGAGTGTATCTACGTTATTTATTGTGCCGTTTATTTTAACTGTTTGCCCTTGAGCCATAACATACTTCATGTGGTCCCATCCTAAAGTAATGCTGTATTTGTCTGAGATAAAATACCCGAGTCTCATGTTGTATTGTGGAATGGTAAGCTTGTTCAGCTTGAAGTACGGGTCCAATTTAAATTTGCTTTGCCTGTCTTTGGCCACTACATCTTTTAGCATAAAATCATAACCATCTCCGGTAAATGATATGTCGGATTTGGAATACCAGTCCAGATTATAGCCCCAATAGAAATAGAAGTCTCCTTTTTTAGTAGAGCTGAAGTCTTGAGCCGTTGCGTTTTGAGTATATGCATTACAGCATATAGCTAGAATTAAGATCAGACTCCGTATCATTTATTTAGCGGGCAAATATATGTGGATTCATAAGAAGATAGAGTTAAGAAAAAGTCATTCTTCAAGAGGTCTTAAAGTGTCGTACTCGTCGATCATAAAGTGTAGTTTGTTAGCTCGTTACATTTTTGACAGTGAGCTTGTTTTTTTAGAACTTCCCGAGACGTCCGTTTGTATTTCTGTCATGATTGTTAAATAGGAGTAAGTTCAAGGTGCTCTGAAAAATTCTTTGCTTTGCTTCTGTGGCACTATTTTTTAGTGTAGCATAATCGTCCTTAGTGAATTGTATGTGATTAGTTACTTGCAATTAATTTTTCTATATATTTATTATTTATATATTCGTAAGCAATTACTCACTCTTTAGATGACAGAAAAACAAATTTCAATTTTGGAATCAGCCTTAGAACTCTTTTCCAGTAAGGGTTTTGATGCTGTGCCAACTAGTCTTATCGCTAAACAAGCAGGAGTGTCTGAAGGTCTTATCTTCAGACATTTTAAAAATAAACAAGGATTGCTCAATGCTATAGTGCAAATGGGAAAGGAAAAAATAGCGTTTAAAATTCAACTAATAACAGAAATCGTAGATCCTCAAAAGAGAATTCAAGCAATTATGGAGATTCCATTTAGTCTAGAGACAGATCAGTACCCGTTGTGGAGATTAATCTATTCGCTCAAATGGCAACAGGAATATTCTGACGATGAATTTAGCCGGCCGATAAAGGAGGTCTTGGTAAATTCTCTGAACGAATTAAAATATTTTGATGCTGATGCAGAAGCAGATTTGATAATGAGCTATATGGACGGTTTTGCATCTACTATTTTACTTAAAGGCGAAGTGGTGAACAAGGATAAACTCTTACACGCACTCAGAAAAAAATACTAATAAAGTCAAGAAATGAAAGTAATAATAACAGGTAGTACAGGTATGGTAGGTCGAAGCACGCTCAATGAGTGTTTGGCAAATGACAAGGTGGAGGAAGTGCTAGTCGTAAACAGGAGGGCACTTGGACTAGAGCACCCTAAACTTAAAGAGTATATCCATGTCGATTTCTCCGATTTTAGCATAGCTGAAGAGACATTCAAAAGGTACGAAGCATGTTTTCATTGTATGGGAGTGACTTCTGTAGGTAAGGATGAGGCCGAGTTTAGTAAGTATACTTATGACATTACTAAGTCTCTTGCAAATGTTTGCTATGCAGCCAATCCAAGAATGGTAATGAATTACGTAAGTGGCACAGGTACGGATACTTCAGAAAATGGAAGAATAATGTGGGCACGAGTAAAAGGGAAAACTGAAAACTATGTTTTGAATAAAGGCTTTAAAGATGCCTATATGTTTAGACTTGGGGCTCTTATTCCTGAAGGGAAAGTGAGTTCTGGTACGAGTTGGTACAAGTATATTTATATCGTAATGAGCCCATTTTTTCCTTTAATGAGAAGAATGAAGTTTGTGACTACGAGCAGCAGGTTTGGCAAGGCAATGATAAATACTGTATTGTATCCTCAAGAGAATAAGTATTTAGAGAATAAAAACATCAATATATTGGCCTTGAAATAGCATAATCTGTTTACTAAAATCGGGAGTATGCTTCCTTAGTGTTTAACTACGAACAAGAATGTAGGTTGCCGGCCCATTTTGGTAAATGCAAATAGTATTTTGCCAGTAACCGATAGCTTTAAATGAAACATGGGGATAGGTAGTAATACAGACTCTTTTGGTAGCATAGACAAAAAATGAATTAGCAGCTACAGTCTTTGTCTTTAATAGTTACTATGTAGAACTAATAATTTCGAGTGTAAATATTCTCTTGTCTAGTAGTAGTTTGGTTTATTGAATCCGATTGTGAGTATCCCATATTTTGGTCCTATTCCGTGTAATTCAGCTGTGGTAAATACAAAAACAGAAATGCCGATTGTGATAGCACAATCGGCATTTTAATAATGTTGAATTCAGATTATTAATCTTCTGCAGCTGACTCCTCCGAAGCGGCTGCTTGAGCGGCCAATTCTTCTCTCGCTTTTTCTACGGCATAGTCTTCTTCTGTTAGCTTCTTTAGCTTACCAAAGCCGTTATCCCAGTCTTCACTCATTTGCTCTTCCATATTCATAAAGAGACCCATTACATTCATCGGGAAACCCATATCTGAATGGAAACCCCATCGTGCGTTTGTGCCACCATCAGCACCAGATAACTCAACGAAAACTTGTGAGATACCTTCCCAAGGTTTTAGAAAATGGATGTCCGTGTCTATTCTATTTGGAGCATCAAGTTTTGTGATAGTGTGAGAACCTGCATCTACTTTTTCATTAGTGCCCTCCTATGTCATTTTATCGCCTACGGATCCAGAAGTTCCTGACCATTCTTTGTTCATGTCTGGTTCGTAGTCATTCCACGGGCTCCAAGAGTCCATCCCTTTCATACTACTCACATGTCTCCAAACAATCTCCTGAGGGGCATCGATTTTTACTGTTTTTTCGGAGTTCATTTCCTTAGGGGCAAATGCAGCTACGATAAGCAATAGAGCAACTGTTGCCACTAGAGCTATTCCGATTTTCTTTAACATAATTTTTAGATTTAATTCAAAGCAAAAATAAAAAAATCCCGACGAGCAAATGCTGGTCGGGATTTTAAATCAATTGAGGATAAATTATTCCTTAATAAGTTTACTTGATATTGTACCTTTAGCTGTATGCACATTAACAAAGTAATAACCAGCTTGTAAGCCTTCTAGGCTTAAAGTAGCTATGTTATTCGCTTCAGAAGACAATACTTCTCTTCCTGTGATATCAATTATGCTGATACTATTTACGTTGTATTTAGCATCTACACTTACAGTTACTTCATTAGTAGCTGGGTTAGGGTAAAGGCTAGCTGCGTTTGTAGGTAGTTTGTCATCTACAGATAGGCTACTTAGAGTGATGTCTCCATTTATAAGAGCTACTCTAGGGCACATATATCCAAGTATAGTGTCTATGTAGGCACGTCCTTTTTCTGGTCCCATTCCTGCGTTAGATCCTACACTGTTCATGTGAGCAGTTACAGGTTGTCCCATAAATTGACCAACTACAGTAGTGGCTAAAGGTGAAAGTGGATCCCAAAATTGCCAAGGTCCAGCTTCATTGTTTAATAAAGTACTTGCAATTGGTCTCACCACAGGGAACAAACCTTTAACGTCTGTATTGACAGTGATTTTATCAAATGGACTTGCGTATATGTAGTCAAACTCAACACCATATGATGCTTCAGCAGCTATAGTATATGGGTCATTTGCTTGGATATCTTTAATTGCGTCATTATTACCAATTTGATTCGCTTTTTGAACATATAGATTAGCACCTTGCACATCTACAACATCTTCATTTGTTGTAGGTACGATTACTGTACCTTCATTGAAAGGAGCAAAAGGGTCTCTAATACACTGGAACGCAATCATAGGAGCGTCGCCAGTTTCTAGCCAAGAAGTATCTGCTAATGCACCGCCAGCTGTTATTACTGTAGATATTTCTGCAGAAGTAGTAGACGGAGCATAAAGATTAAGAAGACCACCGCTTCCATCTATTTCTCCTACTGTAGTTCTGTCAATATATGATGGGCCTACACCTCCAGCTCTAAATTTAGTAAGTTCCATTTCTTCGTTTTTGTCAAGAGTTTCGTACGCCAACGCCACATATGCCCCTGTTCCTTCACCATACAATGCAATTTTGCTTGGGTCTATAGCGTAAGTAGCAGCGTCATCTTTCAACATACGTACGGCTTGTTTTACATCGTGTATTGCTCTATAAACTGCATTAAGCAATTGTCCTCTACGCACGTCTGCTTGCTCAGCAAGTGGATTCCAACCTAATCTGTAACTAACAGAAACTGCAACATATCCTCTTTTAGCCCACTCTGTACATAGTACAATAGCAGAACTATCAGTTTTCAAACCAGAAGGAGAGCCGTTTATAGGTGGAGGTAAGAAGTTACCTGTGTGCAAGTAAACAATTACAGCTCTGTCTGTAGTAGCATCTGCAGAAGTTTTTGGTTTGTAAATGTCCATCTTTACAGTAGTTACCTTCAAGTCTGTAGTAGTGTCTGCAGGATTAAAGAACGGAGTCGGAATAGGTTGGCTTGTTGCTAATGCTGTTTTGATAGCTGTAATATCTCTTCCAACATTTGCTTGATTAGAAGTCTTTGATGTTAAGAAATCAATGTTTGTAGCGTAATCTACGTTAGAAGTCACTTCTATGTCAGCATCCGTGTAGATAGCGTCCACATAGCGAGTTTGTGCGATAGTACTTATTACCATTCCGGTCATAAGTAGAGTTAAAATCAAGTACTGTTTTTTCATTTATTTGTTTGTTTTAAATTATTGTGTGCAATATATACATATTATTTCTTACTCTTATTATACACGAGCTTGTGTTGTGCGGAGAAGTAAATCATTCTTCCTACATATGGACCTCCATACACTTGGTAGTTTAAGTTCTCAAACACACTTCGTTGTGAGTTTTCTCCTTCCTTATCGAATAGAGGCATTATACCCAGAAGGTTGCTGCCTCCTATTTTAAAAGTCATGTTCCATTTTGGCACTTCGTAATTTATTTGTGCATCCAACATGTCATAAGTTGGCACTGTCCCTGTAAACTGTGGTGAGCCTTCAAATACAAAACCTTCTATCCATTTGTAATTTAGTCCAAATCCGAAGTTTTCGCCCTCTCCACCAGGTAATTTCAGTTTGGTGCCGGAGAAGCTCAGATTGAACTTGTGTTCGGGTGTGTTAAAAGCAGGAATAATAGGATCATCAGTACCTTGTTTATTGAGACTGTTCCATGAGTAGTTTCCTCCTAAATTATATTTCTGAAAAAAGTAGTTTATTCCTATTGCTACTCCTTGTGTGGTCACAGTTTCTATTGCATTGGCAGCTACTCGATATACGTTGACATAAGAAGGAGTCGTCGTGACCGAATTAAAATAAACAGGATCTAATCCAATGTTATAACCAATAAAATCTTTGTAAGAAGTATAGTAATACCCTGCATCTATGAAAATCGATTGGTCGGCTATATTTCCTTTGTAACCAAATTCTATAGTACGAGCTTGCTCAGGTCTTATTGGGTCCACGTTGTAATATTTTAATTGGTCTCTATTTGGTTCATTCGCATAAGCGTCTCTAAAAGATTCGATACTTACCAAGGAATCAAAACCATTCAGATTTCCTAAGAGTGTAGCTCTTCCTACATCATAAAAGAGATATTGATCAGCAAGTGTAGGGTTACGTATAGCAGAGCTGAAAGAAGTTCTGAATACGTGATTTGGTCTGTGCTTGTAAATTAGAGAAGCAGCAGGAGATACTAAGAAGTCAAAGTTTTGATTTTTGTCTAATCGTGTTGTAACGTTCGCTATGATACGATCCAGTTTCCAGCGTTTCTCTATCCCTCCATAGACTCCTCCTTCATAGTTAGTGATTAGCACATCTCCAGTGTCGTTAAGTATAGTTCCCTGAGAGTTAGGTCTATATAGTCTTCCGTTTCCACCCAATGTTATTTTTCCAAAAGCAGGTGTGAAGACATACTGCCCTTGTAAATGATATAATGCAGACTTGTCAAAAAACCTAGTGCCGCCTTCTGTGAAAAGTCTACTCGTAATGTCGCCAAACATGCTGTCAAATTCCTGTGTTCCCGGCTTCAGTCTGTTCTGGTCTGCCAAGCCCCTAGAGTAGTCGTGTACAGATCGTATAGTGTCTCGGTTGGCAGCTACGAAAGGATCGTAATAATTTTTAGACCACTCTTCTTGAGTACCATGTAACGTGGAATCCCAAGTAGGATAACCAGGTAAAGAACTTACTAGTCTGGATAGATAAAAAGGTGAACCTTTCCATATTTTTTTATAACTGTTATACCAATCTCCTTCTAGGCTGGCTGCTTCATTTAGCCTAAAAGCAGTAGCCACAATATCGTACGTGTTTCCTGCGTTTTCATTGGTACTATAAGCTCTTAAAAAATACTTTCCTGCTTTCTTGAGTTCTATGTGGTTTTGCCAAAATTTGATATCGGTTAGTCTATACCTGTTGTCACCTTGATACACCGTATTACCTGTACTATAATTAAAAGAGTAGTCTAGCTGAGAGGTATCCTTAAAGCGGTAGCTTAAGGTGGTGTTTAATTTTAAGTTGTCCGTGGAGTAGTCTACTAAATCTTTTTCTTCGTATCCTGTGCGATAAAAAGTTCCCGCACCAGGCACTTGTCTGTGTCCTTGTGGAGTGTCAAAGTCATCATTACCATTGGTAAGCACCTCGTCTCCATATCGATTGACAGCATCATATCCTCCCGGGTTACTCTCGTCGTGTTCGCTGTCTAGGGTCGGGTTATAGTTTTCAGCTTCCCAATCTTGGGCTTGCATATAAAACAAATTTACCTTGTAGCCAAACGTTTTTCTTCCCTTATCATTTGAAGCGTAGTCAGCATACCTTAGTGCTATTTGTTTTAGATTTCGTTCTCCTACTTTTAGTTCTGTGAGTATTCCAGGGAAGTTGTAGCTTTCTTTGGTTTCCATGCTTATCACTCCATTAAAAGCATTTGGACCGTAAAACGCACTACTTGCTCCAGCGATCACATTAACTCTTTTTATGTCTAAGTCACTCGCACCAAGAAAATTTCCCAATGCAAAATTTAATCCTGGAGATTGGTTGTCTACGCCATCTATCAATTGTAGAGATCTCACAGGACTAGTGCTATTAAAACCACGGGTATTCACCACTCTGAAACCTAAGCTAGCTGCAGTTACATCCACACCTTTGAGATTTCCGAGGCTCTCATAAAAGGATGCAGCAGGGGCATCTTCTATCGCTTTTATTCCTATAGATTCTACTGTAAGAGGTGCTTCTTTCTGTTTTTCGCTTACTCTGCTGGCACGTACCACAGCTCCTGTCAGTACATTCTCGTCAGAGGTCTTCATCACAATTTTCAGATTAGAAGTAGTGGAAATGGTTTTAGATTGGTTCTCATATCCAAGATAAGAAATCTTGAGAGTGACCGGAAGAGATGGTACTTTTATACTAAAAGCCCCTTCCTCGTCGCTTATAGCACCTATTCCACTTATTTCTGGTACGGTGATGTATGCACCTGTTAGGTTTTCTCCTTTTTCATTTGTTATTTTTCCATTCAGCGTAACTTCTTGAGAATAAGCAGATAAGCTTGTAAATACAAGAAGGATTGCCACAATGTTTTTCTTAAGTAATAACAGTTTATTCATAAAATGAAAGTTTGGCATAGGTTGATCTCTAGTTCTTTTAAAAATCGAAAATAACAATTTATGTGAATGATGTGGAAGTTTTGTTTCAGAAGCTGCTCTCCATCTTCTATTTTCTGTGCATACTTTTGACATATTATTGGTATAAATGAATCGTAGTATTAAAGTTTTTGTTGGCATTCTGATGGTGTTGGTTTTGCTTTATTTGGTAGGTCCCCGGACTTCTGAGATTAAGATAATGCCCGAGGTGTCTGCAAGTACGTTAGCAGGAGTAGGGTCTATTGCAAATGTAGGAGACTATATAGCTAGAAATGAGGAGGCTAGACCTGTTAAGGAAGGAAATTATACTCAGTTACTTTGGGTAGACAGTGTAGGAAAAAAAACAAAATATGTGCTCTTATATCTACATGGATTCTCAGCTTGCCCAGAAGAAGGAGCACCTGTAAGTGAGAGTATCGCACTTCGTTATGGTATGAATATGTATGCCCCTCGATTAGCCGAACATGGATTGATAGAGGATGAACCAATGATTAATTTCACAGGAGAAAAATATATCAATTCGGCAAAGGAAGCACTCAAAATAGCCCGATTACTCGGAGATAGTGTAATTATAATGAGCACAAGCACAGGCAGTACGGCTGCATTGTGCCTCGCATCAGCAGATAATGCAATACATAGTCTGATATGCTATTCGCCAAATATCCGTGTATATGATAAACGAGCATCTCTACTTACAGGACCTTGGGGTTTGCAGGTTTCTCGTCTTGTAAAGGGAGGAGATTATAATGTATGGGAAGCCCCAGTAGAAGCGAGGAAGTACTGGCATACCAAATACAGACTAGAAGCTACCATCGAGTTGCAGCGACTCTTAGAAAGCACCATGAATGAAGAGACCTTTCAAAAAGTGAAGGTGCCTACTTTTATAGGGTATTACTACAAAAATGAAGAAGAACAGGACAATGTGGTTTCCGTTCCGGCTATTTTATCGATGTACAAAGATCTGGCAAGTGAGAAAAAGCAAATAGTAGTATTCCCAAATGGTGGTAACCACTGTATGCCGAGTCCGTATTTTGGCAAGGATATCCCCAATTTAACTAGAGAGACAGCCCGTTTTCTTGAAGAGGTGCTAGGCCTAAAAAGAACATCGTTGTCATACCCCACCGAGAATTAGAATCTTTTACAGACTCTTTATTTACATACTGCGTTTACTTTTTCTGCCGTTAGGTTATTAACTAAGTATGCAAATAGGTTCTATAGTAATATCAATTTTTCTGCTTTTTGGTTCGTTGAGCTCTGGCGAGAGAGCATATAAAAGACTTGACAGAAAGTATAATGCGGACAAGGAAAAGTGCGAGGTCTTGGCTAAAAAAATGATAGCCAAAGATAGAAGCAAACCTGAGCCGTATTTTTTTGTTTCCAGAGTCAATTTTGACCACTATAGGGAGGCGACTTCACTTCGAAAAAAATCTTCATACTTGTCTAGATCATTAAGCTATGCTGGGAGATTGCAAAAGTTAAAAACAGCAAGGAAGATGTACGGTAAAAGAGAATGGGATACGCTGCGATTGAAAATAGAAGAAGAATTGCCTGATTTTATCAGAGAACTTCAAGATGCCAAGCTCGGTGCTAAAGCAGAAAGTCTTATGACCAAGGCTCAGAAAATAAATGCGTATACAGTTGTTTATGAAGTTGTTGAGGATGACGATGCAGCGGTAATGCCAGGCTACAGAAACGGTCAGTACTTTGGGCTGCCATCGGGTAAAGAAAACGTAGCATCTTCTGGTGTGGAGAAGGAGAAAGAGGTAATACGATTGCTAAATATAGAGCGAAGAAATCGAGGGATGGTGAAGCTAGTTTGGGATGAGGATTTGGCAAGAGCAGCGAGGTATCACTCGTATGACATGGCTACTCAAAAATACTTTGACCATCAGTCATATGATAGCATAGGTGGAAAGCTGGTGGAAGTAGGAAATACATTCGTACGAATACGAAGATTCTACACCAAAGGGTTTGTGAATTCCGAAAACTTAGCTGCAGGAAGCAGTACAGCCAAGGGCACATATACACAGTGGTATAACAGTCCGGGACACTATAGAAATATGTTCAATGAGTCGAGCAAAAAGGTAGGGGTAGGGCTATATTACGATGCAGCGAGTCCGTATGGATATTACTGGTCTTTCTGCACCGCCCGAGATTAATTAGTCGATTTTTATTTCTGCCTTAGACCTAGAGAATAAACTGGCAATAAGTTTATAAGTGATTTTGCTTAGTTCCTTACTGTCAGGCTCTAAGCTGACAAGTCCTTCTTTTGTATAAAAGAACATGCTGTGCACTATAAACTGTGCGTAGAGTTTTGCATTGATGCTTTTGTTAGGAATTATACTCGGAGTGTTTATTAGGATTTTGAAATAATGCTCAGGCATAACTGTTTCTATGTAGTTCTTAACGAAGGCTAGAACTCTTGTAGTTACAGCATCTATGTTTTCTTTAGCCGAATCTCGTGTGTAATAGATGAGCAATCCAAGGTCATGTTTGATCATAGTCCCCATTGCATATTCGCCACTTAGGGTTACTATTTTTTTAGACCTAGCATCGTGACGTTTGATATGCATACACCCTGTATCATAGAATATCTCTGCCATACTGTTATATTCGTTTTCTATATCTTTTACCTTAATTCCGGCAGCATCGGCTATTTTTTTAAAAGTAATAGATTTCACATTCCCTTCAGCTATAGCTATATTATGAGTGGTTTGAAGTATTTTGTCTTTATAACTTTTAGTCGCTGCCATGTTTATTTTAAAATTTAGGTAATTCAAGAAAGTCCAGTCCAAATAGACTTCCTATTATCTGCTCTGTAGCATTTTTTCTCCCTTCACTGGTAGATTCATAAAATCCCAAAGTAGTGAAATTAAAAAACTTAAGACTGTGTGCTATGAAATGTGCATAGAATTTTACGTCTATATCCGAAGATGGTAAGAGCTCTTTATTGTTTTCTAAGAAAACGGAATAAATTTTTGGCATTTCTATATTGAAGTAGTTATCAAAACTCTTTAGAGCATTCACGTGATCTCCTATAGTTTCATCTGTAAGCATTTTTCTATCCACTTCTATTCTGTAAAAAAACATAATATCATTCGAAAGGAGTTCTCTTAGAACGTCTAGGCCTTTTTGTTTAGCGAGTTCCTCGCCTTGAGCCTTTAGTCTAACGATGCTACGCTTAGATAATGCTGTGGTAATGTCGTGAAAAGTTGGGAAAATTTTTCTGATTTCATCTTCGGGGATCTCTGTTTCTCTAGAGATTGCAGCAATGTCTATATCTACAACTTTCCCTTCGAAGAAAAAGTCGTAAGTGGCATCTAATATTCGTGTAGCTGGCATTGTCAAAAATATATTGTAGAATAAAATGTTCCCATACGGCTTCAGTTAGTTTGTCTTAATTAGTACGACGTTAACGTATTTTATTGTCCGTTTATTATTGCAAATAAATGTTTTATTTATGCTTGTGGTCTGATTTGATTTGCTGCCTGCTATTCAGCCGGTGAACGGTGTTTTGATGTGAATTTAAATCGTTTTTTTGAAAAAACGATAAACAGCATTTCTGCTGATAGTTTAATCGTAATTATTAATATTTTTATATTTTCGTGAAATTGAAATTAGGGTAGTGCAATTAAAGCGTTGTACTGAACTACCCATAATTTCATACTAAATTTAGAAGAACTTATAGTGCATAGAAACGTAATCTTGCAAGTTCTCCTTCAAATCAGACATAATCAGTGTCCGATTTGTTTTATCATTTCATTGGAGGATGGTTTTGCGACCTAAGCAAAAGCATTCCATCTTCCGTGAAACGAACTTCTTGAAAGAACATATTGTTTTTAAAAAATAAGGAACACTTAATAACTCCCCCATTTTTGTTAATTCGAACATCAAATAAATTTCAAAATATATTATGTCATATTTTAGTATATACGATTTAAATATCTGATAATGAGGCAGAATAATTTTTTTGCACCAACTTGGTGCTGTAGGCTAAGAGTATGTGTATGTGTGCTTTTTTTTTTAAATTATTAAATATGACATTGTACTACTAATTATAAAACTACTTTCGTTCACGACCTAAGCGTTCTTTAACATCTTAAAAAATAATTTATCTTAATGAAAAAAGATTACAAACGAAATTGGCGTTTCAATTTATTAAAGTCTGTTGCTTTGGTCGGATCCATGTTTATCTATGGGTCATCTTATGCACAATTATCTGGTACGTACACCATCAACTCGGTATCTACGACGTCCGGGTCTAACTTCAACAATTTTACAGATCTTGCTGACACCTTGAACACAAATGGTGTTTCTGGCTCAGTTACAGTAAATGTTGTTACAGGTTCTGGTCCTTACATGGAGTACGTGGAGTTTGATGAAGTTTCTGGTTCTAGTGCTACAAATTCTATTACCATAAATGGAAATGGTGAACGAATTAGCTACACGGGTACATCATCACGAAGTCCTGTAATTACTATTGCAGATTGTCATTACATGACCATCGACAATCTCGTAATTGAAAACACTACTACAAATTATGGGCGTTGTGTTCAGATTAGAGATGAGTCAAGTTATGTTACTATAAATGATTGTGAGTTAAACATGCCTAATCTTAGTGCTATCTATACTGGTAGTTGTTATGTATTGTTGGGTAATGGCAGCAATACATCTGTTTATGCCTACTCCAATGCAGCAGAGTATTGTACTATTTCTAATAATGTAACAAGTGCTCCTGTAAATTATGGCCCGTATTGGGGTATATTTATGGCAGATGCTAACGGTAATTCAGATACAAAACCAAACACGATACATGGTAATGAAATTAAAAATTTTGCTTACTACGGTATTCGTACATATTACTGCGACGTAGGAACTACGATTACTAACAATAATATTCACAATACAGGAGCAACTAATGCCTACGCTCAATATGGAATATATGCCTATCAATATTCTGCTGCTGGAGGGTTTAATATTTCAAATAATTTAATCCATGATTTGAGAAAAACTACTAGTCATTCTTCATATGGTATCTATTGGTATGCGTATGCTTCTTTAGGTTCTACAAACGCACTGATCAGTAATAATGTGGTAGATTTGAATGGTGCAGGTACAAATTATGGTATATACACATATTGTTATAATGCATCTTCGTCTACAGATATAATAAATAATACATTTAATATAGTGAAAGAAGGATCACTGACTTCTACTGGGACTATCTACGCTGTTATTTTGCAATATGTAGATGGGACTTTTGCAAACAATATTGTTTATTCAGATTTAAACAAAACTTCAGGAACATTCTACGGTATTTATGAATATAATGCTGCAGGCTATGGTGGCCCAATGGTGGTTACTCAAAATAACATTCATTTAGATGATATGACAGGAAGTGGTACAATAAATCATGGACTATACAATGGTACTGAACTTAGCTCATTTAATAATTTGTCATCTTCACATGGTACTAATTGGTATAATAAGCCAGTGGCTTATGCGGATAGAGCAGCTCAAGACTACCGTCTATCGTCTTTTGGGTTGGGAAATGTTGGTAAACCTTATGCAAGTGTTCCTAAAGATTTGTATGGTAGCACGAGAAGTACAACTACACCAGATGTAGGTGCAGCAGAATACTACTTGGACCTGTCTACAGTCAGTATAGATTTCACCACAAACGCAAACGAGTGTGGTAATTTCTCTAAAGCAGTAGGAATGACACTTAAAAATGAAGGTGCTTATGCCATCTCAAATATACCTGTGGCGTATGAGGAGAATGGGAATAAAGTGTCTGAAATAGTTGCCGGACCTCTAGCCAGTGGAGCTTCTGTTTCCCATACATTTGGTAGCGTTCCTACCTTCAATAAAGCGGGAACAAACACTGTAAAAGTATTAATAGATGGTGATGATGAGGTGCTTACTAATAATGAGGCTTCTTACACATTCAATATCGTTTCTTCTCCTACAGGAGGTGAATTTACTATGGGTAGTCAGTTTGATGGATATTTCCATGCTGGTAGCATGGGAGACCCTGATGCTACAGTGAAAGATTATGTAAGTGAATATGACATTACACGCCCTTCAGCATTTTCTGGTTCAGCTCCGGGAGCAGGTTATACCTACACCCTTAATGTTTGGGATGGTGCTACTGATGTTACTTCTAGTGGCTATAGTCTTACTAGTGGTGATGAAGTGTTGACTGCAGATCCAGATGTAAGCCTTGCAGGAAAAAAGCTTCTTATGGAATTACTAGTTACCGACGCAGGCACTGGATGTGATACGACGCTTACACGTTGGATGTATGTACCGCATACGCCAGTTCCATCTTTTAATGCTTCAAATATTTGTTTAGGAGATGTTGCTCAATTTAAGAATACATCTACACTCGCTGGAACTTCTTATATAACTACTGAATGGAACTTTAATGATCCAGATCCTACTGTTACAGATGATAATTCTGATATCAAAGATGGTTTTTGGGAATATACTACTTATGGCAGCAATGTAGATGTAACAATGACTGTTGCCAATGGATCTTATCCTAAGTTTGAGTATTCACTTACTCAGACGATAAACGTTACACCGAAGCCAGAGATTGACTTTAAGGTGCTTAATGCTTGTGAAGGCGAGGATATTACTGTTACAGACAATACTTCTACACCAACTGGAGCTACAGTTGATTATAGCTGGGATTTTGGAGGAGAATATACGAATAACACTTCTACTCCAGCATATACTTTCACTACAC
>JAOLBX010000013.1 GCA_028339355.1 Bacteroidia bacterium
TTCTTGTAGGCCCTCCAGGAACCGGTAAGACATTGCTCGCCAAAGCAGTAGCAGGAGAAGCAGATGTGCCATTTTTCTCTTTATCAGGCTCAGACTTTGTTGAGATGTTTGTAGGAGTAGGAGCGAGTAGAGTTCGTGATTTGTTCAAGCAAGCCAAAGAAAAAGCACCGTGTATCATTTTTATAGATGAGATAGATGCAATAGGTAGAGCACGTGGTAAAAACGCAATGCAAGGTGGAAACGATGAGCGTGAAAACACCCTCAATCAATTGCTAACAGAAATGGATGGTTTCGGTACGGATACAGGTGTTATTATGCTGGCTGCTACCAATAGAGTGGATATATTGGACTCTGCATTATTACGGGCAGGAAGGTTTGATAGACAGATATATGCTGACATGCCAGATCTGAATGAACGTAAACAGATTTTTGATGTACATCTTAAACCTATCAAGGTGGGAAAAGACTTAGATGTAGATTTCTTAGCAAGACAGACACCTGGATTCAGTGGTGCAGATATAGCAAATATGTGTAATGAGGCAGCTCTGATAGCTGCTAGACACAACAAGAATCAAGTAGAGAAACAAGATTTCTTAGATGCTGTAGATAGAATTGTAGGTGGACTAGAAAAGAAGAATAAGATAATAACTCCGGATGAAAAGCGTGCCGTAGCAGTACACGAAGCAGGACATGCTACGATAAGCTGGCTATGTGAGTATGCACATCCACTCGTAAAAGTGACCATAGTGCCTAGGGGTAGAAGTCTAGGGGCGGCTTGGTATTTACCAGACGAAAGACAAATCACACGTACAGAGCAAATGCTTGATGAAATGTGTGCTACATTGGGAGGTAGAGCAGCAGAAAAGGTAGTGTTTGATAAAATATCTACCGGTGCTCTTAGTGACTTAGAGAAAGTTACTAAACAGGCAATGGCTATGGTGTCTATTTATGGTCTAAATGACAAAATAGGGAATATCTCATATTACAATATGGATAATAGCTTCAACAAGCCTTTTAGTGAGTCACAAGCGGCACTCATAGACAGTGAGATAAAGAAACTGACTGACGAGCAATATCACCGAGCTATAAAAATATTAGAAGAGAATAAAGACAAGCTTCTTACTCTTGCAGATCAGCTTCTTGAAAAAGAAGTAATATTCAAAGAAGATTTGGAGAAAATATTTGGTAAAAGTGCAAGTGATCTAGCTTCTGCTGAAAAGATAGTAGAAACTCCATCGGCATCTGAAACGGATGCACCCGTAGAAGAAGTAGAAAAAGCATAAGCCAAAAAGGTGAATATAGAGTATAAAAAAAAGGGGAGCTTCAGCTCCCCTTTTTTTATACTTCTTTTTTTAATGAGGGTCTTACTTTATCTTAGTATTCATATACTTGGCTACCTCGTCTGGTACCAAGTACTGAACGCTTCTTCCCATTCTGACTAAACCTCTTACATAACTAGCAGAAATGTTTAGCATAGGACCTTTCATTACACGTACTTTTTGGTTTTTAGCAAATTCGCCTCCTGGTGATCCATCTCTATGGTAAGCCAAAATTTCATATTCCATCAATATCTCCTCGTGATCCTTCCACTTTTCTAAGTGAGCAAGGTTGTCTGTACCCATTATTAGTAGAAATTCTATTTTTGGATGAAGATCCTTCAGTTTCTTTAGCGTATATGCCGAATAAGATGGCACAGGCATATCAAACTCTACGTCACTTACCTTAAACTTGGCATTACCTTTTATGGCTAACTTTACCATATTAAGTCTATGACCAGCATCCATTATATCTTTTCCTTTTTTCAAAGGATTTTGCGGAGATACTACATACCAAACTTCATCTAGCTTGGCTTGATCGAGCATGTATTGACCTATAATTAAGTGTCCGTGATGTATGGGGTTAAACGACCCGAAAAATAATCCTACCTTCATTCTAATCTTCTGATTTTAAAAAACTTGCCACTGTGTTTTCGGCAATTACAAAGGTATCTTTTAACACATCGTTAACAATAACTTTATCAAATTGCTGTTCAAAATTTAGTTCACTTTTTGCCTTTTCTATTCTCTCCTGCAACTGATGTTCTACCTCCGTTTCACGTTTTCGGAGTCTGTCCATCAGTATTTCTACACTAGGAGGTCTTAGAAACACCGCTAAAGCCTGTTCTCCATAAAACTTTTTAATGTTCAGTCCTCCTACCACATCTACATCAAATATGACTGTCTTGCCCTCAGCCCAGAGTCTATCTACTTCAGACTTTAGGGTGCCATAAAACAATCCTTTGTATACCTCTTCATATTCCAAAAACTCTTCGTTCTTGATTGCTTTCAAAAACTCGTTTTCGCTATAAAAATAGTAGTCGTGACCATCTACTTCATTTGGTCTTTTGGAGCGAGTAGTCACGCTTATAGAAAATGCCAATTCTGGCATAGTATTTAAAAGATGTCTTACTACGGTAGTTTTTCCGCTTCCTGATGGAGCTGAAAATATGATGAGTTTATTGTTTGGAGTATTCACGTATTCTTGTGTTGCTTCTCGTTGTGCTTGTAACATTATTCTATAGCAAATTCAATGCCTGCTCTTTGATTTTTTCCAACTCTTCTTTCATTGCCACCACTTCTTTTTGTATTCCGGCGTGGTTTGCCTTACTCCCGAGTGTATTTATCTCACGTCCCATCTCTTGAGCTATAAAATTAAGTGATTTACCTTTTGGGTTCTTAGTCAGTGCTTCGCTAAAATGATCGCAATGTGCTTTGAGTCTATTTTTTTCTTCGTTGATATCGTATTTTTCTAGATAGTAGATTAGCTCTTGCTCGTATCTGTTTTTGTCAAAAGACTCATCATCTACAAGCTGCTTTAGATTTTTTTGGAGTCTTTCTTTGGTACTCTCAGTTCTAGCAGGTTCTAGTACTTCTATCTTTGGTATGCCTGCGGCTATGTTATCTGTATATCCTTGTAGCAGGTCTTTGAGCCCATTACCTTCTTTCTTTCTGAATGCGTCAAACTCAGAGTACGCCAAGTCACCTACTTCTTTTACAAGGGCATATAAGTCATCATCCAAAGTCTCGTCATCCTGGTAGATTACGTCTTGCATTGTCGTTGTGATGCGAAATATATCATTTTGTGGAGCATCTAGTTTTTCGCTAAGTGCTTTTAGTTTTTGATAGTATTGTGTAGCCAGTGCATCATTTATTTGAATGTCATTTTCATTGACCTTATGCTTCACCACATTGATGCTAAGTGTAGCACTACCACGTTCTATCTTTTTGCCAAAAGTGTTTCGTATTTCTATCTCTTTAGGCATCAGAAAACGAGGAACACGCAGATTTAGGTCCAAATATTTACCATTGAGACTACGTAGTTCCACTTTTACGCTATAGTTTTCGGTATGTTTTTCGGCCATACCATAGCCAGTCATAGATCGTATCATTTACAGAAGAGCAAATATAATAGCGTATTTTGTAGGAACACCCCAGGTGTCTAGTTGAATTCCCTATATCTTAATATTAAACTTAGGTGTTATCAGAAATCTAGTGAATATTCTTGTTAGTATCTACTTAAGACTAATCAATTCTATTGAGAGGATTGAAATTGAAGATGAAAAGATGATTACAGAAAAAGCGACAGCATAGCAGATGATAATCGAGTTTTAAGGAAGATTTCCATATCACCCCCTATTCACCAGCCATAGCCCCAAGACTATTAGTAGACCATACAGAGCCTTTTCCATAGTAAGAAAATCCATCCCAAGTGCAATGGCTATGACAGTAGCCAACAGAGGCTGCAAGTAGATGTAACTTCCTGCAGTGGTACTACTACTGTTTTGCACAGCCCAAGTGTTTAGTAAATAGGCGAGTATAGTCACGCACACCACGACAAAGGTCATCGCAAAAATCACCTTGGCAGGCAGTGAGCTCCATTCTACAGCGACAAAATCTCTGTACCCCACAGGAAGTACAAACAAGAGACCAATCATAAATATAAATGCAGTAACGGTGAGAGCACTGTATTTATTTAATAATCTAGCTACGTAGTATAGGTAGAAGGCAAAACTTGCAGCATTGAGCACTATGAGTAAATCACCTAGAGCACCAGAACTACTTATGGAGAAACCTCCTACGTTGACCAATAAGGCTGCTCCACATAAAGCCAAAATCACACCGAGATAGATTTGGGGCTTTATTTTTTTCTTATACCCTATTGCCGCGTATATCACCACGAGCACCGGAGCTAGAAGCATAAGCACCGACGCATTGATTACAGAGGTCATACTTAGCCCTTTGAAAAAGGCAAGCATATTAAGCGAAATCCCAAAAAATGCACAGATAGCAAGGTCTAGGTAGTCTCTTTTTGATGTAATTTTCTCTCTTTTGAACAGGAAATAATACAAGCCGAAGAACAATGCTCCGCAGCCAACCCTTAGCAAGATAAAGCCATACGGACTTATGTACTCTGGCATGGCCCACTTAGCCAATGAATAGTTGGTTGCATAAGATAATGCTACCGTAAGTAGGGCGAAGTGTACAAGGATATTTTTGTTGACTTGCAAGGCTGCAAAAAACGTTTATTTATACAAATAGGCTATGCATTGAGAAAGAAGCGTTTATTTTTTAAGATATGGCTTTATGCACACACATAATTTTTAAGAACGACAAAGGATGATTAACCTTGCATACATGTATGATTTCATATCGGGCAAAGTGGATAGGATCACGCCCACAGAGGTAGTTGTAGACTGTGGAGGGGTAGGGTATTTACTTCATATTTCGTTAAACACATTTGAGGTATTCAAAGATAAAAAAGACGTAAAAGTATACGCTCACCTCATTGTAAGAGAAGATAGTCATACTTTGTATGGGTTCGCTACTACCAATGAGCGTCAGATGTATGTCAAATTAGTAGGAGTAAATGGCGTAGGACCAAGCACTGCACGTATGATATTGAGCAGTATGAGTGTGGATGACGTGGTAAGTGCTATCACCAATAGTAACATAGCAATGCTAAAGAGTATAAAAGGAATCGGTCCTAAAGCTGCACAAAGATTGGTGGTAGAATTACAAGATAAGCTAGGAGGCATAGGGTCTGACGAAGCCTATAGCTTGAGCGGAGGAAGTACACAAATAGAAGAGGCCACTGAGGCATTACTTGCTTTGGGTTTTGCGAAGCCAGCCGTTGGTAAAATATTAATGAGAATAACAAAAGATGCAGGCAATAATCCTACTACCGAAGAGTTAATAAAGAAATCGTTACAATTATTGTAATTTTGAAAGCTAAACTCGATACAGCCTATACGCAAACTATACATAAGAACACTAGTTTTATAAACTTTTGACAGCAACAATTTTGAAAATGAATGCAAAAAGAGCTTTGGGAGCTTTTTTAATAATGGTGGTTTGCAGTTTTTTGAGCAGTTCTACGTATGCTCAAAAAGACAGTTCCTCAAAGCGAGGGCTTATCGATCTCGAAGATCCACCTAACATTAAAACGGAATATAAGTATGATCCTAGTACAGGGAATTACTTGGAGATTATCAAAATAGGCGATCAGCCTATAGGTAGCCCACGTGTGCTTACACTTGCGGAGTACATGCGTTCCAAAGAAAAACGAGACAGAGAAGTATACTATCGTAAAAAAAGCAATGCAGACAACTATGTAAAAGGTGGAGGAATTATTCCTAATATTGCTCTTACACCTGAGATTTTTGATAAAGTATTTGGCGGCGGGCTTATTGATATACGACCCACAGGAAGTGCCGAGGTGACTTTTGGAGGGAATTTTAATAAAGTAGAAAACCCGTCTTTCCCTGTGCGTCAGCAAAAAAATGGACAGTTTGACTTTGGGATGAAAATGCAGCTTAACGTTACCGGTCAAATAGGAGACAGACTTAAGCTAAATTGGAATTATGATACTGAAGCTACGTTTGAGTTTGAAAACCAAATGAAGCTAAACTGGGGTGGGGGAGAAGACGACATTCTCAAAAACATAGAATTAGGAAATGTAAGTTTACCTCTAAACGGGAGTTTGATCCAAGGAGGAAGAAATCTTTTTGGAGTGAAAACCCAATTGCAATTTGGTAAGCTAAAAGTAGCGGTAATAGCAACGCAAGATAAAGGTGAAACTAAAGAGACAGAGGTTACGGGTGGGGCTCAAGTTACCAACTATGACATTCAAGGACATAATTATGATGTTAATCGTCACTATTTCTTGTCACAATACTTTGCAAACAACTATGACAATGCACTCTCTAGATTACCAATAATTATCTCTAATATCCAGATAAGTTATGTTGAGGTATGGGTAACCAATAGAAACAATGCAGTAGGTAATTCTAGAAATGTAATGGGTTACTTAGACCTTGGAGAAATAGAAGGAGATACTTACAGGGACTTTTTACTTGGGGCAGGAGGAGCTTTCCCTGACAACACAGCGACCAATTTGTACAACGATATTGTTCGCCCAGTTTCAGAATTTTGTAGTCCTACCGATCCCAGAATTGAGTTGGGTGCAGACTACGAATGTCTAAGTAATGCGAGGAAATTAAATCAAAACGAGTTTGTATTTCACCCTACTCTTGGATATCTCTCACTAAATCAGTCTCTGAACAATGATGAGGTGCTCATGGTAGCATATGAATACACTGCCAATGGAGCTAAGTTTCAGGTAGGTGAGCTTACCATAGACAATGCACAAACTACTGGTAATAGCAGTCATTTGAATTTAAAACTATTAAAGCACAGTACCATCAAAACAAATCTCCCATCTTGGAATTTGATGATGAAAAATATTTATTCGCTAAACACGTATAATCTTCAAAAAGAAGATTTTACAATGAATGTGGTGTATGCTGATGACCCATCAGGTGCAGACTTGAATTATCTGCCAGTAGAAGCCAACGAGCCAGCTATCAGAGAAAAGCAACTAATTACAGTCCTGAATCTTGATAAGATAAATAAACAGCAAGAGGCTAAACCTGATGGAGTTTTTGATCTCATAGAAGGCGTTACGATAAACTCGGCAAAAGGAAGAATAATATTTCCTGTGCGAGAACCTTTTGGAGAATTCATTCGAAGCAAATTTAGTGATTCTAAGAACGCAGATTATTATGCCTACGATTCGCTATATAGAACCACAAAGTGGAATGCTGAACAGGATTTAAAACACAACAAATACTTTTTAAGAGGAACATTTAAAGGTTCGTCATCGGACCAAATAAGGCTTCAATGCTATAACATATCACAAGGGTCCGTAAGAGTGACTGCCAATGGAAATGTGCTGGCTGAAGGGTCGGATTATACGGTAGATTACTCCCTAGGTACAGTTCGTATTATTAACGAGGGGATACTCAACTCCGGAGCGTCTATTAAAGCTTCTTGCGAGAGTAATTCACTAATCAATATTCAGCAAAAATCACTCGTAGGTACACGATTGGATTATAAGTTTTCGGACAAATTACTGCTAGGGGGTACGTTTATGCATATGTCTGAGCAACCGCTCACCAATAAGGTGAACATTGGAGAGGAGCCATTAAGAAATTCTATCTGGGGATTAGATGGTTCATACAATACGGAGTCTAGGTTTTTGACACGTATGGTCGATAAAATACCATTTGTAGAAACCAAAGAGAAGTCTACGATAAGCATAACAGGCGAGTTTGCACACCTTATACCGCATAAAGCAAAAACACAAGGAGATAAAGGAACATCTTATTTAGATGATTTTGAAGGTGCTGAAACTCCTTACGATTTGAAGTATGTGCGAAGCTGGAGAATGGCAAGTACACCACAAGGACAGCCAGATTTATTCCCAGAAACAGCTGACCCTACCACAGCAGATAGTAGTTATAACTCTAAAAGAGCAAATATAGCTTGGTACAATATTGACCCTGTTTTTCAAGGAAACGATAATAGACTCACCCCTGCCAATATAGGCCCGGTAGAACAGTCAGACCACTGGGTACGTACTGTTGTTCAAAAAGAGATTTTTCCTGACCTGGAACTACAACAAGGTCAACCACAGCAGCTAGCTACATTAGATTTGAGTTTTTATCCTAAAGAGAGAGGTCAGTACAACTACAATACCGATGATATGCTTGTATCTGGTAATATGGATAAACCTAAAGAAAATTGGGGAGGTATTATGCGTCGTATAGAAACGAATGATTTTGAAGCCACAAATATTGACTACATAGAAGTATGGATGATGGATCCTTTCACTTATTCCAAGTATGATGGCAGCAAGCACAGTAATGGAGAACTATATATTAATCTTGGAAGTGTCTCAGAAGACGTAATACCAGACAGAAAAAGATCAGCTGAGAATGGACTACCTGTCCCCGATGGTAACTATACTGTCGACACTGGAAAATATGCACTTACACCAAATGGTCAGATTATAAACAAAGCTTTTGATAATGCACCCGCTGCTCGTACCGCTCAAGATGTTGGTTTAGATGGTATGAGTGATGAGACTGAAAGAAGCTTGCTTGCGGACTATCTAAAAGCTATAGAAACTAAATATGGCACTACTTCTGCCGCTTACACCAAAGCATTCGACGATCCAGCAGGAGATAATTACATATACCCTAGGGACCCCTTGTATGATAATAGTAATGCTTTAGTCTTAGAAAGATACAAAAGATACAATGGTTTCGATGGAAATAGTACGTTAGATAAACTTGATGATGGAACACCAAAATCCGGATATACTATACCAGATGATGAAGATATCAATCAAGATTACACCGTAAATTTGAATGAAGAATACTTCCAATATAGAGTAGAGATATCTCCAAGTGGATTAAAAATTGGAGAGAACTTTGTTACGGATTCTATACTCGCAGATGCCAATCAGATAGACCCGGGTGTTTTGCCAAACGAAGTAGTTTGGTATCAGTTAAAGATTCCAATAAGACAATACGAGAAAAAAGTAGGAGGAATACAAGATTTCAAGTCCATTCGTTTTATGAGAATGTTCCTCAAAGGATTTGAAGACAGTGTGGTGCTGCGTTTTGGAAATTTACAGCTAGTGCGAGCAGACTGGAGAAGGTATTTAAACACGCTTAAGTTTCCTCCAAGAGTGGGACCTCCTGCAGATCCAAATGACGATGCAGAGCTAGTAGTGTCTACTGTGAATGTGAATGAGAATAGTAAGAGAAGCCCTATACCCTACAAAGTGCCTCCAGGATTTAGTAGAGAAGTGGATCCTACACAAGTAGGGAATGTTCAGCAAAACGAGCAGTCACTTTCTATTGCTGTATGCAACCTTCAAAAAGAAGATGCTAAAGGTGCCTATCGCTCATTGGACTATGATATACGAAACTACAAAACGCTAAAGATGTTTGTTCACGCCGAGTCACCTACCGCTCAAAATGGTGATGTAGTAGCTATTTTTAGAATAGGTACAGACTTAGAAAACAACTTTTATCAGTATGAGATTCCTCTCACTATATCTCCAGATGGCAATGCAGACCCACAGGCTATTTGGCCTACGGAAAATGAATTTATTCTTAACCTAGAAGAGTTTTATAAGCTGAAGCTAAATAGACAGCTTAACAGTACTGGAAATCCAAATGGCTATTATGCTGAAACATTAGATAATGGACATAAAATTAGCATAATTGGATTGCCAGATTTAAGTAATGTGCGTACCGTGTTATTAGGTGTAAAAAACTCTGAAACTAGTACAGTGAATGACTTATGTGCTGAGGTATGGTTCAATGAATTGAGGCTTGTAGATTTTGCCAATAAAGGTGGCTATGCTGCAAATGCACGCATGGTAGCGAAGCTCGCAGATTTTGCCAATATTACAGTATCCGGGAATTATCAATCTATTGGTTTTGGGGCTATAGACAAAAAGTTGAATGAGCGAAACCTCAATGAGCAGATACAATACGACATAGCTTCCAACATAAATCTAGGCAAATTTTTCCCTCAAAAATCAGGAATATCCTTGCCAATGTTTATTGGATATAGTGAAAATATAATTAATCCTAAGTTTTATCCGCTAAACCCAGATATAGAACTTCGTACAGCAATAAATAATGCAGAGACACAAGCAGAAAAAGATGGAATACGAGAAGCCGCACAGGATTATACATCAAGGTATAGTCTTAATTTCACTAATGTGAAAAAGAATCGTACGGCTTCATCTGGCAAGCAACATTTTTACGATATCGAAAATTGGAATTACTCATTTGCTTATCAAAGATTATTTCGAAGAAGTCAAGTCATAGAAATGAATGATGCTAAGACGTATAAGTCTAGTTTAGGATATAACTTCAGTGCGAAACCGAAATCATGGGAGCCATTCAAGAAAAAAATTAAATCCAAAAAACTGACATTATTGAAGGATTTTAATATCGGGTTAGTGCCTAGTAATCTTAACTTTAGAGTAGACGTAGATAGAAGATATGGGGAATTAAAGAATAGAGATAATGATAACTTCAAGTCAATTGTTCCTGTCTTATATGATAAGACTTTTAGTATAAACAGAATTTATGGATGGAAATGGAAATTGACGAAGAGTCTTACATTAGATTATGCAGCTACTGCTAATTCTTGGGTAGAAGAACCTTTTGGAGAACTGAATACTCAAGAGAAAAAGGATTCGGTTTGGCAAAACTTTATGGACCTAGGTGAAATGAACAATTTCAATCAGAGAGTCAATGCAAATTATAGTTTGCCTATGAGAAAGATTAAACTCTTGAATTGGACAACTGTAACTACTAAATATAGTGCCAATTATGAATGGAGAAATGCACCGCCGGCTTCTTCTTCTTTGGGTAATACTATCCAAAACTCTAGAACCTTAGGCGTAAACACTAGTTTAAATTTCATTTCGCTCTACAATAAAGTGCCTTTCTTAAAGAAGGTAAACCGACCGACTCCAAGAAGAAAAGTGGCTAAAAAGGACGAAGAAGACGAAGATGTAGTAAATGGAGGAGTGAAGAAAAAGAAAGAAGGTATGAGCGAGGGCACCAAAGGATTGTTTAAATTCTTGATGATGGTGAAGCAAGCTCAAATGGGTATAACACTTACAGATGGTACTACGCTGCCAGGTTTTACCAAAGGCATAGATTACTTTGGCCAAAACTTCAAACATAGTACGCCGGGACTACCATTTATCTTAGGTGCTCAAGATGAGAATTTTAGAAAAGACATAGCGGCTAATGGATTTTTGACACAAGATGAAAATCAAATCGCTAGATATATTAACCTAAGTGGTTTAGACATCAATGGTACTGCCACCGTGGAGCCTATCAAGGGTTTTAGAGTGAGTCTTAAGTTTAATAAAAGACAAAGTCTAAGTGTAAATAGTAACTTCCGTTATCAAGAATCGGAATCAGCATTTGATGATGTGATATATACCGAAGTGGGAACATTCACTACATCATTTGGTACGTGGAGTACAATGTTTGATAAGCTGAATGATGACTATTCTTCGGACGCCTTCGAACAGTTCAAAAACAATCGATATACAATAGCTCAGAGACTTCAGACTAAAGAGTTCTCTGTAGGTGGTGAGTACAATGCCTTGTATGGCAATGAATTGAATGAGATAGATGATAGCACCGGATTTCCTAAAGGCTTCAACAATAAGCATCAAGAGGTTCTTCTGCATTCTTTCATAGCTGCGTATAGTGGAAAAAATGCCAATAGTGTAGAACTCACACCATTCAAAAAAATACCAATTCCTAACTGGAGAGTGACCTATAACGGGTTGTCAAAATTGAAGGGGCTGAAAGACATATTTAGTAACATATCTATCTCCCATGGATATTCATCTACATTGAGCATAGGGTCATTCCAGAGGCCATTGGAGTACGGTACTGATTCGTTGACTTCTGGCAGGAACTTAGCAACACAATACTTGTATCAAAGTGGTGTTACGATAGTAGAGCGTCTCACACCTTTAATAGGTATAGATATCACAACCAAAGAAGGAATATCTGCAAAGTTTGAGTTTAAGACAGATAGAAACTTACAACTGAATGTAGTGACTGCTCGTATGGTTGAGCAAAGAAACAAAGAGTATGTAATAGGGGCAGGTTATAGAACTACTGGTCTTAGACTTCCTATTAAGTTCCAGGGCAAAAAAATTACACTTCAAAATGATCTGAATATCAGATTTGACTTCTCAATAAGAGATGGTATCACTGTGGTCCGTACTCTAGAGGGGAATGGCGGTGAAGATTCGTATATACCTACTGCTGGTATCAGGACGATGAGTATACGACCGTCGATAGATTATAAAATTAATGACGCTCTTAATTTCAGAATGTTCTATAACAGAAATTCGAATGAGCCTGTGACAAGTAATTCATTCCCATCTGCACTTACAGATTTTGGTGTTACAATGAGGTATACACTTCAATAAACAACAAGGAATTTCATATAAAAAGCCGACACGAATATTTTCGAGTCGGCTTTTTAGTGTCGGGATAACTGGATTCGAACCAGCGATCTCTGGTCCCCCAGACCAGCACTTTAACCGGACTAAGCTACATCCCGATGTTTACACCACTCATTGCGGAAGCAAATTTATTCGAAAAAGGGCAAACTAAAGAGCATAAGTGTATCAAAAAAAGGAAGATAGACTATTTTAAGCGATAAGATGGGCTAAAATTACTTATAAGTAAGGCCAAGACTATTGATATATATATCAGGGGTTAATCCATATCAGTACCTGCAAAAATTTAACACAATAACACAAAATGAAAAATTTGAAAAAATCACTTTTTGTAATAATGGCTTTTGCTGCTATTACATTCACATTTACTGCATGTTCTAAATCTGGTAAAAATTACGCTGATGATGCTGCTGGAGAAGAAGAATTAGTAGAAGAAGGAACCGAAGCTATAGAAGGTGCTGCAGAAGGTGCAGCTACTGATGTAGCCTCTTGGAGTTCTGATTTTGATGAATTGGTGCTAAACGGTACTGGTTCTAAAACGATTACGCTTGAAGGTCTTGGGGCTGAGGAATCTGGTCTTTCTGCTGAAGGTCAAGCACAGCTTAACTATATAGCTACTGCACTAGAGGCTAATTAGGGTCTAAAAGCGGTAATGAAAGGTCATACTGATTCTGATCAAAAAATTGGAAACGGAAAAGGTCGTGCAATGTGGGCTAAAGCGAAACTTGTTTTAGGACACGATGCAGTAGGTAGTAGAATTTCTACTGAAGGTGTTGGTACTTCTGAGCCAATAGAAGGTGTAGATTTAGCTGATGATTCTCAAAAAAGAGTTACAGTTTCTTTTACTAAATAAGAGTAACATTATATAAAAACATTAGGAGGCGATTATTTGGTCGCTTCTTTTTTTTGCCCTGTTTCAAAGGAAAATAGATCGTGAAATCGAGATGTTCTAATCAAAAATGGCTTACTTGCGAAAGCATAGTATGATAACCAAAGAGACATTTTCTTTTATTAAAAACCTAGCAGCGAATAATAATCGTGATTGGTTTGCTGAGAATAGAAAGAGCTATGATGAAGCTAGAGGGGAGGTGCTTAATCTGCTCACAGAGATACAAGGCGAACTAAATATCGCAGATAAGATAGAAGAAGCCAAGATTTATAGAATCAACAGAGATGTTAGATTCAGTAAGGATAAGTCACCATATAAGATGTGCTTTAGTGGTTACTACAAACGGGCTGGAGCCGCTAGAAGAGGGAGCTATTATTTCAGTATACAACCGGGTGGACAAACGATTGTAGGAGGAGGATTCTATGGACCCAATAAAGACGACCTTCTTAGAATTCGAAAAGAGTTTGAGATGGATACCTCTGAAATAGAAAAGATCACTTCTAATCAAAACTTCATAACGCATTTTGGTAGCTTACAAGGGGGTGGCGTAAAGTCAGCTCCTCGTGACTTTAATAAAGAACATCCCAATATAAAGTGGATTCGAATGAAGCAATTTTATGCATTTCGATCTTTTACGGATAAGGAAGTACTTGATCCATCGTTTTGTAAAGAGATGATGAGTACATTCATGGCCATTCGACCATTTTTTGATTATATGAGTGACGTGCTTACTACTAATATTAATGGGGAATCGCTATTATAAAAAATCACTAACACTAGAAATATAATGTAATTAATAAATTGGTTGAAGAACACACTTGAGAATAAAAAAGACGATCAAGAGATAGCAGAAGCAGGATTTTGTCCTAATTGTTGGGGAAGTCAGGCGTATGACGGAAAGTTTAAGGAAGCAGTGAAGGATCAACAAATTAATATTAGTAATCATGACAGCACTGCAAACAGAGCATTTATTCAATCTTTTGTAAGAACGCATCTTGAACCTATCACTCTAAAAAACCATGATATATATGACCAATGTCCTGTTTGTAAGGTGAAGTACGCTAAATCTTCTTAATTTTATTCAATGAAAAATATATTAATAATTCTTCTTGTTATTAATGGCTTAGTAATAATGTATTTGGGAGGTGTAAAAGCTCCCAAATTCATGATGCCACCTTTTCTTTCTGGGGTAGCATTTTTGATCATAGCGGGGTTGTTTAAGTTAAAGGAATAGTAGCTTATCGTATAAAAAGTAAGACTTCTTTTATAAAGACGTCAATGTCAGCTTCATTGTTATAATAATGGACTCCTATTCTTATGTTTTCTCCACGCTCCGAGACTTCTATTTTTTTAGATGTTAAGTGCTGTAGCAGACCTTCCTTGCTCTTTATGCAGATGATGCCAGCTCTATAATTAATATCAAAAGTTCCTATTACTTTTATCTCGGTATCATTAAGCTCCTGTATAAGGTAGCTCATTAATCGTCTTGTGCGAAGGATTATATTCTCTAAACCCAATTCCGATATCTGAACTAGGGCAAAACCAAACCTATGAAAAGCGATGTGATCGTGATGTCCTGGTTCATAGCTTTGTATGCTGGGGTAGTAGACAGGGGTATTGCCTTCCAGTGTGAAACTATTAAACCCAGAGCTAAGAGGTGGATATTGCTGCATAACCTCCTCATGAATATACAAAATACCATTGCCAAATCCTGCCAAAGGCCACTTGTATCCACTGGCCCCAAGTATATCTACATACGACTTTTTGACATCAATGTTTGAAGCACCCAGGGATTGAGTAGCATCTACGAGAAAAAGACATCCATATTGATTGCAGAGCATACCTATACTTTCTAGATCTGCTTTGTAACCTGTGAGCCACTGTACTTGACTCAGTCCTAGGAGGTCTGGTTTTTCAGTTTGAAGAAATAATTCCAAGTCATATAAGTTAACTTCATGGTTGTCAAATTCTAAGAATTTCACGTCAAAATTAGCGACTACAAAGGGCATTGTAAGAGAAGGATAATCACCTTTATAGAACGCACATTTGAAAGAGTCTGGTAGGGATTTTACAAATAGATTTAGCCCGATCGAAAGGTTCGGTATTAGAGCAATTTCTGAAGTATTTGCATTTATTAAATCTGCAGCTTGCTTTCTAATTGCAGGGATAGCCGAAGTATTAAAAGTTGTCCGGTATTGACTTGGAGCCTTCCTATATTTGGTTGATTCGTCTGAGACAAATGATTCATTGGCTATACTGATTAATCCATTAGCTGCAGAGTTTAGATAGGTTCCCTCAATTTCTTCCAAGTGTAAATCGCGTAATCCTTCCCAATCAATCATCGGTGTAAATTTAAGAAAACTATACCGTTGAGTCTTTTTAGTTGGTTTAATTTTGCAAGCTGAATGAAGGTGTTTACTTGGATGATATCTTTAATAGGATATATTCGTTTAACTAAAAAAACGATAAATTATGAACACAAAACTTTATTATTTGTATTACTTGCCTCTTTTGTAGCCTTTCAAGGTTGTAAAGATGATGAAGGATCAACGGTCCCATCAGTTTCAGAAAAAACACAACTAATTACGGCATCACCATGGGTTTTGTCTGCAATTACTATAAAAATAGGGACTGAGGTCGAAGATATGTACTCGGATTTGGATGCTTGTAGCAAAGATGATGAGATTATCTTTAAATCAGATGGTACAGAGATTTTTGATGAAGGTGATACTAAATGTGATCCTGATGCTGATCAACAGGAGACATTTACTTGGAGCTTTAACACTGCTGAAACAGAACTTACTCTGACAGAAGATGGAGAGCCTGAAACGGGCACTCTTAAAGAGCTTTCAGCTACTAAAATGGAACTAGAATTTTCGCAGGTAGAAGATGGAGTAACTTATATGTATAATTCTACATATACTCACTGATCTATATCAAAATTTAAAATTAAAAAGGCGAGCTTCATTTCATGAAGCTCGCCTTTTTTTATATTCGATTTATACTCTTATAATTTTAGAGCCACCTTCATCATCCAGTTAAATCCAGCCATTGGATATAGAAAATTAAAATCTTGTCTCTCACCTGCAATATAGCCACTATACGTGTAGCCATTTGGAGCATAGAATTGGTTTAATACATTGTTTAGATATAATCCTATATTTAGACTTTTAGCACCTTTCAGTTCTTTAGAAAGATAGTTAAGATTAAAATCTAAGTTAGTAAAAGCATCCAAGCTGCGATCACTATTTTGAGTATTGTCTAAGTACTGTTTACCAACATATTTTCCGTTTGCATTTAGTGTAAAGTGTTTATTTACCTTGTAACTTAGCATAGCTGCGGCTATAGTGTTTGGTGAGAAAGCAATATCAGTTTCTGCGTATTCATTTGAAAATGTACGGTAAGCACCATCCCATTCTGCTACATACTCTGTAAATTTTTCTATTTTGTTTTCTGACAATGTAAGGTTACCGCCTGCTTGCAATCTTTTAGTGACTGGATATTGAAAATCAATCTCTATACCGCTTCTGTAACTGTTCTTTACATTAGTGTGTACCGCTTCGCCTACATCATTTAAAGCACCAGTCAGTACTAGTTGGTTATTATACTGCATATTGTACAAATTAATGTTGAGTTGCTTTCTGCCACTCGCATACCTGTATCCTAATTCTACATTCTCCATAGACTCATGTTCAGGTCTTGTACTTGTAGTGTTATCTCTAAAATCATCACGTACTGGCTCGCGATTACCAATGGTAAATACACCATAGAAAGTATGATTTTTGAGCAAATAAGTAAGTCCCATCTTTGGGTTAAAGAAACTGTAGTTGGCTTCTTGAGGAGCTAATTCTAAACTATCGTCTAAACCCTCAAACTGATAATTTACAAAGCGATACTGAAGATCAATATAGGGAACGAGGTTGTTGTAATTATAGGATTGTCGAACATAGAAATTACCGTCAGTTTTAGTAGCGTCATTGTCATAGTATATAGAATTCAAATCTTCATATCCGGTAAACTCCGTAGCAATTGCCTCGCCAAAGTGTCGGCCATTATATTGACTGTATCCACCACCAATCGCAGTTTCTAGTTTATTTCGCTTGTAAGTTGCGTTAGCAATACCTCCAACTAGGGTATTGTCTAGCCACCTTCTTCTCACTACATCTCCGGTAAAAGCGGTGTCTCCTGTAGGTTGTACGCTGTCTATACCGTAGTCTGCTAATGTTTCTCCATCCTTAAATTGTTCAAAGTATCCTTTACCATTTGTCACATACGCAGCGGTATTTAGTTTTAAGAAACTAGAAAACGTATGATCGAAGAAAAACTGGTAATGGTTTTGATTGTAATTGTCTACCTCGTTTTCATAAGTGTAATTGTTGAATGTTTTGCTACTCCCATTGTTATTGGTTGAAAGGTCATCTCCCTTAAACATGGATTCGGGTATACCCCACCACGCTTGATAAGTTCGTTCCTGACCAAGCATAATGTTGGTTTTGAAAACTGATTTTTCCCAATATTTGGCAGCCACAATGTTTGCAGATTTCAAGTCGGAGCTTGCTCTATCTATGAATCCATCACTTTGTATTACACTACCTCTAAGTTGAAATGACCAGTTGTTTTTGATTCTTCCGGTATTGTGTAGCAAGGATATTCTCTGTGTATTGAAGCTACCAAGTCCAAAGGCAGCAAGAGTCGATTTTTCCTCATCCAAATCATTAGTTCTAATATTTACACTGGCACCAAAAGCGGCAGCACCATTGGTGCTTGTGCCCACACCACGCTGTATCTGTACACTTTGTGTAGAGCTGGCTACGTCTGGCATGTTTACCCAATACATTCCTTGGCTCTCGGCATCGTTTATCGGTATGCCGTTTACGGTTATATTCACTCGTGTGGGATCTATACCTCTCACTCTTATTCCAGTGTACCCTACACCGTTTCCAGCATCTGAGGAGATGACTGTACTGGGGGTCATGTTGAGTAAAAAGGGAAAGTCTTTGCTTTGGTCTAAGCTTTCTATTTGCTGCTTCTCTAGATTGGTAAATGTGGTTGGGGTTGAGTTTTTAGCTCTTACAGTGCTAATTACAGCAGCATCTAAGAAGTCTATATTTGGCAGTATGAAAAATATCTGATCGTTGCTGTTTTTGCTTAGCATTATTGTATCTATATAGGTTTTATAGCTCAAGTGATTGATCGATACGACATAGGTTCCTGCAGGTATATTGTCAAAACGGATAGTTCCGTTAGGAGTTGAGTAGGCACTAGTAGCTCCCATTTCTCCACTGATTCTTACAAAGGCAGATTCTATTGGCTCATAGTTTTTGGCATTTTTCAGCTGTGCTGAATAGTTGATTTGGCCAAAGCACAAGCTAGCCGTGAGTATAAATAGTGTTATTAAAGTTATTTGTTTCATTCCTATAATGTAATTTACAGGAGTGTTGAGAGATACTCTTATATCTTTTAGTTCCCTACGGCAGCATTATCTGCATCAGGTAATGGGTATCATCTCAGCAACTCGCCTTAGCGTGAAGCACCCCTTTTGTTATTACAAATTTAAACAAATTCCGGACTAAAAATTAGGTTTAATCTGCGGGTTCTCCTGTGCCGAAATGGTATCTCTAATTATTTGGGGCTAGTAAGCCATGTTTAGTCTATTTCTATCGTAGCTTACTGAAAGTGATTTATAGAAAATAGCCTATAGCACAAGGGTAAACAATCCGCCAAGGGGTTTCTAGAATGCTAAATCTTCCAGATTTAATTTCATGTTCTCTTGGTTTCTAAGGAGCAATACTAAACAGTGTCTTTGTAAGATTTAAAAATGTTGGCTTTTTAAACAGAAATTTAAGAACCTATCTTGTAATATTGTGTTTACTGTATAGATGCCCGAGGAAAAAAAAGATAGTCAATACTACAAAGGAGAAGCAAAATTCTCTCCTATTCCACTTATAGTGTCCTCTCCGGTGATAAAAGCGGAGAACAAAGGCAAGATAAAGGCGAGTGCTGTTGAGACAATGCAAAAGCAAGCAAATCAACAGATAGCAATGCTTCGCAAACAGGCGGATACAATAATGCAGCAAGTGCGAGAAATAGAAGCACGCCTTCAAGTATCCTATGGGATATATGAAGCAGAAATGAAATTTACTCCAAAAATCGGCGAGAATTATCATCTATACGAAAAGGATGGTGGTAAGATACTGTCTTTTATATCGCCGGATGAATGGGGAGAACGAATGCCATACGATTCTTTTTTAGCAACCGTGCATTTACTTGCTGACCGTACTTGGGAGGTAAAAGTAAGTAATGATGAGGGTGGATTGATGATTATTTAAAATCCAGTATCTAAAGGGTCTCAGTTTCAAGAGACAGACGACAAAATATTTTCTGTTGTCATCAGCAGATTGCAATAAGAAATCAAAAGCATTTGATTACGGTAAAACAATCAACTTTAATTAATCTTCTTTTTTCTCTTCCTTCGGTTTCAAGATTCTATAACTGACTCCTGCTTGTATAATGTCTGTAGTACTATACCCTACTTCGCCATAAGCACCCCAGTTGTCATTGAAATAGTATTGCAGCCCAAAGTGATCTCCTAAACTAATTTTAGGTACAGGTACGCTATTTCTCTATCAAGTGTAGCTCCTTCGTTGTCTGATGCTATATTTTTTATTTATACTAAAACCTATCTGACCTCGAGCATACATATCCACGGTCTCACTTCTATGTAGATGGGTTATTCCTCTACCACCAAAACTAAAAGAGGTTAAACGATATTGAATATCCTGGTTTAAAAAGTCTCCAATTCCTGAAGAGCCATCAAAATATTTTTGTAAAAAATCAGGTACGTTAATTCCTTTTAAGTAGTCATCGTAATCATCCGATAAGATGTTACTTAGAGAAAACAAAGGTGTTGTAGCTTGAGAAATGCCAGCAAATATTCCCAGAGACAGTCTATTATCTAGGCCATAATCATAGCTAAAGGTAATCTGAGGAATAGATCGACCAGGCTCTGCGGCCTTTGTATAATCTTGCAGTTGATTCAACGCAGTAACCGCTATAGTGGCTAGGTTTGGATAACCTATACCTAGTTGAAAATAGTGATCCCCAACATTATAAGGAGCGGGTTTTTTGTTCTCTTGCCCTAGGCTAGCAGTCGCAAAACCGATGCAGAGGTGCATAAGTATATTTTTCATCTTGATTGTTAGACGTTTGTTTACAGACAAAGTAACATATAAATGCACAGAAAATAGGGTCAATAGAATCTAGACCCCGCAAAGAGTCTTGTTAAAAACTATAATTAATAACTAAAATGCTATGGACAAGCCAAGATTTGCAATTGATTGACTAAATCCTAATTCACCATATGCCGCTATCTTGGAAGAGAAAAAGTATCGTGCTCCGATTGTAAGCTCGGTGGCTAATGGTATTGGACTTTTTACGGTTGTGTTTAATCCTTTAAGGTCACCTCCAAGATCTAGTTTTATTTTACTGTACCCATAGCCTAATCCGATGCCTACATAAGGATCAAACCTTCTAGAGGTAGAAAAATGATAATTGAATCGTGCCATAGCACCTACAGATGTTATAGATTGACCATAGGTATACGTAGAGTCTTCGACAGTTGGGTTTCCATTGACATCATAACCCGTACTTTTTACAGGGTACTCCAAATTACTGGATGTATATCTGGTCACCAATCCTAACCCTATGTTGTTAGTCATTGCATACTCGTATTTTAGGTAAATGGGTCCTATACCAGAAGCACTAGCGTCTGGATTGCCGTCTTTTATTGCCTTGAAAACGAGCCCTCCCATATTGGGCACGCCATATCCTAGACTGATTAATTGTATACCTTTATGAAAGTGATTTCTATTTCTCCTAGAATCTATTTTTGTAGGCATAAGAGATGTTGGAATCATAGTTTTATTAGCTACATTTGGTTCTCCAACTTTTACCTTGGCAGTTGGTTCTCCAGCATATGAGGCTGAACTAAAAATGCATATGGCTACTACTGTCAGTATATTCTTCATTCTGTTGTTTTTTTGATTAAAACGAACCAAATCTATTGTTTTTTTTAGTATAGACAAAAAATTGAAGATTATCGAGTTGTAAAATCGAGTATAGACATAAAAAATTAGCTAAATTATGATTTGAAACAGGATCAAATTAAGATGCCTAATCCGTTAAAGGTTATGAATATAACTGAGCTAATCCGACAAAAAACAATACCACTGGGCTTGAAAGTGCTAAGAGTAATAAAATGGCCATCCTTTTTACGCTACTATATCAATCCTCTTTGGGAATATCTCTATTTTAAAAAAAGCTAATGATTACTGAGGCTGCAGCGATAGTTATTAGAACAGCTGTCACTGGGAATACCAAATCTGAATACCCGAAAAAATGCTAAAAGGAATGAAAGTAGAATTAATGATGGTGCAAGTAACACTAGCTTAGCAAAATGAGGGTCTCCTTCCTTTTTATTTGATGTGGGCTCTAACTGCTGATGTGAACTTTTTCTTGCATTATTATTGATAAATTGCCTATTAGTTTGTTTGGAGGAAACTGTCCCTGCATTTATTGCGTTTTAGAGTTTCTACAAAGGGAGTTTTTTTGTATTATGTTCTAAGCTATTAATGGACAGTCATCTTTCCCTGATTTACTTTTAAGCTTATAGATTTTGAGCTGTACTCTCTACTTTACTGATACCCATTTTTGTTAACCGTAGCATAACTTGAAAGAACAAGAAGAAACAAAAGGCTGAGCAGATATTTAGTTTTTATTAGGTGAAGATAGAGATTTGATTTTCATTTAATATTTAAAGATATTAGGACACTAAAAAGTATTGTTTTTAATAAAAAATATTTTTTGATGAGATAGAAGTGAAGCTAACCCGTTACTATATAGGTAAGTAGTAAACTTATAAGCGAGAGTGCTACTATTAATGCAATGTTTACTGCACGAACGATAGTATGGCGTTCTTTGCTAGGGATAGATTTGTTTTTAAAGAAACTTATTGCAGCCAAAACTAATGTTGCAACCAATAGAGCAATCGAAACAATAACAACAGGGTTATTCCAAGAGACGACGCCGATAAAGAAAAGTCCGATGAATAATAAAAACGTGATCAATGCTAGTTTAGCAAAACGAGGGTCTCCTTTGTTTTCATTTGGTGTAGGCTCTAAATTCTTATGATAGTTTTTTCTTGCAGAATTATTGACTAGTGTTCTGTCCGTTTTATTGAGAGAAACGGCACTTATTTTTTTTACAGCATTGGATTGAAAATTTGATTTATCTCTATTCTTTGGAATGTGAATGTACTCGGAGTTATAGGCCGAAACTTGCTTATAATTTCTAAGATGTAAATCAACTTCGGAGGGTTTTTGAGACTTCTCAACTGGAGTGCTGTTTCTAACCTTTTTTGAGAAGTCAAAAGATAATCGTTCTTCTTCTGACTCTTTTATTTTCGATTTATTTTTGAAACTTATAGTCTTAGAACTATACTTTCTACTTTGATGATATCCGTTCTTATGTATAGTCGAGCAACTTGAAAGAATAAGTATAATCAAAATCAAAGGTGTTAAACTGTATTTCATTGTTAATCTAATAATTTTTTCTTTTTTGTCAAAAACATTATTTTTCTGAGAGTATAAATAGGAGCGAATGTTTATTGAGTTTCTAGCTTACTAAAAAGCAAAAAAACCTATACTTTTGCATCCTTAAAAAAGGACCATTTCATGCCGAAAATAATATATACCAAGACCGATGAAGCTCCAATGTTAGCTACGTTTTCATTTTTACCCATAGTGCAAGCATTTACGAGTGCAGCAGGAGTAGAAGTAGAAACAAGAGATATTTCTCTAGCGGGAAGGATTTTAAGTCAGTTCCCAGAGCATCTTGACCCAGAACAACGCATAGGAGATCACTTGTCAGAATTAGGCGAATTAGCTAAAACACCTGAGGCAAATATTATTAAGCTTCCGAACATTTCGGCATCAGTCCCTCAGCTTAAAGAGACTATAAAAGAACTTCAAGCTAAAGGGTATAATATCCCTAACTATCCTGATAATCCTTCTACTGCAGAAGAAAAGGAAGTAGCAGCTAAGTACGGCAAGTGCAAAGGGAGTGCTGTGAATCCTGTGCTCAGAGAAGGGAACTCAGACAGAAGAGCACCTAAGGCAGTGAAAAATTACGCTAAGAAAAACCCACACAGAATGGGTAAGTGGTCCGCAGATAGCAAGACCAAAGTTAGCACTATGAATGTAGGTGATTTTAGACACAATGAAAAATCTACTACTATATCTGAGGCTACTACATTTACGATAGTACATACAGATACTTCAGGCAATAAAACAGAACTAAGAGGAGCCAGCCCACTTCTAGCGGGAGAGGTTATTGATTCTACTTTTATGAGTAAGAAGGCTCTTATGGCATTTTTAGAAAGCTGTATAGCCGATACTCAAAAGGATAGCACACTATTATCTCTACATATGAAAGCTACTATGATGAAGGTTTCTGACCCTATCATATTTGGTCATGCAGTGAGAGTTTATTTTGATGAGTTGTACAAGAAACACGGAGATACATTTGCTGCGTTAGATGTAAATCTAAATAATGGATTTGGTAACTTAGTAGGTAAGCTAAACGAACTAGATGCAGCTAAGAAAGCAGAAATACAAGCAGATATAGCGGCAGTAATAGAAACTCAACCCAACCTGAGTATGGTGAATAGTGATAAGGGTATCACTAATCTTCATGTGCCAAGTGATGTGATTATAGATGCGAGTATGCCAGCTATGATAAGAAATGGCGGTAGAGTTTGGGATAAGGCAGGAGCAGAAGGAGATACCAATGCGATCATACCAGACAGCAGTTATGCATCTGTATTTAGTGCTACTATAGATTTTTGTAAGAAGCATGGAGCATTTGACCCGACTACTATGGGTACGGTGCCCAATATTGGTCTGATGGCTCAAAAAGCAGAAGAGTATGGAAGTCATGATAAGACGTTTGAATTGGCAGCCGATGGCAAGGTAGAAGTAATAGATGCAAATAGTAATGTTCTTCTAAGCCACGATGTGGAAGCGGGAGATATATGGAGAATGTGCCAAGTGAAAGATGCACCAATCCAAGATTGGGTAAAACTTGCAGTCAATAGAGCCCGAGCTACAGGGTGGCCAACTATTTTTTGGCTAGACGAGGAGAGAGCACATGATGCTCAGCTTATTGCTAAGGTGAATATATATCTGAAAGACCACGACACCAATGGTCTTGATATACAAATAATGGGTCCTGAGAAAGCTACTCATTACACGCTTGCAAGGTTGAAGAATGGTGAAGATACAAATTCAGTAACAGGTAACGTTTTAAGAGATTATTTGACTGATTTGTTTCCTATTTTAGAGCTAGGAACAAGTGCTAAAATGCTAAGTATAGTTCCACTGATGAATGGTGGAGGATTATTCGAAACAGGAGCAGGAGGTAGTGCACCAAAGCACGTAGAGCAGTTGGTAGAGCAAAACTACTTGAGATGGGATTCTCTTGGAGAGTTTTTAGCATTGGCGGTATCGTTGGAGCATTTGAGTGAGCGATATGATAATCCTAAGGCAAAAGTTCTTGCAGATGCCTTGGATATAGCCACAGAAAAATTTCTGGAAAACGATAAATCTCCAGCACGTAAACTAGGAAGTATAGATAATAGAGGTTCTCATTTTTATCTAGCAATGTACTGGGCAGAAGCTCTAGCCAATCAGAATGATGATGCAGACCTTAGATCACGATTTGGCACTTTGGCAGAATTATTAGGAAGCAATGAAGCACGTATAAACGAGGAGTTGATAGCTGTGCAGGGTAATCCTGCTGATATAGGAGGATACTATATGCCAGATGAGTCTAAAACAAGCCGAATAATGCGTCCAAGTGAAACCTTAAATGGTATCCTAGGCGGATTGGCGAGAGCTTAATCTACATTCCAGATTACTTTGCCGTCTGCGGTGAAATAACCAAATTCATTTTTATAGGTATATTTAAATACGTCCGCTTCTTCGTTGTACACAATGGCGTTGCATTTGGGTGATATAATAAATGTGAGCTGCAAAGTCTTCGTTGATCAAAAATCGAGCACCAATGGGTATGAATCCTAAAGAGTATCTTGTCCTATTATTTTCTCTTTCCAAAATAGATTTTGCAGCATTAGGACCGCTAATAGTCCCAGTGCTAAACGTTACTGTTCCTAGTTTGAAGCCCGAGTAAATGTCGACATTGTCCTTCTTGCCATAGTGCCAAAGTCCTCTAAATCCGATGTACACTCTATTGACATTACCTTCTTCCAAGAAGTTTGCAAAGGAATCAGAAACACTGACATTAATTTTTTGGTATGCAGCAATAAAACCTATTGAAAATTGAGGTTTAATCATATGATCCGCTCCAAGGCTAAATACTGGGGTACGTACCTTGGATTCGTTGTATATAGAGTCAAATAAATCTAAGCCTGCTCCTCCGGCGATTCCGTTTCCGAGAGAAAAATATCCATACACCTTAGTATCGTACTTGGATATTTCTTGTGCCTGTACATTCAGAATACAAATGATAGAAACAAAAGAAAGTATTACTCTAGCAAATATTTTCATTCTATCAATATATGCGGAATTAGACTAAGTCCCTGCCAAGTTAAAATTTCAATATAAAATTTAAGAATGAAGGGCTCTGTTGGCGGTAGCCGCTAATGCAGCTTCCTTTGTCACTTCACTAGTGGTAGGATGAGCGTGGCATATACGAGCAATGTCTTCAGCACTTGCTCTGAATTCCATAGCAACAGCTATTTCCATAATCATATCCGCTACACGGGGTCCTATCATATGAGCACCGAGTACTTCATCGGTTTCAGCATCTGCGATAATTTTAACAAAACCATCTAGATCCATTCCAGCTACAGCTCTGCCATTTGCTCTGAACGGAAATTGACCTACTTTATATTTAACACCAGACTCTTTAAGTTGTTCCTCAGTCTGCCCTATTCCTGCTACTTCTGGCCAAGTGTATACTACTCCCGGGATAAGGTTATAATTGATGTGTGGTTTTTGATCTGCAAGTATTTCTGCTACCATGACACCTTCTTCCTCTGCTTTATGAGCGAGCATCGCACCTTTCACAACGTCACCAATTGCGTATATGTTTGGCATGTTAGTTTGCAAATGGTCATTGGTTTCTATTCTACCTTTGTTGTCCAGCTTTACACCAGCATTTTCTGCAGCAAGACCGTCTGTGTATGGTCTTCTACCTACAGAAACCAGACAGTAATCACCTTCTAATGTAACTTCACCTTTTTTGCCTTCAGCTTTTACTGTTACAGTTTTTCCTTTAGTAGTCACCGAGGTAACTTTGTGTCCTAAGTGAAGTTTGATTCCTTGTTTTTTTAGCACTCTCCCCATTTCTTTACCTAGACTTGCATCCATAGTAGATATTACACTAGGAGCATACTCTACTACGCTTACGGCCGACCCTAGTCTGTGATACACGGATCCCAGTTCTAAGCCGATTACTCCACCACCGATAACGATAAGGTGTTTTGGGATTTCTTTAAGTTCGAGAGCTTCAGTAGATGAGATGACACGTTTTTTGTCTATCTCCATACCAGGGAAACTAGTAGGTTTACTACCGGTAGCTATTACGATATTTTTTGCAGATATCGATTCTGTTTTTTCACCTTCTATCTTAAGTGTATTTGCATCTAGAAACGAGCCCATTCCTGTGTATACGTCCACTTTGTTTTTCTTCATTAGAAAATCAACGCCTTTGGTCATTTGATCCACCACTCCTTGCTTGCGAGCGACCATTTGCTTAAAATCAATTTTTGGAGTTCCGATGTTGATACCGTGATCTGCAAACTTGTGTATAGCATCGTGATATTGGTGCGAGCTATCAAGCATAGCTTTACTTGGAATACAACCTACATTGAGACATGTACCACCCAAAGTGCTATATTTTTCTATTATAGCAGTTTTCAATCCTAGCTGTGCACATCGTATAGCACATACATATCCTCCGGGTCCTGACCCTATAATAGCTACGTCATAATTATTCATATTGATTTTAAAAAATTTCTTCTTGTTGTTCTACACGAATGCCGGCAGCTACTACACTAGGTAATGTCTCAAGCCGCATGTCCTGAGTTATTTCAAACGTATATTTTCCTTTTTGGTTTAAAAATTTTCGGTGAAAGATGGGTGTCTGAAAAGTGACAATGTCACCAAGTCCACTCCCTAGCCATTTACCTGATTTCTCAGCAAGTTCTACTGGCACTTTGTGTTTTGTCGTTTTTCCGTCGGGGCTAGTGATATCCACTTTAAGGTGAATGTTGGCATAAGGATAGTCACCCGTTATTCTCAGATTGGCAGAGATAAGGTGATAGTATCCCGGTTCACTTATTTCAAAACTATCGGTTACTATATGCTCATATTGCCACCCATTCTCAGGGATATCGTGATATCTATCTACCATTACATTTTGGTTGCATGCTACCGCAAATAAGGCAATGAAACTGAATATGAGAATGTGCTTTGTCAAGTGTGACACAAAGGTAGAAAAAAAGGAATACTAGGATGAGTAAAAGTGACATAGTATTTTGGGCACATTTGTGTAGCTGAGGTGTTGGTTTTTTATATTTTTGAGACAAATGATAAAACCTATAGACCATTGTCAGCTCTGTGACCATATGGAAATAGCTCCTGGAAAAGGGCCTGTGTGCTCACTTATTAATGAGAAACCGAGATTTAATGGCAAATGCTATGACAAAAAATACGATAAAACATTGCGAGTAAAATTAAGCAATGCTATTGAATCCTATGAAACGGTGAAATTTTCGAAAGGTGATGTAATGCTAAATTTATATACTTACCTGACTCTCGGGGTAGTCGTTATGGGCGGAGCCTATTTTTTGCACAGATTTCTTTGGGAAAGTGGCTGGTTATCAACTTTACCTTTGATAGTACTAGTGGCAGGTTTTAGCTTACTGGGCTATGCTTTAGGGCCATTCAGAAAGTATAAATCACAAATGGAGATAACTAAGCGAAGACTTGATAAAATTACTGAGATACTCAGACTGTATTCTATCTCATATAGCAACGATATAGAAATCGTAAAACGACGTCATGAAACGCCAGAAAAACAGGTGCGGTGTGTGAATTGGATTATTGAAAAATAGAAGTGGTTTTGACGGTTCTATTTGTCTACCTTAGGTAGGGTGTACTGGAATTATTACAAAGGATAACTATTCGTAGAGCTCAAGAGCTTGGATTGTCGAAAACTCATTTGACGTGATTTTCTCGTTTTGCATTATAAATAAAGGGGGCAATCCTTCTTTTTTATTAAAGGCTTGAGCTTGAGGAAAAGTTTAAATTCAACAAAAAAAGGCAGCTTGCTCCAAACAAACCACCTTGTGAAAATTTTTCTGCAATAAAACCCTAGTTTCCCATCGTCTTTTTCAAACTTTTAGGTAATGCATCTTTGTGTACCATAAAATTCATTGTTTTGTATGCCACGTATGGCATAGAGGCATAGAAATACCCGTCACAGTCATTGTGGTCCGTTCCCCAGCTGTTTTTTACGATAAAGTACTCATTACCTAATTGGTCAGATACTATTCCGGTGAAGTGCATCCCATGGTCGTCTGTAGTAAGGTAATTATCAAACCCTAACTGACGCAGCTCTTGCGTTATTTCGAGTTCTTTTCCTGGAGAGTCAAATTGAGATCCAGACTTATCTGCACCCGCATCATTGAAATGCTTGTTGTCTTTTCCTTTTACTTTTAGATCTTCATCATTCTTAGGCACTATAGCCAGTCCATTTTTAAAACTGAATCCTTTTTCACTCACATCTGCTGCCCATCCTATAGAGTAACCACTCATTACAGATGATCTCATTAAGCTCATCATCTCGTCCATAGGTAAATTATAAGCACTTGCCCATATCCAGTTGTCTGGCACTTCCAAAACGAAATTTGTGTAAAAAGGGTGGTGGGTAAATGAAGTGATAATCACATAATCATCCATGTTCATATCCAAGCTTTTAGCAAAACTCATAGGAGTATAGCTTGCACCTTTGTATGTGAAATTAGTTGGCACAGCTCCTAAATACGCATCTAGGACCGCATTGAATGCTTTTTCCCAACTGGTAGTGAGATGACCTTGTTTGTTTGCTATTACTGCATCTAGTATCCCTTTTAGAGCGGCTTCCATCTCGCTATGGTTATGCTTGTCTAGACCATAGTCAAGTCCTTTGTATGCTTCCTGTGGAACGATACCATATTTCTTTATCACGTGTGGAATATCGTGAAAAGCACCTCCTTGACTGAAATTTGCAGTACCATGCATTCTTACATAGTTTTCAGCTTTGTCTTCATATGCCTTACGCACTATATACATTTCACTGAGTTTATGAGTGCCTTTGCCCATTCTCATTAGTTCACTTTCCATAAAACTAAGAGCTGAAAAACTCCAGCAAGTACCTGTTCTATTTTGATTTTGAACCTCGTTGGCTTCTATATCTTTCTTAATTGTAAAGATGTAATTGCCATCTTTTTTGTTTCGAAGGGTGTCTTGTGCTTTCAGTTGATACTGAAAAAGGAAAAGACTACTTACTAATATCGCTGAGATGAATGAAAATTTGTTCATAAGGGTGGCAAAATACATATTAATACTAAAATATGATGGAGAAAATCGACTAACAAATCACGTGGTTACATAAGTTTGTAGTTCCTCAATGAGAAAATTAGCTTTTTTAGCCTTTATAATACTTGCTAGCATGACCCGTGCTCAAGTAATGGAGGCTATTGTGAAAGGGGAGAAAGCGTCTTTTATAGCAAAGAAAAACTTCAAATCGAAGCGTAGTGGCCAAGCATATGATATTGTTTACCAGAAGCTAAAATTGAACATTGACCCGAATCCAGCATTTCGCAATATATACGGGAGTGTGTATTCTGAGCTTGTCGCACTAGAAGACGAATTTAGCTTGTTTGCTTTTGACCTAGACAGCCGGATGACTGTGGATTCGGTCGTTTATAGTGATTCTAGCATTTCTTTCATACACGCAAATGATGAGGTGCTAATCGACGTTCCCTCTCAAGCCCAAGGGAGTAAAATAGACGTTGAGGTGTTTTATAAAGGAGATCCTAGTCAGAATGAACAGAAAGGGTTTAGCTATGATTATCAACTGGCAGGCCCAATAGCTTGGTCTTTGTCTCAGCCCTACGGGGCATATGGATGGTGGCCTTGTAAGCAGCAGCTTGAGGATAAAATAGACTCTATAGATTTAGAAATAACGATACCAAAGAATAATAAAGCTGCAAGCCTAGGACTTCTGCATCGAGTTGATACTTTGGCAGATAGTAGCTTGGTTTTTCATTGGAAGCATCGCTACCCAGTAGCTACTTACCTTGTAGCAGTTGCTGTGTCTAATTATTATGAAGAGAGTCATTATATACATTTGAGTGATGGAGATAGCGTGTTTCATTTAGATTACATTTATCCGTCTTATAAGTCCCAGGCAGATATTCTCAGATGGGAGATAGATGGAATGATGCGTGGTTTTGACAGCCTCTTTGGCCATTATCCTTTCAGAGAAGAAAAATATGGTCACGCCATGTTTGCTAGAGGAGGAGGTATGGAGCATCAAACAATGAGTTTTATGGGATCGTTGGATTTTGACCTAATGGCACATGAACTCGGTCATCAGTGGTTTGGAGATAAAATTACATGTAAGAACTGGCAAGACCTGTGGCTCAATGAGGGCTGGGCTACCTATACCAATGCACTTGCAAGAGAACTAGTGAAGGATGATTCTACGTTTTTAGCCTTTATCAGTAACGCTCTCAGTGACGTATTGGACGAGGATGACGGATCAGTGTTTGCCTATGATACCAGTATAGTCAGATCACTTTTCAGTGGAAGATTAAGGTATTATAAAGGGAGCCTAGTGCTCCATCAGCTGAGGTGGGAAGTAGGAGACGATGCTTTTTTTGAGGGCACAAGAAACTATATGGCAAATGCTGAGTATTGTTATGGTTTCGCAGAAACTATAGATTTTCAGGAGGCAATCGAAGAGGCAAGTGGCAAAGACCTAGATGGTTTTTTTGATAGGTATATTTACAAAGAAGGTTTTCCGATAGTTCTATCTAATTGGAATAGAGTAACCAACAAGCGAATCAAACTGGATATTTCGCAAGAAACTTCGCATCCTTCGGTCTCGTTTTTTCCACTGAAAATAGAGTATCAAGCACTAGGGGAAGGGAGGGACACCTTTTTTGTGGTAGACCTTTCAGATTCTGAGCAAGAGTTTGACATCGATTTGGGTTTTAAGGTAACAGAACTTAGGTACGATCCGCGTATGTGGCTGCTAGCTAGAGGCAATATATTTGAAAAAAGCCATTCGGATTTATCCAATATTAATGTTTTCCCGAATCCAAGTGGTCAGTCCATTTCTCTTCTTGTTCAAGAGAAAAAAATAGACTCGATAGAACTATTGGACCTGCAAGGAAGAGTGATCCAATCTATGAAGGTAACCGAATTAAAGAGTGGACAAACAAATGTAGATTTAAGTGGATTGGCAAATGGCATCTACCTCTTAAGAGCGTATAGTGGCAACGAAACGCTAGTTTCAAAGTTTATGAAACGAGGGCAATAAAAGGTCTAGGTTTTTCATTCTACTTCCACAATCATTACTCCAAATTGACCATCCGTTTGTTCGAATATTTTGGACGGCAGAAATGTGCGAGAAACGAATCCATCTAGATAGAGTAAATTCTTATATTCTCTTGCCTTGAAAAAATCAGCCGTTGCATACAAGTTCACTCGCACCTTACTCATTGCAAAAAGTGCATTACCGTTTGGTAAAATGCCAACTCCATTGCGAACATGTAACGATGTAGATTGTGGTCCGAAATTGGAGTTTAAGGTGTCATTATGAACAAGCATAGGTCCGGACTGCGTTGCGTAATTCACGGTCGAGTTGTTTTTAAAGTTTTGAGTAATTGCAACATCTGCATTACCTTCTTTATCGACATAGAAAATACCATTGGGCGGCATATAGAAATTGCCATATCTAGATATTGCTTTTTTTATAGGAGAAAGGATTTCTTCATTTTTAATATATAATCCTAATGGGGTAAAATCTTTGGTGAACATACCCCCATTCATCGCAAATAGAAGTGTTTTGCCTCGAGACTCTATATCCAATCGTATATTATCAAAGGTTTTATAGATTTGGTTTTTGCTCGATTTCCAAACTAGTCGGAGGTCTGCTTAAGTATCTACTTCATGATCGATAAATCGACTATCATCTATTCCAAAGGTTTGAGTTTTATTGGTACTTGTACTAGCAGAAGTGTTGTAAGCTAGTGTTAAATTAACTGAAACAATGACAATCAAAAAATACCGGAAAGCTACTTTTAAATTGGCGATCACCAATTAATTATTTTAGTATGTCTGCAAGAAGCTCTTTTCCCATTGGCTCTACTTTGGAGCCATAGTACTTTATGAACTTACCGTTTTCATCAACCAAGAACTTGTTGAAATTCCAAGTCACTTTGTATTCTTCTAACTCGTTAGTTTCTTTATTTGTGAGCCAAGTATATATTTCATTTTGACTGCTTCCCTTTACGTCTATCTTCGTGGTAATCGGAAAGGTAACACCATAATTTTTTTGACAAAATGCTGCTATTTCTTCCTTGCCTCCTGGCTCTTGACCGAGAAACTGATTGCACGGGAATCCAATGATTTGAACCTTATCTCCGTGCAGCTCATTCAGTTTTTGTAAACCTTCGTACTGAGGAGTAAAACCACATTTAGAAGCAACGTTTACTATCAGTATTTTTTTGCCTTTGTAGTCAGACATTTTTAATGTAGACTGTTCATCTAAGGTAGGAATAGTGAAATAATGAAAGTTCTTAATGGCTATTACATCAGATGAGTTAGAACTTGTTATCTCTCCTTTTGCAGTATTATTTGATTCCTGAGCTTGTTCAGTTTTTGATTGAGTAGAACATTGTGCTAGAACAAGGGACAAAAGTATTAATGCTATTTTATTCATAATAGTGGAACAATAATACAAACTGTATGTTTGTCAAAGGCATTTCTTTATTTAGGTTGTATAGATTTTAGTGACAGAATTGTACCTAATGAGTAAGGATAATTGATTGAACCGAAGCAATAACATTTTAGCGAAATTATTAGGCCTTCGTTTTATCAAGTTAGTAATTCAAATTATAAAATGATTCAGGTAGTCTTGATACTTATTTCGAAAAATATCTAGTATGTATAGAACAGAAACAAAAAAGCCTGCTTCACATTGTGAAACAGGCTCCTTGGTCTATAAAATATCTTCTGTCATTACTCTAATGGAAGAATTACACTATTAATAGCGTGTATAACTCCATTGCTAGTTTGAACGTTCGCTAGAGCAACAGAACTTTCTCTTCCACCTTTATCAGTAATCACTACTCCATTAGCTGTGTTAAATTTAATAATGCTTCCTTCAAAAGTAGTTTGTTCAGAACCATCAGTGATTTCGCTGGAGGTAATATTACTCCCTGCTATTACGTGGTACTTAAGAACCGCTTCTAAGGTGCCTACTGGAATATCTGCAAGTCCGTTCCACTCCTCATTTGAACCTAGAAGTGCTACAAATGCGTCATCTGTTGGAGCAAAAACTGTAAACGGTCCTTCTCCGCTGAGAATTTCTACGAAATCTGCGTTTAGTCTTTTATCAGTAAGTGCCTGAACAAGAATACTGAAGGATGGATTTGCTACGGCAGCATCTACTACGTTTGGCACCAAAAGAACTTTGTCGATTACATGTACTACTCCATTGTCAGCATCTACATTTGGAGTGATTACGTTTGCTCGATTGTTGAGTAGTACTCCTGAAGTTAAATCTACAAGTAAGGAAACTTTGGTTTCTTTTGGACCATTCGCAAGAGTAGAAACATATCCTGCTTCTAAGTCCGCAGAGGTTACTTTACCGCTAATTACATGGTTCAATAAAATTTGAGTTAGTTGGTCATCAGTTACCTTATCTAAACCGTCTATCTTAAGTTCAGTAAGAAGTGCATCAAATGCTTCATTGGTGGGGGCAAAAACCGTGAACGGTCCTTCCCCTTCTAAGGTAGAGATTAGATCCGCACGATCTAAAGCTGCTGCCAAAGTAGTGAAATCGTCACCTTTAGCAATATCAGCAATAGTATTAGAAGTGGAAGTAGGAGTAGGTGTTGTTTCATCATCTGATTCATCCGAACAGCCTACGAAGAAAAAAGAAACTGCGATTAGCAGTGCGTAAATTGAAATACTTTTAGTCATGTTGTTTTTTATAATTGATCTTATATAAGGTGAACAACGATGTTTGTTTAATGTTTTTGGGTTTTTGTTAAACAAAGTCAAAAGAATGTCATTAGAATTATGTTTTCTTACGACAACAAAATGAAAATATAGAATTGCTTTAGATTGTTCTTCGACTAATCTATCCGTTCACTTCTTCAAGTATTCCTAGATAGTTTACATATCTAGTTACACTTATATCACCCGATTCTAACGCTTCTCTAATTCGACATTGCGGTTCTTCAGTGTGCAAGCAGTTGCTAAATTTACATTGAGATAACAAAGCTTGCATTTCGGGAAAGTAATGAGATACTTGATTTGGCTCTATGTTTACCATACCAAAATCTTTGATTCCTGGGGTGTCTATAATGCGACATCCATTCTCTCCTACAAACATTTGAGCAAATGTAGTGGTATGCCTACCCTTGTTATATGATTTGGAAATAGCACTTACTTTTTGATTACTGTCCGGCAATAGAGCATTGATTAGAGTAGACTTACCTACACCAGAATTGCCTGCAAGTAGCACACATTTATCAGCTACCAAATTTTTAATCATGGATACATCTTCAGTGTCTAAAAAACTTACATTATAAATATTATAACCTATATGCGGATATAGATTCATTAGCATTTTGCGATGCGAATTCGCTTTTTTAGAGTCGAGATCTTTTTTGTTTAAGAGTATAGAAATTGGTATTTGATAAGCTTCTGCTGTAGCAAGAAATCGGTCTATAAAACCCTGCGGGGTATGAGGATTAGCTGGGGCAATTATAAGAAATGCATGGTCTATGTTAGCAGCTATGATTTGAAATTGCTTGCTAAGTTTATTGGATTTGCGGACTATGCAATTCTTCCTGTCGCAGATTTCACGAATGGAATATTCTTCCTCTACAAAATCTAGGAGGACTTCATCTCCTACGACCACAGGATTTGTACTTTTTATATCAAGTGTTCTTATTTTTCCTCTTAATCGAGCATCTATTTCTACACCACTATCCAAAATGACTTTGTACCAGCTTCCTGTAGATTTACTTACGATGCCTTGCATTGCTAGAGTACTTTAGATACCACGTCTTTGGTGGCAGAAGAGAAACTCATGGTGTAGAAGTGCATAGCAGGCACATTTGCGGCCTTTAGTTCTTTGCACTGTTGAATGCACCATTCTATTCCGATCTCTCTGGCAGTTGCATCATCTTTAGCATCTTGGAGTTCACTAGCCAATGGCTCAGGAATGTCCATATTAAAAATCTTCGGAAGATTTAAGAGATGTGCTTTTCTAGTGATTGGTTTTATGCCAGGGATAATAGGAACATTGATTCCAAATGCTCTACACCTATCTACATAGTCAAAGTACTTTTGGTTATCGAAGAACATTTGAGTAGTAATGAATTCGGCCCCAGCATCTACTTTTCTCTTCAAAAACTTAAGATCACTATCCATGTTAGCCGCATCAATATGTTTTTCTGGGTAACCTGCGGCACCTATACAGAAGTTTGTTTCTGTAACGTTTTGCAGTTCTTGATCTTGATATACTCCATTGTTCATATCTACGATTTGTCGAATCAATTCAAGGGAATTTGTGTTACCGCCTTTTTCAGGCACAAAATTCCTTTCGTTTTTAAGATTATCCCCTCTGAGGGCCAACACATTTTCTATGCCAAGAAAGGCTAGATCAATAAGGGCATTTTCCGTTTCATCTTTGCTGAAACCACCACATATAAGATGAGGTACAGCCTCTACTTGATATTTGTTCATTATAGCAGCACATATGGCTACAGTCCCTGGACGCTTTTTAGTACTTATTTTGTCGTAGCCTCCATCTTTTCTAGGACGTTCTATAAATTCCTCTCTGTGGTATGTTACATCCACAAATGCAGGTTTAAATTCCATAAGAGGATCTATTGCTTTGTAGAGTGAGTCTATACTTTTTCCCTTCAACGGAGGTAGTACCTCAAAAGAAAAAAGTGTTTTATCTGGTTGAATATAGTCTGTTAATTTCATTGTAGTTTATTTATTTAGAACTGGACATTAAGTACTTTAGTTTCAGATCCTCTGCGAATAGTAGCAGTAGTTTTAAGCCCTTCTTTTAAGCTCATTAGGGTTTTCATATAGTCTTTCATATTCTGAATGCTTTGCCCATCGAGAGAGATAATGATATCACCTTTCAATAGACCTGCTTTGTAACCGGGTTTTCCTTCTTTTACGCCATCAACGCGGAGTCCTTCTCCATCATAGACGTAGTCGGGCATGATACCAAGAGTTACTTTAAACTTCATTCTACCTTGGCTTTCATCTTTGGTTTTGCTAAAAACTACTTCGTCCATTTTATCCAAAGTATACATCATTTTACAGATATAGCTTATCACAAAAGCCTCTCCACCAAAATTTACTATTTCTACATCATCTGTTGGTTTGTGATAATACTGATGTTGTCCTGTAAAAAAGTGTACTGCAGGTATTCCATTTAAATAAAATGACGTATGGTCTGAGGCTCCTATACCACTTTCTGTAGTTTTGATTTTTGCAATTTTCCTTTTAGGATACGATATAGAACTTATGGCTTCTTTCCAAGATGGTGATGTACCTACTCCATTAATTATGAGTGTCTTTGCTGTAGAATCTAAGTGTCCAACCATGTCCATATTAATCATATACGAAACCTGTTCTCTAATAAATAAATTACTTTTTACAAAATACTTTGAGCCAAGTAATCCTTCTTCTTCACCGGTAAAAGCTATGAAAAGATAATTGTTGTTGCTGAAGTGTTTCGGTTTCTTTTTGACGGCTTTTGCAAGCTCTATTAGAGCCGCTACACCGCTGGCATTGTCATCGGCCCCATTATGAATACCTCCTGGTTTCTCTGCCCTAGAACCACTGTGTTCTCCTTTTCCAAGATGGTCGTGATGGGCTCCTATTACCACTGTTTTGCGTTTGCCATGGTCTATATATCCTACTACATTGTGAGCAGTTGTGCTTAGTAGCATTACATCTATTAGCAAGTTACCATTTGTTTCGGAAAGATCACTCAAATCTTTTTTTACAAAAAGTACTGGCATACCCAGATGCTTTGTTGTTTTAGTTAAAGTGCCACTCGGTATAAGGTCTTTGTTTTGAGTATGGAATATAACTGCCTTTGCACCTTTTGATTTTGCATAGTTTACTCGCTGCTCCACTCCAGCCCATACCACAAATTTGCTGTGAGGATGTGTTCCTCCAGGCAAATCGAGGTCGATGATTACGGCCTTTCCTGCCACTGTTACATCTTTATAATCATTTTGATTGAGCCCCTCATCTTCAATACCATAACCTAAGTTTATTATTTTACCGCTGTATCGCCCATTATTTGACGAGGCACTTATTGGGTAAAAATCAGTAAAAAGCGTGTACACCTTTTTATCTATCATGAGACTAGTGTTGCCTTGTGCCATTCTGAGGTTTGGGAGAGTCATATACTGATAATACCCTTCGTCTCCTTTCGTTTCAAGTCCTATTTTAGAAAATTGCTCCGCAATATATTCAGCAGACATTCTTTCTCCACGACTACCAGTTTCTCTTCCTTCTAACTCATCACTAGCCAAATATTTGATGTGTTTTTCTACATTTCGAGCGGTTTTTTTCTCTTTGAAATGAGGTTTTTGAGCGAATGATATAGTTACTACAAGTAAGATTAGAAATGTAGTAAGGCCTATTTTTTTAGTAAGATTATACAAGATTAGCAGCGGTTTTAATGATTACTATAATTATTAAGAGGGCAAATATAATTTTCAAATACTTAGAGGGCACTTTTTTGCCAACAGAAACTCCCGCAGGTGCTGTAAACAAAAGTCCAGCTACAAGTGGAAGAAACACTTCAGGTATTAAATATCCAATTTGATAGGTGCTGAATGTTTGGGAAGGAGAGAGAGTACTATAGTATATTATCATAGGTACCATTAGTGGTGGAATAACCCCTATAGAAATTGCTGCTGCTTTTTGTATGTTCAATTTTGCAAATTGAGTAAACAATGGCACCATTATAACTCCTCCTCCAAGACCAGAGAGGGCAGATATGATCCCGGTTAATGCACCAGTTATCGGAAATTTATAGACTTTAATTGAAGTGTCGCCTTCTTCGATTTGTTTTCGAGACATAATGAAGCGTATGAGCATAAAAACCAGGAGAACAATAAAAAAGATGCTAAATGATTCTTTATTGTACCAAGTACCGTGGGCGATAAGGTAGGAGATGCCAAGACTAGTCGGTATAGCTAGCATCGCAGTAAGCAGTATTTGTTTTGGATAGAATGAATTCATCTTGTACTGCTTGTATGAACTTATGGCTCCAGCAAAAAAGGTGGCTGCAAAAGAATTAGCAAGTATATACTTAGCAAGGTCAGGGTCATCTAGACCAATAGATAAAAGGACTGAGCTCAATACAGGCACAAATACAATGCCGCCTCCTACACCTAACAACCCACTGATAAAACCTCCTAGCACACCGAATACGACCAAAAGGACAATGACAGATACTTCCACTATTGTTTTCCTAGTAGTTTGAGATATTTGCTATTGTCTGCCAGTATCTCTTTGGTTTTAGCCCAATCATTATCATCATCAAAACCTACTTCTATCTTTCCTTTTTCGAAAAAGTACCTTTTCACTATTTCGTATTCCAAAAGTTCTTTTAGTTCTGATTTGTTATTTTCTAAGTCGGCACGCTTGGTGTTTTCTATTGCCTCTTTCAACTTGGTAAGCTCTTTTTCTAAGAGGGTATAGTATTTTTCTTCTGTAGCTTGCTGCTCTAGTTTTTCCAGTTGCTTTTCGGTCTGTGTAGTGTAAGTGTATTCTTTATCTGCAATGAAGGATTTGAATGAATCGTAAGTATCGTCATCTGTATCAAATTTCATTGGTTCAGCGATACTCGGATTTTTACTTCTGAATTCATTTGCAAACTTGAATAACAAGTCATTTCTAATAAGACTTTGAGCTAATTTGGAATATTTTATCCTGTCTACCGCCAAATCCGGCTGTATGCCTTCTCCATCTATAACCGGTCTTCCATTTCTCGTTACAAAAGATTTTTTGGCACTATCTGCTACTTCTACAGCATGACCGTTCACCTTGTTTCCATAGTCAAGTCTTTGTATGAGTCTGCCACTAGGTATATAATACTTTGCGGTCGTTATTTTCATAGATGTATTGTAGGTCAATCGTTTGGTAGTTTGCACCAGGCCTTTGCCAAATGAGTTGCTTCCAATAAGAACTGCTCGGTCTAGATCTTGCAAGCTGCCCGATACTATCTCGCTAGCACTAGCAGAGTTTCCATTGATGAGAATCACTAATGGAATCTCAGTATCCACTGGAGAATTGAGTGTTTTATATACTTGGTTGTCTTCTTCAAACTTGCCTCGGGTCACCACAATAGGCTCGCCTCTTGGCACAAATACATTTACTATGTTTACAGCTTCGTGTAGCAGACCCCCACCATTTCCACGGAGATCAAGTACTACTTTTTCTGCTCCTTTTTCTTTTAGATCTATTACAGCATCACGTACTTCTTTACCTGCATTTGGTGTAAATCCTGTAAGTTTTAGATACCCAATTTTATCTTCTATAATACCATGATAAGGTACATTTTTGATTTTTATATTCTCACGAGTAATGGTTTTAATAAGCTCACCTTCACCAATGCGTTCTATTTTCATACTGAATGATGTCCCTGCCTTACCTTTTAGATAATCAGTAACTTCACTACTGTTTTTTCCTTTCATATCTACATCGTCTACAACTAATATTTTGTCACCCGGCAATAGTCCTGCTTTGTGTGCAGGGAATCCGTCTACTGGGGATTCTATATAGACATAGTCGTCAATAGTCCGTATAGTTGAACCAATGCCAGCGTAAGTACCTGTTACCTGATATCGGTAATCCTCAGCTTGTGCCTCGGAGTAGAAATTTGTGTATGGGTCCAGTGATTTTAGCATGCCATTAATAGCAGCTCGTATGAGTTCACCAGGTTTTACGTCATCTACGTAGGTTGTATTCACCTCTTTGTAGACTTCAGCAAAAATGTCAAGATTCTTGGATATTTCGAAGTAGTCTTCAGCCTTAAAAGCCATAAGTCCTAGTCCACCAAAAAGGAGTATGAGAATGTATTTTTTCAAAATGTAATGTGCTTTGCACAAAGGTAACGAAACCTTGGTGTTCTTTTAGTGCTTTGTGTACTCAATATTTCGGCATACACTACTATTTTGAAGACGAAATTGCTTCTATGGTACTGGGTCGTGCCCGTGTTTTTTGCTCCAAGGATGGCAGGATAGTATTCGCATTACTGCAAGATAGAAGCCTTTGAAGGGGCCGTGTTTTTGTAGAGCCTCTAGAGCATATGCACTGCAAGTTGGTGTATATCTACACGTAGCTGGCAAAAATGGAGAAATTACAGTTTGATAGATTCGAATAGGAATCATCAATATGAGGGCCAAAATGCTGCTCAATCCTTTTAATAGCTTCATAACTCTATAAGGTTAGTTTAGTCTTTTTTATTTTCTAAAAGTGCTAGTAGTTTTGGATGTATTTTTAGAATCACCTCATTTGTCTTAGAACTCAGACCGTGAACAAGGCATTGTATAACATCGCCGTCATTCAATTTCTGAACATAGGTTTGGAGCTCTTCAAGAATGTTTTGGTCATAGAGTATAGGAGATAATGCAAGTTCGCCATTAAAATGGTCGTAGACTTTATAATATTTGACTCCAGCCTCATAGGATACATTTACCGCTACAATGGTGTCTACTAGTTTTTCTGGCTTTTGTTTATACCAAGATGTGTATTTTACTGGTTCGCACATCGTTAAAAATCCAGAGTTAAGTTCATCAAGATAGGTCAATGTGATTTTGTCCCCCTCATTAGCTCGCACAAAGTTCTCTATATCCCAAAAGTCGAAGATAGAAACCGTACCATATTGTGACCCATTTCGAAAGTTAGAGTTTAGTCCAGTTTCTACTAGTAGATGCTTTTTGGTTTTTTCAAGTACAATGCATTCATACGACTGTCCAAGGGTGAAGTTTTTTTTAGTATAAGAGTGATGTTTTACCGATAGAGACAGTTTGAGTGTGTCTTCGTTAGAGCCTAATACCTGAGTGTCATATGCTTTTCCTATTAGATAGGGAGCTACCATTTGCCAATGGGATTCACGTTCGTATTCCCAAGGCATGTTATCAAAAGGAATCAGACCTTTGACTCCTTGCACGGTGGCTTTAAAACCTTCCGTATTTATTTTATATACTTTGGCCCACAACGTACCATCATAATCCGATTTTGTTATCTGGTCGTAAGTAGTTTTAATATGTTCGAGATATTTCAAGCGTAATCTTAATTACTTTTTTCTATCGATGAATTCATCAATAGCCAAAGTTAAGCTTTTCTCCAAAGAAACGTAAGTTGGTTTTTCTTTTCCTAAAAACAAAATCCCAATAGCATATTTTTTGTCGTCCGAAATTGACTCATACATGCGGTGCTTGTGTAGCCGATAGATGTCTGTTATTTGACGCTTTATTCTATTTCTGTCTACGGCGTGTTTGAATTTTCGTTTCCCCACGGATACCAATACTTGACAAGGGTACGGCGTACGCAAATTTGTTTCATAATATGCTAAAAGTACAGGCGGTTTAAAAATGCTTTTACCTTTTTTTTGAAAAATCGCATCTATCGAAACTTTGTGAGAAAGTTTCTCAAGCTTGTGGAATGTGTGTAATGTCCCCATCATTTAGTCGGGGCTAGGAAGGGATTAGTGCTTGTG
>JAOLBX010000014.1 GCA_028339355.1 Bacteroidia bacterium
AGCTTCTGCCTGTGAGTACTTTTAAATCCTATATTTCTCAAATAAAAACAGTGCCTGCTGGAGATGGCGTAGGATATGGGCAACACAACAAATCAACTAGTGCTAGAGAAATAGCGGTAATAGCTGTAGGATATGCGGATGGTTATAATCGACAATTTAGTCAAGGAAAAGGCTCTTTTTATATCAACGAGAAAGAAGCAAAAGTGGTAGGAAATATATGTATGGATATGACTATGTGTGATGTCACGTCAATAGACTGTAAAGAAGGCGATGAGGTAATCATATTTGGAGATAATCCAAGGGTGGAGGAACTTGCCAAAACCATAGGTACCATTCCATATGAAATACTAACCAATGTAAGTGAACGTGTAAACCGCGTGTTTTTCGAAGAATGACAAAAGATCAACTCATATCAGGAATAGCGAAAGGGGACTCAAGAGCATTGAGTAAGGCGATTACTATGGCAGAAAGTACTGTGCAAGCTAAAAAGGATATTGCACTCGAAATAATCGATCATTTCGGACCGCAGCAAGAATCTTTTAGAATAGGAATAACTGGCACCCCTGGTGCTGGTAAAAGCACTTTTATAGAGGCCATAGGTATAGAACTACTAAAAGACAAATCTAAAAAAATCGCTGTGCTGAGCATTGACCCAAGTAGTGAAAAAACTCAAGGAAGTATTTTGGGTGATAAGACTCGAATGAACAAGCTCAGCTCGCACAATAGAGCATATATCAGACCATCTTCCTCTGGCGGACAGCTGGGTGGTCTTGCGAAAAACACACGGTTAGCCATGCTCTTATGTGAAGCTGCAGGATACAATACCTTATTGATAGAAAGCGTAGGTGTGGGTCAAGGTGAAACAGAAATTTCCAAACTCACAGATCTTTTTACCTTAGTGCTCAATCCAGGAGGTGGCGACGAGTTGCAGGGCATAAAACGTGGCATTATGGAAATGGCAGACATCATAGTCATAAACAAAGCAGATGGTGACGCCGAAAAACAAGCTAGATTAACAGCCAAGGAATATAGTATGGCTTTGCATTTGATGCCAGATAATGCCGTCACAGCAAGGGGAGATGAAGTGTGGATTCCTAAGGTCATAACTACATCCTCAATAGAAGTAAAGGGTATTGATGTTTTTTGGGAAAAGGCATTTGAATATCAGAAACTAACATTAGCAAATAATTGGAAAATAGAAAATCGCATGGATCAAATGCTTTATTGGGCAAAAAAGAGTGTGCAAGACATACTACTTTCCAAGCTCAAAAACTATGAAACAGAAATAGTAAAAGGTCTAGCCAAAGGAAAACTTCCAGAGTTAATAGCTAAAGAAATAGTTCTTTGAGCAACATTTTGTGTTAGATAACGGACTTGATTAGACAACTAATATGAAAAACATTCTCAAGTATCTGTTTTATTTTGTTTTCCTTCTTTTAGCTAAAAACTCGTTTGCTTCACAACTAGCAGGAAATGAGATAACTTATAAGTGGGTAGACACCTTAAAATGATAATTCTGACAACTCGTTTGCAGATGTGTATGAAGTCTGCTTAGGAGAAAGCAATATCCTAGAATTAGATTCTGCTTTCTCAAGTATAATATGGAATGACGGTTCCATAGACCCTATCAGAACAATATACCAATCTGTAGATCTTTGGGTAAGTTATATAAACTGAAGAGGGGGTTTATAGAAAAGAGACAATGAGTGTGGAGTAGTTCATTAATTTCTATCGCAGCTTTCGCCGGAGGGAACCACAAAGCCGTTACTGGGATCTATCATGTCCTCGTATTTGCATAAACAATTTTTGTTTTTTTGCTCAGTGATTAAACTGACATTGCCGCTTATTTCGAATTCTCCATCTGTTGCGTTGCTTCCAATGATTATGTAATTGTACACTCCGTCTTTGCACTTTATTCCATCGTCATTTGTTCCATCCCAACCGCTTTGGGTGCTGTTCCAGCCTTCACCCATGTTCTCTTCAGTATATATTACCTTGTTGCCCTTACACACTTTGAAATCCGACATGTCAATTCCCCAAATTATGGGTCTAAACATATCATTTAATCCATCTCCATTTGGTGTGAATGCATTAACCATATAAAGGACCGCTGAATCTTTATTGTAATCCGATGGACGAATTTCTAGACCGTTGTTTTTGCAAGTGTTTTCTATTTTTGATTTAGTACAACTTATCGCAGTAACTATCACAAATGCCAAAATCAAAGATTTCATATTGACCAAAGGTATATAGATTCGTTCAATATTAAAAATGGCTATTCCGTTTCTTAAAAAACATATTTTTGCACAAATTAAAAATGTAGAAAATGATTGTAGGTGTACCCACAGAAATTAAAAACAATGAAAGCCGAATTGCCCTCACGCCTTCAGGAACATTAGAACTCACCAAGCGTGGACATACTGTCTACATACAAAAAGATGGTGGTATAGGTAGTGGTTTTAGTGACCAAATGTATATAGATGCTGGTGCTCAAATATTGGGTACTATAGAAGAAATATACGCTATAGCCGAAATGATAATGAAGGTAAAGGAGCCAATAGAGCAAGAGTACAAGCTTATCAAAAAAGGCCAATTAGTGTTCACATATTTTCATTTTGCTAGCCATAGACCTCTTACAGATGCTATGATAGAAAGCGGTGCGGTATGCTTAGCATATGAGACGGTAGAAGCAGATGACAGAAGTTTACCTCTTCTAATACCTATGAGTGAAGTAGCTGGAAGAATGGCTATACAACAAGGTGCTAAATATCTTGAAAAACCAATAAAAGGAAAAGGAGTCTTACTAGGTGGCGTACCAGGCGTGGCTCCTGGAAAAGTACTAGTATTAGGTGGTGGTGTAGTAGGTACACAAGCCGCAAAGATGGCTGCAGGACTTGGTGCCCAAGTGACCATATTAGATGTAAGCCTTCCGAGACTAAGATATCTCAACGATGTAATGCCTGCTAACGTGGTAACTCGTTTTAGTAGTGAGATGACAATACGTGACCTTATTCCGCATATGGATCTTATAGTAGGTGCAGTACTAATACCTGGTGCCAAAGCACCAAACCTAATCACAAGAGATATGCTCAAGGAAATGTCTCCTGGTACGGTAGTAGTAGATGTAGCTGTAGATCAAGGTGGATGCATAGAGACTTGTAAGCCTACAACTCATGAAGATCCTACATTCATAATAGATGATATTGTTCATTACTGTGTAGCGAATATGCCTGGTGCAGTGCCATACACCTCTACGGTGGCTCTTACCAATGCAACTCTTCCATATGCTATAGAACTAGCAAACAAAGGGTGGAAGCAAGCTTGTAGAGACAGTAGAGAGTTACGCTACGGATTAAATATAGTAGACGGAAAGGTTTGTTACAGAGGCGTTTCTGAAGCTTTTGGGCTTGAGTTTACATCAGAAGACGAAATCTTAGCACAAGACTAAAATTTTCCAACCATAATAGAATAAGAAAAAAACCATCCCGCATTTGGGATGGTTTTTTTATAAGCTCATTTAGTTGACATTTGACCAATAATGAAACTGTTTCACAAAACATATCCCTGCACCAGTTCTGAGTCTTCTGGTTCATTGTTTATTCTTCATGGATTGTTTGGTATGTTAGATAACTGGCACAACATGGCTCGCCGATTCTCAGAGCACTTTGATGTAATAACCGTAGATCAAAGAAATCATGGTCAAAGTCCACATGCAGATACCATGTCTTTCGAAGAAATGGTAGAGGACCTTGCTGAGCTTATGAATCATCTAAAAATAGAAAAGGCGCATATTCTTGGCCACTCTATGGGTGGCAAGGTAGTGATGAAATTTGCAGATATTCATCCAGATAAGATTGAAAAACTTATAGTAGTAGATATTGCTCCCCGGAAGTATAAAAGTGGTCATACAACCTATTTTGAGGCGTTTAGAACCATTGATTTTTCGCAATGTAAGTCTAGAAAAGATGCAGATGTAGCATTAGCTAATGTCGAAGAGAACGCAGGCATTCGCCAGTTCTTATTAAAGAATTTGGAAAGAGGTGACTCAGGATATAAGCTCAAGTTAAATCTTAAACCAATCGAAGCTTTTTATCCAAAAATGATAGACACTCTTGGTTTTCAATGGTTAATCAATACACCAACATTGTTTTTTGTACGGTGAAAAATCTGGCTATATCACCGAAAATGATATGTTAAATATTGAAGAAACTTTTACAGAAGCGGAGTTTGTCGGTATCCCCGATGCGGGTCACTGGGTTCACGCAGAGCAACCCGAGGCGTTTTATATTGCTACAATAGAGTTTTTACAATAATCCGGTTGCAATTATTGTTATACTTGCGAGACCTTATTGTGAGAATACTGATATTTATATTCGCTTCATGTCTTTGTGTGTTAAATTCATTAGCCCAAACCAATATTTCAGGACGTGTTACAGATGCTACATCTGGTGAGCCTTTGCCCTATGTCACCGTACGTGGTAAAAATATAAAACTAGGTACTGTCACTGATTTTGATGGTTATTATACCATCGATACAGACTTGGCTGTAGACAGTTTAATTTCTGCATATATGGGCTACGAATATGTCGTGAAATCCGTGATTCTAAACACATCGCAAGTCATCAATTTTTCGCTCACTGAATCTTCTAGCTCTTTACAAGAAATAGTAGTACGACCTGGAGGTGTAAACCCTGCGGAAATCATCATGAAAAGGGCTCGAAAACTTACGAAAGAATATAACCCCGAAAAGATTGAATACTACGAATACGAGGGTTATAACAAGGTTCAACTGGCTGTGGACAACGTGTCAGATAAATTTAAGCAACGAAAAATATTTAGTGCAATGGCTCCGCTATTTGATACTATTTCTAGTTTTGGTGACTCTTCCGCCAAAAAGGTTTTACCTGTCTTTGTTTCTGAAACCATTTCGGATTATTACTTTAGAAAATTTCCTAGACGGACTAGAGAAGTAATAAAAGCTACCAAAATACAAGGTGTAGGTGTAGGTGATGAAAGTTATGTTTCCCAAATCTTAGGATCAACTTTTCAGCAGTATAATTTCTACGAAAACAACTTGTACATTTTGGATAAGGATTTCATCTCTCCATTAAGTCTACAAGCCAATGGGTATTACCATTTTGCATTGTTAGACAGCGTAGAAATAGATGGAAAACCTTGTTATCAAATACGCGTAGACCCAAAAAACTCAAAAGATTTGGTGTTCTCGGGGATGATATGGATAGAAGCTTCTTCGTACGCTATTCAGCAATTGAGTTTGGAAATAACAAAAGAAGCAAACCTCAATTTTATTGAAAAACTCAAAATTCAACAGGAATTTGAAGAAATAGAACCTACATACTGGCTACCAAACAAAACAAGGGTTCTAATAGATATCGCAGAGCTCACCAATAATACTGTAGGTATGATTGGCTTGTACTATAATTCTACCAAAAACACAAAGGTTAACAAAGTACATGAGCTTCCGTTTTATGAAGATAAGATAACTGTAGCCGAAAAATCATTTGAGATGTCTGAAACCTATTGGGACACAGCAAGACACGAAAAAATAACTAATGAAGACAAGAGGATATATCAAATGGTGGATTCTCTCAAAAACCAGCCACTTATAAAAAGCTATATTGACTTTGTAGAAATAGCGGTAGAAGGTCATATACCTAAAGGTAAAATTGATTTAGGACCTTGGTACTATTTACTAGGATACAATAATTTAGAAGGGTTGAGAACTAGAATTGGATTCAAGACTTCTCCATTGTTTCACAAAGATTTTCAGTTTAGAGGTTATGGTGCTTATGGTTTTGGAGATAAACAGTTTAAGTATAGTGCGTTTGCAGACTATGTGCTTAGTAGAAAAAAATGGGCTAAAATCGGTTTGTTTGTTAAAAAAGATGTAGAACTTATTGGTCTAACAGATGAAGACATAGGCACTTCTGCTCTCTACGATGCTTTTGCTTTACTTGGGACTGACCAGCTAAATAGAAGCTTTACTCAAAAAATATGGGGCGAGAAAGAGCTTGTTAAAGGATATACTCAAACCGTAAACCTAACGCACAAATCTTATCAGTTTGAAAAAGTAGGAGACTTTAATTTTGGGTATTATTCGACTCCAGGAGATAGTCTTTCTGCCATAGAATCTGACTTTGACATCACATCCATCAACCTCCGTGGAAGGCTATCTCATAAAGAGCGATTCATCTACAGAAGAACAAGTAGATATAGTCTCGGTAACCTAAAGGCTCCAGTGCTATCTATAGATTATACAAAGAGTTTTGACAACTTGTTTGGAGGAGACTTTAGTTTTGACAAAATCGGTTTGGAACTTTGGCAATTTAATAGTCTCGGAAACCTCGGTACTTTTGAATACACTGTAAAGGGGTATAAAACCTTTGGGCAGGCACCGTATCCTTCACTTTTTATTATGAGGGGTAATCAGTCCTTCTTTAGCAGCAGTTTGTCCTATAATTTGATGGACTTCTTCGAGTTTGCTGCAGATCAATATGTTTCCTTGGATTACGAACATCAGTTCAATGGTCTAATAATCAATCGCGTGCCTCTCCTCAAAAAATTAAAATGGCGTAGTTTTGTGAACACGAAAGCCGTTTATGGAACTATGAGCGAGTCTAATCGGTCGTTAATGCCCCTCAATAACCTATCGTATACCAATCCCAGTTTTTTTGTAATCGGAAAACCATATGTGGAGATGGGCTATGGAATAGAAAATATTTTACGCTTTATCCGCTTAGATTTCATTCATAGATTAACGTATCTTGACGAAAGTCATCCCAATGCTAAGCCATTTGGTTTGAAAGGAACTGCTGTCTTGAAGTTTTGAAAAGAATGTCTTTAGATGCCTAATTCTGATGCAACAAAATCCAATCAGATGTATATCCCTCTGTTGTCAACTTTGTGAACAAAATAGATTTGTTTCCCTGAATTTTAGTGCTACCGTTAGCACCGAATATTTCGATTGAACAAGGAGTCGATACCTTAGATTTATTGTGGGTTATCTTCATGGGTGTGTTCAAAAAACACGGCCTTAAATCTTCACCTACAGTAGTTTTTGCTTCTTAAAAGTAGCGTATTATCTTTTGTTTTCAAAAAAAGTCTTCAAGAGTAGAGAACATTCGTCACCCAATACTCCACTTTGTACGTTCAAAAGTGAGTAGCTATTTACAAAATTGGAAAATCCGTGTTTTGGTTCTAAACAACCAATAGTAATGTTCTTTATTCTAGCATTTTTTATAGCACCATAACACATTACGCAAGGTTCTACCGTGACATACAAATGGCAGTCTTGTAAAAACTTAGAGTCTAAATATGAGCTAGCCGCTGTAATGGCAAGCATTTCGGCGTGTGCTGTAGGATCATTCAATTTTTCTACTTGATTGTACCCTTTACCTATAATTCTATTGTCTGCTACCACTATGGAACCTATGGGAACCTCGTCTTCTGCAAAGGCATTTTCGGCCTGTCTAATGGCCTGTTTCATGAAGTGTTCAGGTCTTAGTTCCATTTCTTATTCTTCTTTTTTCAGTTGCTCTATTATGGCATCATAAAGCATTTCTCCTACATACTTCGCACCTTTATAGCTAAAGTGAGTGTAATCCTTCTGTGCCAACCCTTTGCCAACCCAAGCTACCATGGAATTCTCTCCTCCCATGGCTTGATACAAATCCCAAAAACAACATCCAGTCTCAAAGGCCGCTTCTTTCATAGAATTCCGTATCAATGGAATGTTTGAATAAGAAACTCTCCTGCCTCCTCTATTTCTGCTCATATCACTCGGTCCTATTACTATTACACTAACACCTGGATTTGTCGCTTTTATACTCTTAAGTTGTTTGACCAATATCTTTCTATAATAGTCATAATCAGAAAGCACATGCGGCACTACATTAATGCCGTATTGAAGTATAATCGCTCTTACGTTTAATGCTTTCATTTGCCTTGTGTTAAAGGCTCTATTCATCTTGTCAAACCCTAGAGCAGAACTTCCCCTCATTCCAAAATTATCTACTGCCACTCCTGCTTCTCCATCCAGTGCTACGCCATAGAGTTTTGGAAATTTGCCTTCTGTAAAAGACAGTTTTAGTTTCTTTTCTGTACTTATTTTCCATGTTTTTATTCCCAATCCGACGACCGATGGTTTTAAAACATAGTCTTTTATAAAATTATCGCTTTTTACTGTGGTTTGAAAGTGTTCGTCATTTTGGTAAATTAACGTAACTCTCGTGTGTTGCTTGGCCAGGTCGTGACCAGAATAACCCATATTGAATTTTATAAAGGATGCAGCTTGCTTAGTTTTACTAAACTTAGGTATAGTCAGCTCTCTTATGCCGCTGGAATCTGTCACGACTGTCGTGTCCCATCCTAAAAAACTGCTGTGAGGTCCAGTAATCGTATATGCTGATCCACCTATTCCGTATTGGTTGTTCTCAGCCTTAGTGCCTTTAATATATATCGCTGATTTTTTTATGTTTTTAGATTCGCTCACAAAAACTGCCCTTCGAGATGATGCAGCAGGTTCTTTTGGCAATACCATTCCCGTTCCTTTACCCCCAAAGGTCAACTGCATTTTGTTTCTGAAATAGTCTGTAACGCGATCCCCTTCTAGTTGAGAGTCTCCATAATGTAAAATACGGACTACTTTGTTTTTACTCTCATGCTTTATCGCATAGAGTAAAGATTTGAGTGCATTTGGATTGTTTGGCGGCAGTTGAATGCTCCTATACGCAGGGACAGCTTTAGATGTTACAATTAACCCTAAGGTGTCTTTTTTTTCTTTTAGGTTTGCTTCTATTGCAACTTGCTGTTCAACTATATCGGGTTTGTCTATATTCTCGATGTTTTCATCTGGCAGAACTCCCTTTAAGACTTCATCTAAATCTACATCTACCGCAGTACTATCCTGAGTACCAAGTAGCTCGTTTGGTGAAACAAATTTTAAATTCCCTGTATCTCCAAGTTTCACCCCGTTCGATGGAAATACCCAGACAATTATTCCAAGTAAAACATTAACAGCCAATATGGCCAAAAGAAGGGTTTTAGGGCTTAAGCTTCTGCTCTCTAGATATTCGTTTCTATCAAGTTTCACTTATCGTTTAATCTTTTTTTATTACCGCCCTACGTTCTTCGTTAGACATCTTATCTATCTTTTGATAATACGCTTTTCTATCAGGGCTCACTTTTATAATAATTTCTTGATTTATATCTAAAAAATCACTGGTCAATTGGTTCCATCTTTTAATATCGACGACTCCACAGTCAAATAAATCTGCAATTTTCAATAAAATGTCTCCGTTTCTAACGTGATATGTAATCTGATTATAATCGTTATCTGAAACAACCTCTTCCGTCTCTGGTGTTTGTTCGTTTTTTGTTTCGGCTTGAACAAACTTCACTTCAGTTCCCGTATATACAGGCGTAGATGTATAGTTGTAAGCCTGGTCTCCTAGGTCATAAAACGTCGACACTTTGCTACTAGGTATGGTTAAATAATATTCTTTTTCAACGCTAGGTATGATGTTTTTTTTATAGGTTGGATTCAGTTCTCTTAATAGTGTATTGTCTATGTCTAGCCTAGATGAGAGCTGATAGAGCGTTATGTATTTTTCTACAAGAACCTGCTCAGTCATTAAAGTGAGGGGGTTTGATTTATAGTCATACTCTGTGTAATAATTTGCCAAAAAGACTGCGGCTATAAACTTAGGATACTCAGACCTATACTCAAACGGAAGGTATTTGTTTATGGTCCAAAAATCACCAATAGTGTCTCTTGAAAGCACTTTTGCTTTTTGCCACTCCAAATCACCCACAGCATATGTCATGAAAGCGGATTGCCAATTATTTGTTTTACTGAAAATTAAAGAGATCTCTTTGCAAAACGCCTCAGCAGATAGTAACACGTCTCTTCTTTCATCTACATAGTTTGTTATGCTCAAACCATGGTTTATCGCTGTCCTATATCTCATTTTGAAATATCCCTCTCTGCCTTCTGATAGGCTTACCAAATTTTCGCATCTTGACAATGAGATTGCTGCAAATCTTAATTCTTCTGGGACATTGAAGCTGATAAATATGTCTTTCAGGTAATTATCATAGGTGACATATTTTTTTAAAATTTTTTTAAACCTCTTATTGTAGGTTCCTGTAAACTCTAGTATATGTTGTCTTACTTCTTCATTGTAATCAAGGGGCAAAACACTTTCAATAGAAACTAACTTTGATGCCAAGTCTTCGTCCGTTTGTTGCCCATAGCTTAGTATCTGAAAACAAAAAAATATGACAGTGAGACTAGCTCGCATAGTAGCCTTCCACTATTTTAGAAATGTTCAACAATTCAATTTCCTCAAATGCTTTTCCCATAAACTGCATTCCTATTGACAAGCCATTTGACTCCTCAGTAGGAACTGATACTGCTGGCAATCCTGCTAAAGGAGCTTGTACAGTGAATATGTCTGCCAAGTACATTTTTATGGGGTCTTTGCTTTCGTTGCCTCCTATTTCGAATGCAGTAGTTGGGGTGGTAGGGCATAGAAAGAAATCAAAACTCTCTAAAATCTTGTTGCTTTCGTTTTGAATTACTCTACGCACTTTCATTGCCTTAGAATAATAGGCTTCGTAAGAATCTGCACTTAGAACAAATGTTCCTGTCATTATCCTTCGTTTTACCTCTTCTCCAAAACCTTCACTTCTTGATTTTTTGAAAGTAGATTCAATATCATATGCTTTATCGCTTCTAGTACCATACAGCATTCCACTGTACCTAGATAGGTTGCTCGAAGCCTCTGCTGTAGTAAGCACATAGTAACAGGGAACCATGTAGTCCAGATATGGAAAAGAACACTCCTCTACACTGTGGCCATCTGCTTTGAGCGTTTCTATTAAGTTCTCATAAGCGGCCTTTACATCTGATGCAAGTCCTTCGCTTTCAAAAGCCTCTTTGGAATAAGCTATTTTATATTTTTTTTTCGGGTTTGGAGAAAAGGATTTCACTTCTTCATTAGAAGACGTGGCATCTGCATCGTCTTTTCCTGCCATTATTTCCAATAATAAGGCTGCATCTTCTGTGCAACTGGTAATGGGTCCTATTTGGTCAAAACTAGACGCATACGAGAGTAAGCCGTTTCTAGATATCCTTCCGTAAGTAGGTTTCAGACCAACTGTGCCAGTAAAAGAAGCTGGTTGTCTAACAGATCCTCCGGTGTCTGAGCCTAGAGCAGCAAGACAAAGTTCAGCCTGCACTGCTACTGCACTTCCTCCGGAACTTCCTCCGGGCACCTTGGTTTCATCTGCAGCATTGTGCACGAAACCATATGCAGAGTTCTCGTTACTAGCTCCCATTGCAAACTCATCGCAATTGCACCGTCCAATTACAATGACATCCTCATCCAACAAACGCTGGAGAGCAGTGGCTGTGTAAACCGCTTCATAATTTTCAATGATTTTAGAAGACCCAGAAACTCTGTGGCCAGTATAGCAAATGTTGTCTTTAATTGCCAAAAACATCCCGGCAAGCTTACCCGCAGTTCCCTCTTTAATTTTTTGATCTACTAGCTTAGCTTTTGCGATAGTCTCATCCTCAAAAACTTCTAAAACTGCATTAAGATGCTTTTTATCTTCGTTTTGTTTTAGATAGTACGTAGCCAAATCTGCACAAGAAGTTTTTCCTGCGTCTATATCCAACTGTATCTGAGATAATGAAGTGTATTTTTTAGAAACCATTAACCTATTTTTCCTTAGGTTTTTCTGATTTTGGTGGTTCGTTTATTCCTTCTTTTATCTGCTCCGTTACCTCGTTTTTCGCTTTGTTAAACTCACGTATCCCAGAGCCTAGGCCTTTCATAAGCTCAGGGATTTTTCTTCCACCAAAAAGTAAAAGAACTACAAGCACAATTACTGTAATTTCAGCACCGCCTAAACCGAATAATAATATTGTCGGAATCATAATTTTTATTTTCACAACAAACGTACAATAAAGTTTTGTAAATAACTGAGCGTGCCTATGTTCAAGAGAATGATTAATTTCGTCAATAATTCAATAAAAAATGGCAATAAGACGACCTTTTAACTTGCAGAAATGGATAAACGAACACCGAAACAAGCTAAAGCCTCCGGTGGGCAATAGAAACTTATACAAAGATGCAGGGGACTACATCGTCATGATAGTAGCCGGGCCAAATGCCCGAAAGGACTATCATTACAACGAAACCGAGGAACTGTTTTACCAGCTAGAAGGTGACATCACAGTGAGAATACAGGAAGACGGTAAAGCGGTAGACATCCCAATAAAAGAAGGAGAAATGTTTCTATTGCCTAGCATGGTGCCACACTCTCCTATCAGAAGCGAGAGAAGCATAGGCCTAGTGATAGAATGCAAACGGGCTAAAAAGCACACAGACGGATTAATGTGGTTTTGCGACAACTGTAACAACAAATTGCACGAAGTGAAATTTCCACTAACCGACGTAGAAAAAGACTTTCAACCTCGTTTTAAGGAGTATTATGCTTCTGAAGAATTAAGAACCTGCGACCAGTGCGGCACCGTAATGGAAACCGACCCTAGGTTTGTTTAGACGAAAAATTTAATCTTCTCGTACTGCGTAAAGTCCCAAACTTTGAAATCATTCTTATTTTGACGTAAGGATATGTAGACAAATTAGAGAAAAGATTACCCCTTAATTTTTAGTCTAGTTTTATCCTCCTTTGATAATTTTTAACAATATCACAAAACACTTTATATAGTTGGTTTATGCTATGCGTGGTATACCATTTATCGAATATTACTTGCTTTTAAAGTGCCGTCAAATTATGGTTCCAACCTTAACTGATTGAAGGTGTGGAGATGGGGGTTACTTCTTACCTTCTCCCTTAAAATGTTGCTCTTTGTCTCTGAAAAGAACGTTAAACGTTGTCAACGATCCATAAATTCTTGTAACGTACTGCTGTAACCCTACCTTGTCTTGGTCGTCTAGTACTTTATGGCTATTGATGTTTTGCTCTAGTACTCTTAGTCTGTCTCTCACCATCACTATTTTATGAAAGAAGGTTTCTATTGGAACTTCTTTCACCGATAGGTTTTCGTCTTTGGGTTCTAAAACCAATAATCCGCCTTTCCACTTGTCTGCAAGATGCACTCGTTCTGTAGCATCTGTATATCGAGACATCATACTATAAAATATATCCTCTACTTCATCTACAGTAACCATATTGCTAGAAGATTCCATCACTTCCACTATTTCTAAATCTTCCGTTTTTCGGTCTATTTCTTCGTTTCCACCATTGAAAAAACTAATGATAAAATGCTCCAAACCTATTCTACATATAATCCCGTCTCCAAGCTCGGTATGTTTTACTCTACTCCCTATAGTTAATTCCTTGTTGTTCATAGAGTCAAAAATACTAAGATTGTCTATATTCGCTATCCACTATATGCACATATTCCTATGAAAACAATCACTAAATTAGTCGCATTCATAGAAAACCCAAATACTATTGATTTGGAAAGAGAAAAAGCCTCAAGCGAGCTCAACCTTTTGGGAGTGCCTTCTGCTGATATAGAAGGTTTAGCATATGCTCATTGGCAAGAGTATTTTTCCAAGCATATTGAAGAAATATTAACAGAAAGAATAGTGGTGGTAAGTCACTTGCTGAATGATGACACTATCAAAGAGTGTTTTGAGAATTCATTTCAAGAATACAATCAAAAACGAGCACAAATGAGCCCAGACTCAATTCAGAAGTTTGGTTTTACCGGGTTTTAGAAAACATGACAGCGTTAATAACAGGAGCCTCAGCAGGAATTGGAAAAGAACTTGCAGTAGAATTTGCAAAAGATAAGGTTGATTTAATTCTCGTTGCACGAAGAGAGGCAAGCATGCTTGCCCATGCTGCAGAACTTCAAACAAAATACGGCATACAAGTAACCGTAATTGCACTTGATCTATCTGCACCCAACAGAGCAAATGAGCTATATGCTAAGGTCAAAAGTTTACGATTGCAAGTGAGCACATTGGTTAATAATGCGGGGTTTGGTGACAACGGGGAGTTTGTAGATAGCGATTTGCAAAAGCAAAAGGATATGATAAACCTTAATATTCTAACCCTTACTAAACTCACACACTTATTTGGTGCAGATATGAAAGCCAGAAAAAGTGGATCTATAATGAATGTGGCATCCACAGCATCCTTCCAACCCGGTCCGATTATGGCCGTATACGTTGCCACAAAACACTATGTTTTAGCTTTTTCAGAAGCAATTGCTGAAGAGCTCAAGCCTTATGATGTATATGTTTCTACTCTTTGTCCTGGTCCTACTCAGAGTGAGTTTGGCGAAGTAGCGGGGTTTGGAAAAATAGTTCCAAGCGATTCAAGTCCATTTCCAAAAGCAGATAAAGTTGCTAAGTTTGGCTATGCTCAAATGAAAAAGAAAAGGGTCGTATTTATCCATGGGTTTAAGAATGCTTTGCAAGCAAATTTAGTTCGATTTATTCCTCGATCTGTTGTACGTAAAGTAGCCTATGCCATAATGAAAAACTAGTATCTGGCCTCTAGCACATTAAGGTGATGTCTGAGGTGCCCAGAAATAAGATAGCCAAAAAGTATAGGTTGCACGACAAATCCATTTGCCATTCCTTTATACTTTATATTACTCTCATCTATACTGCTGTACAAATCAACGCTAGAGTCCCTGAGACGTGCAAATTCTGAGATTAAATCCGATAGGTTCCGCTGGTTGGCTTTTGAGTTTTTAGCGTACGAATCATGATCAAAACCAGGAAGCTCATTCATCTCGCCTCGAGCAATTGATAGTGAACGGTACTGAAAAATGCGTTCTGTATCTATTATGTGTTGAAGCACCTCGTTAACTGTCCATTTGCCTTCTTCGTAAGCATACAGCCCTTTGTCATTGGACATCTCATTTGCCCAAGACATAAATTCAGCTTTAGAATTTTGCATCGCTTCTAGTATATCATCTTCACCTACTAATTTCAAGTACCCATCGAAATATGCTGGTACATTCTCTAACCACTCTTTAGACATGCAGCGAAAGTAATTTTTTAAGGCATATTTGCGTAAGTGAATATAAAAAGTCAAATACCAAACCTCCTCACTTTCGCCAATTTGCTGTGTGGTACGCTTATTATTATTTCTGCCTTTCAATTAAACTTTGTGAATGTGGCATTTCTTGCCGCAGCTGCATTGGTATTTGATTTTTTAGATGGTACCGCCGCCAGATTGCTAAATGTAACATCTGAAATAGGTAAAGAACTAGACTCTATGGCTGATATGGTAAGTTTTGGTGTAGCACCGGCCTTTGTGCTTTACAACTATTGGGGCAATGAGTTTTTTGACGGAGCTGGAAACGGAAGTTTTTTTCGTCTTGTTTATTTAAACGATCTCATTATGTATACTCCACTACTAATCGCCGTTTTCTCCGGTTATCGTTTAGCAAAATTCAACATTTCCAATCAATCAAATGACTTTTTCACAGGGCTACCTACTCCTGCTTTAGCACTTGCATGTTTTGCACTACCCCTTGCTGCCGAGCAGTTTGAGTTAGCAAATATTTGGTTAACACATCCTGTTTTTATCCTGCTTTTTTGTGTTGTTGGTAGTGGTTTGCTAATAAGCAACCTGAAGCTCTTCAGCCTAAAGGTAGGTTCTAAAAATAAGCAACTAAACGTGGTGCGAGTTGCGATGTTACTGGTGTGCGTAGTCTTGATTTTGTGGCTTCACTTTTTTGGAGCGTTCTTATGTTTATTTGTGTTTATACTTTTTTCGTTAAGTGCACAAAAAATCATAGCCTAACTTAATCGATTATCCTTTATTTGCGTTAAGAATAAATAGTCATGAAAGATCCCGTATTTGACCTAATAGCTCAAGAGCTTGAGCGTCAACAAAATGGAATAGAACTTATAGCTTCAGAAAACTTCACGTCTGAGAATGTAATGAAGGCAATGGGTAGTGTTTGTACTAATAAATATGCTGAGGGCCTCCCCGGTAAACGATACTATGGTGGATGCGAAATAGTGGACAAAATAGAGCAGTTAGCCATTGATCGAGCCAAAGAACTTTTTGGTGCAGAATGGGCAAACGTACAGCCACATAGTGGAGCTCAAGCCAATGCTGCCGTGATGCTTGGAGTGCTTAATGCCGGTGATAAAATATTGGGTTTTGACTTATCTCACGGTGGACACCTTACTCATGGTAGTACAGTAAATTTCTCTGGAAAACTATATATTCCTGCATTCTACGGAGTAGAAGAAAAAACGGGTCGTGTAGATATGGATAAGGTTGAAGCAAAAGCACTTGAGGTGATGCCAAAATTGATTATCTGCGGGGCATCTTCGTATTCACGAGATTGGGATTATCGTAGGTTTAGGGCCATTGCGGACAAAGTGGGGGCACTCTTGCTAGCGGACATCTCTCACCCTAGTGGTCTTATAGCCAGTGGTTTGCTTAATAACCCTGTGCAACACTGCCACATTGTAACCACCACTACACACAAAACGCTAAGAGGACCACGCGGAGGAATGATAATGATGGGTCAGAATTTTGAAAACCCGTGGGGACTTACTACTCCAAAAGGAAACATTAAAATGATGAGTGCAATTTTGGATGGAGCTGTTTTTCCAGGGACACAAGGCGGACCATTGGAGCACGTTATCGCGGCTAAAGCGGTTGCGTTTCAAGAAGCACTGCAGCCTGAATACAAAGCATATTGCAAACAAGTGATGGTAAACGCCCAGGCATTGGCCGAAGCTATGGTCGCTAGGGGCTATAAGATAATATCTGGAGGGACAGATAATCATATGATGCTGATAGACCTTCGACCAAAAGACGCTAATCTAACCGGAAAAGTAGCCGAAAACACTTTAGTAAAAGCGGATATTACTATCAATAAAAATGCGGTGCCGTTTGAAACAAGATCGCCATTTGTGACCTCTGGAATTCGTATAGGTACTCCCGCTATTACCACTCGTGGGCTTAATGTGTCTGACATGGGGACTGTAGCAGAGCTTATTGATCGAGTATTGATGAATACAGACAATGAGCAAATTATATCAGAAGTGAAAACTGAAGTAAATGCATTGATGGCAAAACACCCGCTTTATACATAACGAACTATTCTTTCAGAAAAACGTTATATATTGGCAACTTCTCTTAATACACTATCATCATTAAAAATACTATTCAAGATATCAAGCAATATTGGAGAAATGATATCCTAGCAGGGTTCAGTGTCTCCTTGGTAGCATTACCTTTATCTATCGGTGTGGCTCTAGCCATGAATTTGCCTCCCGAGGCTTTAATGGCGGGGATTTTAGCTGCTATCGTTGGTGGTATATTTACTACTCTTATTCGTAGCGGTCATGTTTCTATAAACGGTCCGTCTCCTGCTCTTATTGGTATAGTGGTGGCAGGAATGTCAACTCTTGGGAGCTGGGAGTTTGTACTGGCCGCGTTTGTGTGTGCCGGTGCTATGCAGTTGCTTTTTGGGCTGTTTAAATTAGGTGGATTAGCAGATTTTATACCATCATCAGTAGTACAAGGTATGATGGCCGCGATTGGTGTTATAATTTTAGCTGGTCAGATACACCCGGGACTGGGAGTAGAAATCGGCAAAATGAATGATTTTGACAAACTGCTTGCAATTCCAAATAGCCTCGCGAACATGAACCCGCTCATTGCTATTATCTTTTTTAATAGTCTAATAATATTAGCGGTCCATCCTTATGTCAACAATAAGTTTATCAAGTATGTGCCTGCTCCCATTTGGCTTTTATTATTTGCTATACCTCTCTATATACTCTTTCAATATCTAACAGGTGGTGAGGTAACCATATTGGGCAAAGTACATAATTTGGTAGAAGGTAAAGATCTTATAAATTTTTCTTTGCCAGAAAAAATAACTGATTTATTTGTGACGCCTAACTTTCAGAAAATGAACACTTTGGCATTCTGGCTAGTGGTGTTATCCGTGTTTTTAGTGTCCACTATCGAGACTCTCGGTTCTGCCAAAGCTATAGATAAAATAGACCCGCTAAAACGCAAGACAGATCTTAATAGAGACGTAGCCGCAATGGGTATAAGCACAATACTAAGTGGTGCTATTGGGGGATTGCCTGTGATAGCGGTAATAGCCCGTAGTTCAGTTAACATAAATCACGGTGCTAAAACACGTCTTTCCAATATGATTCACGGAATATTGATACTGCTGTTTGTATTCTTACTCTCGGACTTTATCAAAATGGTGCCGAAATCTGCATTAATGGCGATACTCGTATTTACAGGATACAAACTTGCTTCTCCTAAGGTCTTTAAAGACGCTACACTCAAAGGGTACGAGCAGTTTCTTATATTATCTGTGACCTTAATAGCTACGTTGCTTACAGATCTAAACAAAGGAATACTTATTGGTATCATCTTTACGGTGGTTATACACTTAGTGAGATCGCACCTTCCAGCCAAACTGTTTTTCAAATACCTAGCTGTGCCATTCTTTAATCTAGCTAAGATAGAGGACCACTTTCACCTTAAAATAAAAGGAGTTGCTAACTTCTCTAGTATTTTAAAGCTACGTTCCGTACTCAAAACTGTTCCGGATGGAGACCGTATTATTTTTGATTTTTCACACACCCGATTGGTAGATTTTTCAATGTTGGAGTTTGTAAACAATTGGGGGATAGAATATGAAAATGAAAGAAATGGGAAGTTCGAAATACTGGGCTTAGATGAGCACCTTACTACAAGTGAGCACCCCTACAGTATTCATACTTTACCTCAGGCTATGTCAAAACCTCTTTCCAAAAGACAGAAAGAACTAAAAGAATATTCTTTTGGGCACCAATGGGATTTTGATCCGAAAATAGACTGGAATTGTGAATACCTAAAAACCAACACATTCTTTAAGACAAGACCTATTGAGTATATAAAAAATCGAATCATTGGTCAATATACAGACGAGGTAAGTTGGGAGCTAATAGACATTACTTTTGATGAGGGAGCACTAATGGCTGCTGAAGTTCACAATACTTCTATGCTTAGGATTTGCTTTTCTCAAGATGTTCCTGATTTTGAGTTGGACAAGGAGCGTCTTTTTGAAAGACTACTGGATTTTGCCATTAAAGAGGATGTAACCTTTGAGACAGACAATGATTTTGGAAACAAGTTTTCTATAAAGGGTCCAGACAAAAAATCGATTAAGCGGTTCTTTACAAAAGAATTAAGGGCCTTTTTGAAAGAAAATGACAAATATCACATAGAAAGCAGCGAAAACACCGTGTTGGTCTTCAGATATTTCAGGCTAATGAGCACTACAGAAATAGAAGAACTTATCTCCTTTGGAGAAAAATTGAGGTGCGAATTTCAAAATTGTTTGGTTAGTCCAAGCCCCAACCCGTAGCTTTTTGAACTTTTTGGGGCAACAAACGCATTTATGTTTTGTAAACATAAATATATGCTAAGACGTTTTTGGGTTTGGTACTCTAAAGACTCAGTCCAGCTTAAGCCATAAAAGTTTCCATATCCTAAAGATGATAGAACCTTAAATCTGTTGCTGAACTTGTGTCCTAAACCAATTCTTCCGCTTACGCCATAAACTCCTAAATCTATCGTATGAACACTTAGGGTCAAATCATTCTTTGGGTTCAGTTTACGCTTCCAGCTCAAAGAAAGCCTAGTAGGTAAACTATTGAGTTTTTTGTTTGCTCTTCCTCTATTCAAAACATCATTATAAGATGAGTCTATTTTTTCTGTAATGGACAAAGAATCATTAACAAAATCATAAGAAATTCCATTAAATCTGAAGCTTGTGTCTAAATATAGATAGGGTTGGTTTAATAAAAAGTTAAAATTAAAATCCAATGCCTTCATGCTAATACTATTGACACTATCAATGGAGTAATCAAATTCAAAATCTATATCAACCCCTACACCTTTAATTCCGTCTTTGCGTTCAGATATACTTAAACTTTCTACATTTACATTTGCATAGCTTCCTCTTTGAGCCGTATACAATTCTGCTTTATTAGCACTTACTTCTCTTAAGCTTGTAATGAAATTTATTCCATACGATCCTTTTATCTTCCACTTTTCTCCACTGGCATGCTTAAAACTTACTCCAGCAGATATGGAATTTGCCTGTGTGAACTTTAAGTTTTCTGTAACTACGTTTTCTCCTTCAAAGGGGGCGTTTCCCCAAAACATAAGCTCAGCCATGTCTTTGTTTGCCTTGAACCCTATCTGACTCTTGTACTTAACAAAAACAGCATGGCTGCTGTCTATTTTATATTCCACTCTATTTATGCTATGGCCATAAAAGTTTGTTTTTAGTTGGTTTCCCTCTAGGTACTTTACCTTGGCAGATTCTGTAAATGACGTGCCAAATAATACATCTGAAAACATTTGTGTATTGATAGAATTTGAGCCCGCTGTGGCCTCTGATTCTACCTTTATGGACCTAGGTGACCATTGGTCGTCAAACGCTGTCCCAAGGAACACAAAGCTGTCTTGAGCTGTCGCCTGGCCTTGTGCAATGGTGCAAGCGAATAGTACAAGAGAGAATAACTTATAACCTGTTTTCATAAATTATATCTGCTACTATTTTAACACTGACACCATAGTCAGTAAACATTTTATATCTTCTTGCATCTTTTGTATCAAACTGAACATTTATTCTAACCTGTGATGCGTTTTGTATTTGAGCCATTTCTTCTCTGAATAGTTTAATGTTGATTTCGCTTTCACTAGGTAATACACTTTTTCCTGAAACCTCATCTACCTCTGCAGCAGACATGACGTTATCTGTGCTGTCAAAGCCCGATGCAATGACAGTGCCGTCTTCTGTCAAAAACTCTAGGTTAACAATGCCGGAAATAGGAAAATCATTTTCTACTAAAAGTTTTAAATTAGCTGCTTTGACTTGCTCGGTTATCTCATTTTGAAATAAACTAATAGAGTCTGTCGACGATATAACAAATTCTTTAACACCAATTTGCAACGGTACGTTTATCTTCAGGTTAACTCTAACTTGACTTGTGTCAAAAGCAAAGTCACTTTGGTTTAGAGTTCCGTTTGGTCTAATCGTGGCTTTTATTTCAGGTTCTACTCTATCAGGTAAGTTCTCAAGAAATTGTTTTAAATTTGAGTTGCTCTTGTTCAATAGTAAACCTGTTTTATACAGTATGAAATCAATACCGTTTATGGCCCGTTCTAAAAACACAGGTTTGCTTAAATTGTCATTTGATTGTAGCAGGATGTTCGTATTGCTTCTAGAATTAACGCCTAATATTTTGTCAATTGTTATACTCGTTTCAATTCCAAAAGTGTTGTAAAAATCCATTGACAAGCTAGCGTCTTCTAAGTTTAATCGCCCGTTTAAATTTTTAAATGTGCTTAATTCTAGCGTGTCTTTAACTTCTATAACATGCAATCCGGGATCTCCAATAACCAGTTTAGGCTTTAGGTTTACAAGACCGAATTCTATTTTTATTTTATCGTCTAAAGATAGCGTACGTTCCACTCCAGAATATTCTATTTTAGCAATTAATTCATTGTAAATGTGATTAAACGTGGGTAGGCTATTGGGCGTCTTTCCAAACAAGTTAATTTGATAACCATCTATTGGGAACCTTTCCTCAAGATAAACAGTCTCTCCTGGGTTTGCCGCAGGTATTTTCCAGGTTCTGCTTACACTTTTGTTTGTAGTACTCTCCCTACTGTTTGGGATATTGTATTCTAAAATAATAGACTCCTCAATACTTGACTCTACTTTCATTAGAATATAACCTTCCTTAATAACAATCTCAGTCAATTCTGCTCCTCCAAAATCATACTTGGTTTCTTCAAAACGTTCTACCAAGTTTTGCGATGGAAATACTGCTGTAGCCACTTGAGGTTTTAGGCCTCTCACCGTGAAGGTTGTTCTTAAACCCTTGGTAACATCTATATCTACATCTCCATTACTGGCCATGGTTTTTACTCTTTTTACTCTTAATTCTAGTTTGCCGTTCACCGTTTTACCCGCCAAATCAAACGACTGAGACTGTGTACTGTCCGGTTCCAAATTATAGAAGACTCCTGATATTACAACGTTTTGGTCATCATAGTTTAGTAATTCAAACTCCATGAGTTCAGCACTTACTGGTAAGTCGTTGCTTATTGTTAGGTCTATCCAGCCCTCTACGAATGTGGCAGAGCTAAAAAACTCCTCAGAAACATCTATTACTGTTCCTTCATTAGCCACTATGTCTTGTGCATCTAAGGTAGTAGATTGATTATGAAACAAAATACTCTGAGGATAAAGTTCTAGTAATGTAAGGGTGTCTGTAAATGATCGGTCCTCCAACACTAAACTAGAAAGAGTTACCTCCATGGTTTCTACCCTATCTGGGATTTGTAAAACTTCGTTTAAATCTGCAACTCCAAACTGACCATCATACACCAAGCTAAGAGAATTGTCTGTATCTACAAATGTCAATGAATCAGGGATTAAATCTCCCAAGTCTAACCTAGTCTCTAGCACCGGTGTTAGCCAGTTGCTTTCTGATGTGAATTTTTCTTTGCGACACGCAGAGAGAAACACCAACACAGAAATACCAAGTATAATATTTCTCATTGTACAAATAAAGCCTCAACACTCTATAAATTATTAAGTTTGCTATGAAAATTACATTAAAATGTCTTCACATCATTACGTTAAAGAAGGGCAGGAGCCAGCATTGATAATAGCCAATGGAGAAATGTGTTCGTACGATCTACTCACCTCTATAATGGAATGGTGCCCACATATAGTAGTGACAGATGGTGCTTACAGTAGACTTATCGATTTACAAATAAAACCAGACGTGGTAATTGGTGATTTTGATAGCCTTCCAAATGCAGCTAGAGACCCAAGGGTTGAGTTTATCAAAATAGACAGTCAAGAAAACACTGACCTCGAAAAAGCAATAGACTACTTAATAAACAAGGGATACAACGATATTAATGTGGTCTGGGCTACAGGAAAAAGGCTTGATCATACCATAAATAATTTTGCGACATTGGCTAAATACAGTGCCTGCAATATTGTGATGATTGACGACCATTCAAAGGCTTTTGTGCTCCCCAAAAAATACAGTAAATACTACGAAGAGGGGTTTGCCCTCTCTTTAGTCCCTTTGTGTTCTGTCTCTGGGATATACACAAAAAACTTGAACTATAATATTGAAAATGGTAATCTACAATTTGGCTTGAAAAGTGGAACCAGCAACTCTGCCCATAAAAGTGGTGTGGTAAAAATAACCTACCAAGACGGTGTGCTTGTTCTTATAGAAAGCATAGACTAATTATCTGCTGTAGTTTGGTGCTTCCTTAGTGATGGTAACATCGTGCGGATGGCTTTCCCTTATACCAGAACCTGTTATGTGAGTGAATTGAGCGTTTTGCAGCTCATCGATAGTGCTAGAACCAGTATATCCCATACCTGCACGCAATCCACCAATGTATTGATAGATCACTTCAGATAGTTTCCCTTTGTAAGCTACTGTGCCCACTATTCCTTCTGGCACTAGTTTTGCCAAATCTGCTTCTGCATCTTGAAAATATCTGTCTGTAGAGCCTTTTTTCATTGCTTCTATAGATCCCATTCCTCGATACGATTTTACTTTTATTCCTTCGTAAAAAGAGACGTCTCCGGGAGCTTCTTCTGTGCCAGCAAAAAGACTTCCTGCCATTATGGTGTCTGCACCAGCCACTAAGGCTTTTACTAGGTCTCCACTATATCTTATGCCTCCGTCTGCTATAACTGGTACACCGGAGCCTTTAAGTGCTTCTGCACACTCCATTACGGCGTTCAATTGGGGTACGCCTATTCCTGCTATTATCCTGGTAGTACAAATAGAACCTGGCCCTACTCCTACTTTTATGGCATCTGCACCATTGTCTGCAAGATATTTGGCTGCGGCTCCTGTAGCCACATTTCCTACTATCACTTGTAGTTCAGGAAACTTTGCTTTCACTTTCTTCAGCTCCTCCACTACCCCTTTTGAGTGTCCGTGTGCTGTATCTATAGCTATCACATCTACGTCTTCCGCTACTAGTGCGGTTACCCTATCTAGTGTGTCTGTTGTTACACCTACAGCTCCTCCTACCATTAGTCTACCAAAGGAGTCTTTGCAGGCGTTTGGGTGATTGGTAACCTTCTGTATATCTTTGTATGTAATTAGCCCCAGCAGCTTATTATCTTTGTCTACTACTGGAAGTTTTTCTATTTTAAACTCTTGGAGTATTTGTTCTGCCTCTTTCAGGTCTGTTCCTATAGCCGCAGTAATCAAATCCTTAGTAGTCATAACTGCTTCGATTTTAGTAGATAGATCTGTCTGAAAACGTAAATCTCTATTTGTAATAATGCCTATTAGTACATTGTTTTCATCCGTAATAGGTATTCCGCCTATTCTATTGTCTTTCATCACGCCCAGAGCTTCGCCCAACGTGTTGTCTTTGTTCAACGTGATTGGATCCTTAATCATGCCACTTTCAGATCTTTTCACTTTTTTGATGTGCAGAGCTTGTTGCTCTATACTCATATTCTTATGAACAATGCCTATTCCCCCTTCGCGAGCCATGGCAATAGCGAGATCCGCCTCTGTCACAGTATCCATAGCGGCACTTATAATAGGAATATTAATAGATAGTTTTTTGGTAAGTCTCGTTTTAGTGTTTGTATCACGAGGTAAAACCTCAGAATATCTAGGTAAAACAAGGACGTCGTCAAAGGTTAAACCTTGATATGCGATCTTAGAAATTTTGGTTTGTGACATTGCAAATAATGGATATGTTATTTGCCGCACAAAAGTACTTCTAATCAGTACTATTCACCTAATTTATTTGTGCTAAACGCATTATTATTTAATAAAGTGAATAATCACGTTGTGCTGACTCTTTAAAATAAGAGAAACACTATCTTCGTTACTTCATTATATTTAAAATGCGGTTATATTTATTTTTACTGTTTGTGAGTAGTGTCTTGGGTACATGGGCACAGAGTACAGACGAGAAATTGGCTGCTCATTTTTTTGATAACGGCGAATTTGAAAAAGCAGAAGGGCTCTACAAGAAACTGTACAAGTCCAATGGTAGTTCTATTTATATTTATGAAAACTATCTGAGCACATTGATAGCTCTAGAAAACCAAAAAGGAGCTGAAAAGCTCGTCCAAAAACAAATCAAAAACTACCCTTCTCTGTTAAACACATTGGTTGATTTAGGTTATGTTTACTTACGGTTTGATGAGAAAGAAAAAGCCAACAAGTATTTCGATAAACTAATCAAGGAAAACGTAAACGACGCTAATAAAATAGTAGTTCTTGCTCAGTCTTTTCAAAGAAGGCAAATGAACGACAGGGCTCTGCTGGCCTATGAACAAGCATCAAAAAAGCAAGGAGTTCTTACTTTTTATACTCAACTACTCTCCGCTTACCGCCAAAGTGGTAAAACAAATAAACTTACCGATTTCGCCTTGGAAGTATTGCAAGCAGATAGGACATCTTTTGACTACGTGGTTCGTTCTCTAGATGTAGTTTTCGAAGATGAAGATGCTGCAAAATATCTCCAACAACGTACCCTTCTTTATTCCCAAAAGCATCCCAGCAATCAGGTTTACGATGAGCTATTGTTAGAGGCTTTTTTGCAACAAAAAAAGTATGCGTCTGCACTTAGACAGGTTATCTCTTTAGATAAAAGAAACAATGATAGAGGTTCGCGAGTATTGAGTTTGGCCAAGCTTTGTGTCAAAAACCAAGAGTACCAAACTGCTATTAAAGGGTTTGAATATGTTATTGATTTGGGAACGGACGGGGATTACTACTTGACCGGTCAGCAAGGTTTGATAGATGCATTGTACTTAAAAACCACTAGTGGTGTAAACCCAAACAAAGAAGAAATTAAGCTTCTTGTCTCAAAAATTGAATCTTTTATTAACGTTAACGGTTCTAATTTTAACACTGCAAATAGCCTGTATAGGTTGGCTGAACTTCAAATTTTTTATAATAACGATGTGAATGGAGGTGTCCTTACTTTGGAAAATATTACAAAGACGCCTAGACTTCGAGCTAATTTTTTAGCCAAGTGTAAGCTGTTACTTGGAGATGCCTATCTCATGCAAAACAACATCTGGGATGCTAAGCTAATGTATGGCCAGGTAGACAAACAGTTCAAAGAAGATGCTCTGGGTCAGGAGGCTAAATTTAAAAACGCTAAACTCTCCTACTATACAGGGGATTTTGAATGGGCAAAGAGTCAGTTGGACATTTTGAAGACTGCTACCACTCAGTTGATTAGCAACAATGCCATAGAGCTATCTCTTCTCATGCAGGACAACACTGGGCTAGACTCTACAGAAGATGCCATGATAGAATATGCAAATGCTGAATTTCTTTTATTTCAAAATCAAATAGAAAAGTGTACTCAGATTCTTAATATGTTGCCGTTCAAATATCCTGATCATTCTCTTAATGATGAGATATTTTACCTAAAAGCACGTGTACAGGAAAAACTAGGTAACTTCGAAAAAGCCAACGAGTTTTATAAAAAGATTTATGAAAAATATGCTAACGACATACTAGCAGACAATGCCATCTATAGGTCTGCGAACATTACGTTGCACGTATTGGATGACCCCGCTACTGCACAACAGCTATTCGAAAAAATAATACTAGAGTACAACTCCAGTTTATACGTAGTAGATGCTAGAAAAATATACTACGGCCTAAAAGACGGTAAAACAAAAGAAGAATTATATTTCGAAAACCAAGTCAACTAATTATTGGCCAACAATAATACTCTGCATAACATCCTTATTGTAGTAGGGTTTATAATCCTAAGTGTCCCATTTTGGCTCAAAGTAAATGCTCTTCCGCTGCAAATTTGGGATGAAGCAAGAAACGCAGTAAATGCCATAGAGATGTTTTATTCTGGTGACTTTGTTACTCGAACATTTCATAATGCTCCTGAAAACTATAATCTAAAACCACCATTATTTACTTGGCTACAAGTAGCATCAATGAACAGCGTTGGTGTAAACGAGCTTGCTGTTAGGCTTCCATCAGTTTTCGCTTCTTTATGCTCTATGATTCTTGTTTTCTTTTTAGTTTTCAAAATGACAAATAGTACACTGTTTGGGTTTTTGGCTTCAGCTATTATGGTTACATCATCTGGGTTTTATGGAACACATGTAGGCAGGTATGGAGACCACGATGCTCTACTGTTGCTGTTTGTTGTGCTTCTTGTGTGTGCCACCTATTTATTCAGCATCACCTTACGAAAACGTTATGTATATCTTATAGCTTTAAGTCTACTTTTTGGTGTCTTTGTAAAAAGCATTTAAATCTTAGTTTTTGTGCCTGCTGTACTGGTTTACCTTCTATATGACTGTAAGCTTTTGGGACTTATTAAAAACAAGCATACCTACTTTGCTTTCCTTTTGTTTATAGTTCCTATACTAGCATATTATATAATGCGAGAGTCTTTACAGTCTGGGTATATAGATTACGTTTGGAACGACGAGTTGTTTCCGAGATTTAATAATACTAGCAAGAATTTAAGTTTTGATGACCCTGGATTTTGGTATTATTTCAAACTGCTCAGAACTAGCCAAATGTCACACTGGGCTTGGGGTTTAGTGTTTGTTTTAATAATTCCTGTGCTTTTTAGGTCGGTTAAAAAAGAGTGGGTTCTTCTCACTATGTGCTCAGTGTTTTTTCTGATTGTAATGTCAAACGGCACAAAAAGTTTTTGGTATTCTGCACCAGTTATTCCTATTCTATCTTGTCTTATTTCTTACTCTGTATTTTCCATTGCTAAGAGGTTTAACATTCCAAATACTCTCAGTTTTTCGCTCGTACTTTTGTCTATAGTTTTTCCTTATAAAAAAGCATACACTTTTGAAATGAACCCGTTTAACCTAATTGATAATTGGGAAACAAACGGAATTTCGCTCTATGTGCGTGATGAGACCAAACTAAAAAACCTAAGCGGAAACACCAAGATTCTTTTAGATAATAAGTATGGATTTGAGCCCCATATTTTATATTTGAAAAAAATAGAAAATGAAACTTAACAGGGTTAGTATGAATAAAGTAATTTCTGGAGACACTCTGCTTATTGCTCACAAAAGTATTTTAGCTGAATTACAGGAAAACTATATTGTTGAAGAATTAGACAATATGTTTTATGCTACAAAGTTACTTGTGGTAACAGATAAGCATTAATCTAAATAGTACCTGTAGGCTAACTCTAGTCTACCAAAAGTGCCGTCTTTAAAATCTGTATTTAGTGGTACTCGGTCGTCTCCAAAGCGGAAAAGGCTAAGTCCAAAATCTATCTTATCATCATTCTCATAAACCCTAAAAGTACGGCCAAGCGATACTCCTGCCACTCCTCTAATAATAATACCCTTTATGGGTTCTAAACCTACGTGTGCTCCCACTTCATTAGACAGGTGATGCATATAAAATGGCCTTAATACATTGGTTGGTGTAATTATAGTGTTGCCATTTAAGTTATATGACTTTACGGTAGCTCGCCAGTTTACCCCCGCTGTTAGTTTTGGTGATAGGCTATAATTTATCTTGGCATAGGACGGTACCATCACATCCATCTCTAACTTGTTCTTTTTGTAATAAAACCCAAATAAAGGCACCAAGAAAGGACCAAATTTGTCGCCATTCATATATGCTCCAAATTTGTAACTCATCGTCTCACTCTTCTTCATTTTAGCTAGGCCCAAACCTCCAAATTGAAAATCTTGGCTGCTTACTTTATCTTCAAAACGAGACGCTAACTTAGGTAGTAACAGGACAGTAGTGCTCCATTTATCAGAGTGTTTTATGTTCATTCCAAGCTTGAGTATATAGGAAGAAACCGGCATTTTCTCACTATTCTGCCAAAACCGTGTGTCTACCCTATCGTATACCACTCCGGTAAGTATTGCGTTACCATTTTTTAGCTCTATAGGCACCGTAAGGTTAGCGTTTATCTTTTGTAAGTCTGAGCTGCTTGCACTGCTATCAAAAGTGTTTTGCGGTGTTGTTGTAAATTCTGAGTGAAGTATATCCACGTAGTTTTGAGCATAGCTGTTAAATGCATACAAAGTCAGAATTAGAATTAGATGTTTCCTCATAGTATACAAGTATAGTACATAGATTGTACTTTTACCCCTTTTAGATATGTTTCACATTGTTTTACTAGAACCTAGGATGCCTGGCAACGTAGGCACCATAGGAAGGTTAGCTGTTGCTACAGGCTGCACACTTCACCTTATCAAACCTTACGGTTTCAAGGCAATAGACGAGGAAAAAGTAAAAAGAGCTGGAATGGACTATTGGGCTAATCTCAATTTCATTGAATATGAAAATGTTGAATGTTTTTGGAAAAAACACCCTTTAAGTGATAGGCACTTTCTCACTACTAAAAAAGCCGACAAACTCTATACCGCTTTTGCTTTTCAACCAAACGACTTCCTCTACTTCGGCAGAGAAGACCTGGGGTTACCAAAAACACTAACAGATAAAGAACCAGACTCATGCATGTCTATTCCTATGGTGGAGGGAGCTCGATCTCTTAACATAGCAAACGCTGCATCTGTAGTGGTATATGAGGCTTGGAGGCAGAACTCATAGGCAGACTACACAACGCACATTTTACATAAAATTTAATACACTGATGAATAGCTCTTTGCATGTTTTCAGTCTGCTCTTATCCACATTTTCTTGCTTTATGGTTTTCTTTTAGATTAAATTATGGTCAATAAAAAAGATAAATATATTGTCCAAACAAATCGTACATATGGACCTAGACACATTTTATGTCTCGGTAGAGCGGCTTATAGACAGTCGGCTAATGGGCAAGCCTGTTATGCTAGGCGGAGTGGGCGAGAGGGGTGTGGTGGCCAGTTGCAGCTACGAGGCTCGCACCTTTGGTGTGCACAGCGGTATGAGTATGAAAATGGCACGCCAACTGTGCCCGCATGGCATCGTGATAAAGGGGAACTCCGGCACATATTCCAAATACTCTAAAACCGTAACCGAGATCATACGCGAAACGGCTCCCATAGTGGAAAAAAGTAGCATAGATGAGTTTTATCTCGACCTCACAGGGATGGACAAGTTCTTTGGCTCATACAAGCTGGCAAGTGAGCTGCGTACTCGCATTACCAAGGAGACGGGGCTTCCTATCTCGTTTGGAATGTCCACAAACAAGACCGTAAGCAAGGTGGCAACAGGTGAGGCTAAGCCCGATAACCAAATGAAAGTAGATTTTGGGTTTGAGAAGCCTTTCCTTGCTCCACTGTCTGTAAAAAAAATACCAATGATTGGTAAAAAAACAACTTTTATGCTCAATCGTATGGGCGTACAAAAAATATATACGCTACAAGAAATGCCGCTGGAGTTGCTGGAAAAAGCCTTTGGGAAAAACGGTAAAATGATGTGGCAAAAAGCCAACGGAATAGATCACAGTCCGCTCATCCCCTACCACGAAAAAAAAAGCATAAGCACCGAGCGTACTTTTATGAAAGACACTATAGATATACGCAAGCTTAAGGACATGGTAGTGGCCATGGTAGAACAGTTAGCCTATGAGCTACGCCACGGGCAACGAGTATGTTCCAATATCAGCATCAAGCTGCGGTACTCAGACTTTCAGACGGTGAGCAAGCAAAAACGAATCCCCTACACTGCTGCAGACCATATACTCATAGGGCATGCTAAAGGTCTCTTTGACTCGCTCTATAGTCGCCGTGTGCGTATACGACTGGTTAGTGTGCGGCTAGGTGACCTATCTGGTGGTGGGCACCAGATAGATCTCTTTAACGACGACGATAGAGTCATAAACCTATATCAAGCCATGGACGCTATGAAAGATCGATACGGAGCTAATGCTGTGAGGCGTAGTGTAGCTGTAGAAGTAAAAGGGCTGGGCCGCGGTAATCCCTTTAGTGGAGAACCTAATGTGGTGCCAGCTCATAGGAACTCTTAGTTTCTTAGCGGCTTGGTTGACTTGGTGCTTAGTAAAGACATGCTCTGAGACATTGTTATACAAACTAAGAATCAAAGCAACTAAAAAATAAAAACCAAACAATGCACCTCAACTGCCACACATACTACTCTTTCAAATACGGGACAATGTCACCGAAGGAATTGCTGTGCGAGGCAGATACGGTGGCCCATGGTTACAACAGTAGGCTTGTCAGAAAAGGTAACCATGGGATAATCGCCCTCACAGACATCAACAGCACTTCCGGCTGTCTGTACCATGCTTTGGAGTGCCAAAACCGCGGCTGGCCAGTAGTAATGGGCGTAGATTTCAGAACAGGAAACAAGCAGCAGTTCGTTACAATAGCAAAGAACAATGAAGGGTTCCAGAACATTAATTTATTCCTGTCTGCTGTGTTGGCTAAAACCGATTCGTTAGAAGTCACAGCACCTATCCTAGCCCGTACGATTGTCATTTATCCTATAAAAAATGTACCCGGCCGACCATTGCGAAGCAATGAATACATAGGGGTCAACCATGCAGAGTTGTTCGATTTCCAAAAAGTGAAAACCAATGCGTCTGCAGATAGATACGTTGCCCTAAATACCGTCACCTTCCGGAATAAGCGAGATTTTAATGCACACAGACTACTGCGTGCCATAGATAAAAATGCTCTGCTTAGCAAACTTCCTGTAGAAGAACAAGGTGAACTGCACCATAGGTTTTATTCCCTAGAAGAACTAGAACAACTCTACTCTGGGTACGAGTACTTATTAGAAAACACAGAGAAACTACTCGCTAGCTGTAGTCTACATTTTGACTTTAATGACAAGACTAAACTAGCCAATAAAAAGACATTTACCCAAACCAAAAAACAAGATAACATACTTCTAGATCAGCTGGTAAATGAAGGGCTAAAATACAGGTACGCCAACGGCGTGAGTCAAGAGGTAAAAGACCGAGTAGCTAAAGAACTTGGCGTTATAATACAATGTGATTTTGTTCCTTATTTTCTTATAAATCATAACATAGTAAACTATGCTAGAAAGCAAGGATACTTCTACGTAGGGCGTGGCAGTGGGGCTAATAGCCTGGTGGCATACCTGCTCCGCATCACTAATGTAGATCCTATAGAGCTGGACCTCTACTTTGAACGGTTTATAAATCCTAGCCGTAAGTCTCCGCCAGATTTTGATATAGATTTTAGCTGGCGAGACCGCCAAGATGTTACTCGTTACATTTTTGACACCTTCCCCAATACTGCTCTGATGGGAAGCTTTACAACCTTTCAAGCCAGATCTGTGATACGCGAAATAGGCAAAGTGCTCGGTCTGACGGCCGACGAAATAAAAAACATACAACGCACCAATAGGCCGCAAGACTTAGATCACCTTGGCAGACTTTGTATTCTGTATAGCAGGTACATCCATGGTTTTCCCAACCACCTGAGTGTACACAGCTGTGGTATAGTCATCACCGACAGACCCATCCAATACTACGGTGCTACGAGTATGCCGCCCAAGGGTTTTCCTACGGCACATTTTGATATGCATATAGCCGAAGATGCGGGCATATATAAGTACGACATCTTGGGTCAGCGAGGACTGGGTAAGATAAAAGACGCCATCACCATCATAAAGCAAAATCAACCCCATGCCGCTGCTTTTGACATAGACGATATAGACCGATTTAAAAAAGACGAGAAAATAAAAGACCTGCTCCGCAGGGGAGATGCCATAGGCTGTTTCTATGTAGAGAGTCCTGCTATGCGGGCTCTTATGAAAAAACTAGAAGTAGACGACTACCGCGGACTGGTGGTTGCCAGCTCTATCATACGCCCTGGCGTGAGCAATAGCGGTATGATGGGCGAGTATATAAAACGCCACCGAAGCCCAGAAGCACGAAAAAAAACGCATCCTGTGCTTGCTAAAATACTGCACGACACCTACGGGGTGATGGTGTACCAAGAAGATGTGCTCAAGGTGGCTCACTATTTTGCGGGTCTTACACTAGAAGAATCTGATGTGCTGCGGAGAGGAATGAGTTTTAAATATAGAGAACGAACAGAATTTAAAACCGCAGAAAAGCTCTTTTTTGATAACTGTGAAAAGAAGGGTTATGATCCTAAGCTCACCAAGGAAGTGTGGACACAGATCGAGAGTTTTGCGAGCTATGCTTTTGCTAAAGGCCACTCCGCTAGCTATGCTGTAGAGAGTTATCAAAGTCTGTTTCTCAAAGCCTATTTTCCTCTGGAATATATGGTGGCTACGGTGAATAATTTTGGAGGATTTTACCGTACGGAGCAATATATACAAGAGGCTCGACTAAAGGGTGCACACATAGCAGAGCCCTGTGTGAATAGCAGCAACTTTGATACTACCATATCGGGTAAAGATATCTTCCTAGGATTTCAGCATGTGGCAGAACTAGAAGGTAAAGTAATAGATGCTCTACTCGCCAATAGAAGAGACTTCGGCCAGTTTGATAGTCTAGAAAATTTTACCCAGCGGGTAGGCATAAGCCTAGACCAAACCGTGATATTGATTCGTATCAATGCATTTCGGTTTACAGGAAAAACCAAACACTGGTTGCTATGGAAAGCACATTTTTTATTAGCAGCGGTAAAAAAGAGTGTATCCCACCCATCACTATTTGCTCAGCACCAAAATGCAAAAAAGGTAACCATCCCAGAGCTTGATACTGTCCCCTACGAAGATGCCATGGATGAGATAGAATACTTGGGATTTCCGATGTGCTCACCGTTTGATCTCATAGATGAAGATGATAAAAAGAGTAAAATAGTAAGTGCTGATTTTAAGGCTAATATAGGTAAAACCATTACCCTACTAGGCTATCTCGTACATACCAAGCGTACCAAAACTAAAGGTTGTGTGGAGCAAGAGATGTTCTTCGGTACTTTTATGGATTTAGATGGGCAGTTTTTTGATAGCGTGCACTTCCCGCTTATCGCTAGGCGATACCGATTTAAAGGACGAGGCATCTACCTCATTCGCGGCATGGTTTCTTCTGATTTTGGTCACATCACACTAGAAGCTCAGTATATGTATAAGGTGCCGTATGGGAAGTTGATAAAGGAGCCGTAATTCAAGCAACAGAACTAATCCAATAACACAAAAGCTGCCCATTTAAAAGGTTCATCTCTGTACTTCTGCTGCATTGTGCGTTGTGTGGTGTTAAAAGCTACTCTAATGCTTACTCCTGTAAACCAAGTATTATAAAACGACTGCATAAACTCCGATGTTTCTACATCTGGCACCTGCCAAAGACTCATTATGATGGATTCTACTCCAGCCATTTTAAATGCACGCTGTAGGCCATAGACTCCTTCATTGCCATCTATGTCACCCAGTCCTGTTTCGCAGGCACTGAGCACGACTAATTGAGTGTTCTTTAAATCCATATTTGAGATTTCCAAAGCAGTGAGTATTCCATCTTCTTTTTCATATGGATTACTGCTGTTTTCCCATGTATAGTTTGCTCCAGACAACAATAGTCCTGAACGAAGCAAGGGGTCATCTACTGCAGTAAACTGCGTCTGCGTGCTTTCAGGTTTTGGTTTTTTTTTAGGGTTCTCAAAAAAGAAACCGTGTGTGGCAATATGTAAAACACCAGGGCTGTTTCCATTAAGCTTTTTAAATGCCGCTTCAGTAGCCAGCTTTCCGCTAAGGGTTGTTGCTGTTTTTTTATGTTTGGCAGCACTAGATTCAATTTGCTCTATCTCCGTTTTTGTTCCTGGTAAATAGTTCCAGCCATCTCCTCTGCTGCGGTTCGTGCTACTTCGTTTTAACTTCTCGTTTTCTAAAAACGAATACACTACTTCTTGTTTTACGGTTGATGATGTGGTGTCGTAAGTGTAATCAATGCCGCCAACCAACAATATCTGGTCGCTTGCCTCTGTTTTTAAATCTATCAGTTTAGCAGTGCTGCTTAATTGAACCATGTTGTATTGCTCGCTTAAACTTGAAGATCCTGTTTGGCCCAAAGCTGCAAACGGAATTTGATGTAACAGACCATCTGTAGCATAGTATATTGTTTTTACTCCATCCAGCTCTGGCTCCAACTGTTTCCAAACCAGATTGTAAATGCTGTCTGCAAACAGAACCGCTGCACCATTATCTTCAACAGAAGCACCTCTGGTGGCGTATAACTGGTTAGGAGATTTGTGAGACATAACACTCTTTAATTGTTGCTGCTCAAACAGGTAAACCACCTTTGGCGTTGCCCATTCTTTTTTAATTAGGTAGGCAGCGTACAAAGTTGAGTCTGTCCACTCTTTGCCGTTCCTATATCGAAAATGTGAAAATTCTATGGCCACTTCATCTTGATTTAATTTGGCTTTGATCTCTTTCCAGTCTTTGCTTAGCGATGTGCTTTTTCCAAACTTTTTGTGATACAATTTCACCAGGAAACCTTCTTGAGTGTTAACTAGCTCCGAGAGGCTGTCGGTATTATAAAACCGCTGGTTTAAAGGTAGACTGAGTTGCTTAGAAAGCACCCTTTTGTTATGTTTGATTTCTTCTACCTTATCGTTTATTTCTTCATCACCTAAAGAACCTAGTTTTGTGTAAATGTCTTTAGAAGCGTTGAGCAAAAGCCCTTTAAGAACCAATTGATTGTTGAGATTCGTTTCTGTGAATTCAGAAAATCTGATTGATGAGTTATATTCAAAAGATTGATAAATGTCAAAACTGTATAGCACTCTCTTCATAAACACTCTTTTTTCTTCTTCACTTCTAAAGCGAAACATTTCCTCAATTTGAAGTAGTTTAATTTGGTTTGCTTCTTGGTACAACGGATAGGCCTTTTCATGTTGGCCTGTGTTTTCATAAAGTCCTGCCAAACTATTCAAATTCACTGCATACTCGGCATGGTCCTTTCCAAGCGTTTTTTCGGTATTGATTAGTGCATTCTGATATAACGATAAGGCTTTTTCAGAATCACCCATGGTTTCCAAAAGCCCTGCTAAATTATTCAAACTAGTTCCATATCGGGGATGATGCTTTCCTAGAGACTTTTCTATAATTTTTAATGACTCCTGATATAAGGGCAAGGCTTTATCAAATTGCCCCATGTCTTCGTACCATATCGCCAGGTTGTTCAGGCGATTACCATACTCCGAGTGCTCTTTCCCAAATACTTTTTCTGTGTTAATTAATGCTTCCTGATATAGGGGTAAGGCCTCTTTATGCTGCCCCATCCTTTTATACAGCAACGCCAAATTGTTCAGTAGGATTCCATAGGAAAAATGATCCTTTCCGAGTGACTTTTCGGTGTTGATTAATGCTTCTTGGTATAAGGGTAGAGCCTTTTTATATTGACCCATATTTTCATATAGCCCAGCCAAATTGTTTAGTCCAGTTCCGTATTCTGAATGACTCTTCCCTTGAGTCTTTTCAGTTTTGGTTAACGCTTCTTGATATAAGGTAAGGGCCTTTTCATATTGACCTAAAATCTCGTACAATCCTGCCAAATTATTTTGATAAACCCTATAATAAGAATGGTCTTTTCCAAGTGATTTCTCTGTATTGCCTAATGCCTCTAAATACAAGGGTAGTGCTTTTTCATATTGACCTTTCTCTTTGTACAGTCCCGCTAAATTATTTAGACGTATTCCATAGTAAGAATGATCTTTTCCCTTGGTTTTTTTTGTAACGGTAAGATCCAACAACATCATTTTTTCTGCTTTATCAAAATGCTGCATTTTGGCATATACCTCTCCTAACCAGTATGCGTTTATTCCTAGCTGCCAATCTGAGTTACTGTAAACTTCTTGAGCAATTTCAAATGCAGCCTCAAAAAAGAACAATGCAGAATCATGCTTTCCCGTCTTTTCTGCGTTTGCACCCTTTTCAACGAGGTCTCCCCATTGTTTTTGTACTTGGTTCTGTGCTTTGCTAACTATAGAAAGGCTTATTAAAAAAGGAAATATCAAATTAAATCTGCTCATTAAAAACCGCTCTTAATGCGTTAAACTTTATTTGGTCTAAAGGTAGTTTTTCTTATTCTTTTGATACTGTTTTTCTATAATTTGTTTTTAGTAATGGGGTGCGACATGTTGCCTTACTTGTATCTTTATATTTTCAGTTTGTCTTATTGTTATGAACATTTGGTGTTGCTTTCCAATAAAGCCAGAAAACATCAAAGAACCCCCTTTCTATAAAAGCCCAAGTACCGTTTAGCTCGCCCTACTCCACCGCCACACTATGTACCTCCACCAGTCCATCGTTTCTCCATAGTTTTACTGCGTATATCTGCCGAGATAGAGGCCGAGTCTCAAGCTTCGTTTCTGACGAAAAGACCAACTCGCCATGCGAGCTATAAACTTCCAATTTTGTTGGGTTCTGGTCGGCATTTACTCTAATTATTCCTTTGCTTGGGTTAGGGTATATGCTAAACATATTCTCGCCGGCTGTATTGTCTACACCCAGTTTGTCTACAATATCCGTACATGCTGCACCGCTAACGGTCCAGGTTTTTTCGCTGTATCTTCCTTTACTATTGCTAAAGCACACTAACGGTCCTCCCTCTTGCCCATCTACAAATTGTGCTATTTGCTTCTCTGGTATAATATATGCAGATCCTCCCAATGTTTTCTCATAGACGGTGTCTTTTATCTCATACATCTCATCCCAGTTGCTGTGGTGGCGATACACCAGCACTTAAAAACAACCAAGATGTTCGTGCACTCCTTTTTCTATGGTTTCTGCGGTCAGCGTATCTTTTTCATAGCTTCTTATTATTCTTTTCGTGCCTATGGCTTCTCCAAAATCATACACTAACAGATACTGGTCATTATCCCACCACAAAACAGCACTGTCCTCTATGCCAATAATATGTGTGTCCCAGTGTATGGTTTCAATTTTGGGTTCACCCGGAACTGTATACCTATTATAAAGTGTCTGTTCGAATATTATAGCTTGCTTTCCTGCCAAAACAGTGTCTCTATCATACAAGGCCACTAAAGGTCCGCCAATACCCGCATTGGAATAATCGTACACCCAAACCGTTCCTTTCTCTGGAGTTTTTATCTGAGAATTTGCCCCAAAAGCAAAAAAGATAAATACCGCTACTAAGAGTCCAATTCCATTCATAAACTCAAATATAGTGGTTAACAAAACCTTTTAACTTTTGCCTACCCTTTTACTCTCAAACTTAATTTTAAACTTTAACCTTAGCCGCCCTACCTTTGTACCCAATGTTCAAATCAGCATTCATAACGATACTAGGGCTACCCAACGCAGGAAAATCTACTTTTCTAAATGCGGTTCTGGGTGAGGATCTAGTGATTACCAACCCAAAGGCTCAGACTACACGTCACCGCATCAAGGGAATACTAAACGACGAAAACTATCAGCTCGTTTTTTCTGACACGCCCGGTATTATAAAAGAGTCTGCATACAAACTACAAGACGCTATGATGGGTGCAGTAAACGAGTCTCTCGAAGATGCAGATGCTGTACTACTAATTTTGGATGGCCAGTATTCTAAGGTTGAAGAGTTTGAGGCGTACAAAAACAAGATAAACTGCCCTTTAGTTATAGCTATGAACAAGGCTGACCTAGTAGCAGACCAAGAAAAATTACAAGAAGATATCAATAAGGTTAAAGACTATTTTGGTACTGAAATGGTGTTTGCGGTTAGTGCCAAAGAAAACTTCAACGTAGATGGTATAGTAAACGCTCTCGTAAATATAGCTCCAGAACACCCCGCTTTTTATGATAAAGATTCCATAAGCGACGAGAATGTACGTTTTTTAGTGAGTGAGATGATTCGCGAGCAAATTTTAACCCAGTTCAAAAAAGAAATACCCTACAGTGTTGAGGTACACGTAACTGAGTACAATGAGAAAGAAAAGCTAGATGAAATATACGCCACTGTTTTTGTAGAGCGAGACTCTCAGCGTGGCATAATGCTTGGCAGAGGAGGAAGTGCAATTAAAAACCTAGGCATAGCATCTAGAAAACGTATAGAAGATTTTATAAAAAAGAAAGTCTTTCTTTCTCTCAGCATCAAAGTAAAGAAAGACTGGAGAAAAGACGATCAGCAGCTTCAGTACTTTGGATACATAAAGAAGTAATATTCTTAAACTACCTTTGCCACCTTGTAAAACGGCAAAAACCCCTTCGAGGACTTCTATATATTTACAAAAAGGCTGCGGATAGCAGGAACATAGCATTATTAAAAAACATTAAACAATGGCAGGAATAGTAGCGATAGTTGGAAGGCCCAACGTTGGAAAATCAACACTTTTTAACAGACTCATAGGAGAACGAAAAGCAATAGTAGATAATGTAAGTGGGGTAACTCGCGATAGACATTATGGAAAAAGCGACTGGATAGGTACAGAATTTACAGTAGTAGATACAGGCGGTTATGTGAAAGACAGTAAGGATATCTTTGAAATGCACATTCGTGAACAGGTAGAGTTAGCTATAGCGGAAGCAGATGTACTATTGTTTATGGTAGATGCCGTATTAGATCCCAATGATCTAGATGTAGCTTTTGCTCAGATAGTAAGAGAAAGCGGAAAACCCTACTTAGTGGTGGCCAATAAAGCGGATAATGATGAACGTATGTTTATGGCTAACTCGTACTATTCGCTTGGCATAAATACTTTGTACCCTATATCCTCTCTGTCTGGAAGCGGTACCGGTGAGTTGCTAGACGACTTAGTTCCACTATTGCCAGAGGGCGACGTAGAAACTGAAGAAAACATACCAAAAATTGCTTTCGTAGGAAGGCCTAATGCAGGTAAATCTACTTTTTGTAACACTCTCTTGGGTGAAGAAAGGAATATAGTAACAGATATACCGGGTACTACTCGCGACACGCTTTTTGTGCGATACAAAGCGTTTAACAACGACTTGTATCTAGTAGACACCGCAGGTGTCCGAAAAAAAAGTAAGGTTAGTGAGGATATAGAGTTCTATTCTGTGATGCGTAGCATCAGAGCGATTGAAAATGTAGATGTTGTAGCCCTTGTAATAGATGCAACAAGAGGTGTAGAATCTCAAGACATGAATCTTTTTGGTCTCGCTCAAAAAAATGGAAAAGGCGTCGTTATTATAATAAATAAGTGGGACCTTATAGACAAGGATACGCATACGGCCAAAGAATATGAGGAAATGGTAAAAGCCAGAATAGCCCCTTTTACAGATGTACCTATTTTATTTGTATCTGCTCTTACCAAGCAGCGTGTTTTAAAGGCACTCGATACTATCATGGAAGTATACCAATCTATGAACACTTCTATCTCTACATCAAAACTAAACGACTTCTTTTTGCCACTTATAGAGCGTACTCCTCCTCCATCGTTAAAGGGTAAATACATAAAAATTAAATACGTTACCCAACTTCCTACACGGTGTCCATCATTTGCATTTTTCTGTAATTTGCCTCAATATTTACCTGATTCTTATAAACGTTTTCTTGAAAATAAACTTCGTGCTAACTACAATTTTACGGGCATACCTTTGAGAATTTATTTTAGAAAAAAATAAGAAAACACTATATGACTGTAATATTTTATATTTGCACTCTTATTTAAATATTTAACAATTAAAATTTACGCGTAAAATGAAAAAAATTATTGCTCTATTCGCAATCGTTTCAGTATTCGGATTTGTTGCTTGCAACAATGCTGCTGAAACTACAGATGATGCTACTGATGCTGTTGAAGAAACTGCTGAAGAAGCTGGAAGCCTACTTGAAGAAGCTGCTGATGCTGCTGGTGATGCCGTTGAGGGTGCTACTGATGCTGTAGAAGGTGCTGCTGATGCTGCTGCTGATGCTGCTACTGATGCTGTAGAAGGTGCTGCTGATGCTGCTACTGATGCTGTAGAAGGTGCTGCTGACGCTGTAGAAGAAGTTACTAAGTAATTTCTTTTTGTAAAGAAAATCAAAGGGATACTTTATAAAGTATCCCTTTTTTTATATCCGTGAAAAATGAAAAATATTCCAATAAAAATTATTCTATTTTTATTAATAGGTTGTGACAATACAATCAACGAAAAATCTTTAGAAACAGAAGTAATATCAACAGAAGAACAGATGGAAATAAACTCAGTAGAACAAATACTTAAGAGAAATAAGAAACGACTTGATTTAATGGAAAGAGTGCTTATGGAGCGTATAAAACTCTCCGAAGACTAGGATTATAAATTTACAAACTGATTAAGGAAGCGTTTATCGCTATTAAAAAATGTACGTAAATCTTTTACGCCGTACTTTAACATTGCTATTCTATCTACACCTAATCCAAAAGCAAACCCTGAATAAATTTTATTATTAATATTACAATTTTCTAATACATTAGGATCTACCATTCCACATCCTAATATTTCCAACCATCCCGTTCCTTTAGTTAATTTGTAATCAGACTCCGTTTTTGTTCCTAGAAAAATATCCATTTCAGCACTAGGTTCTGTAAATGGGAAATAAGATGCTCTAAATCGAACACGAGTATTGGCACCAAAAAATTCTTGCACAAAATTATATAGTGTTTGTTTTAGATCTGAGAAAGAAACTCCTTTATCTATATATAATCCTTCAACTTGATGAAAAAAACAGTTAGAACGGGCTGAAATAGCCTCATTTCTATAAACACGACCCGGCATGATACTTCTAATAGGTAATTCACCACTTTCCATTAATCTCACTTGAACAGAAGACGTGTGAGTACGTAAGGCTATATTTTCATCTACGAAAAAAGTATCTTGCATATCACGTGCTGGATGATTAGCAGGAAAATTTAAAGCTGAGAAATTATGCCAATCATCTTCCACTTCAGGTCCTGTTGCAACAGAAAAACCTAAACGTTCAAAAATTTGAGTCATTTCCTCCACAACAAAACTAATCGCATGTCTACTTCCCACTTCTGAAAAAT
>JAOLBX010000015.1 GCA_028339355.1 Bacteroidia bacterium
TGACTCCATTTAATTTTGCTTTTTGGGGGAATATCTTTGTTATGATATATACCGCTACTGGGCAAAGTGATTTGGTGCGGCCACTGCATATAGACTCGTTGCATGTGTTTACTACAGTTTTATTTATACTAGGAATCCCATTAGCTTTGGGTCTAATGGTAAAGCAGAAATTCCCGAACTTTACTTCTAAAATTACAACTGCTATGAAAAGAGCGTCTATCGCCATTTTCATTGCTATTCTGTTAATTATCTTCATTAAGAATTTTGATCTTTTCTTAAGTCACATCAAATACATCGCATTAATTGTGTTGATACACAATGCATTGGCATTTTTTATTGGATATAACTTTGCACGATTATTTGGATTGAAAAAGAAAGAACGCAAGACCATTTCTATAGAAACTGGAATTCAAAACTCAGGATTGGCTCTTGCACTTTTGTTTAATCCTAACATATTTAACCCGGAATTGGCCATAGGAGGGATGACCTTCATTGCTGCTTGGTGGGGAGCTTGGCACATTATCTCGGGCTTATCTCTGGCAGCTTATTGGTCTAAGTTTAGTTTGGATGAAGAAAGCTCTGAAACCGATATCGTAGTCGACAACTAGACATTTTATCCTGTGGGTTCATGTCCGATTTATTAAATCAAATATAGAAGACATAGAGATTATAAGGAACTACCTATTTCTAGTCTTTCCACAACTGCCGTAAATTTTACTAGTCTGAAAAAAGGGATTGTTGTATTGAAAATTATTAGAATACTGGTATCAATTGTAAATGTTTTTCGTCTTTCTGGCAAAGAATCAAGTTATGAGATACTATGCTAGTTGTTGTAGTGTCGGATAAAAAATATTCACGTCAATACGCATAAGCTTTGGGCTATGGTAATTTCATAACTACTTTTGCTTCATTACTTTGAAGTTATTAGATAAAGCTATTTTTCTTGCAGTCTTTGGTGTTCTCTTATTTGTGGGTCTTAATCGTCATTCTCATCACCATATATTCAATTATCATGCTCAGCTCTATACAGACAAGGCGGGGTATCAAGTCTATCTTCCAGCCTTTTTTTATTATGATATGGATGGTTCTAAAATGCCTCAAGATATTCATGTAAAGACCGGGACAGGTTTTGACATACAAGGGAAGAAAATCATCACAAAGTATCCAGTTGGAGTTGCCTTGTTTGAGATGCCATTCTTTGCTCTGGCGGCTTTGTGGGATAATTATCACGGTGTTACAGAAAATCTGGGTTATACCTTGGCACAGCATATTACGCTCAATTGGGCAGGAGCAGTCTATGGCACCCTAGCTCTTTTAGTTTTATTTCTTACCGGGACACGGTTTTGGAATTTGTCTCGTAGTCAAGCATATTTACTAATATTCATGGTTTTGGGGTGTTCTAATTTACTATACTATACTACTAGAGACCCGGGCATGTCGCATCTTTATTCGTTTACTACTTTTGTATGTCTTCAGTATTTACTTTTTTCTGCTTTTAGAAGCAAGAGGTTGGGCTGGAAACCAGTAGTGGCTATTTTGGTTCTTTGTTCACTACAATTTACACTCAGACCAATAAATACACTCTTTATTGCCTTTCCTTTAGCCTATTTTTTTTGTATCCATCGTGAGGATGTTCGTGCTATTGTTCTTAAGAAAGGATGGCTTGGATTTGTTGTTGGAATGATCATAGCCGCACTTCCAGTAGCACTCCAATTAGTATATAATATGTATGCCTATGGAAGTTATTTTGCGGATAGCTATGCCAATGAATCATTCAATAGATGGAATAGATTAGAGTTGCACACTTTTTGGTTGGCTCCCAATAATGGGGTCTTTCTATACATACCAATTCTCTTTATTCCAATGTATTGGGTATGGAACAAAGTGAAAAAAGGGTACTATTCATCTCTCTTGTTCTTGGGTTATTTTTTAATTATCAGTATAACCTACGCTGCTTGGTGGTCTCCCACGTTAGGCTGCGGTTTTGGACATAGGGGATTTACGGAGCACCTTGCTTTTTTTGCACTCCCTATCACTCAGGTTTTGGGTACATGGCGAGACAAGAAACTGAAAGTAGCTTGGGTTATAGCAATTGTTGTTTTTCTAGTCCTATTTATATCACAATATCATTTTGATGATTGCTGGAGAGGAGTGAGCCCTTGGGATTGGAAAGAGTTTTGGAGATTATTGAAATTTTAAAATATATCTTTCAATTCTCTCAGGTCACTTAAACTAGTACAATCAGTATGCAAGAAGTCAGCTTCTTTTTTTGTAAGCCAGTATGCTTTCCATCCGCTATTGATTGCTCCTTTTATATCCGCTTCCAAATTGTCACCTACATAGTGACTGCTGGTCAATGAACTTTTGGCATTTTTTAACGCAGTTTCGAAAACCAATGGATGCGGTTTTTGCACTCCGACTTCTTCTGAAATAGTCAGCGAATTGAAATACTTTTCTAGATCCGAATGCTTCAATTTTCTTTTTTGAGTTTCGGCAAATCCATTAGTTATCAAGTGCAACTCGTACTTGCCTGCTAGATAGTCCAATGTTTCTATTGCTCCCGGCATAAGGATTGTTTTAGTAGGGCAGATTTCTAGATATTTCTCCCATATGTTTTGTGGTATATCCTTTTCGTCGACATCCATTTCTCTGAAAGTGTCAGTAAACCGTTTGCTCCGAAGCACCTCTTTAGTTACCTTATGCTGTCTATACAATGTCCACAGTTCGTGATTTACCTGCGTGTATATTTCTACAAACTCATCTTCACTTTTCGGTGATAAGAATCGTACTTGGTATAAGTGGTACAATTCACGCAATGTTTCGTTGGCATTGGCTTCGAAATCCCAAATGGTATGGTCTAAATCGAAAAATATATTCTTTGGCATTTATAAAGTATTAAGTTGTTGAATTAATGAATTTGATTTTGTCATTTTTACTCAAGGTTATAAAAAAAATTAGTGCACTAGTATTTACGAAAGTCTAATCTTCACAACTTAGTTCCAAAACTTAAGTCTCCAGCATCTCCAAGGCCAGGAACAATGAATCCATTTTTGTCTAACTCTTGGTCTATGACACCTATCCAAAGGTCTGCATTTGGTATTTTGGACGTCACGTAGTCTACACCCTGTTGGCTGCCTAGCACAGATACTAGATATACTTTACTTGGTTTACCTTTTTTCATAAATGCCTCATAGGTCTGCACAAGACTTTGTCCTGTCGCGAGCATCGGGTCACAGATTATTAGAATTCGATCATTTATGTCTGGAGTTGCTACATATTCTAACACTATTTCGAACTCTGTGTCTGAAGTATGTTTTCTATAGGCTGATATGTATGCCAAATCCGCTTGGTCAAACATATCGTTTATACCTCTTTGCAGGGGTAAGCCGGCTCTTAAAATAGTAGCCACTATTGGCTGTTCTTTCATTTTTTTAACCTGAGCTATTCCAAGTGGAGTAGTAGTGAATTGAATATCATGCTCCATGTGCTTACTTATTTCATAAGCAGCTACTTGACCAATACGTTCTATATTCTTGCGAAAACGAGCTCGGTCTTGCTGTATATCTTTGTCTCTAAGTTCATGGAGGAACTCGCTGACAAGCGAAAATTCTTTGGAAAGTACGTGTATCACGCTTCGAAAATAAACCATTCTTGATTTCTATTTCTCTATAGGGAGCTATTATTCAATCACTAACTTTGCAACATGGATTTTAAAGACCCGTTTATAGTACAACTTATTGATTTGGCAATAGCTGAAGATATAGGTGATGGAGATCATAGTAGTCTAGGTTCTGTACCTGCTGGTACTCAAGGACAAGCCAGGCTATTGGTGAAAGATGAAGGAATAATTTGTGGTATTCCATTAGCACGACATATTATGGAGCGTATAGATGCAGATGTAGTTTTTGATCAATTGATAGATGAAGGAGCAGAAGTGAAATATGGAGAAATTGCCTTCACTGTAAAAGGGTCTGTGCACAGCATATTGCAAGCCGAACGCCTTATGCTCAATTTTATGCAGCGTATGAGCGGAGTTGCTACAGTTACAAAAAGACTAGTGAAACGAATAGAGGGAACTAATGCAAAACTGTTAGATACACGTAAAACTACTCCAGGTCTTAGAACCTTTGAGAAGTATGCAGTGACTGTTGGTGGAGGGGTAAATCATCGTTTTGCTCTCTGGGACATGGTAATGCTTAAAGACAATCATAATGACTATGCAGGTGGAATAACAGGTGGTGTAACGCGAACCAAAGAGTATTTAAAATCTAAGGGAAAAGATATCAAAATTGAAGTGGAGACTCGTGACCTTAATGAAGTGCAAGAAGCCATGGATACAGGATTAGTAGATAGAATAATGTTTGATAATTTCACTCCAGAGCTAATGGTAGAAGCAGTAAAACTTGTAAATGGTAAATGCGAAACTGAAGCCAGCGGCGGTATCACAGGAGAAACTATACGTAGCTATGCCGAAACTGGAGTAGACTATATCTCTGTAGGAGCACTTACTCACTCAGTTAGGAGTTTGGACTTGAGTTTGAAGGAATTTTAGAGAATAGTATTGAGTTCGCCGCGGCGAAGAGTAATGAGTCAAATGTTTTCAAAGTAATCTGTAATCTCACCACTAATACCTATAGTCTCTCCATAACTCCCTCCACAAAAACCTCATGTGCCCCTTCGAAATTTACCAACTCCATATCTAGCTTACTGCTAGCCACGGCATCATAAAATTCTTTCACGGAGTCTTCAGTTCTGTATGGATCATTTACTCCGCTGAAATAGGTCATTTTTATTGAGTCGAAAATGTCTTTCTTGACGTTTAAATCCACATCGGGTGGAACTAATCCGCTACATACCAAAAATTTACTTGGTTTAATATCACTTTCTGCTAACCAACGAAAAGCAGTATCTACACCTTGACTAAACCCTAAAATTACTATTTCGTCCCATTTATTTTCTGCCAAATATTCAGCGTGAATTGCATCAAGATATTTTAGATAATTTTGAATGTCTTGTTCACGGTTTTCTTTAGTCATCCAGCTAGCACCCACTCGTCCGCTGGTGCCCTCCAAATAAAATCGATGGAGTCCTTCAGGAGCAACAACAGTATATCCTCTATCTACTGCAGGAAAGAACTTTCGAATAAAAAACTTGGACAATTGTCCGTACCCGTGAAACACATACAAAAGCTTGTTGCCATTGCCAGCACGTTGCATAATAGATTCTTGTGAATATGTAATTTTTTGTTCCAAATCGTTCGCGAATGTAAACATGCTTAGGGTAAAAAAAATCTTCTACTTACTTTGCAGAAGTGAATAAGATATCTCTCATAGTAGCTCGAGCAACAGATAATGCCATAGGAAAGGACAACGACTTACTATGGAAGATAAAAGATGATTTACGACTCTTTAAAAGGACCACAGCGGGTCACGTAGTAGTACACGGTCGAAAAAGTTTTGAAAGTATAGGCTTCCCGTTGCCAAATAGAAGTAATATCATTATCACCAGAAACAAAGAGTACAAAGCCGATGGTGCTTTTGTTACTAATTCTCTTGAGGAGGCTATAGATTTAGGTCATAAATTAGAACAAAATGGAGAGCTGTTTATCTTAGGCGGAGCAGAAATATATCGTCAGTCACTGGACTTAGTAGATAGAATGTACTTGAGTGAAGTAGATGGAAAATTTCCCGAAGCAGATGCTCATTTTCCAGAGCCAAATTTAAATGGTTGGGAAAAAGTGAAATGTGACAGCTACGAAAAGAATGAGACCAATGAATTTGCCTTTGACTTTTGTGTGTGGGAGAGGGTCAATCTAATTTGACTTTATAGGGAAATAATCCCCTAATAAAACTCGACAGCACCAGTCTGTATATCATACATGCCGCCTACTATCTGTATATCTCCCGCTTGTTTCATTTCAGCTAATACAGGGCTTTCGTCTAGTATTCTTTGTATGTTGAGTTCTACGTTTTTAGCAGATACCATATTTACAAATTGGATATTCCCAGAATTTCTTTGACTAGCATCTGCAGGCTCTTCCACAGAATTTACAGCAGGCTTTATTTTAGCAAGCATATCAGTTAAATTACCAAGCTTTGCGTCATCGCATGCTCCTTTCACAGCTCCACAGCTAGTGTGGCCTAACACTAGGATGAGTTTAGTTCCAGCTAGTTTGCACGCAAACTCCATACTACCCAAAATATCCTGGTTTACAAAGTTGCCAGCGATTCGTACGCTGAATATGTCTCCTATTCCTTGGTCAAATATTAATTCAGAAGAAACTCGAGAGTCTATGCAACTAAGTACTGTTGCAAAAGGAAATTGCCCTTTGCTAGTATCGCTCATTTGATCCATTAAATCTCTGCTTAGCACAGATCCTTTTTGAAATCTTGAGTTGCCATCTTTCAATTCTTGTAAAGACTTTGCTGGAGTCATTATAGCTTGTGTATCTTTCGTATGTGCTTTCATTTTATTTTATTTTAATTCTATCTAGTGAAATTGATTCTATAACGGGTAAAATATGAAAATTGTTTTGAAAAGAATACTATGGTTCTAATCTACCATAATATCTAGGGAACGGAATAGTCTCCCGCACGTGGTCAAGCTTACAAACCCAAGCTACTAGTCTTTCTAGCCCTAGTCCAAAACCAGAGTGTGGAACACTTCCATATCTTCTGAGGTCTAGGTACCACTGAAATACATCCATAGGTAGCTTGTGATCATTTATTTTTTCTACTAGCCATTCTTCGCTAGTCTCACGCTCACCACCACCTACTATCTCTCCATATCCTTCAGGAGCCAGTACGTCCACACCTCTAGCAAATCTAGGGTCCTCAGGGTTTCGCTTCATATAGAATGCTTTGATTTCTTGTGGCCAATCGTATACCATTATTGGAAGGTCAAATAATCGAGTAAGTACTGTCTCGTCACTGCCTCCAAAGTCGTTTCCGTACTCAAAGTCGCGGGCAGAAGCTAACCACTGTGGAAGATTACGTTGGTCTTCTTCTAGTTGTTTTACTTCAGCTTTTAGTCCATCTATTTTATTCTGGTTAAAGTTTATAACTCCTTTTTTGATGCCACCAGCTGCTATCGTGGCTTCACGCTCAGCGATCTCTGCTTCACACTCTGCTTGGCGAGCTATAGCAGCATCTAAATCTGCTTGTATTACCGTAAGCGAGTTTTGCCCATCTACTTCCTTATTTCCTTTTAGTATTTCTACTGCCTCATCATAGCTCATACGTGGGAATGGTTTAGCTACAGTTTCTAGTTTAGAGATGTCTCTGCCCAGTAATTCCAGCTCAGTAGTGCATTTTTCCAATACTTCTAGTACCACAGCTCTCAGAAAAGCTTCTATAGTATCCATATTTTCAAATATGTCACAAAACGCCATTTCTGGCTCTATCATCCAAAACTCAGATAAATGCCTCCTTGTTTTTGATTTTTCTGCTCTAAACGTAGGTCCGAACGTATATATCTTACCCATAGCCATTGCCATAGCTTCACCGTAAAGTTGTCCACTTTGCGTAAGGTACGCTGGCTTTCCGTAATAGTCTGTCTCAAATAAGTCGGTTGTGCCTTCGGCAGCATTGCCGGTAAATATAGGAGCGTCCATTTGTACAAAATCTTGGGACTGAAAGAAGTTGTGTATAGCATAAGTAATACTGTTACGCACTTTCATTATAGCCCATTGTCTGCGACTACGTAACCATAAATGACGATTATCTATCAAAAACTCTACACCGTGCTCCTTATTAGTGATAGGGTAGTCCTTAGCATTTTGATACACTTTTATATCCGTTGCGTGCAGTTCGTAGCCCCCTATTTGTCTTTCATCTACTACCACTATTCCAGTGATAGCCACAGAGCTTTCTTGTCCTAGAGATTTTGCTGTAGCAAAATTTTCTTCGCCTATGTCGTCAATACCCAAGATGCATTGACACATTCCAAGGCCGTCTCTCAAATTGATAAAGACAACGGTTTTACTCTCTCTCTTGTTGGCTACCCATCCTTGTAGTGTAACCTCTTGTCCTTTATGCTGGTCTAATTGTTTGGTATGCATTTTGCTAGTAATGGAAATCTTGCTAAATTTGGAGTGCAAAAATAAGGTGTTAAACCTTACTTTTACTTACCAATATGATAAAACAACATTTAAGTCAAAAGCTTTTACAAAAGCTAAGTCCCCAGCAAATACAGTTTATAAAACTGTTGCAGCTTAATACACTCAATTTTGAGGAAAGGGTAGACGAAGAATTGTTGGAAAACCCAGCCTTGGAAAGTGGAAAAGACGAGGAGGAGGAAGTAGAGCAACGCTTTGATGAAGCCGATGATTTCAACTATGAAGCTACGAAGGAGGAGCTAGACATGTCTGACTATATGAATGACGATGATGGAGGAATTCATCTAAGTGGTGAGTATCAAGGAGATGATGAGGAAAAAGAGTTTTTGCCGGCCGTTTATTATTCTTCGTTTAGAGAAAGGTTGCTAGAACAAGTGACTGGAGCACTGCGTACAGTGGAAGATGAACTCTTGGCAGATCAAATTATTGGGACTTTGGATGACGATGGATACCTTAGAAGACCATTATCGGCTATTAAAAATGATTTACTCTTTACCCAAAATATTAAAACGACTGAGGAAGCTTTGGGTAAGATACTCGCATATATTCAAGAATTAGATCCTCCGGGAGTTGGAGCGAGAGACCTTAAGGAGTGCCTTTTGCTTCAAATAAAAAGAAAACAGGACGTTGGAAATAATCCAGTCTATAAATTGGCTTACCAGATTATAGATGAAATAATGGAAGATTTTTCTAAAAAGCATTACCAAAAGATTCTTAAAAAGTTCGATATTTCTGAAGACTATCTTAGAGAGACTTTAGAGTTTATAGGCAAACTGAATCCTAAACCTGCTCAGTCTGGTGCAGAAGGAGCAGCAAATAAAGATTTCATTATTCCTGATTTTATTGTTAAAGAAAGTTATGGCTTACTCGAAGTAAGTCTAAACTCTAAAAATGCTCCAGAGCTAAGAGTCAGTAGGAGTTACAATGAAACGATGAAAAGCTATGAAGCAAGTAAGGAGAAAACGAAAACCCAGAAAGAGGCAGTCCAGTATATCAAGCAAAAGTTAGATGGAGCTAAATGGTTTATTGATTCTGTAAAACAAAGACAAAATACATTGCTTACCACTATGCGGAAAATAGTGGAATTGCAACATGCATTCTTTATATCCGGAGATGAAACTGATCTGCGTCCTATGATACTGAAAGATATTGCAGAGGAGATAGGAATGGATATCTCCACTATATCTCGTGTAGCTAGCAGTAAGTATGTCGAGACAGATTTTGGTATATTTTTACTCAAAGATTTCTTTACTGAAGGTATTACAACAGACAGTGGTGAGGAAGTGAGTAATAGAGAAGTGAAAAACATCTTGCACAAGGCAATAGATGCTGAGAATAAGAAAAAACCTTTGACTGACGAAGCACTCAAACTTCTCCTGCAAGAAAAAGGGTACCAGATAGCAAGGAGAACAGTTGCTAAATATCGAGAGCAACTCGGCCTGCCTGTAGCTCGTCTTAGAAAAGAATTTTAAATGAAAAATATCTTGCAAGGTGTGGCGGTACTTACACACCCCGTTTTTTTACCCATTTGGAGTCTACTGCTTTATTTTCCTTTGGTAGCCAAGTATGCCAATGAAAAAATGATACTAGCAGCAATTTGGGTAGGCTTTGTCTATTTACTTCTCCCATATCTATACTTTAAAGTAATCCGTAAAATAAATTTAGCGGGACCGAATCTAGCTGAACGTAGAAGTGTTTTTAAAGTTTATGCATTAGTCTCTGGGGGTTTTACTATCGTCAATGTGTTTTTGATACCGGAGTATATGAGCTTTTTTGTGGGTTTACTTTTGCTAAACTTAATTTTACTTTTTCTCGCATTTGTAGAGTTGAAAGCAAGTTGGCACACTGCCGCATGGAGTTATCTGTCTTGTGCAGGACTTATGCTCTTGTACAATTTTAAGTTGGCAAATTTGCCGGTGGCAATTGTCATTTCGCTGGGAATACTTGTAGTTGTTTTTTTTATAAGATTTCACCAAAGAGCACATTCTTACTTTGAACTTTTGATGGGTATAGCAGCAGGAGTGCTTGCGTCCATACCAATGTTATTCTTCTAAAACTACATATAATTATGAAATTCAACACCTTACTTTACATCGCCGAAGACAGCGTCGTTAATATCTCGCTAAACCGTCCTGAAAGTTATAATGCTTTTACTGGGGAAATGAGATCTGAGTTACTTAGAGCACTTGAAATAGTAGCTGAAGATAAGCAGTGTAGAGTCGTAGTGCTGACAGGAGAGGGTAAAGCATTTTGTTCTGGGCAAGATTTGAAGGACATAGAAGGTGAGAACGTAGATTTTAATGCGTTTCTGATGAATGGCTATAACCCAATAATAAAGGCTATGCGTTCCTTGGCAAAACCGATAATCTGTAAACTCAATGGAGTAGCTGCTGGAGCAGGTTGCTCTCTTGCATTAGCTTGTGATTTTGTCGTAGCCAGTGAACGAGCCAGTCTAATTGAGGTGTTCGTAGGAATTGGCCTGGTTTTAGATTCTGGTTCATCCTACTTCTTGCCAAGACTGGTTGGTAGCAATAAGGCCTTTGAACTGGCTACAATGGGAAATAAAGTGACTGCTGTCCAGGCAGTAGAATGGGGTATGATAAATAGAGCAGTACCAGCAGAAAACTTGGATGAAGAAGTTTCTAAAGTTGTTTCTTACTATGCTCAAGCTCCGACCCTCGCCGTTGGAATGATGAAAGAAATGTTAAACAGATCAATGGATAGTACGCTAGATGAAGTATTGGATTATGAAGCACATTTTCAAAGTATTGCTGGAGCATCAATAGATTATAATGAAGGAGTTCAGGCCTTTGTAGAGAAAAGAAAACCAGTATTTAAAGGGTTGTAGCTCTTATTAGTGATAATGGTTCCCTGAATTTTACCTCAATTAATATTATTACTCTCAGTGTCCATAATTATTAACGATTATAGGGAGTGGAAAATTCAATAATCTTTTCTTAGAAACATTTGTATACTTTAAATACGAGGGGTTTTCGGATATATTTTCTTGTTTTCTGTTCTGATTAATGTTCATTTTTTTAACAACGTCCTTGTTATCCACAACAAACCTTGTAAAATAAGGCAGATTAGATAATATTTTTTATTCTAATAAGAACCTAACGCATGAATCTAACTAGCTTAAAAAGGAAATGTCTTGAGATACCAGAAACATCTGACAAAGCATTATTTCGAAAACACCAAAATTTTGCTTAAATCACATAATTATAATTATGTATGGACTAAGATAGTGGTGACGAGAGAAGAAGCCTCTAAGGAAATAGAAAGGTTGAAAGCTAAGAATATATAGTTGGAAATCCTTGGCTCTGGAGAGAGCACAAATAAGCAGATACAGAAAAGAAATCAAAGGGCGGATGTTTCTATATAGAGGCATTCGCCCTTCTTTTTAACGGCATAGAGTACCGCTTTTGACTCTTCCTTTTTATTGTTCAATAGGAGATAATAGATTACCTTTGCCAACCTTATGGCACAGACAGTATTCGACTTAGATTTAATCAAAAAAACATACCAAAACCTTGAAGGTAAGGTGAAAGCTGCAAGAGAAGTAACAGGTAAGCCTCTTACTTTAGCAGAAAAAATATTGTATTCACACCTTTGGGATGGTAATGCGAACACTGCATTTCAAAGAGGAAAGGACTATGTAGACTTTGCCCCTGACAGAATTGCATGTCAAGATGCCACTGCTCAAATGGCTCTTCTGCAATTTATGCAAGCCGGTAAGCCTAAAGTAGCTGTGCCTACCACAGTGCATTGTGATCATTTGATCCAAGCAAAGATGGGTGCAGATGAAGATTTACAAAATGCAATTAATACAAGTAATGAGGTTTTTAATTTCTTAGAGTCTGTTTCAGACAAATATGGAATCGGTTTTTGGAAACCAGGAGCTGGGATTATACACCAAGTAGTATTAGAAAACTATGCGTTCCCAGGTGGAATGATGATAGGCACAGATTCTCACACAGTGAATGCAGGTGGACTAGGAATGGTAGCGATAGGAGTAGGTGGAGCTGATGCTGTAGATGTGATGGCAGGTATGGCTTGGGAGCTTAAGTTCCCAAAACTAATCGGTGTTAAGTTGACAGGAAAACTAAGTGGATGGTCAGCACCTAAAGATGTTATACTGAAAGTTGCCGGAATACTTACGGCCAAAGGTGGTACAGGTGCAATTGTAGAATATTTTGGTGAAGGAGCTAAGTCTATGTCTTGTACTGGTAAAGGTACTATTTGTAACATGGGTGCGGAGATAGGAGCTACTACATCTACCTTTGGGTATGATGAGAGTATGGAAAGATATCTCAATGCTACCGGTAGAGCTCAAGTGGCAGCACTCGCCAATGAAGTAAAAGAACATCTTACAGGTGATGACGAAGTTTATGCTAATCCAGAGCAATACTTTGATCAAGTAATAGAAATAAATTTAAGTGAGCTTAAGCCGCTTATAAATGGTCCGTTCACTCCAGATTTGGATACTAAAGTAGGTGAAATGACTGAGAGAGCTACCTCTAACCGGTGGCCACTAGATGTGGAATGGGGACTTATTGGCTCATGCACTAATTCATCGTACGAAGATTTGAGTAGAGCTGCTTCTGTTGCTAAGCAGGCAGTTGATAAAGGGATTAAAATGAAATCTCAACTGGGTATAAATCCGGGTTCTGAGACTGTTAGGTATACTGCAGAGAGAGATGGTTTGTTAGGCGTTTTCGAAGATTTGGATGCTACCATTTTTACAAATGCATGTGGTCCGTGTATCGGCCAATGGGCGAGGTATAAAGACCCGAAAAATGCACCTAAGAATAGTATTATTCACTCATTCAATAGAAATTTTTCAAAGCGTGCAGACGGTAATCCAAATACACATGCATTCGTAGCTTCTCCAGAGATAGTAGCTGCGATAGCTATATCTGGCAGATTGGACTTCAACCCTGCTATCGACACATTGACAAATGTAAATGGTGAAGAAGTAATGCTTGTTGAACCTACAGGTTTCGAATTGCCTCCAAAAGGATTTGATGTAGAAGATAACGGATACCTTGCACCATCAGAAGATGGCAGTGGAGTGGAGGTTAAAGTGAGCCCTGAGTCTAAAAGATTACAATTGCTAACTCCTTTTACTCCTAATGTTGATGGTAATTTAATGGGTCTTAAGCTGCTTATAAAAGCAAAGGGAAAATGTACAACAGACCATATTTCTATGGCTGGACCTTGGTTGACCTACAGAGGACATTTAGATAATATCTCAAACAACTGTCTGATAGGTGCGATTAATGCATTTAGTGATAAAACAGATACCATCAGAAACCCATACACTGAACAATATGATAGAGTGCCTAAAGTAGCTCGTGCTATCAAAGCATCCGGAGATATATCGATAGTGTTTGGTGAAGAAAATTACGGAGAAGGTAGTAGTCGTGAGCACGCTGCTATGGAGCCTCGTCACTTAGGTGTAATGGCAGTAGTGGTTAAATCTTTTGCCCGTATCCATGAGACTAATCTTAAGAAACAAGGTATGCTTGGACTTACATTTGCTGATCCGGCTGATTATGACAAGATTCAAGAAAAAGACACGTTTGATATATTGGGCTTAGATAATTTTTCTGCTGGCACTCCACTTACTATTGTGGCTCATCATGCAGACGGTTCTAGTGATAGCATCACAGTTAATCATACTTATAATGATGCTCAGATAGCATGGTATAAAGCAGGAAGTGCTCTTAACTTGATTAAACAACAAAACGGATAACAAACCGTTAATTAAATAATAAATTTAAATTTGTATTCTTGGGTGACCTGGAATATACCCCATAATTAATAGTGTAATATGAGTACAGGAACGAAAGATAAGAGAAGTAAGAGGTTATTATTTATTATGATATTTGGTCTATTGTTATTAAACATAGGGCTTATTTATCAATTAGTGACCAAGAATAGTGAGCTTAAAACTACTAAAACTGAGCTAGTAGATACGGAAACGGAATTGGAAGATTTAAAAGAAGTAGAGGAGGAACTGAGAATAAACCTCAAAACTAAAATTGGACAAAATGCTCAATTGGATAGTATAATCGATGTTAGAAACAGAGAGCTTCAGACTAAAGTCACTAAAATTAGAAAAATGCTAAGTTCTGGTAATTTGACAAGAGCAGAATTAGATAAAGCGAAAGGAGAAATTTCTGGTTTGAAAAACCAAGTCGCCGAGCTCACTTTAGAGATAGAGGAGCTTTCCAAAGAAAATCAGTATCTAAAAGATGAAAATTACGTAATACAGAAACAAGTAGAGTCTGAGAAAGAAAAGGTGGCAGAAATGGTTTTGGTCAATACAGAACTAACTAAACAAGTTGCGGTAGGATCTCGTATTTTTCTGAAAGGTCTAGATGTTAAACCTATGAGAGACGCTGTTTTTGGTGATTTTAAAACAACCGATAGATTGAGCAAACTTGACAAGATAGATATAGACTACACATTAGCCAATAACGACATTGCCAAGAAGGGTGAAAAAATGCTTTACTTCCAAGTTGTAACACCTAGTAAAAGTACTCTGCACAATAAGAATTCAAGGTCAGGGACATTTAATTTTGACGGAGGAGAAAGATTATATACCGTAAAGAAAGTGGTTAACTTCCAAAACAGCAATGAGAAAGGTTCTTTTTCAATACCGAAAACAGAAGGAATGACTGCTGGTAAGTACGTTGTAAACGTATTTAGTGACGATCACAAAATGGGTAGTTCTGAATTCACCCTCAGATAAAAAATGAGTTTAAGAACTGAGAAAATATCGCGTGCTATACAACGAGATTTAGCACCGCTATTATCTCGATATTGTACATCCATACTTCCAGGAGAGCTAGTTACGGTTATAGAGGTAAGGGCTACTGCGGATCTTGGTCTAGCTAAGGTCTATGTTAGCGTTTTAGGGTCGAAGGATAGAGAGAAAAGTCTTCAAATAATTGAATCTAAAAACAAAGAAATACGTCAAGAGCTAGCAAGAGTTATCGGTAAAAGAATTAGGAAAATTCCTGAGTTAAATTTTTATCTAGATAATACAATGGATCACGCTGAGCGTATCAACAATCTATTAGATAATCTATAGGCGGAGAGAAGTGAGATTTCCTCTTTTTATAGCATATCGTTACCTATTTTCTAAAAAGAAAGTTAATGCTATAAACATCATCACAGGCATTGCCATGCTTGGATTTGGCGTTGGGGCGTTTGCTATGATAGTTGTGCTATCTACTTTTAATGGTTTTGAGAACCTAGTAGAAGGCATGATTAACAATTATGATCCTGAAATTAGAATCACTGCCAAAGCCAAAAAAACTTTCGTATATACTTCGGAATTGGAGTCGAAGATATCAGTAATAGAGGGTGTCATTAGAGTTTCTGAAGTGCTTGAAGAAAAGGTCGTAGTAAAATATGACGAGCACCAAGAAATAGGTAAGATTAAAGGGGTAAGCGAAAACTACAATACTGGTAAATTTGACTCGTTAATAGTAATCGGAAATTTTAACTTAGGAGATTCTTCGAGATATTTCGGAGTATTTGGAGGAGGTTTGTCCGGTAAGCTGAATTTATTTCCAGGCACTACAGAGCCAGTTACTGTTTTTGTGCCAAGAAGGGACGTAAAATATAATTCGCTTAATCCTATGGCGTCTCTAAGCACTCAGTACCTAAGGGCAAGTGGGATATTCTTGGTAAAAGAAGAAGTAGACGATGAAGTTTTTATTACCTCGTTGGAGTTTGCTCAGAAGTTACTTAGTTATCCTGGTCAGATTACCGCTTTAGAGCTCGGTTTGCAATCTGAGATGAATATAGATGATGCTAGAGAAAAGCTAAAGGAAGTATTGGGTGCAGATTACGAAGTGAAGACTAGAAAGGAACTCAACGAACTTATTTATAAAATATTTAGTAGTGAGAAATGGTTCACTTTTGCCATTTTGGCTTTGGTCCTATTTATCTCTTCTTTCAATATTTTTGGGTCGCTCATTATGCTTGTTTTGGATAAGAAAAAAGACATAGGAATTCTCAAAAGTATGGGAACAGAAGATGGTATAATCCGCAAGGTCTTCTTGTGGCAAGGAAGTTATATAGCTATAGTAGGAGGAGGAATAGGAATCGTTTTAGCTTGCATCCTAGTATTGTCACAGGAGCATTTTGGCTGGCTTACTATAGAAAATGCTATAGTGGATGAATATCCAGTGGAGTTATTGCTGAGAGATGTACTTCTTACTTTCAGTACGGTGTCTATTTTGGGATATCTCATCTCACTATATCCGGCGAGTAGAGCTGCTAAAACAGAAATATCTAAGATAAATTAATGTGGAATTGGATAGCATCATTATTTAAGAATAAAGAACAGGACCCGATGAGATTTTTGATAGTAGGATTAGGAAATATAGGTGCAGAGTATGTAAACACTCGTCACAATATAGGTTTTGAGGTATTGGACCAATGGGTAAAACAGCACGATGCTGAGTGGGAGACCGGTAGGCTAGCGAATATAGCTAAGTTCAAATTTAGAGGTAAACAAATAGTGTGCATAAAGCCTGCGACTTACATGAATCTAAGTGGTAAGGCCGTAAAGCATTGGATGAGTGTAGAGCGAATACTACCGAAGAATTTGCTGATAGTCACTGATGACATATCCATAGACGTAGGGAAACTTCGTATACGTGGAAAAGGGAGTGCTGGAGGTCATAATGGACTAAAAGACATACAAGCACAGCTCGGAACAGATAAGTACGATAGAATCCGCTTTGGAGCGGGAAATGACTATCCTAAGGGAAGGCAAGTTGAATTTGTTTTAGGTCAATGGGGTAAGAATGAAGAGATAGATATTGCCCTTCAAAAGGATCGAGCTTGCAATGCCATTGAATCTTGGATTATCAAAGGACTTAATGGTGCTATGAATGAGTTTAGTGGGTAAGCTTAAAGCTTTACGGTATAAGTTAAGCAGGCTCTATTGTAGAGCCTAAGATAGAGTTTTTTCATAATCAATTGACCGTGTCTTTGATTGCTGATTAAATATCAAAAAGTATTCCCAATATCAGAGAACGTAACTACAGCCGTGTTTTCTAGTGTCAAACCTGACCAACTGTTCTATTAAAATGTATAACGGTGTACTACCTCCTAAACATTTTACGCTGCTGTCTCTTTATTCTCCGTTTATTATTCATAGGCACATCATCGTAGTAACAGCTCGATGTTGATTTCCCTATTGTTTTTTCAAATTTTAGACCTACGAAAAAGTAGCTATCCTTCTTTTCGGGGTTGCCTCTTTGGCTTCCTTCCGTCTTACTTATGGATGATCTATCTGCAAGAACTGCTGCTAAAGCTCCATCGTTTTCTAGGAGTGCAGCATTATCTGCGTATACAGTGCTTATATCATCCAAATAATCTGTAAATGTCTTGCGTAGACCTATGTCTAAGTTTAGAGTAGTAGTTTGTCCCAATGGAAATTTATATCCTATTCCATAGGGAACAACTAAGCTAATCTTGCTGTAGGTCTTTCCTCCATCAAGGTTTTGACCCTCTGTACCAAGTGGTCGTAGTTTTACCCATTCGTCATTATACTCTGCCTTAGGCTGATAGAATATGCCACCTACACCACCTGTGAAATATACCCGCTTAAGCACTGGGGTATTGCCAAAAGGTCTAAGTTCACCAAGCAGATTCATCTCAATTAGGTCAGTGCGTACACGTAGGTTTCGTTCGTTTCTCCCTTGTAAAGCTGTGAAAGCATCGTCTCCTACTAATCTTGTGTAGGTAAGGTTAGAGCCGAGAGAAAATCTACCAATGGTATAATTGTTTCCTATGCCTATGGCGGGCCTTACCGCTTTCAAATCAAAATCTTTAACACCAAAACTGCCATTGGTATTGCTCCCACCCAAGTCGCCAAGCAAATTACTCCCACCTAAAAAAATGTTGTAAGACCAACTGTTTTGTTGAGATGTCTGTCCAAAACTCAAGAATCCTACTCCTGCTGCGATACTCAATACTGTTAATCTTTTCATGTTTACTTCATTTAATGCAGAACGCATTACTTTTAGAAATAAGTATAGACAAGGTTTTTTGTGAGAATAAAATGATGAACAGTGTTGATCTATCGGGTAAACATTTTTCGCTGATTTATACGTGTACTTCTAGTTTTTGGTGGGTTCCGATTATAGTAGCATCCATCTCCTGCTTTTCCTCCTAGAATATACTCAAATTTGAGACCGAGGATAAAGTACATGTCATCCTTCTCAGGATTGCCACGTTCATATCCTAAGGCGTTTTTTGCCAACGAGCGGTCAGCAAGGACTGCTGACTCAGTACCATTTTCTACAGATAATAATAAATGGTCTGCGTACACAGTACTTACATCATCTAGATAGTCGGTAAATGTCTTTCTGAAACCTAAATCCAATACAAGGGAGGTGCTTTTTGCCAATCTAAACTTATATCCTAAACCATAGGGTAGGACTAAATCTAGCTCGCTGTAAGGACCATCACCGTTGGTCAGATATTGACCTTCTGTACCCAATGTTCTAAGTTTTACCCAATCATCATTTAGTTTTGCTTTTGGCTGATAGTACATAAGTCCTATGCCACCGTACAAATAAAATCTATTAAATCCCTGTGATCTACTAAACGGCCGAAAATCAGTTAGAAAACTAGCTTCTACGAGATCAGTGCGTACACTTAGGTTCCGTGCTACCTGAAATTCTTGGTCTGAATAGGAGTCATCGCCAACAAGTCTCGTTCCCATTATGTTAATACAAAAAGAGAATGCTCCGGTGTTCACTGCAATTCCTGTGCTTATTGCCAATCTGGTAGCTTTTAAATCGTAATCAAATAATCCTCTACTTCCTATAAAATTGCTTCCTCCTAAGTCACTCATCATATTACTAGCACCTAAAGATAGATTGGCAGCCCAGCTATTGCTTTTGTATGTTTGGGCATTGGCCGTAGGTGTGCCTATAAGAATGCCTATGAGTAAAAAAATCGAACTATATTTATTTAGAATAGAAACCATATTGGAGTATGAATTGTTGCAATTATACAAATTACTACGGCGAATAAGTTCCAAACACGATTTATAATGTTTGGACTAACTTTGAACAAAGTGAAGCAAATAATAAGAGGAATACTTACACTAGTAATATTGGTAGGTTTAGTTCCTTCAAAAGCCCAAAACCATCCAACTTGTGATGGTAGTAGGTACCAACAATCAGTATTCGAAAAAGTAAAAGTAACCCGAAATGTAAAATTTGGAGAGGCGACTACGATAGCTGGTGTCACGAAAGAACTCTTTTTGGATGTTTATGAACCTGAAGGTGATGAGGTGACCAATAGACCGGTTGTAGTACTGGCTTTTGGAGGGAGTTTTGTATCTGGATCGAGAACAGATTTGGCTCTTGCATGTCAGACTTTTGCTCAAAAAGGATATGTGACTGTTACGATAGACTATAGATTGTACGATTTGCCTTTATTCCCATTTCCTACCACTGAAGAGATGGTAGATGTAGCAGTGAAGGCTATTATTGATATGAAGTCTGCATTGGCTTATCTAGAAGCAGATGGTAAAAATGCCAACACATATGGAATAGATCCAGAATGGTTCTTTGTAGGAGGGATTTCTGCTGGATCTATAACAGCGTCTCACATTGCATACCTAGATTCGGAGGATGCATTAGATTCACTTCTGCAAGTGACTATAGATAACAACGCACCAATAGCCGGAGTCACGAATAAAGATAAAGTACCTACGATACGAGGAGTGCTGAACTACTCTGGTGCACTCCAAGATGCGAGCATGATAGACGCAGGTGAGCCGCCACTACTTAGCTATCATGACGATGGAGATGATGTGGTTCCCTACAAAGGCCAAGATATTTCATTTTTAGGTGTCCCATTGATATTTGTAGAAGGAACTTTTGTGATGGACAGCGTGGCCAAGGTGGTGGGTGTGCGTAGTGAGCTCAATACTATAGAAAATAGCACAGGACATGTGAGTTATTTTTCACAACCTGCTCAGGTACTTGTTGTTTTGGAAGAAAGTACATTGTTTATGCATAGCATTGTATGTACAAATGAAAAGGTGTCTATAAATGAACTAGAACTTAGAAAATTGGCTGTCGGCCCAAATCCTTTTACCAGATTCTTGAATATTCATTCGCCTATCTCCACTTCTAGTGAATTGGTGATTTATGATGCAATGGGTCGCGTAGTGAAAAATGTGCAAGCTGTAGATATTCACAAAGGAGCTCTCGATCTAGGGGAGCTGTCTTCTGGAATGTATCAACTGGAAGTGAACTCAGTAAATACCAAATACACTACTCGTGTGATCAAAAAGTAAAGACTACTGAGTCGTGATTTAGACTATATTTACAATATACGTATAATGGAAATAATCGAGGGTTTTAAGAAAAGAATGAAGTTCTTAATCTTACAAATCCTTGGTCAAGCCTTGCACGACCTTATAGCCATTGAAAAACTCTTTGGCTACTATTCGTAGAAAGGAATATACAGGAACAGCTATTATCATTCCTACGACACCACCGAGTGATCCTGCTGCTAGAATAACTAAGAATATTTCTAAAGGGTGAGCCTTTACACTCTTAGAAAAAATAAGTGGTTGTAAGACAAAGTTGTCCAAAACCTGAGCGGTGATAAATGGTATCATAACAGAAAGGATAAATGAAGTCATGTTGAGAGCCGGATTGGCTTCTAATTGCCCTGTAGCAGCAAGAGATATTCCTACTATTGCCCCCATAATAGGACCTACATAAGGTATAATGTTAAAGATACCAGCGATTAGGCCTATAAGCAACGCGTTTTTTATGCCAAGTATACTAAGGCCTATTGTAATGACTAGCATCACGATTGAAATTTGAATCACCACACCTACGAAGTAGCGAGTTAGTAGATCCTTAGTTTCGTTGAAAATTGTCTTAATTTTTTCGAGGTATTTATCAGGAGTTAGACTAGTCAGTACATTGTCTACGATACTGCCATCTTTAATAAGAAAAAAGCTAATGAATAATATAGAAAAAGTAGCAATAAGAGAGCCTGTTATACCACCCAAGAAGCCTTTTACATAATTGCCTACATCTCCCACGCTAAAAATCTTTGAGACCTCATCTTGCAAGATGGTTTGCAGCTCATTTTGGTCTATGTTTACTTTCTCTAGCCAAAGTGTGGTAGACTCTATCTGAGGCTGAATTCTACCTAACAACGTTCCTGTGTCTATCTTCGAAATAATATCTGCTTGATGTACGACCGTAGGAATTATCATTCTAAATAATCCAAAAACAATGCCGACCATACCCACGAGCACTATGGTGGATTTTAACCAATTGGGTATTACCCACCCCTTGATTTTTACCTTGCCAAGTAAGGTCATTAGTGGACGGGCAATGAATGCAATGACTCCTGCCGCAAAGAAATAGTATATGATAGATCGCACATTCCAAAGAATATATCCTAATAGTACGATGCCTATTATTCCGAGTATGAGACGTATGTTTTTATTCTGTAACATTTTTATCTGAGCAAATTTCCGTTAAAACTCTGTTTGTTGACTTAGGATGCAAAAAAGCTATGACTTTTCCATCGGCCCCATCTTTGGCTTCTTCATGAATCGCATCAAACCCTTCGCTTTTAAGCCTTTCTAGTTCTTCGTTGACGTCTTTTACTGCAAAGGCTATGTGGTGTACTCCTTCGCCCTTTTTTTCTACAAATTTGTAAATAGAGCTCTTATCATTCGTTGCTTGAAGTAATTCTATTTTTACATCACCTATTTGGAAAAATGAAGTGATTACTCCTTCGCTTTCTACTGCTTCCATTTTATAGTGTTCTCTATTGAGAAGCTTAGCAAATAGCTTGTTGCTTTCTTCTATATCCTTCACCGCTATGCCTATATGCTCTATCTTTTGCATTGGCACAAGTTTAATGATTAGTTGTTAGTTATTGGTTACGAGTGATTAGTTTTTGAGAGAAATGGCTAATTTTCAGTATAGATTATCCTCTATTAGCTTTCTAAGTTCCAGTAATGATAATGAGTTTTTGACCGTTTAGCTACCGTCAAGATGATGAAAATCAATATACCCAACTCTGGTAATGGTGTTAAACTCTCCTAAAACATGATCAAAGTATAAAAAAGCCAAATGTTGATACCCGATCTCATCTCTTTCCATATTTCGGATAAATACGTGAACATCTACTATGTTCTCATTTTTTCTTATCTCAGGGATTATTTCTATGTCTGAAAGAGGATATTCTACCCCATTAATGCTTAGCTCGGCATAATCAGTGGGTTGTCTGAATTTTATAATTGTCCAATTTTCAATACTTGAAGCTTGTGATGCTAAGCTTTGTGTTGGTATCAAACCATCTTTAATTCCGTCTGGTGTGATGATTAAGACGTACTCATTGTTTTCGTTTATTGTTAACTCAGAAAATAGCAATTCGTTATATTGCTTGATCTTTTTGTTAAGAGCATTTAGACTAGCTCGGTTAGTTAGATCTGAATTAATAAAATCTTCAAACCACTCTTTGTTCTCCGTAAACCAGTCCCAAAATTCCTTTTCTGAGATTTGTTTCTTATTAAAGAATCCAAATATTTACAACTAAATACTTCGCGACAACTCTACCACTTCACCACTTTTTTATAAGTAGTTCCAAATTCTGTTAAAATCTCAAGCACAAGTATGTCAGGCTGAATCTTGCTGAAATCTAAAGTAATCTCTTTAGATTTATGATTTATCTTCTCTAAAATCAATGCCCCCATGGCATTGTAAACTTTAATTCCAGTGATATTCTCTTTAGTCTTTGATAATGTAACAATTCCACTAGTGGGGTTAGGGTAAATATGTATAGTGCCACTTATTGGTCCACCTACTGAACCCGTACAAGGATTACATAAGCTACCACCGCAGTCTATTCCTGTTTCATCACCATTTTTAATTAAATCTCTGCAGCTCCATGATGATTGACGAATGTTGGCTTCTGTTTCTAAATCTGCTAGAATGGATTGTTGAGCTGCTGTAAGGCTATTTAAATCTATAGGATTGTATTCAAAAGAATCTGCTAGCAAATCAAAAAACTGCTGACTGCCATCGTCAAATTGTATGAGCTTATATTGACTATCTCGGATGGCCCAGTTATATTCATCGTTTTGTTTTACTTCTATGTAATTGTAATTTCTTGTGAGTCCAGTTTTATCCGTGAGTAAATGAGTGAAGCTAAGACTGTTGTATAGTCCGCCTTCTAACTCTACTCCAGCCACTTCTAAAACGGTTGCGTGTAGATCTAGCACATTTATCATGGATGGTTCTACTTCGCCTTTTCTGCTTACACCTTTCCCTGCTACTATAAAGGGGACCCTCACACCACCCTCGTACACTGAGCCTTTGGCATGCCCGGTTGGGTAGTCTTTTAGTACACCTCCAGGTGTCCCGTTATCGCCCATAAAAATCACCAAAGTATTTTCTCTTTGGGTTGTGCTCATAGATGTTAGTAGTCGGTTTATTTCATAATCGAGTGATTCTATCATTGCCAAAAACATTCTACGATTGTTTTGACCAGCGTTATTGATAGAATACATGTGGATAGGCGGTACATGAAATGGAGTATGTGCAGATGCGTGTGCAAGCCAAAGTAGCCATGGTTCATTTTGTCTGCCCACCCAATTAATCGCAGAGTCTGTAAAAACAGTAGTGACGTAGTCGTTATTGGTTTGTGTATTGCCGTCATCGGTATGTGACCACGCAAAGTAATCTGCGGGTGCTCCACTCATAAAGCCAGTGTAGTAATCTGCACCATGTAGAAAAGGGTGTTCTGGATCTGTGGGCTGTGAGATATGCCATTTGCCTATCACTGCTTTTGCATAGCCGGTGTTTTCGGCATCTAGCTTTCGCAACATTGAAAAGTGAGAAGTATCGAGATTCCCGGGTACACCATACACTCCTGTTTTAGATCCGTGTTTACCACTCATTATACTGGCTCGTGTAGGTGTGCAAACGGGTGCTGCCCATGCATTGGTAAAGGCGATGCCGATGTTTCTCAAACTATCTAATGTGGGTGTAGATGCCTTTACATTTTGAGTGGTGTAGCCGTTGAGTGCATCTGTACCTATGTCGTCCCCTATGATTAGAAGTATATTTGGTGTCTGTGCTTGACTGAACAATGTCCATACACATAGAGTAAATAGGGTGTTTATTTTTATCATAGTAGGATTTTTATTTTTCATTATTGCGATATTTATCAGACATTTTTCAACTAGTTGATTCCAAATGCAGATGTCATTTTCTCCTCCAGACCTTTAGAGGAGATTAAATGAGCTGCTATATTGGCAAAATTTACCGTGCTTATCTGCATCTATTTTATGTTAGAAATTGATGCATTTTAAAGAGCGGCAGTCGGCACCTTATTGCACTATTAGTTTATTTGATGATGACTTTTCTAAGCCACCTACTGATATTTTGAAATTGTATATTCCTTTAGGCAGATTGCCTAAATGGACTTTTTCAATAGAATTATTGATATTCATACTTAAGACTTCTTGACCTAGAGAGTTAAACATTTTTAGCCTTGCATTTTGATAATTAGCAAGCTGAGTTTCGAGATAGAAATAGTCGGTAGCGGGGTTTGGATAAGCACCGGCCAAAGAATAGACCTCATCCTGCTTTTCTATGCTAGCTAAGCTGCAGTCACCTAGCATATTGTCATCCATCCATTCTAGCCTAGTGGTTAGCCAGTTTTTCAGAAAAGTAATTTCTTCATCGTACGTTTCTCCTACATAGTCATTTGGCCATACATATTCGCCTAATATCTCCCACCTTTCAAAATTACGTTTTGGTGCATTACCCATTTCTAGTTCTTTTAGGTTCAGAAAGTCCATTAGGCTATCTGTATGCAATGGGCCATCACGTAATCCGTTCCATCTGCAATTTATCTGGTTTGAGACTTCTGGGATGTTGGTCATTTTTTTGATCCAAAAGGGATGAGAATTGTCACAAGTTCCTTGAAACTCATAGGTCCAACCTTGTGGGTCAGGAGAGCAAGCAAAATCGAAATTGCCGAAGGCTAGATTAAAATCCCAAAGTGGTCCAAAATGTATCTTGCCTCCATTTGTGATTTTCTTTTTGTGCATATAGAAACTGAGCTTATAAGCATCTATGTGTTTACCTATTTCTGTTACTAAGAAATAATCTATCCAAGAGGTTAAGTCCACATAATTTTGAAACTTGTTCTCAAAATCACTTGTCTTCATATCGCTCTCAAAACTTGATACATATTCTTTAAGATACTCGCGTTGCACTGTGGCAAGCTCATCAGGCTTTGGGTCGTGATACGCGTAAAACTTTGAAGGCGAAGTGCTTGAATACCAGCCGTCAATGTTGGAGTTGGCATCATCTCTGTCTATCTGAAAAATGTAGCCGCCTGTAAGTTCCTCTCCAGATAAGTCTTCTTCTTTTAGACTGGCTAAATCTACTCTGTTTTTGTCTCTTTTGATTTTCTCAGTCATCATATACACCCCTTCATAGGTGTCATTGATAAATAGTTCGCAAAGTCTTGTGCGAGGAGTGTACCTTCCTGTGGCTTGACCCATATGGTAGGCGAGGGTGTTTCTGAGTAGTGATTTATCAGAGTATGGCCCATGCAGTACCCAGTCATTTTCCGCAGGCATACCAATAATAGAGATGTTATTATTCTCACCATTTGCTAATTGTGTTTCAAACCCATAATTCTTCTTAGGAAAACTCTGTGATGAAGCACCCCGTATTTCAATAGCTATTTGACCGTCATAACCATTATATGCGTCCGTTAAATTATTGTAACCGTGATCTATGATTCCCATATGAGCTGTTATTTTAGGCTCGTCTTGTATGGTCTCATTATTGGTGGAAATAATAACTAATGGCAATGTGCTTCCTAGATATGGAGCTTCAAACCATGAAGGAGTGGGAGTGTAGTTTCTAGATTGGTCCGAAATGCCGAGACTCAAGAAAAAATTACTAGAGAGGTCAGAAGAAGTGGATGTATGATTGTGTACCTGGATCGAGAGGGTGTTTGTACCTTTCATCAAAAGTGACCTAAGACTAGTGCCGTCCAAAGCATAGGATTCTGGTGTGCCACCTGAATAGAGAGTAGCTTCTTTGAATGTCGTAGCTAGGTCATCATGCTTAGGAGGCACACCTTGGGTTCCAATATTATTCCTAGCTATTTCATTACCGTTAAGGTACGCCACAAATGCATCATCATAATCCGCATGCAGTATTGCATACTTGATGACAGAAGTGTCGACTAGAGTAAAATCCTTTGTAAGATAAACGGATATTGTACTGGCTATAGTTGTATTGTCATCACCGTCTCCATAGCCAAATCCCCCAGGTCCACTATTCCAAGCGGTATGGTCAAAGCTAGGTTTCATCCAGTCAGAAGCAGGTTCGCTAGAGCCGATGTGAAAATGCCATGTGTCATCATTGTGAATTGCTGTTTCCCAATGATTTATACTCTGTGCTAGTGATGAAAAACCTATAAGTAATAGTAAGCACAAAAGAAAAGTAAGTTTTGATGACATTTTAAGAATTTGGTAAAAGTACAATTTATGAAATGAAGCTAGTCAATATTGCAATATTCATCTGACTGTTCAACAGGTTTTAAGTCATCAAAATCCACGTTATTTTTTTGTTTCACCTTACCCCAGCCAAATAGTTTTTCGAAGAATGGAAGAGAGCCGTTATCCTTAACGGCATTAAGAAAAAACACTTCGTGTTCTTTTTCTTTTATGCCCATCTCATAGAGGATATGGTCGTGCTCGGTAATACCCAAACTGCGGAAGTATTTCATCATAATAAAATACTCGCACACGTTTCCGCTTTCTAAACTACCTGCAAAATAATATGGCATGAACCTGCCAATAAAATAACAGCTCACTGCTATCGATTTCCCAATGATGTGAAACTTCAATTCATACCATTTAGACACGGGTATTTCGTATTGCTGCATTATTTTAAGCACTTCTGCTCGGTGCTCCCACTCATCATTCTCTATTTGCTTGATGACTTTCTTCTGCTCAGGATCTTTGAGCGAATTTGCGTGACCTATATAAGCAAAAGATGCTGCTTTTTCTGCAGAGTATGCCGTCTGTAAGAGTTTTATTAGTTTTGGATGATTAAGTGGCATTTTTTTCTAGTTCAAATGTACATAGGATTCAAATTACGGTAAAGTTTAATCGCAGCTTTAAGTGTCACATTCTTTAATTTGTTGAATTTCTAAGGAGTTAACAATGAACTGTAAAAAGTGGCTAATTACAGGGCATCGCATAAACCAGCCTAATGCAGCATATGCTAAGTTAATATGCTCAAGACAATGAGCAATAGCTTTCACACTTTGATACTCTTTGCTGTGGTGGTCGACATAGGTTGCCTTTAAAATGTGCTTTCTTGGAAAATGGTTGGCAGTTTCTATTTCTAGATGTATAGTTTTCTTGGATAGAAACCATTGACTAATTTGAGAACATTGATTGCAATGCTCATCAAAATAAATGGTTCCTTTTGTTATGCTGTTTGGTCTCCAAAGAAATAGCCATTTTGGCACATTGCTTTTGTAAGTGTCCCAAGTGTTTCCAAAACGTTCTTTCATATCCGGATATTCTTGTGGGTCAGACACTGCAAATGAGTATATGATAGAGCTGAAGGAGCCTAAAAGCATAGCCGAAGAACCTAAGTAAATAGCTATTGGAATAAAGGCAAAAGTAAATGACCACTGCATAGGGTTTCTGCAATAGGCATAAACACCTGTTTGTACTAGGTTCTGAGTAGGGTCATATGGAAACGGAGTTCCCTCACCTTTATCTACTAGGTCATAAACAGCTATTAAAGAAGGGAAAGCGATGATAAATAAGGCTTGAAACAGGATGTGATTCCATGTTAGTTTTTGATATGGTATGAGCTCATAATCCTGAAGTGCTGCTGGCAATCCGATAAAAAATATTCCTCCAATTACCAAGACTTGCATCGTGGCTCTAAAGCCAATATGTTTTTTGTTAATACTGCAAAAGGCCCAAAATATGCAGGAAGAAACACCAGTGTTTTTATTAGAATTTCTCCATATAACCAATTGCTGTTCAAAGAGAAAAGGTTGACTGCCGCTAATTGAGGCATTAGAAGTAGGTCTAGCCAAAAGAGTGCGATGGCAATCAATAAAATATGTTTGCCCTTAAAAAGAAATACTGGATGAACACTGAAAAGTACAACCCAAATAAAATATAGGTTTGCTGGAAGTGAGAATGCTGAGGACTCTGTATATTTCCAAAAACCTAAGGATACACAAATACTATTGACTATGGGCAACGCTACCGCTACGTGTAGAGAAGCATAGAACATTGCCCAATTTAGCTTAGTGTTTTGTTTTGATCGCAAGGATACAAAACCAACAAAAACTAGTACTGCTGCAACAACTATTTGTTCTACAACCTCTAACAAGACCTAATCTTGAGTAACGAAAAATGATTGGAGTAAATGCAAGTTCATAAGACCAACTGCATGTCTTTCTAAAGGCTCAAAATACCAAGTAGGTCCCAGGTCGCACTCAAAGTGTGATGTCCAGCTAATTTTAATTTTCGTATTACTTATTTTATCTTTTTTCACCGCAAATCGCTTCCAAGTTAGCCAATGATTAATATGGGTATTATCCTTTGTTACATCAAAAACTATCTTGTCTTGATCATTTGATATAACCTTTAGAGAGAGTGTGCCTAATCCTTTGGTGTTTGACATAAACTGTATGTCTCGAGTGTCGCCAGTTGTTAAACCATTACACATGACCTTTATAGGTTTTGGGAATCTCATTTTAAAAAGATGGAGAAGTGAGTTAGATAAATTTACCTCATTATTGATGTTCTCCAATGTAGCCTGGTTATCCACAACAATTGATCGAGTGACCGTCTGTAAATCGCGTTTATGAAAAAATCTGAAGGTTGTGCGAGCAAAAGTATAGCTGGAATTAGCCCAAGAATATTGAGGTTATTTTTATTTCTGTTTCTAAAGGACTCAATGATAAATGCTACTAGGGATCCGACACCGTAAAAAAAGGGTGCGGCATACAGAATGCATGCAAACCCTTCTCCAAGTAATATGGCAGAGACTAGAAAGAACAATGTGATTACTAAAAATACGACACCGTAAGCAGTCTTGGGTGTAGAGGCAAACCTCAAAATTAGAGTCGACAATAAAGCAGGCAATCCAATGAATAGTATTGATGTTTTCTCGATATTTTGGTCAGAAATTAGTCTGTAAGCGATGCTTCCAGCAAGTAAAACTCCTATGAGGATGTAAAGTATGTTTTTGCTTTTGTTTTGGGTCGACATATTATTTCAAATATATGAAATAGTAACTTGAGATTGAGCGGAGGTTATTGAGTTTTAAAATCCTTTGTTTTTAATGCAAACAACCAATATAAACCTCTGCATCTTTTAGGTATGCATCTGCCAAGAACTTCTTAGCTTTGGGCAATAATGGCTTTATTTTATTCCTGTCTCCGCTAGCTGCCACCACTATATAATAACCGTTAGTAAACTCAGTAAAACTGTTTGTATGTTCTATGCTGAGATAGTTGCCATCATCAAATCTGCCGCGTGGTATGTACCCATGTATTTCACCACAGCCACAAGTTGCTGTGTCTTTTAGCCCTTCTCTAAAATCGAAGACATAGCCCCTGTAGTCTATAGGAAATCCCAGTTTGGCACTAGCTTGTTTTGCTGTATGCATAGCAGCGGAGTAGCTTTTGGTAGATTGCAATATGAGGTAACTATTGTTCACCATCATTGTACCACTAGGATAATCCTCTACTGAAGGATCTAATGTGCTTATTGGTTCTTCTGGTTTTGCAGTTGTTTGTGCCTCCAATGCTTCATCCGCTATTTCTGCTGTCGGCACTATGCTTTTTATATCGTTTGCAGGCAGAGTGATATACTTGGCGGTAACTTCCTTTTCGTTTCCATTGGTCATCTCTTTAGTAATAAAGTAGTCAAACATAAAAATCTCTCCTTTCTCAGTCGTAATTGCTATAGCATCTGGCAGGTCGCCTATCGAAACGTGGTCCGCACCGCTTAATACTCCCATTACACTTTTCCAATTGTCTTGAGGCTCAAGTATGTATTCTTCACCGAGTATTGTTTTACCATTTAATTGAAGATCTGTAAGGTTATTTTCTAGCTCGCTTGTGTATTTTATAGTGACATATTTATTGAGCAATGGGTTCAATTCGCTGCTTTGTAGTGATAACTCTTCTATGTTCAAGCTGAAACTTTGTGTCATCTGTCTTTCCGGAAACTCTAAGGTGATAGTATTCATTGGATAAGCTCCATCAGAAATGTTCTTTACAATACCATATTCCGTTATTTGGTCATCTTTTACTAGTTTGATCTCCTCTTGTGCGTAGTTGTAATTCTCTGCTTTAGTTTCTTTTTCTATTCCGTAATCGTTCTCTTTTTTAGACTCCTCGTTTGGATTGGAATTGCAACCGATTAAGTAAAAAAGAATTGTGAGAATAAAAATGAAGTGTGTGCTTTTAAGGATATATTTCATTGAGTATTGTGTTAATGGTTTTGAAGGATATTAATTCTCGGTAATCTAATTCCGAAGTTTTTATTGGTGTTTGTAGTCCGGTCATCCAATCTATAATCTGACGTATTAGTGAGCGAGTACGGTATACCTTCCCAAATTGCCAAGATAGTGAATAGTAGAAATATTCATTATTGGTTTTAAAAATCATAGAACGATAAGTGTACTATGGTTAATGACCAAAAGCATATAATCAGAATGATATACCGTATAGATTTTAGAGCTGAATAATGCACTTTCCGACAAATATAATTATCCTAAGCGTCAATTATTCTGACGCTCAAAGTTCATAATAGGGTCCTTCTTATCTGGCTATCAAAAAAACCAATAGGAGTCCAAAACTATATTCGAAGTAAGACGTTATATTTGCAGTTAGAATTAATCTAAATAAAAATAGAGACAGATGTTAAGTTTTCCGATATACCTAGATAACAATTCCACTACACCGATGGATCCACGTGTATTGGAAGCTATGTTGCCTTTTTTCAATGAGAAATTTGGAAACGCTGCAAGTCGTAATCATAGCTTTGGTTGGAGTGCAGAGGAAGCAGTAGATTATGCCCGTGAGCAAGTAGCACGTTTGGTAGGTGCTACAAGCAAGGAGATTATCTTTACTTCAGGTGCCACAGAAGCTAATAACTTAGCGATTAAGGGTGTATATGAAATGTATGGTTCTCAAGGGAATCATATGATTACAGTAACTACGGAGCATAAAGCTACCTTAGATGCGTGTAAGAAAGTAGAAAAAATGGGCGGTGATGTTACTTACCTTTCTCCAAATGAGGATGGATTAATAAACCTTGCAGATCTAGAAGCAGCTATCACAGATAAGACTATTCTGATCACTGTGATGTACGGTAATAATGAGATAGGAGTAGTTCAAGACTTAAAGGGGATTTCTGCTATTGCGAAGAAGAATGGTATTCTGTTTCATACAGATGCTACACAAGCTGTAGGTAAGATACCAGTAGATGTATTAGCAGATGGGATAGATTTGATGAGTTTTACGGCTCACAAAATGTATGGTCCAAAAGGCGTAGGTGCATTGTACGTAAGACGTAAAAATCCGAGAGTGAAAGTAACTAGCCAGATGGATGGTGGTGGACACGAGAGAGGTATGCGAAGCGGTACACTCAACGTACCAGGCATTGTAGGTTTTGGAAAAGCGTGCGAGCTTAGCCAAAATGAAATGGCTGAGGAAGCTGTTAGACTTAGTGCTATGCGTGACAGATTGGAAAAAGAATTACTCACCATAGAAGAAGCATATGTGAACGGAAATGCGGAGCATAGACTTCCACATGTAGCCAATATTTCTTTCAAATTTGTTGAAGGAGAAGGCCTTATGATGGGTACTAAGGATATAGCGGTAAGTAGCGGAAGTGCCTGTACTAGTGCATCTTTAGAGCCTAGTTATGTGCTTAAAAGTCTTGGTTTAGATGATGAGCTTGCTCATTCATCTCTACGGTTTGGACTCGGTAGATTTACTACTGACGAAGAAGTAGACTTTGCGATAGACCATGTGAAGACAGCCGTACACAATTTAAGAGAAATGAGTCCGTTGTGGGAAATGTTTAAAGAAGGCATTGATCTCAAGACAATAGAGTGGGCAGAGCACTAAGAGAAGTATTGAGTACTGAGTATTTTAGTACTGAGTTTAAATAAATATTAAAATAGACTAGTCACTATTGACTAATCACTAATAAACTAAGAAAAATGGCATATTCAGAAAAAGTAATCGATCACTACCAGAACCCTAGAAACATTGGAACCTTGGATAAGGAGTCAACCGCTGTAGGTACAGGTCTAGTAGGAGCACCAGAGTGCGGAGACGTAATGAGACTGCAGATAGAGGTGGATGATGCTACAGGTATTATCAAAGATGCAAAGTTCAAAACTTTTGGTTGTGGATCAGCTATTGCTTCTTCATCTTTGGCTACAGAGTGGCTAAAAGGTAAAAGTGTAGATGCTGCTATGGAAATAGATAATATGGATATAGTAGAAGAATTAGCTTTACCTCCTGTGAAAATACATTGCTCAGTGCTAGCTGAGGATGCGATTAAGATGGCAATCAATGACTACAGAGTAAAGCAGGGTCTAGAGCCGATAGAAGACAATAAAAAGCATTATTAATAGGTCACTAGCGAAGAGTAACTAGTCACTCCTCACTAATAACTGTATACTAAAAATAATATGATAACAGTATCAGAAAGAGCAGCAAAACAGGTAACTAACCTTATGGAGACAGAAGGTCTCGATAAGGAGTACTTTATTCGTGTATCTGTTGTAGGGGGAGGTTGTTCTGGACTTAGTTACAAAATGGATTTTGATAACGAAAGTCAGGAGAATGACCAAGTATTTGAGAGCCACGGCTACAAAGTAGTGTGTGACATGAAAAGCTTTCTATACTTATGCGGGACGGAGTTAGACTTTACAGACGGATTAAACGGTAAAGGATTCCAATTTAATAATCCAAACGCCAGTAGATCGTGTGGTTGTGGAGAGAGTTTCTCCGTATAAGCAGCAAATAGAAAAAGTTAAATAGTAAAGGAGTGTCATATGACACTCCTTTTTTTGTGGCCTTTGATAATTTGTCCAAAAGTAATAAAGACAATAATTTAGCAAACACCTACCTTTGAAATCGTGCAAAGAAATAGCAAAATAATATCACGACTTACTGCCCTTTGGGCATTGAGTGAAGCTGGATTAGGCGGTGTTTTGCACGCATTGCAGTCCCCGTTTACTGGGCTTTTTGTTGGTGGTTTTGCGATTGTGCTTGTTAGTTTGATTGCCTATTTCGCCGAAAATAAGAGAAAGACAATTTTTAGGTCTTTGCTAGTAGTATTGATTATAAAACTTGCGGTAAGCCCGCACTCTCCGCCTACATCATACTTAGCAGTAAGTTTTCAAGCACTTATGGCGGCACTCATATACGGTAAACTCAGCTTGGGCAAATGGAGTGCAATGTTACTTGGTGTTGTTACCTTAGTAGAGTCTGCTATTCAGAAACTTTTTGTACTTACTCTCATATATGGTAAAAGTTTATGGGAAGCCATTGATTCATTTAGTGCGTATGTAGTGGAGTATATGGGATTCTTAGGAAACATATTCTCATCTACAGCTCTTATTTCAATCTACCTTTGGTTTTATGCTCTACTGGGAATATTAGTGGGATACATTATCTACGACATAGTGAGATACCTAGAGGTGAATCAAGGTAATGTGAAGTATCAGATACAAGCTATAGAGTTTGATAATGAGGTAGGAGTAGCCAAAAAGAAACGTGGGAGATGGAGACAATGGGTCATTTTCGGTATATTCTTTGCCATAATTGGAATGTATTATTTCTTTGTTAAAGAAGGGGATGCAGTTTGGAAAAACTGGTTGTATATCTTCCTTCGAAGTGCAGGGATTTTGCTGATTTGGTATTATGTTTTGGCTCCTGTATTCAAAAAATATTTCTCACAGTTCTTAGAAAATAAGAAGCATAGAGTGCAAGCAGAGGTAGATGAGACCTTGACCTTACTGCCTTATCTAAGAAAAGTAACTAAACTTGCTTGGAGAGAGAATAAAGGAGAAAAAGGACTGAATAAACTCCGCAATTTTATGGGCGATACTATTTTGTATAGCATTCATCTTAGAATAGAAGAATGATATACATATTGGCAGGAGATGTGCGGTCAGGAAAGACAAATGCACTTGAGGAATGGATCGGAACCTGGGATAATGTAAAAGGAATATTGTGCCCAGACAATGATGCCGATAGACGATATCTTTATAACATAGAAACAGGTGAAAACCATACGCTAGAGGTAGATGAGCCGTCGGAGAATACATTTCGTGTAGGGAAGTTCCATTTTTTGCAAGAGTCTATGATGCTTGCCAATTATATATTGATTAAAACATTTGAAGAGCAAGATTTTGAATTTTTGGTTCTGGATGAATTGGGTAAACTTGAATTGAAAAATGAGGGTCTTCATCAAGCGACTGATTTTATTCTTAGAAACTATGAGTCTAATGATGATCAAAATTTACTTCTAGTTGTTCGAACCTCATTGGTAAAGGACGTTATAGCCCATTATGGTATTCGGAGTTTTCAGATAGTGGCAAAGGAAATGTTGCCGTAAATTCGAATCAGCCTGAGTGACACTTGTAGGTTGAAGTCTATTTTCTCTTTCTTACACTTCTCAATAAAGCTATCTATATAATCTCAAATTGATTTGTTTAACCATTCGACTTCCTTCAAGATGAAATAGGCAATCTTATATACTGTTCCATCGTATTCACATTTGTAAAATCTTTCTCACTAGAAATTGGTACTTGTTGGTGGCCATATTTATTTAAAAACTTTTGAAACGATCGTTCTCCACTTTCAAAATATTCTTCTAGGCAAGGCAAAGCCTCAATTTCCCAAATACTAGGAAAAGGATCCCATATATTGTTTTCTTTGCTGTAATAAGAGGTGCTAAGTAAATTCCAATCTCTGTATTCAACTAGCTTACGCAAAGTAGAGGTAGATACCAATGGCATGTCAACAGCTACTATCATAATGCTTTTTTGTGTAGTTCTCATGCTAGATATTATTCCTCCGAGAGGACCTTCACCTTCGAAAACATCTATTACGGTATTTGGCAATTCTAGCGTGTTCTGTTCGCTATTTATAGAGTAAAAAATATCACTACAAAATGGTTTCAATTTATCGTAGGCTAGCTCTGAAAAGGTTTGCTGCTTTTCAGCAGGATTCATTTCACCTTTTTCAGAATTGTAAGTAAGACGAGACTTGTCAGTGCCCATCCGAGAACTCTTACCGCCCATTAAAACAATGCCAGTGAGCAGATTAGAATCTTGAATCAACTTATCGTTTTATGTATTAAATGCCCCATTCCCAAACCGATAATCAAACCAGCTATAATGCCTACTATAATGTTGCTAGTGGCAAAACCAAAAACAACACCGATGATAAGCCCTGAGAATATTCCAACTAAGTAGTTGTTCCTTCGCCTTTTTTCTGCACTTATTTTTCTGTTCTTCTTTCCCATAATTGAGGGTCAATTTACACTTTTTATTGTAATTTTCACTAACTTGCTCGTAGGTGTATGGCTCCTGTCTGCAAATGAGTCTATGGGTACTAATGGATTAGTTTCGGGGAAATAGGTTGCTACATTTCCTTCTGGAATAGGGTAGGGTACTATTAAAAACTTACGAGCTTCTCTTTTTACTCCATTAAATTCACTGAATAAATCTACGACTTGTTTCTCTCTCCAGCCACGAGCTTTCATGTCATTCACGTTCATCATCACAATGCGTCTCTCACTGAAGATGCCACGGTACCGATCATCTAGACCATAAAGAGTTGTGTTATACTGATCGTGACTTCTGAGAGTCATCATGATGTATTCGCCATCTTTTAGCTCATTATGTGGTATCGTATTGATGGTAAAGTGGGCTTTGCCTGTCGTTGTGTTCCATTTCCGCACTCTCGCTCCATTGGGTAAGTAGAAACCGCCTGATTCTCGTACTCTAGAATTATAATCATCAAAACCGGAAATAGTAGCTTGGATAGCATCGCGTATCTTGTCGTAATTGCCAGCCATTCCGGTCCAGTCTATGTTAGTATTTCTTAATGTAGCACTTGCTATCTCTGCCACAATAGATACTTCGCTTTTGAGGTGTTTGCTCGGTGGGGAAAGTATTCCTTGAGAACTCTGTACTACGCCCATACTGTTCTCGCAACTTACGAATTGTTCTCCGCTTGATTGTATATCTTTATCCGTACGGCCAAGACACGGAAGTATCAGTGCTTGCTTACCTGTGATAAGGTGTGAGCGATTTAGCTTAGTGCTCACCTGTACAGTTAAATTGGTGTTTTGTAATGCTTCTGCGGTGTATTGCGTGTCTGGAGTCGCACTGAGGAAATTGCCGCCCATGGCAAAAAAGACCTTCCCTTTACCTGATTTCATAGCTTCTATGGCAGATACTACATGGTAACCGTGTTCTCTTGGTGCTGTGATGCCATGATGTTCTTCAAGCTTATCTAAGAATGTATCTTTAGGTGCTTCCCATATACCCATAGTTCTGTCGCCTTGTACATTGGAGTGTCCACGTACTGGGCAGGTTCCTGCTCCGGGTTTGCCAATAGCTCCACGCATTAGGAGTAAGTTCACTACCTCTTGTATATTGCCTACACCATTTTTTTGTTGGGTAAGACCCATTGCCCAACAGATGATTATTTTCTCATTTTGAGCCATGAGATGAGTTACTTTATCTATTATGGTTTCTGGTACACCACTGTCCGCTATACAGTGTGCTAGGTCTTCTTTCTTTAGCTCCGCTAAAAAGTCTTCAAAACCATGTGTATGTTCTTTTATGAACTCCCAGTCCAATACATTCCTAGCATTAGCGTCTTCCAAAGTACTTAGTTTGAGCATAATGGCTTTGAGGAAAGCTACATCTCCGTTCACCTTCACTGGAGCAAAAATATCGGTAAGCGATGTGCCGCCTTTCATCATTTTTACAGGAGACTGTGGATCGGTAAAATTGAGCAATCCTGCTTCTGGAAGAGGATTTACCGTGATTATCTTTCCCCCATTGTTCTTACACTTTTCTAAAGCAGCCAGCATACGCGGGTGGTTCGTTCCTGGGTTTTGGCCCATTATCATGATAACTTCTGCTTCATGCAGGTCGTTGAGCGTGACAGAGCCTTTACCGATTCCCACGGTGTGAGACAAGGCTACGCCACTACTTTCGTGGCACATATTGGAGCAGTCTGGTAGGTTATTGGTGCCATATGCTCGTATGAAAAGTTGGTAGAGGTACGCAGCCTCATTGCTGGTACGTCCACTGGTATAAAATATTGCTTCGTCTGGAGAATCTAAAGCATTGAGTTCTTTTGCTATGAGCTTAAATGCATCTTCCCAAGAAACAGGTTCGTAATGAGTAGCTCCTTCTCGCAGCACCATCGGCTCAGTTAGTCTGCCCAGTTTTCCCATTTTAAAATCTGCGAATTTGGAGATTTCTGCAACACTATTTTTAACAAAAAAGTCTCGCGTTACAGACATCTTGGTAGCTTCTTCAGCTATGGCTTTCATACCGTTTTCGCAGTATTCGCCTAATGCAGATCGATCATCATCTGGGTCTGGCCACGCACATCCGGGGCAGTCAAAACCTCCTTTTTGGTTTATTTTTAGACTAAGCTTAAATGCATCTATAGGATCCATATACTTAGCCGCTTGCTTTACAGATGATATAATGGCTGGTAAACCAACTGACTTTTCTTTAGGCTCTTTTAAGATAAGACCTGTGAAGTCAAAGTTTTCAATTTCTATTTTTTGGGTTTCTCCCATATCAAATGCTAAGGTAATGTTTTATGTATAAAGATTATAACTCCCCTCCTTCAAAAACCCAATCAATGTTTGGCCGTTTTCTCTGGCTAATTCTACGGCTAGACTACTGGGTGCACCCACGGAAACTATAGTTCCTATTCCTGCCATTGTTGCTTTCTGTATGAGCTCAAAACTTGCTCTTCCGCTGAGAAGTAAGATGCTTTTCTCCAATGGGAGTTGATTTTTTCGGAATGCTTCACCTACGAGTTTGTCAAGAGCATTGTGTCTTCCTACGTCTTCTTGTAGCGTTAATAATTTGCCACCCTCACTAAATAGAGCAGCAGCATGTATGCCTCCTGTTGCTGTAAATAGCGATTGTTGCTCAGCTAGTTTTGCCTTTAGGCTATAGAGTGTTTCGTCTTTAATAATTGTTGTGTTTTTTATTTCAAACGGAGCTTTGGTTGTGATGGCCTCTATGCTTGCCTTACCACAAACTCCACAGCTGCTTGTAGTGTAGAAATTACGTTCTGCTTTTTGAAGGTTGATTGTTACCCCTTCATTTAGGTATACTTTTACTATGTTTTCTCCGAGATACTTTACAGCTTTAATTTGTTCGTAGCCTGAGATTAAGCCTTCGGTAAATAAGAATCCTAATGTGAGTTCTTCATCACCCCCTGGTGTACGCATAGTCACAGAGATAGCACGTGGCTTGTCTTCAGCAAAAAGCTTAATTTGAATTGCTAGTGGTGCTTCTACTGCTACTACATCCTCTCTTTCGGTAGAGGTGCCGTTTTTTGTTTTATTGATTTTTATATGGTGGAGGCCTTCATCCATTAGCTGGCCGGATGAACATATAAATTGCTTTCATCTTCGTGGTCCCTTGGCTTTAGGCATTGCCAATCTTTTTCAATAAGAATAAAAAGACCGTCTATAGTGGTATCAAAGCCAACTCGTTGGTCTATGTCCCAGTTTTTAAGTAGTGTTCTAGGAATTTTTGTTAATAGCTCACCGTGATTAAATGCTGATGTTATTCTATCAGCATCAATTGCCTTCAATCCATATTTTAATTCTCCAGATCCAAATTGACATTTGGACCAAGCTTCACCTTCGTTTACCAAAGTTGAAACTTCACTTTGAGATAGTCTATATCTTAGGCTATTGTCTTTAATTCTAATTTTCATGAAGTTAAGGAAGCACAATACCTCGTTCGTCTAGCTGAGTTTGCGTCAGATAAACATGTCGAATGATCATTTTGATTCGCTGGTCTGGTAGATTTTTACTGTTTTGTGGTTGCAATGCTATCGTCTTAGCTACGTCCATGCCGGCTAATACTCTACCGAACGTGGTGTATTCTCCATCTAGATGAGGAGTTCCATTGTTGTTCGTTACAATATAAAATTGAGAGCCACTTGACCTACGTGTAGGGTTGCTCATATTGCCAGTCCTAGCTGCGGCTAATGCTCCGAAATCGTGTTTGTGCTTTGTTGTATCTATTTCTGCAGCTATGGTATATCCAGGACCGCCACTGCCATCGTTATTTCTATTGTCATCTTTGCTACTTGGGCTTCCACCTTGAATCATGAAATCCACAATACATCGATGAAACTCAGTGGAATCATAATAACCGACGTTTACTAAAGAGTCAAAGTTATTATAATGTAAAGGAGTGTCGTCGTACAGATGCAGATACATCTCACCAAAGTCAGTAGAGATTTCAATAACTTTAAAAACTTGTGGGTCGTCAATTTCTATATCGTCTTTGCACGATTGCAAAAAGAGAAATGAACAAACGCTAATTAATAATAGGTGTTTCATTTTTTAGAATCCAAATAATCCTTTTTTACTTCTGCTACTAGAAAGACCTAATACCCCTAGAATACCTCTTGTTACTTCACGTATCACTGTTCTCCCAGCCGTGCTATTCACCACTTTTTCAATTGTCGATTTTTCTCGGCGAGTACTGGTGCGTTTTTTTGGTTTCTTAGCTTCTTCTTTTTTACTTTTCTCTTCTGCTGCATCTAGTTTTTTGTTGAGCATTTCGTAGGCACTGTCTCTATCGAGCTCTTCATCGTATTTTTTCTTAATGCTAGAGGCGGCCATTACAGCTTCTTTTTCTTTGTCTGAGATAACATCCATGCTTGAAGATGGTGCAGTGAGTAATGTATGAGCCAGAAGTGTAGGTATTCCTTTTTCATTGAGTACTGTGATTATAGCTTCACCTATACCGAGTGTGGTCAGTAGCTCATCGACGTCATAGTTTTCCGAAATAGGATAATTTTCAGAAGTAAGTTTTATTGCTTTTCTATCTTTAGCTGTAAAAGCACGAAGTGCGTGTTGCACTTTCATACCTAGTTGAGCGAGTACGTCTTCTGGCACATCTGTAGGATTTTGAGTGACGAAAAATAGTCCTACTCCCTTACTACGTATAAGTTTTACTATAGTCTCTATCTGACCCAGTAATGCCTTACTGGCCTCGTCAAAGATAAGGTGAGCCTCATCTATGAATATGACTAATTCAGGTCTCCCACTATCACCTTGCTCCGGAAAAGATGAATATATTTCTGCAAGTAGACAAAGCATAAATGTAGAGAATAGCTTTGGTTTACTTTGGATGTCATCCAGTCTTAGAATATTTATATACCCCATTCCATTATCATCTACTCTGAGTAGATCATCTACATCAAAACTAGTTTCGCCAAAGAAAACATCGGCTCCTTGTTCTTCTATAGTTATGAGTGCACGCATAATGGCACCTACTGATGATGGACTTACTCTGCCATAGTTTTCTTCTATTTCAGCTTTGCCGTCTTTCCCTATGTATTGTAGTACTTTTCTAAAGTCCTTTATATCGAGTAAAGGAAGTTTTTTGTCATCGCAATATTTAAATATAATGGAGACTATGCCACTCTGTACATCATTGAGTTCTAAAATTTTGGAAAGCAATACTGGTCCAAATTCCGATATGGTAGCACGCATTCTAGTCCCTTCTTGGTCTGAGATGGTGAGCATCTCACATGGGTAGGCTTGTCCTTTCCAGGGGCTACCAATTCTTGTGTGCCTTTCATCTATTTTGGGATGGCCATCACTCGCTTGCGATAGTCCAGATAAATCGCCTTTCACATCCATTAGGAGGACAGGTACACCTTTTTCAGATAATCTCTCAGCTATGTTCTGCAGTGTTTTGGTTTTTCCGGTACCCGTAGCTCCGGCTATGAGTCCGTGTCTATTAAAGGTTTTAAGTGGGGCCTTTATCTGAGCATCAGATACAGACTCCCCGTCTAGCATAGCTCCACCGAGCAACACGTAGTCGTTTTTGAATGTGTAACCCCTCTGTATTTCTTCTCTAAATTTATCTTGTTGACTCATTTACCTACAAAATAAATGTTTTAAGTAGATTGATACTATTTTTGCAGTGATTTTTCGAAATGTCACCAATCTTC
>JAOLBX010000016.1 GCA_028339355.1 Bacteroidia bacterium
ATATACAATCATAATATTGTTGATGACAAGTCTGAATTAGTAAAATCTTACCACATTAAAAGTCCTCACGGCGAGCACATTACCTACGATCAGTATGTGAACGGCTGGAAGGTATTATACTCTGGAGTAAAAATTCATTTGCATTCAAATGGTAGTTATAACATACAAAACTACTTGGCTCCTGCAGAGAATGCACCAACTGAGATCAACGCAGATTTTTTACTACCAACAGTAGATGGCCTAGTGGGTGTGTCTCAACGATTTGATGAAAACATACTGGCTCCTACGGTGCAATTTCTAAATGAAAACGGAGATATTCTCTTGGAAGTAGATAGAATGAAACATTACAAAACGGATACAACGCTGTTTAGCAAGGTCTTTATGGTAAACCCTATAAATAGTTCTGGGATGTCATATGGTGGCCGTTTTAAAGATAATGGAGATCAAACCAATTCTTCTTTAGACTCACAAATGGTATGGGTAGCCAATGATGTAAAATTTGACAGCGGTTTGTTCATTCTCGAAAGTGAATTTCTCAAGTTTAAAGACTTAAGTGCTCCTATCGATTCTGAAGCCATCTTTATAAGTGACAGTGCAGACATAAGCCGTGACAAGAGTCTTTTTGAGAATTTAAACGTTTATTACCACATTAATACGGTTGGTAAATATATAAACAGACTTGGGTACGATAGCTTGACCAAACAGCTATTAGTAGATCCACATGCGTTTGGAGGTACTGATAATTCTGGCTATTTACCAAGCAATCATTCATTACAATTTGGAGATGGAGGCGTAGATGACGCAGAGGATGGCGAAGTGGTGATACATGAATTTATACATTCTGTAAGTGAAATAGCCTCACCAGACAATACAGATGGTGCCGAGAGAGAAGCCATGGAAGAAGGCACTTGCGACTATTTCTCAAAAGCGTATAGCCGTTCTATCAATGACAATACTGCCAATCAAATATTTAGTTGGGACGGTCACAATGAGTATTGGGACGGAATAGATATATATACGAAAAGAAACTACCCCGACGACCTAAAAGGAAACAAGGATGGCGATAGAGACATGTGGTCTTCAGCTTTAATGTGCGGGCACGACAAGATAGGAAGACTACAGATGGATAGCATCGTATTAGAACACTTATACTATCAAGGTGCTCATACTACAATGACTCAGATGGCACAGATTATATTAGATATAGATAGTTCAGACTTTCAAAAAAGATACTACAGCGAGCTAAAAACCTGTTTTGTGGATGCTGGATTTTTAAAAAGAGGTGTAGGTATTAGAGATTTAAGCGTTGCTTCTCCTTTTAAGATTTATAATCAAGCAGGTTTTGCCTCAGGTGAAGGAAACATAAGTATTGACTTACCTAATAATGCCTACTATAGTATAGTTAACTCTCTTGGTCAAATTATTACAAATAATGAGAGATCAGGCAAGCTCGTTCTAAACCCAAAGGACTTTAAATCTGGACTTTATGTTGTCTATATTACCATTGACAACTCTACTTTTACTCAAAAAATCTTACGATAAAGATATGGAATGGACTAAAGAATCTAATGCATTGCATAAAACTTATAAATTTAAGAGCTTCATAGAAGCCATTGATTTTATGTCGAAAAGTGTTCGAAGTATAGAAGCATTAAATCATCATCCAGAATGGTGCAATATTTACAATAAAGTCGCTGTAAAACTTACCACACACGATGCAGGTAATACTATTACCGAAAAAGACCGTAAACTTGCTGAAGCATTAGATGAAGTTTATTGTCAATACCTTTAAAAATATATTGCCCAGATTCTACGAGTAGACATCAATACATCTTTAAACTCATTTTCAATGAGTTACTTGGTGTTGAATATGATTTTTGCCAGAACGCTAACGATTCAATTATAAATTACTCTCTTGAGCCTAGCACAGGCCTAATATGCACCCCGCAAGGATTACTTGCAGAGTCTGACATAAGGGATATAACCATCGAAATTAAAAAGTGGGACGAAACAAGTTGCTTTTTTAAAACAAGCAATTTTGGTTTACCCTTTGACATATTTTCGGCCGCTTTCTATCTGGTTTCTAGATATGAAGAGTATCTAGACTATGAACCTGATAACCACAGTAGGTTTCCTGCGAGTTTCAGCATCTTTACTAAAAACAACTTACTAGAAGAGCCTTTGGTAAATCAATGGGCTTTGAAGTTAAAGGGCATTTTATTGTCTCAAGATCAGACATTAAAATTCTCTCCCAGAGCTTTTGCATTTAAAAGCACCATAGACATTGACCAAGCCTGGAAGTTTAAAAACAAAGGGATTGCACGCAGTATAACTGGAACTATAAGAGATATACTACACGGTAAGTGGGAAAATATTCTAGACAGGTGGCCCGTTATATTTGGTCTACGCGATGATCCGTTTTATAATTTTGATTGGCAAAAATCAATACACACTAAATTAAATATTGATGTGCTATATTTTGTCCTTTTGGGGGACTACGGTAAGTATGATAAAAACATAAATCATAAAAATCTATCCTTTATAAAGCTAATTGCTTCATTAGAAAACGTGGGAATTCATCCATCGTATCAAAGCAATGAGAAACAAAGTGAAGTGAAAAATGAGGTGCACAGACTAAACGATATACGCGGCACCAAAACATTAAAAAGTCGTCAGCATTTTCTAATGCACACAATGCCAAGCACGTATCACACATTAATTGCCAATGGCATAACAGAAGAGCACACCATGGGATATTCTACTCATTTGGGTTTCCGGGCTGGTATAGCGGCTCCTTTCTATTGGTTTGATTTGGAGAATAATGTCGCCACAGACTTAAAACTTATTCCTTTTTGTGCTATGGACATTACTCCATTGCACTATCGTAATGAAAATCCTACGGAAGCTATCAAGTCTCTTACCTCTCTTATGACTAAGGTAAAGGCGGTTGACGGATTATTTGTATCCTTATGGCATAATGAGAGCTTTAGTGAAACAGAGCGTTGGAAAGGATGGCGAAAAGTCTACGAACTTCTTCTACAAGAATCAAAAAACTGACCATAAAAAATGGAGAGATATTTCTATCTCTCCATTTAAATTATTTTTCTACGTTATTTATTCAATACGATTCGCTTTGTAGCAGAACCATTGTCTGTTAAAATAGTTAAGAAATAAACGCCGTTTACGTGATTTGATAAATCAATATCCAAAGAACTAGAACCCGCCATCACAGAAGTTATAAGCTCTGTATTCAATACTTGACCCATTGAATTTGTAAGTGTAAAATCAACATCAGAATTGAATTCTAAATCCAAATTCACTTGAGCCCTTCCCGAAGTAGGATTAGGAACTACAGCTGCATTAATTTTTTTAGTGATATCCTTCACACCAAGAGATACTTCAGTGGCATATGCTGATTGAAGCACTTCCTTAGTAGCATTATCCTGCACCCAAACCAAAACTTTAAGGTTATTAAAATCCTCAACATCGTGATTTGAATTAATATTTATCCAATTTGTATTCTGTCCGTTAGCGGCTAGTTTATAATCACCTTGAAAAACCGCATTATAGGTCTTAGTCGTAGGTGTTCCTTTTGATAAGCTAACACCTTCTCCAGTTTGACCACTCATAAAACGCTTAAATACGTTTATAAACTCGGATTCTCCATTTGATTTTATGTTGTTTCTATTTATTGTTTCGAATACTGCAGCATAAATAGATACGTTAGAAAAATCTTTCAAACCCGTAACTTCTACAGTCGTGCTTACTTCTTGTATCCATTTATCAAAAGTGGCATTAATCTGAACAAGACTAAAATCATTTTTCGCTTCAGTGTGCAAATTACCAGTAAAGCCACTTGCATTACCATCCCATCCACCATCGATTTCCATTCTAGGGATTGAGTTGATTCCATAGAAACTTCTTCTATTCACTGCTTGAGAACTTGCATATGGATCTCCAGAACCAGGGAAATTTTGCTGATATTTAATATATGTACATTCAGCCTCTTTACCCGATATTATAGAATGAAAATTAGAATTCCCTGGAGTACATGGCCCACAAGTAGAAGATGTAAAGATCTCATAGAGTGGAGTTCTATCAAATGAACTTGCATAAACATTTACTTTTCCGGTAAATTTATTATCGTTCTCTAAATTTTCATCTGTACCCTCATTTGGGTTGGATGCATAAATTTCTACATTATAAGTACCCTCAGCTGAAGGACTCCATGCAGTTGTATGAATAAAGCTCTTAGATGCTCCTGGAGCTATATTTGTAGTGTAATTATCGGTAACCGCAGTTCCTCCTTCTATTGTATAATTCAAGTCCAATTTAGTAATAGTCTCACTACCGTAGTTTCTGATTGTGGTTTCCATTGGAACAGATCCAGCTGTTAATACAGCATCTTCTGCCATTTCTACCATAGTGATACCTATATCTTTAGCAGCTTGTGGTCCTGGCAAGAAAGAATATACTTTGTCATCAGACATATCAGCATAGTCACCTACTGGAAAAGAAGCACTAGGTCCTTCTACCATCAAAGCCTCAGTACCATCACCATTTGTACATCCTATTGTAGCAGTCTCTGTATAAGCTGTATTTAATGTAAGCTGACCTTCGTGTACAATGTCAAAACCACCCTGTTCATGAAGGGCAATACCAAAATAGAGTAACTCATCTATTTCTGTAGCTCTTCCAGTATGATTCGCTTGAAACCACTTAATCACGTGTGTTCTATTAGGTGATGTTCCTACAGTAGAACTAACAGCAGCAAATAAAAATCCTTGGTTCTGTTCAAATTCTAAATCGTCCCAAAATGCCATAATTGCATTTTTTGGAGCTGCAGCATCTGGAACATTTGTATTAGTTGGGTTAGAAGTCGTAGCAGTTAAGTCAAAAGTTATATAGCCGTTATCACTCAATTTATATTTTGTAAAACTTGAACCGTAATAATCAAAGCTAAAAGGAATCGTCTGTTCTGTAGATAAAACATCGTTAATTTCATCTGAAACATTTGTTCTATCGGTTGATAAGATAATATCATACTGATCTGCTAGTCTAGCAAAGTAAGGTGCTGAACTCCCAGTTCCTCCTAGGTAGTAATAAGACTGTCCATTTGCAATGCCAAACATGCCAATGAATACAACCAATAAAGTAAAGATTTTTTTCATGTATTTTTTTTATGTTAAGTTTCAAATATAAGAGGAACTATTTATTAGATGTTTTTAAGTAAAAATAATTTTCAAAAACATAAAAATATGACGCAAATGAGTCCATCCAAATTGAACACCCTTATGGATATTTATAAAAAATCTATTCCCCTCGCAGTAGTTTATAGTTTTTATACTCCCCGATACGCCAACCCGTATATTTCTCTATTGCGTATAGCAACTTTACTTTTATGCTAAATGTTTTCACGGATGGATCTCTATCAAATTTCCAATTAATAGCATCTATTCGGGCTTGCATAACTTTAGGGTGTGTTCCTTCAAACGTTTTAACAGAATCTACAGTCGAATAATCAAATACTTCTTCTGCTTTAAATTTTCCCGCTACTTCCGCATCTGAGTGCCATAGTTTATTTGCTTCTACCAGCTTAGCCATTTGATACTTAGGATGCCGCACCCAGCCATAATGATACACTTCCGCTGCTATTTGTTTTACTCTAAGCTTCTTGCCTTTTCGCCTAAAACCTTGGGCATCTTTATAGCTCCTTATTCCCTCTAAATTTTTAATTACCCTTATCTCTTTTTTGTACCAAGAACGGCTGTCTGCCAGATAATCATAGCTCCCAAAAAAATGTGCGTAATCAAACAATAATCCTTCTACCCATTTATTGTCTTTGTACTTTTCCATTTTAGTACGTATCTCATCGTAGTACTTTTCATGTATACATTCATCACCTTGTATATAAATGCACCAATCTGTTTTTTCACTTACTGCATCTAAAGCCTTGTTTGTCTCTTCTGCCAGAACCTTCCCTCCTTCTCTCAATCTATCATCCCATACCGTATCAATTATTCTAATATTAGGTCCTAAGGATTCAATTAACTCCCTGGTGGTATCTTCACTTTTGCCAACAGCTACCACCATTTCTTCTACCAATGGTAATACCGAAATAATGGCTTCTCGTACCGGATAGTCAAGCTTTACTGCGTTTCTGATAAAGGTAAATCCACTTATATACACAACACAAAAGTAATCCTATACATTTGTGTTTCAATATGTGTTATGACATAAAGACATCGTTAGAAAAACAAATCAGAAGAGCTCTACTGGACGGTAATCGAGATAATGTACAAACCATTAACGAAAAGCTTAGTATCTTTAGCAAAGAGGAGGTCAACCTGCATCATGCATCTGGATTTGACCACCCTCGAATGTTCAAATATACCAACGAGATGCCTCTCGAACCTGTAATCGCCACTTGGGGGGCTTGTACCAAGTTCGAGTATAGATAAGGAATTAATATGGAACAAAACATTGAACGCACGCGGAGAAACCATTTTCGAAAAAGCATCTTTTAAAGAGTCCGCTGAACAAAGGCGGTGTCTAATTTTCATAGAAGGTTTTTACGAGCATCATCACAAATATGGAAAGACATTTCCTTATTTTATTAAGTTAAGGGATAAGGATATTTTTGCAGTTGCTGGTCTGTGGAGTGAATGGCAAAACAGCCAAGGAGAAATGCTCAGAACCTTCAGTATAGTCACTACTCAAGCCAATTCTAAGATGTCAGAAATACACAATAATCCGAAGCTACCAGAACCTAGAATGCCGCTAATATTGCCAGAAGACGCTCAGAACCAATGGCTCGACAATGAGTTAACCAGACATGAAATAGAAAAAATCACCCGACCTATATCGTCACAAGAAGTGCACGCTTACACCGTCGGTCCAATCAAAGGTAAAAACGCTGTTGGTAATAATATAGATGCTACTAAAGAGATTAGATATCAAGTTTTAGAGACAGATCAGCTTAATCTGTTTTAGATTAATCCTAAATCATTTTAGGCCAACGCAATAATAGAGTTGTTGACTTGTGCTCTTGTTCTCAGCGACCATTATGATTTTCACGCATAGAACACACCGTAGTTAGTAACAGATTATTGAAACATACGACAGAATAAAGGGGAGTCATCATCGCAAATGCCTCCCCTTATTAACCAAAATCAAATTCTTCTATTTCTATTCTTCACCATAACAATCTAAATTTACTGCTCTGTAAGCCAAGTCATTCTCATAGAAAAGTCTACAATACCTGAAATATTCTCAGAAGATAGAGAAGGATCTAGCATTATTTTTATTTCAATTCAAAGATTGTACTTATTTTACATTCATATTGTGACTTTGGTCACTTTTTACACTGATTTAAAATACGTGTAATATGCTTCCCTATACCGTTTCACATTGCTTAGATTTGCACCATCATGAACGTAAGAGACTTAGAACCAAAAGCAGTTTGGAATCATTTTTCAGACCTAAACGAAGTACCAAGACCAAGTAAAAAAGAGGAACTTGTAATTGCATTCATGCAAGACTTTGGTGCTAAGCTAGGTTTAGAGACCTATACAGACGCTGTCGGAAATGTCATCATAACTAAACCAGCTACTATAGGAATGGAAGATAGACAAACGGTGATAATGCAAAGTCACCTAGACATGGTTCATCAAAAAAATTCGGACACTGATTTTGACTTCGACACGCAAGGAATAGAAATGTATGTGGATGGAGACTGGGTACGTGCAAATGGTACTACTCTAGGTGCCGACAATGGCATGGGAGTAGCGGCTATTTTGGCGGTATTGAGTTCTACGGATATTACTCATCCTACTATTGAAGCATTATTTACCATCGATGAAGAAACCGGTATGACTGGTGCTATGGAATTAGAAAAAGGGGTTTTAAAAGGAACTATACTCTTAAACCTAGACACAGAAGATGATGATGAGTTTAGTATCGGGTGTGCTGGAGGTATAGATACCAATACAACGTATAAGTATGCTCAAGAAGCTATAGTAGCTGGTTCTCAAACATATAACATAATAGTAAATGGTCTAAATGGCGGACATAGTGGTGTGCAGATAAACGAGGAACTGGGTAACGCCAATAAGATAATGAATCGCTTGATGTATGGTTGCGAAGAGTACAACCTACAAATAGTAAGTATAAATGGAGGTAGCCTTCGAAATGCGATACCACGTGAGAGTTTTGCTACAGTCACCGTAAGCCCTACATATTTAGAAGAATTTGAGAAAAGAGTAAAAGACATAAAAGGGGAGTATGTTATACAAGATGCTGGACTCAGTATTCAAATCGAAGCGACCTCTCAAGCAAGCAGTGCAATGAGCCTATCCGAAACTAAGAAAGTGACTACTGCAACATATGCGTGCCACAATGGGGTATTCAGATACAGCAGAGCAATTGAGGGACTGGTAGAAACCTCATCTTCACTCGCACGTATTATCGTAAAAGACGGTGAGTTTATTACTCAAAGTCTACAACGTAGCTCAGTAGAAAGCGGTAAATACGATGTAGCATATACCGTAGCCGCTCCGTTTCACCTAATGGGCTGCGAAGTACAACATAAAGGCGACTATCCAGGATGGTCTCCAAATCCTACCTCTCCTATCTTAGATGTACTGGTAGCTAAATACAAAGAACTATTCAATAACGAAGAACCTAAGGTAATGGCAATACACGCTGGTCTAGAATGTGGATTGCTCGGAGAAAGAATCCCTGGACTAGATATGATTAGCTTTGGCCCTACCATAAAAGGAGCACACAGTCCAGACGAAAGATGTGGCATTAAGTCAACAGCAAAGTTTTGGATGTTTCTGAAAGAGATATTGGCAAATGTGCCTAAAATCTAACTTTTACTTAAAATTGCATTTGTATGATAATTAATAATTTAACCAATGGCATCAGCATTTTTCGCATTACTAGATGATATCTCCATACTGATGGATGACGTAGCTACTATGACTAAAGTAGCTACGGAGAAAACAGCAGGTCTTCTTGGTGATGATTTGGCAGTAAATGCAGAAAAATCGTCGGGATTTCTGACTAGCAGGGAGTTGCCTGCATTATGGAAGATAACAAAAGGGGCATTGCTGAATAAAGTTATTATTCTACCTATCGCCTTTTTACTAAGCGCTTTTTTACCAATTGTTATAACCGGCATATTGCTTTGTGGAGGAGTTTATCTGGCATATGAGGGAGCTCACAAAATATACGAATACCTTTTTCCTAGGAAAAAGAAGAATGCTAAAGAGATAGTGGAGCAAGACCCTAAAGAAATTGCAAGTCTGGAAGATGAGCGAGTTAAATATGCCATTTTTGTTGACTTTATATTGTCGATAGAAATCGTAATCATTGCTTTAAGCACTGTACAGAATAGCGAATTGCAGACCCAAATCATCGTAGTTAGTTTGATTGCATTAGTTGCTACTATTGGTGTCTATGGTGTAGTTGCTCTTATAGTACGCATGGACGATGTAGGCTACAAACTTATGAAAGAAAAAGAAAATAGCTTCAAATTTACTTTAGGGAAAGGTCTTGTGAAAGCCTTACCCATTGTCATTAAAGCCTTAGGTATAATAGGAACAATAGCTTTAGTATTAGTAGCCGGTGGAATATTTACTCATAATATACATCAAGTACACGATTTGTTAGTAGGTTTACCAAGTACACTAGCAGATGCACTCGTAGGTTTAGTACTAGGCGGTATAGCATTGGCACTGATGTTGCTCTTTAATATTTTGAGAGGAAAAACTGCACACGCATAATCGTTGTGGCAGTGCATTAATAATTACATACCATCGTCAATGAAACAAATTAGTAAACTTATACTCATTATCGCACTTTTTACTGCAGGATGTAAATCTGTAACTAAATCATCCGGTGAAAAAGTCAACTTGTTTAAAGGAACCATAGTATACGATGTGGAGGTAGTTCAGATTGTAGACTCGTTATACGAAAAAAACAAAAAAGCACTTTTTGGAGATGAGATGTACCTGACCATATTTAGAAATGGCGACATACAACGAAAATACAATGGGGCATCTAGCAAAGGATATGATTTACACTACATTGACCTAGAACAAAATACGGTTATGGAGAAATACAACAACTCAGATTCACTCCATACCCATAGTGCTAGTGCACAAAACATGGTAAAGCTAAACAGCCTTAGAGATGATAAGCAAAGCCTACAGGTCTTGGATTACGACCTACAAGAAGTAGCCATCGGTGCAGAGGCCATCGATGCAAAGGACAACAGTAGAAAATACCTAACCGTAAAATACTGGTACGCTGATGGCCTAAAAATAGACGAAACCAATTACTCTAATGTGAATGACGACCTATGGAACTACTTCATAAACAAAAGTGATGGTTCACTCTATTTAAAGTATGAAATAGACTATTTCACGTATAAAGTAATCTATACAGCCAAGGAGATTTTGCCTAATAAATTTGAAAAATCAAAGGATAAAATAGGCTCTGATGTTCCCAGAATAGAGAATTAGGCTGTTTCTAGAGCTTGTATAATTTTTTGGTTGTTACATTTTGTCTCGAAAACACACGTAGAAAATAGATTCCTCCTCTAAGATTAGCAAAATGAAGTGTTATCTGTAAATCATTTATCTTTTGAACATCCAATATGAATTGACCTTTGCTATCCATTAGCTCAATTATATTAATTCGTTTACCATCAAGTGCAGATACATAGATCTTATTATTAACGGGATTTGGAAATATCTTATAAACACCCTCACTCGTTATCTCAGGTACAGAATTAACCTCATTCTCATTAAGCAGTGGCACCGTAAATCCTTCTTTTTTATAGAGCATTCTTGAAGAATCCATTCCTACGGAGTCACAGTATACATCTGTGCAGTTCACATTTGAGACCTCTAAGCACACTTCATACTTACCAAATTTGGTGAAATTATGAGTACCTGCACCCAGCACTGAGTCCCCGCCACTAAAGGTCCATTTGGTACTCAAACCTGAGCCTCTAGAATTATTAACTAAGAATATTCTATAGGGGTTTGTGGTATCTGTATCCAAAGAAATGACATAGCTTGCCTTGCATGATTTTGGCATGATAGTCTTAGAAGACGTATCACCACCCACGAAGAGTGACCCACAATCGGACTTAATATCATAGTACATTCTCAACTCAATATCGTTTGTTGTATCCAGAGGTAGTATTGAATCAAAGCTATGGAGATTTGATACTACTGACCCATTTATGAGCCATTGCACACTGTCAATATCACTGAAGGGAACTTCTGACGTGTTATTAAAAATAGAAGTATCCCCTTTTTGACTCCAGTTAAATGTTGCTTCTAGAGCAACATAGATTCTATCTACAACTTTTATTCTTACCGTTTTTTGAACAGCCAAATTGTAAGGACAAGAGTTGTCCGTAGCTCTGAACGTAAGCATATAAGGCTCATCTCGAGCGTCATCACTACTAGGAGCCCAATGAATAGTCCCACTCTTGTATAATCCAGATATAACCGAAAATAAAGGTCCTACAAAAGCATTATCCCAAGTCAAAAATAAAGAATCCACTGATCCTCCAAAAGTCGTATCTGCAGCATCACTGCACAAAACATTAAAATTGAGGGTGTCCCCTGCTAACACACAAAAATCTTTTGGAGCACTTACTGTGTGTGCGATATTGTTGTCGAGTATATCTATCCAAAACTGCATTTCTCTTCGAGTCTTTCCGATAAGTATTCCTTTCCTAAACTCCGATACCATAAGAGAAATTACGGTTACCTCACTCTGTGTTACCGGTGTGAATGTAAGTGCACCCGTTTGGTTGTTTAGATGAAACCCCACAGGCGGGTTAAGATTTGGGTTAGGAGAAGTCACACCAGTTGGCTCAAATACAGTTAGCGGTTTGAATTTACTGTACGGCGAATTATATTGTATGGTTATTCCTGCATTTGTTAAAGAATCTTCCACTTCAAATGATAACAAATCTCAATCAATGTCAAAACCACCAAAGTTTCTTCTAAATGCTCTATACTCTGTAAAGTCACCTGAATAGCTTTTGAAGTATTACCATTATGCACATAGATATATTGATTATTGAGTGTAACCCCTCTGCAATCTCGATAGATGGTCAGTGTAAAAGTGTAGGTGCTTCCAGTTTTGACATAGTTAATATCTGAACCCACCACTTGACCCGCTTGAGACATAGAACTAAAGAGAATAGTTAATGTGAAGAGAAGAGCTCAATAAGGTGTGAATTTTTCATATGCTAAACTGTTGTTCGACTATAAGACCCTTAAAGTCACCAAAAGGTTGGATGAGTCTTTAGATTAAATCATTCTAACGCCTTATAATCCTTTCCATCTGCAATGGCACAGCCGTTTTGTATCATTTGAAATAATTCTAATTCTCGTGTCTTGCTGTACTTCTTTGAGGTAATATGCTGCTCAGTAACAGTTGTTGTTTTAACTATTCTAATGAGGTGTATTTCTTCTGCATCACATTTGAAATAATATGCCGTATCTGATTCTACTTTGTTTAAATATTCTGTACTTCGCAATACACTTTCCCAAACAACATCACTAAATTGGTTGATAATCTCATCTGCATTTACGGGTTCATTTTCCTTTATGAAAACCCAATCATCTGCAGTTATTCCATTTACCACTAAAAAATTTATAAACTCCTGTTTTAGTTCTTCTAATTCGTCTTTTGGAATACGCGTGTAATTCATCGAGGCGAAATTACTGATTTTATACCTCATTGTGTAGATTTCATTATTACCTTTGCACTAATGAAAATAGGAAAAAACGCTGTAGTAGGCGTAAATTACGTATTGGATGTAGAAGGACAACAACTTGACGCATCTGGAGACAGCCCATTGACTTATCTTCACGGTCACGGTATGATGATACCTGGATTCGAAAGACAACTTGAGGGCCTTTCTGAAGGTGACAAGTACGACTTTATGGTTTCTGCAAAAGAAGGTTACGGCGAATTCAACGAATCTGCAATAGCAGAATTGGATAAGCAAATCTTTTTGATCGATGGTTCAATGAGTACTGAGGTTTTTGAAGGTGCACAATTGCAGCTTACTAACCAAGAAGGAAATCCAATGGTAGGTGTAGTGCAAGCCATAGGAGAAACTAATGTTACTATGGATTTTAATCATCAGTTAGCTGGGAAAGAATTGCATTTCTCAGGAAGCATTGCCAGCCTAAGAGAGGCTACAGAAGAGGAAATAAGCCACGGTCATGTACATGGTCCAGGCGGACACAATCACTAGAAATTAAACGTTTAAAAAACAGAAACCGACAGCTAGTCATTAGTTATCGGTTTTTTTATGTCCCAATATTTTAGTTAATCTATCTTAGCAAATACCTGCACTGCTGTGAGTGAAAAATCCACAGGATTGAAGTATGCGGATAACCCGCTAAGTTCATACTTGGGATTCAATATATTCTTGTTATGAAAATCACTTTGAATCCATGCGTTTAGCATATACTTAGCTGCTTCATCGTAGGTGCTGGCCACCGTTCTTTTTGTGCTACCATCACGCATATAGTTTTGCGTGTTTCTGAGCACATAGGTCTTCGCTAGGTTCTCTGCTACAGAATACCTTTTCACATTGATATAATGCAAAAGTCTCTCTTGCACATTCTTTTTACCAATTGTAGGTTGGTCATGGGTCAATTCTTTCTTATTCTTTAGATAGTTGCACTGGTCATTAGACACCTTAGCTATTATACTGTTGTTCATCAACGGCCTCAATCCATTCTCTTTTCTATATGCATTGATTTTGCTATGAAGCGTTTTTACAAAAAAAAGGTGGTTAAAGTTTTTGGCATCTATTTTATCATTAGGTTCTACAGCTAAGCTATTAAAACCTATTAGTAAAACACTCAAAATTATTGTGACTCTGCTCATTCTACAGTATTCTCTTCAAATTCCGTGCCTAATTTAAGTCTACTACCTTCACTTGTATTGAGCTGAATCCTAAGCAATTCCATCAACTTATCTGTCTGCAACTGTTTTGACTTCTTGTTTACCTTACTCGACCATTTGACCAATGCCGTTGGAATAGTGTCTTGTTTATTGCCATCACTATAGATTAAAATATCCACTACCATTTGATCTATATCATACTGACTCTTTGCCAATTTTGTTATTTGGTTAGATGCATCTTCACTTTGAGCTAGTTTTTTGACTTCGTTCTTGAGCAATTCTATTTCATCATCTTTAGTTTTTAAGCCTTCCTTACTATTTTGGTATAACTCCGTAATAATGTCTGTTTTGAGCGAAGCCAATCGTTGCTCTTTGAAACCAATCGGTTGGGGTTGTATTATATTAACCTTGCCCTCCAGTTTATAATTGGTCATACGCTCAGCTATTTTAGCCAGAGAGTCTGCTTCTATATAAGTTCCACCCACATTTACATTGAGTATGTTTCCGGCTTCGGTTTCTCTGAAACTATAACTATTGAGATAAACGCCTGGCTGAGAGGTTATTTCTCTCTCTATAAAAATAATAGTATTCTCTTTTCTTTGGTTTTCCTGCAGCAGATTGTAGTAAAAATACATACTCGGTACGGAGATTAGCAAAACCACCAAAAGGATACCCGCCCGTACCTTGCGTTTCTGCGTCTCATTCACAAAAGAGAACTTAGGGTACCTAAGATAAAGCACCACAAGTAAAGCTGCCAGACTTATCATAATGCAATTCATCAAAAACAGATAGGATGCACCAAAGAAGTAATCCATGTTGCCAATAGCAAGACCATATCCTGCGGTACAAAGTGGAGGCATCAATGCAGTGGCGATAGCCACACCAGGCACTACATTGGTACTGATACTTCTAGATGTAGCTAATATTCCTGCGACTCCACCAAAAAAGGCTACAAACAGATCCAAAATGTTAGGTTGTGTACGAGATAATAATTCCGGCACATCTTCGGTAGGTGTTATTCTAAAAAATATATAAGCAGTGACCAAAGAAATAATCGTCGCAACTCCTAAATTTTTAATGCTCTGAATATCAATTTTTTATCAAAAATACCTATGCCTAATCCTAAACCTACTATCGGTCCTATCAACGGCGATATAAGCATCGCTCCTATCACTACAGCGGTACTATTCATATTTAGCCCGAGCGAGCAAACCAGAATGGAGCCTATCAAAATCCAGATATTGAATCCCTTGAAGGATACTCCGGACTTTATATCGGTTATACTTTGCGAAAAGTTGACTTGGTCTAAGGTAAAAGTCTCTATTAAAAAACTTCTAATTTGTGCTCCTATACTCGGTCTTGTATTTTCCTCTTCCATTTCTAAATTTCAATTCTAAGTAATATTCCGTTAATTAATCGGTATCCTTACAAAATTCTATATTTTCTTTAAGTTTCATAAAACCAGCCCGTTTTATCGCTGACTTTTTAAAGATATCTTTAAAAATAATCTCCGTAAGTTCCTGCCATTCATATGCATGCAATTCCGAAAGTCCTTCCCTTATTTTTAACTCTGCAGAGGAATGTGGAGCGGCAAAACGATTCCAAGGGCATACATCTTGACATATATCACACCCAAAAGCCCACCCTTCCATCTGGTTTTTGAATGACGCAGGTATATTTTCTCTGAGCTCGATGGTCAGATAAGAGATACACTTGGTACTGTCTACCACTTTGTCTGCTACGATGGCGTCTGTAGGGCAGGCATCGATACACGCTGTACAGGTACCACAATGATCTGTGATGGGCAAATCTGCATCTAGCTCGAGGTCTACAATCAGCTCTGCAATGAAGTAGTAACTTCCTTTCTGCTTAGTGATCAGCATTGCGTTTTTCCCAATCCATCCCAATCCGCTTTTGGCTGCCCAGGCTCTATCAAGTACGGGCGCTGAGTCTACAAACACACGACCGTCTACCTCTCCTATTCTTTCGTTTATCAACTGTAAAAAAGACTTCAATCTATCCTTTATAACAAAATGATAATCAGTTCCGTATGCGTACTTAGAAATTTTAATTTCAGCATCGTCGTAATTCTCCTCTGGGTAGTAATTAAATAGCAAAGAAATCACTGATTTGGCACCAGGCACGAGCAATGTAGGGTCCACTCTTTTTTCAAAATTATTTTCCATCCAAGCCATTTTTCCGTGATAACCTTTCGTAAGCCATCGGTCAAGATTAGCTGCATCGTTCTCCAGTTTTTGAGCTTTGCTAATACCACAAAAATCAAAACCTAGCTCAGTGGAAATGTCTTTAACAATCTTGGAATGCAAATGAGTGAGGTCACTCATAAAATTAAAATAAACTCGGGTTATTCCCTCTTATCATTGAACGCCCCAAGTGTGTATACGCCAACTCAGTAGCCTCTCTTCCTCGGGCTGTACGCTGCAAAAAACCTTCTTTTATCAAAAACGGTTCGTACACTTCTTCTATGGTGCCGGCTTCTTCGCTCACTGCCGTAGCGATAGTGCTTAGACCTACAGGACCTCCTTTGAACTTATCAATGATGGCAGCAAGTATGCGATTATCCATCTCATCCAGTCCTCTAGCGTCTACATTCAGTGCGTTTAGAGCCATTTGAGCAATCTCTAGTGAAATAGTACCATCTCCCTTTATCTGAGCAAAATCCCTAGTTCTACGAAGCAAGGCATTGGCAATACGCGGTGTGCCTCTGCTCCTACCTGCAATCTCATTGGCTGCTTTGTGATCTATAGGTACATTGAGTATGGACGAAGACCGCTCTACAATCTCAGCAAGTAGTGATTTATCATAATACTGTAACCTACTGGTGATACCAAACCGTGCTCTTAGAGGAGCTGTAAGCAACCCACTGCGTGTAGTCGCTCCAATTAGTGTGAACGGACTTATTCCTATCTGTACGCTCCTAGCATTGGGTCCAGTGTCCAATACTATGTCAATTTTGTAGTCCTCCATTGCAGAATATAGGTACTCCTCTATCACTGGACTGAGTCTATGTATCTCATCTATGAACAATACATCTCCATCATCCAGATTAGTGAGTAATCCAGCTAAATCTCCCGGTTTTTCAAGTACCGGTCCACTTGTTACTTTTATACTACTGTTGAGTTCGTTGGCGATAATGTTTGCCAATGTGGTCTTGCCCAGTCCTGGAGGGCCGTGAAGCAATACATGGTCCAATGCTTCTCCCCGCTGGTTTGCTGCCTGTACAAAAATCTTTAGGTTTTCGAGTATTTTGTCTTGTCCTGCAAAATCGGAGAAAGAAATAGGCCTAAGTTCACGCTCTACATCATTCTCTTGGTCCGAAAAACCGTCACTTGTGCCATCCAAAATATCGTTGCTCACAAGGCAAATCTAAAGATAGAATTTGAAAGGTAGGCAACGTTTTTTATACACATTTCATCTATGAAATAATTATTCTTTATCTGAAGACGTTTCCTTTGAGAAAAATATGAACAAACACGTAATTCTAATACTTCTATCCATGGTATCTGCTGTTCTTGGTTTTGCTCAGGTCAAAACCTCTGACATTGTTTTCGATTCAAAAAATGTAGACTTTGGAGATATTTTTGTCGAAAACGGAATAGTAACTGCTAAATATAAGTTTACAAACAATAGTTCTAACGAATTCATAATAAGAGATATAGATGCAGCGTGCGGATGCACCAATCCTAGAAGCTCTAAAGACACCTTTGCTCCTGGCGAGAGTGGAACTATATCCGCAGAGTTTAACCCAAAAGGAATGCTAGGACAGGTTTCAAAGTGGGTCTATGTGCGTGGTGTTTTTACAGATGGGTATCAAATTGAGCTCAACTTTGATGCAAACATAAAATCGCTAGCTCAACGTAATTCAGGTGCCTATTACAGAGGTGAGTTTGGATACCTGCTTGTGGATCGGATAGCCCTGGCGTGGGGATCTAGAGACAAAACAACCTCATTTTCAGACAGTATCACCCTCACCAATGATGGATACAACGACATCCTTGCAAAACGTTTTGATAAGAGCCCTTCGTTTATCAAGGGAATTAATTTTCCACTTTCTATTGCAGCTGGAGAATCCAAGGTGCTGCACATTGAAATAAATTTGGCTGCGGTAGATACAATAGGTAGCTACTCAGACCAGCTAAACCTAATCACAACTGACAAATTTTTTCCAAAGAAACAGATCTCCTATGCGGTCAACTTTGAGGAGAATTTTGACAACTGGAAAAAAAAGGATAAAAAGAAAGCCGCTCACATAAAATTGAGTACCGATATAGTCCAAATGGGAAAAATGAAAAGTGGAGAAATAAAAACAAAGACCATCACTATCTCCAATACTGGAAAATCGCCCTTGAAGTTACTTCGAATAGATACAGACTGTTCGTGTGCACTGCTTACTACAAGTAAGAAGGTACTCCAACCCAATGAATCGATGACAGTTTCAGTACGCTTTGATTCGCTATACAAGGAAGGCAGCCAATCCAAGGTAATTAGCATATACACTAATGACCCGCTGATGCCCATTCAGAAAATTATTGTAAAATCTAAAGTCATTTAGTACGTTATATTTCTCAGTATTATTTTCGTATAAAATTTTAAGAAATGAAAAAGAGACACATTATAATACTTGCCTCAATATGTCTAATGGCTTCATTTATAGGAGCTTTTGCATATAAAACATTTTTTAGCGAATCGGAGCGATTCGTAGTCATAGAATCAAAAGACAATACACCATATCGAAATATTAGCCATCAGGATATGGCCAATCTTGAGACAGGTTTTATTACCTCTTCAGAAAAGAGTACACCTAGTGTGGTTTTTATAAAAACAGAATCCCAGTACCAACCCCAATCCTTTTGGAGATTCGATTTTGACCCATTTGGAAGAATAGGAAAAGTGGCAAGTACGGGGTCTGGAGTCATCGTGAGTCAAGATGGATATATCGTGACCAATCAGCACGTTATAAAAAATGCCGATAAAATAGAAGTAGTGCTCAACAGTAAGAAGACATTTGCCGCTACCTTAATTGGCTCTGACCCAAGCAGCGACTTGGCTTTGCTCAAGATAATAGAAGACAACCTCACTCCCATCCAGTTCACCAATTCTGATCAAGTAAAAATAGGTCAATGGGTACTCGCCGTAGGAAATCCCTTTAATCTTACGAGTACAGTGACCGCAGGTATCGTAAGTGCAAAAGGCAGAAACATCAATATCGTAAACAATCAGTTTCCGATAGAGTCTTTTATACAAACCGATGCAGCTATAAATCCAGGAAACAGTGGTGGAGCTCTAGTGGATCTCAATGGCAATCTAGTGGGCGTAAATACAGCTATAGCCTCTAAAACAGGCAGTTACGTCGGTTACGGCTTTGCGATACCATCAAACATCGTGGCCAAAACCATAGAAGATTTAAAAAACTACGGAGAAGTACAACGCGGCTTCTTGGGCGTAGACGTAACAGATATAGACGGTGAAATAATAGAAAAAATGGGTGCTAATAATGGTGTGATGGTAAGCAGGGTAACAGGCACCAACGAGGCCGCATCTTCTAAACTAGAAGCCGGTGATGTCATCACCAAGGTAGACGGCACCGTAATCGATAGCAAATCGAGTTTTGATGAGCGTATAGCCTACCTCAGACCCGGTGACATTGCCAAGCTAGAAGTATTCCGTGACAATAAACGCTTTGACATCAATATATCGCTGGTCAATAAAGAAGGTACCACGGAGTTAATCAAAAAAGAAAGCAAGTATAGCGAGGTGCTGGGAGGCGAATTTGAGCTGATATCCAAACTGGAGCGTGATACCTATAAAATACCTAGTGGTATCAAGGTAAGCAATATCACCAATGGAAAACTTAGAAAAATGAACCTTTCAGAGGGTTTTATTTTCGTAAAAGTGAATAACCAGACTTTTGATGACGTAGATGATCTGATATATATGCTAGAGAACCATAAAGGACAAATACGCATAGAAGGAATCAAAAACGGAGTGAGCCAATACCTTAGCTACTCGTTTTACTAGGCCAAAAAACCTATTAACACAAAGGAAAATCAACATTCAATGCTCTACAAATTTTAAATTTAACACCATAAAATAAATGGTTAATTATACTCTAAATTTAATGCTGAACTACATTAATCTGTCAAGTATTTTGACTGCAACTGGAGTTTTCATTCCTTAAGGATTTTCTTTTTGATTTGATAAAGTCTGATGGTGGACAGTTTTACCACTGTTCATCTCTATTTCTTACCAATAAGCCTCTACGCTCTTTTCCAAAAATGCAATTTATCTACATTTGTAAGCAATGAATTTCACAACCGCTCTGTTTGTCCTATTAACGCCTCTTTTTAGTTTCAGTCAGACGCTCACCTATAGTGTCGAAAATTTTTCACTTTTGGGTGCTAAGAAAATTGAAAACCAGCTGGTACTCCTTTCCAAAGGAGATGGTATTTCGGTAAAAATAACATCGATAAACGCAGATGGTGAGCATCAATGGGATTCAGATTTTTGTTAACAGAGCGGAATAGTTGAATTTTAGTTCACTGTTCCGCTTTTTGGGTTACCATAAAATAATTCTGCAAATAATCTTCAGAAAAATAAGCGTATTTCAGTGTCTTGCCTAACTGCACATACGTCTTCTTAATCTCTTTTTTTTCTATATTATCTGAAGACTTATTGTATTGATATATAAGCCATAATAAATGCATGAACTCTTTATAACTGTGAAGACAATTAGATAAATTAAAGGCAGCTGTAAATTGTTTTTCATTTTTTGCATCTCCTTGTAATCTATAGTAATATAGGCACATCAAGTAAAATGAATTTAAATGAATCTTGTGATGTTGAAACTTGAATTGAACAGTAATATTATCTATCAAAAACCTCATTACATCAGTATTCTTCATAAGTATGGAAGTTGTAAATAACTCAAAATAATGGTCTAGTTTATCCCCATTATATTTAATTTTTATATGGTAGTTCTTCAATATTCCGATGTTTTCGTACGAATTTGAAGCAAGTAATTTTAATGCGAGTAATCGTCCGCTTAAAATAGGGTGTATTTTTTCCCCTTTGCTATTACTTAAATAATGGTACGGTTTATTATTCAGAAAATTTCGAAATTCAAGTATTGATTTGGAAAACAATAGGATATCGTTCCTTTTATTATTTTTTGAGATAATTTCGGATACATGACCATAGTAATTATTTAAGTTCGAGTAATCTACAAAAGTCATATACACAAAATCGATAAAGTTTTCATTGGTGAATATACGTTGATCAATTTCTTTTTTTTCTTGAAGTAACAAACCAATTGAATTTCCAATTCTAAGAGCCTCATAATAAGAAAATGAGGAAAATTCGAGTGATTTTAATCTGAACATCCTATCTATTAACCGATATCTCTCCTTATGCAATAGTTCTCTGACTAAGGTTATAATAACACTTAAAAAGTCAACTGGAACACTTTTGTATTGCTCTATCACATCGATAATTAAATCATCATTATTCTCTTTAATTGCTGCGTATATCAATTCAGTAAATGAGATCTTCTCCTTGTATTGGTACGTTTTTGAAAAATGATAAAAATGCTTGTAACCTAAAAATTGAGCCAGCGTATTTAATGTTCTTATATTCGGTTTTGTAGGAGGTAAAAGTCCGTAAAATCTTCGGAGTGTACTTGGGCTTATTTCACTATTTAAGGTATCAAAAATAGCGTCTGACAAATATTCGCAGTCGCTTTTTTTGGTGATTTCTCTACCCAAAAAATTTTCTATTTCTTTTTTTAATATATTAATCAAGGTAAATTAAATATGAGCCTAGTATGAACCAAATATAGCAATTTTACCAGTTATTTTCGCAACTAATATTTAACTAATTATGATATCAAATAAAATCAATTTATCCGTTTACATTAGTTCATTGTTCCTAATTATTTCAGGAGGTTGTTATGGACAGTCATTAAAGAGCTACAATGGCTCATTTGCTAATGGTAGCAACCAAACAGGTCAAGCAACTTACAATTATTATGAGGATTCAAAAACAAAAGAGTACATAAAGCAAGGAGCCTTTAGATATAGCTTAGTGGGCAAAGACGATAACAAAGGGCTAAAACATACCATTTCTGGGAATTATGAGAAGGGTCTTAAGCAAGGAATCTGGACATATACAGTTGTTATGAATGATTACTTTATGGGATATTATCACGGTACTGGGAATATTACATTAACTGCAAATTATAAAAATGGTCTTGCAGATGGCAGTTGGAAATATAGCTCAAAAACCAAAACTAGATTGTACAGCAGATATACAGGATGGGGACCATACAAACCTGAAAATATAATAAATACCAGCATGAATTTTCGCAAAGGTAGAATTGTGGGTAATGTAACTATCAATGAGGTAGGTGTCTTAAAAGTTAATGGTAACTATGATCAAAATAGCTTTTCTACAGGCACGTGGAAAATGGATTTTTTAGATAAAAACCAAACTTTTGAAATTACATTTAAAGATAAATTTATGACGGATTTTATTGGTCGTAATGGCAGTGGCCAAATACTAGATGGTTCTACATCTCTGAATCCTGAATTAAATGCTGAGAGAAACCAAAGATATTTAGATCTCAAAGGAGCTTCTCTGGAAGAACTCGAAAATGCTGGTTATGATTTAGATACTGTATGTCATAACAGTGTACCAACTAAATACATTCAAGATTATTTTAAGTATATGATGAATAAAGATTGGTTCTTATACAAGTATATTACTGGTGATTTAACATTTGAGAGGTATAAAAAATACTTCCCCAACTCGATACCTGGTGGTTGTAACATAGTAATTGAAAAGGTGAACTTCTCTACATTTGAGAATAACCGAGATTATGAAAACGCAGAAAAAGCATTTAACTCCGAACGCTATTTTGATGCCGTGTACTCCTATTACGATGTCAAAAAACAACTGAATAGTAGCAATTACCGATATAAAAAAAGTGATTTGAAACGTTTGGATGAAAAATTTATGGTTTCAAAAGAAAAAGCTGACTCATTGAGTAAAGTTTTGTTAAATGTAGATGATTTTGTACCACTAAAAAAAGATGCAATAGCACAAACACTTAAAGCGATAAATGATATAAAATCCTCACTTGAGTCGGAGAATATGGACTTCTATGGAATTTATGAAAAGGTAGCTCCAAAAAATTTAAATCAGATAATCCCAGAATTTGATGAGACTTGGAGACTGAATTGGTTTTATAACTCGGGTATTTTAAAATACGAAAATAGTATTTCCGACCCCAAACTACAGACCACATCACAAGACATATCTCATGATGCCATGAGGAGGAATAGAGTATATTATAACCCCAAATCATTCAATGAGAATGGTAGAGAGAGTCGCTCGAGTGGTACAGAATATTTTTACTACAACACGAAAAATTCCTTCAACAAAGGATTTCAAGATGTGCTAGATAGATTATCAAAAGAGAATAACGAACTGCTTTCAGTTTCACAACAATTTGAATCAAAGACTAAACAAATAGAGGAGCTTAATCTCACCACAAAAACCAAGCTATTGTATTTAACTTATTCTGAAGTAATGAATTCTTTCAAAACAATATGCAATGAAGAATCAAGTTTCAATGAACCTCGCTATATGAAAGATATAAAAGAATATACGGAGCTCCTAACCGTAGTTAATGAGTCTTTGGATAAAATCATAGCACACTATAATGGTGATCCTAAAACAATGGATAAAGCACTAAAAAAGGCCACAGATTTAAAATCTAGAAATAAGTTATTGTTTCCTCTTTTTGAGTTTAGGTTATCTAACTCCAAAGGTATTCTGACTAACTATTTTGAATGGTACAAACGAATGAAAATGTAGTAGTTGTAAAAATTAGTACTTAAGATTCGATAAGAGTCCCAAAGACGCTACCCATTAAAACCTATAATTAACTGTTGTACAGATAATTGTAGGTTTTTTTATGCCTCAGGGTATCGATTTAGGTATCGTTTTGCATATAAATCCCAAAAAAATCCCAACTATTTTTCTTATTTCAACACGGCTATGTGAGTAAAATATTTTATGAGGGAACTGAATTGAAATTTGAACCATCAGAAACGGATCTAAAAAATAAACACGAGAAGTTTAAGTTAATTGATTAACTCATACGAGTACAAATACTTCTGTTGCTTCTACTTTGACCATTAATAAGGCACTCACTTAGTAGCTTATGACGAAGAACGAGGTGAGAGGTGTAAGAGTTACATCACCAAAGATTTATTAACTAACCAAAACTGTTGGGGTTATGTCCCAAGTATAATTTGTCACAATTCTATCTCCCAAAGTACTTTCTTCCGTTTTCTTAGTTAATCGACAAAAGTTCTCACAATCATCATATTCAAATGTATAATTATGCCCGTTTTCTTCAATATATCGAGTAATACTGCCGTAATCATTGTACTCAGTAATTGTCCCATCGCCTGTACGCGTGTTATCCTTCCAAGTATATGTGATTGATACATGGCCACCAATAAGTTCGGTTCTTTTAGCTAATCTGCAAAAATCACTTTTCACGTTTAAAGGTTCTACATTTTGACAAGAACACAGCATTGTTAATATCAAACTTACCATCACCATTTTATACATATTGACTGAACACAACCTACTGTAATTTGTTTTCATAAAATTTAATTAACTCGGAATAGTGAACAAAAATTCAACTATTCCGCTCTGGTAGAGGCTTTGCTCCTCTTATCTAACCTTTAGACTGAGACCCCAGTCTAAAAGCCATTAATTATTGTTTAATTACCTTCAGGTGTTGGGTACCTTGTGTAGAATTTACCTCTATAATGTATACACCCGCTGTATATTCGGATGCGTCCAATCTATGAGTACGGCTTTCTGTATGGTCCACAGATAGTACAACTACTCCATTGATATCTGTTACCTGTATGGTGTACGGCTCGTTGGCATTCACACGTATCGTTACTTCCTGGTTAAATGGATTTGGATATGCTGCTATTTCAAAAACTTCCGCGTTCCCGTCTAAGCGTACTACACGAACATCTGAATACTCAAATGCTCCATCATAGTCTATTTGTTTGAGTCTATAGTAGGCCGTATTTTGATTTTTCGCAATGGTTTCATCCGCATAGTTATAGTCTATGAGTTGACTTGTAGTACCGTTACCGGTAACATTACCTACCCATTCCCAACGAATACCGTCATAACTGCGTTCTATCTCAAAGTGACTGTTGTTTATCTCACTGGCCGTTGCCCAGTTTAGATCTGCTGTATGGTTGGCTGCTGCTTGTGCATCAAAATGGATAAGTTCCACGGGCAATGGGCTACCTGATGCACCTCCTCCACCTCCTCCACCGGAGAAACTGGCTACTTTGTAAGTGGCTAGGTGATCTGTTCCATTGCTGTGCTGACTCCACACCCAATTGGATGTACTCGCACTTGATCCATGAGTAAGTAAAGCACCAGTAGCTCCACTCGCATGTGGATCTGCAAATGTACCCGCAGATGTAAGCTTGTACATTTCGAGTTGATTTGCATTGGTTATTGTAGTACCTAAGACACCTAATGCCGTTGCAGCATCCGAATATTCTGTATGGGTAAACGGATAGATAACCGTTACATCACTTGTAGGCTGTGTAGTAGGTGCAACATCCCATTTTCTATTGATTATAGCTCCACCATTGGCATTGGTTATGATTCCTCCTGCAGTACTCCAAGAAGTAGTAGTTGTTGCTCCTATCTCTAGCGAAACCCCTGAAGGAGGCACCACAGCTCCTGTGCTTGTGGTATCTAGTGCTAAAATTAGATTTTGATTGTCATCACAGTAACAAGTATAAGTACCTTCTGCATCTGCATAAGTAGCCGTATACGTACCTGCAGCAGTAGGCAACGCGTTTCCTTGGTGGCAGGCAGACATTTCGTAAGCACCCATATTTACGGTAGTATTCATTACACGCGTAGTTCCTAAAATATCTGTACTGTAGCCACTAATGGCACTATTAAGACCTGCATCTACAGCTGGGCTAGTACTTATAAGTTTAAGACCGTCATCTTTGGTCATCCAAACATTATCCGCCCCATCAGGATCACTTGCATTTGTAAATAAAGGATTTTGATTATTTACAATACCTGTTCCACTACTGAAGTTACTACTATTTTGAGTAATACAATAGCTTACAGTCGGAGTACCCCCACTAATATCTGACCCTGCAGAAGATATAGACGTTCCCTTTTTGTTTTTCCAAAATATGCAGTTATTGACTACTGGTGAGTTATTGTTATTGAAAATAGCTCCACCGTTGCTTCCAGTATTTTCGTAAAATGTAGTATTGTAAAACTTTGAATTACTTGTTGTGTTGTACACGCCACCCCCTTGTTGAGACGATATATTGCTATAAATTACCGAGTTGTAGACCTTGATATTGGCCTGATCATTATATAGCCCCCCACCTTTACCTTTAGTGGAGTGAACAGATGTGTTATTACAAATAATCAAATTGTTTAGTATTAATGCCGATTGATAATTTACCATACCTGCACCATTTTCTCTGTAGTATGTTCCATTTCCTGGCCAAGAAATATTTCCAGAAGAACTCGAATAACCATCCCTTATAGTAAGCCCATCAATGAGTGATGTATTGTTTAATCCTTTGGTCATAACGACATGGTAACAATTGTCGGTATTTGTTCCAATCGTCCCAATATCTCCACTCAACGTAACAGGATTTTTCGATATGTTTCTTTGACTAAGAGAAGTCTCTGTTCCAGCAAAACCACCATAAATTTTTAGATTTTTATTGATGTGAAATGCTACATCCCTGCTTGTACTATTTCCCGTAGATCCCGGTATTTTTGTTGGTTTGTAGGTCCCTTCTGCTATCCAAATGTGGTCTGTGGGTGAGGATGCATTAATAGCATCTTGAAGTGCCACATATGCATTGGCCCACGATGAACCTGAATTGGTGCCTGTAGCACCGGCATCTACATATATTGTGGCCGCATTTACTTCAGACGAAAAGAGAATGAATAGGGTTAAAAGTGTGATTTGTATTGGCTTATACATATAGTTAATTGGTATACAAAAATGAATAAAAAATGGAACTAATGAAATAAAATTTCATTAGTTCCATTTGGAAGAGGCTGTTGGACTCTTTTCGAATCTTTAGACTAAAAATCTAGACCAATCAAATTTATCAGTTCGATAAATCGCATCGAGTGGGGTCTATTATACCCTATTGAATTTTTTAGAGCTTACGCGGTATTAATTTTTAATCACTTTAATTGTTTTATTTAAATTATTACCTAAACGTAAGAAGTAAATACCGGTAGATAAACTATCAAGGAATACTCTTGTTTTCTTTTCTTCAATTACACCATTGAGTAGCTCTTTTCCTAAACTGGAGAGTACGCAATACTTTTCACCAAGTAGTAGATTATTAACTTCAAAATAGAGTGTTCCCATAGTTGGGTTGGGGAAGACGACTGATGTTGATTGATTTTCTAAAAACTCTACAGTAGCTTTTTGACCATATACTGCCTCACAATTTTCGATCGCTTTCATTGGGTTTATGTTGCACGCTCGAAAGGAAAAATTCTGACAAAGATTAACAAAATATTGAATAGCGGTCTCTTCTGCATCAGTGATTACATCTCGAGCACTCCAATTATCTGAAGGTAAAAAATTCACTGTCGGATACATACTCTGTCCTTCTTCGTTAACATGACCAAGTCCAAGAGAATGTCCCATTTCATGAAATAAAACATAACGAAACTTAGATGTACCTTCAGGGGCCTGACCTTTGCCATAAAACCATGTTACGTCTGTATCAAATTGCAGTAATTGAGTCTCATTGTAATAGAAAGTCTCTGAGCCTAGTATACAAGAGGACCATTGCCTGGCGTTATACCCAACTATTTCTAAGTTTTCATCAGGGGATATAATGTGTATTCCTTCTGCTAAACTTAGTGGAACTTCTTCGTTTAAGCGTTCAATTACATAATTTACTCCTGTTTTGCATCTAAATTCTATTACCACATCTGCTATAGCTTTTCTTATTTCAGGATTGTCCCAATAAGTTGGATGCACATACCAAGTGATACCGCCAAATCCATTTCTGTCAATATTTAGATTATAGGTTAAAGGGTTTACATTACGATAAGATAAGTTCGCCATTACCTTTAATACCTCAGAAGACTCCACTAAATTCTCACCCTTGATTACTTTTATTTTGTTGGAAAATGCAACAGGCATTTCTATTTTTATTTCAGAATCGCTCCAGCTGATATATTTAAAATTTCTACTAATGTTAGCGTCGGTATAGGTACCTTGTTCGTTATAAAAAGAGACATAATTACTATTTCTGACCTCACCAAAGTCACTACCAGAAATAGTCAAAACATCACCTTTCCCACCTATAATACTCAATGGAGATATAGAAGAAATTTGCTGAGAATATACATTATTAAGCAAACTCAAAAGAGTTAAAGAAAAAACAAATAGCTGTTTATACATATGACAAAATTAAAAGTATTTTTAAAATGGAAAAACGTGAATAAATCAAAATAAATTAACGAGTACACCACATAACGGGCAACTACAGACAACCAAAAAAGCGGAATAGGGATTAAATATTTATGATCTGATTCAGTCTTTGGCTCTGATTTTGAAGTTTAGTATGCGAGATCTTTGCGTAGATCTGAGTTGTTTTAATATTCGTATGACCAAGCCAATGGCTGACCACCTCAATAGGTACGTTATTATCTAAGAGAATAGTGGTTGCACAGGTATGTCTAGCTATATGGTGTGTCAAGTTCTTATTGATACCTGCTTGAGCAGCAATTACCTTTAAATAAATATTGACACCTTGATTAGAATAGCTAGGAAGTATTTTGTGTTTTATCAACCTAAAGTGTGCTGAGTTGTATTTATTGATAATACCAATAGCTGGTGTCAAAAGTGGTATTTCACGCCTTTCATTCGTTTTTATTTGATCAACTCGAATGTGTTGCTCATCATTGATCATCATAATATCCTCCAACGATAATTCCATAGCGTCACAAAATCGTAAACCTGTATAACAAGAGAACATAAATATATCTCGCACAGCATCCAATGTTTTGTTGTGACTAAAGTCCAAACTGTTTATTCTGGTGAGCTCGTCTTTGTTAAGGTATTCTCTATTGGACGAAGGGAAGCTTAATTTAAACTTTGAATAGTTCTTGTTTACTAACTCACCCCTAGAGATCGCATCGTTGAGCACTGCCTTTAGTCTCGCGTGATGCTTATTAATGCTTGAAACGCTTAATCTAGCACCCAAGTCATTCCAGACGACTTGTTTTAGGTAATCATCAAACTTCCCTATCAGTATTAGATCAAACTGATTTAGCGTTATCCTCTTTGCTGCATGCTTTGAAAGAAAGCACTCTAAATAATTATAGGTATTTGAGTACAGCCTTCTGGTGGCTTTGGACCAAGCGTCATTTTTTAGATTCCGCTGGATGTAATCCTCAAAATAAATCAATAATTTAGCATCTGATTGTTGATTACCTAGCAGCTGCTTTTTGATATCAGCCGCATTATAGAATGATGCTGATTCGTCCAATTGATTTTTTATTCTAAAAACCTTTGACTTGATAGTAGAAAGTTGCTGATTGAAAATCGAATTATTTACAAACTCCTCTTTAAGTTCATCCCACCCTTCAATTAAGCACCTTATGCCAGTTGTAAATTCTGCCTTGGTTCGATTAAATACAATTTGAGTGTGTACGACAAAAGTGTTTTCCTTCTTCTTAGTTGGTTTTAAAAAAAACTTTATTGACAAAGTTTTATTAGAAACTGATTTAGGTGAAACATTTTTTACCTTTAGGTGAAACATATGTGAAACATTTTACGGTAAAAGTAGTACCAGAAAGAAAATAAAAGGAGGGGTTGTGATCGTAAGTTACTTACAACGACCCCTTTAGAAAGGGGTCGAAATAAATAGAATCCTAATTGGTGATCCCTCTGGGACTCGAACCCAGGACCACTACATTAAAAGTGTAATGCTCTACCAGCTGAGCTAAGGAATCATAGTTCTTTTCGCTATTGCGGCTGCAAATGTAGAATTAAATTCATCTAACACAAACCTTTTTACAAAAGTTTTTCATAGGTGTAATGAACCTTTGTTTTCTTGGCATTCAAACTCCTAAAAAGGGCGTGCATTTTAGGGTTAAAATCCCCTATCCATGCCAGCTCTGTACTCTTCAGATACGGGTCTTTTTTCATCACCTCAAACATTTTCATAATAAGTATACTATACACTCCTTTATCTTGATAATCAGGCACTACACCAAAAATAATTCCTCGCACTTTATCGATTTTTAATGTGTTTTTATACCATAGAAATTTAAGCTTTCCCCATAGATTCATATTCGCTCCTACCCGTTTGAAAATTTGATTCAAATCTATAATGCTCAGATAAAAAGCAATGGGTTTATTTTGATGATAAAGGAACCATAAAATATCTTCTCGAATTATTGGTTTCATTTCTGCGAATAATTTCGTCACTCTTTCTTCTGTGAAAGGAACAAAATGCTCGTGCTGCTCCCAAGCTTGATTATAAATAGCAGTAAAATCTTTTACGAAACGACCAACATCAGCTTTTTTGAAATGGACCGCCTTATACCCCCCCTTTTCTGCTAGTTTATCGGTGAATCGTTTATATTTTTCATAGTTTATGTCTTCTGGCCGTGCTTCACTGGTTGTCTGCACTATTGTTTTGCTAAAACCGTAGCTTTCAAACAAGTCTTTGTAGTAAGCAAAATTGTAATTTTCTTGGTACGATGGGTTTATAAAACCTTCTACCATAAGTCCCCAGTACTTATCTCGTTCTCCAAAATTTACGGGAGCCTCTACCCGTTTCATTCCTTTGGAAGCAAGCCAGTTACAAGCAGTATCAAATAGATGATTTGCCACGCTTTGACTATCTATACTATCAAAAAAACCGATTCCCGCTTGACTGTTTACTATATTGTAAAATGCAGCTACTTTTCCTACCACTTCTGCTTCATTGTACAAAAGCCATCGTCTAGCTTCTCCATCTTCAAATTCACTATTTTGTCTGCGATCAAAAATGGCTTCTACATCTTGGTCTATATGAGAGACAAACTCAGCATCATCTGCATACAAGTCACGCGTATACTGATGAAAAGATCGAATGTGTGCGGCGGTATTTACCTCTACTAATTTTAGTTGCATAGTATATCGAGTGCTTCTATTATCATTTTATCTACAACGGCCTGAGGATTCGAACTAAATTGACCATTCAATCGATCTGCCAGAAGGGCATTTATCGATATGGCTTCAAAACCTAACAAGGTAGATAGTCCATAAATTCCTGCGGTTTCCATTTCTATATTTTCCACCTTGACTCCTTTGTATGAGAGACTTCCCAAGTCCTGCAAGGTATACTTCGGTGGTAGCTGGGAGTTTCTGAACTGAGGTCCATAAAAGCCTTTAGCTGTGAGTGTCAAACTCGGCTTGTACCTCGAAAATTTATTTTCCAAGGTTTTGCTACACGATGTGATTGGATAATCCCGATCATCAAATCGAAGTGTATCAAAGTCATGTGCGTAAAAATGAAATAAATCGTCGAATGAAATAGCACTCTTACTGTAAACGATCGTATCCAAGCTATTCTCTTTGGAAACACTCCCAGATGTACCAAGCCGTATTATATCTACGGTTTTGCTTACTTCATTTTTTTTTAGTGTTTTTAGATCATAATTGAGTAAGAAAGCGAGCTCATTGAATACTATATCCACATTATCGGTACCTATACCCGTAGATAATACAGTAATATTTTTGCCACCTATGCTCCCACCAACTGTCTTGAACTCTCGATTCTGTATTTCAAAATCTATAGTGTTAAAGTGTTGAGTAACAGAAGAAACCCGCTCTGGATCGCCTACCGTAATTACAGTGTTGTGCAAATGTTCAGGCCGTAATCCTAGATGATATACAGAACCATCAGAATTAACGATAAGTTCACTCTTTGATAATTGTTTCACGATTAAAGTTTGTTTTATCTTTGCAGCAAGTTTAACAATTTTTATGACAGATATAAAAACACCTAAAGACAACATTATTTTAGTACCGATGGATTTCTCAGATTCGTCTATGAATGCGGTATACTATGGTGTAGAAATGGCTAATTTTTTTGATAGTGAGATTACCTTACTTCATGTTTTGAGTAACAGTATGCTATCAAACATATTTACCAATGACAGCCAGATAGCACTACTAAGGGATAGTGTACGTGCTAAACTAGAAGAAGTGAAAGCTGATATACTAGTAAAATGGCCAAACGTACGTGTAAACACAAAAGTAGAAGAAGGCAAGCCATTTAAAGTAATAAATAAAGTAGCAAAAGATGGCAAAGTAGATACCATTGTAATGGGAACTAACGGAGCCAATGGTGTAGAGCAATTTACAGGAAGTACTACCACTCGTGTCCTCAAAAGTTCACCTATTCCTGTAATTGTAGTAAAAGAGAAAAGAACGAGCCCTAAATTTGATAAAATTGTGCTTCCGATAGATTTGACTAAAACCAGTAAACAAAAAATAGACTGGGCGGTGAAGTTAGGTAAGAAGTATGACTCTACTATACATATCATTATGGAACTCGAAAGTGATGAACTTATTGAGAAAAAAGTAAATGCCAATCTAAATCAGGCAGAAACTATTTTTACCAGACATGGCATGAAATTTGAGTCTCACCTTTTGGACGATATGCAGTACCCAGACCACCTAGGTATGGATGCCATAAAATATGCAGAAGAGATAGATGCAGATTTAATAATGATTATGACTAAGTCTGAGTCTTCCAAGCTTACTGATTTATTCGTAGGTTCATTTGCAGAGCAAGTAGTAAATAGCTCTCAAAAAACACCAGTAATGTGCATCAACCCTAAGCCTACTGGTGCTTTAGCCACTGGCGGATCTGGTTTTTACTAGCACCTTCGAACAATGAGTTTTAAAAGCATCTTGTCATCGACAAGGTGCTTTTTTTAGTTTAACTAGGTACTCTATTTAGAATTCGGTATAAGTGAGAGTAAAAAATCTTAGAAGACAAAAGAAAAGCCCAACAGATTTCTCTATTGGGCTTCAAATATTTTATGGTAACTATGGTCTAGCTCCAGATGTTAACTCTACGCGGGCGAGCTTTCTCTACTACTAAGTTTTTTCCGTGAAACTCTTTATCATGCATTTCTGCAATAGCTTTCAGACCATCTTCTTCCTTTAAAAACTCCACAAAACCTGTTCCTGTAGGTTCCTTGGTCACTCTATCATAGATTACTTTGGCATATTCTACTTCACCGTATTTTTCAAACAGCATTTCGAGGTAGTGAGCATTGTAGCTCGTAGGTAAATTCTTAACTACTAGATTCATTGGCACAAAAATATTTAAATATCAAATATGATAAGTTAATTCGATAGGATTAATTATTAAAAAGACAATATCAATCGTTAATAACGCGTCCGTCTCTCATCTCTATGCATCTGTCTGCAATCTGTGCAAGTTCTTGATTGTGAGTTACTATCACAAATGTTTGACCATAATCATCTCTTAGTTTCAAAAATAACTTGTGCAGTTCATCTGCATTCTCTGTATCTAGATTTCCACTAGGCTCATCTGCAAAAATGACCTTTGGGCTGTTCATAAGACCTCTAGCCACAGCTACACGCTGCTGCTCGCCTCCAGATAGCTCGTTTGGCTTGTGCTCTAGTCGATTGCCCAGCCCTAGCATTTTGAGGAGCTCTGTGGCCCTCACTGCTGCTTCTTTTTTTGATTGTCCATTGATAAAAGCTGGCATAGATACATTTTCTAATGCTGTAAACTCAGGCAGCAGATGATGAAATTGAAATATGAACCCGATATTTTCGTTCCTAAATTTTGCTAGACTCTTTGCATTGAGCGATGATAGAATTACATTATCATAACTAATAGAGCCATCTCTCGGTGCATCTAAGGTACCTAGTAGTTGAAGCAAGGTAGATTTACCAGCTCCACTCGGTCCGGTTATTGAGACAATCTCTCCTGCGGTTATGCTAATGTCAACCGATTTGAGAACTTCAAGCTCTCCATAACTTTTACTTAGATTCTTGCCTTTTATCATACTAGCTCATTGCTATATATCTTAAAAACTCTGTACGAGTAGACTCATTGAGAAATTGACCAGACAATGCACTTGTTACAGTGCTAGAAGTCACATCTTCTACTCCTCTACACTCTACACACATATGTCTTGCATCTATAGCTACTGCTACATCTTCTATATTCAAAGCAGATTTCAAGGCTTCCATTACTTGCTTTGTAAGACGTTCTTGAACTTGTGGTCTTCTAGCATAATATTTCACCAATCTATGAATCTTACTAAGCCCTATAACCTTACTATCAGCTATATATGCTACATGTGCTTTTCCTATGATGGGCACAAAATGATGCTCACACATAGAATATACTGATATGTTGCGTTCTACAAGCATTTGATTGTAGCTATACTTATTTTCAAATAAGGTAATAGCCGGCTTCAAAGCTGGATTGAGTCCACTAAAAATTTCTTTCACATACATCTTAGCAACGCGATTTGGTGTTTTACTCAGACTATCATCTGTAAGGTCTAGTCCAAGAGTCTCCATTATGGCTCTGAAATGAACTTCTATGCTCGCAACCTTATCATCATCGCTCATTTCAAACGCATCTTCTCGCATCGGAGTATCCAAAGCAGCTTTGAAAAAAGTTGTCTCTATTTTATTCTTATTCTCCTTCATATTCTACAATATTTCGATCTGTTTCGTAAAGTGTAACGTGTAATTTAAACTCAGGATCTAGCTTTTCTCTTATTCTATGCCAAGCTACATACGCTATATGCTCTGCACTCGGGTTCAGATCTTTGAATTCGGCAACATCCAGATTTAGGTTTTTATGATCAAATCTACCAGTGACTTCGCTTCTTATTATATCCTTAAGATTCTTTAAATCCATAAGGTATCCGGTATCTGGTTCTACCTCTCCCGTTACTTTTACTATGAGCTTATAGTTATGTCCATGGTAATTTGGATTATTGCATAATCCAAAAAACTCTGCATTCTTAGCGTCACTCCATTTGGAATTGTGAAGCCTATGTGCAGCATTAAATCGTTCTATTCTACTTATCGATGCTATCATTTGTAGTACAAACATCTATAAATAATCTTTGTTTCACTATGTTTATATAAAATTTGAATTTTCCTTAAATTGTTTGTTTAAGGAAAATTAAAAAACTTTAAACAAAATTCATTGTATGTACATGTATTTCCCATAAATTTGAACCAACAAAAAAAAAATGAACTATTCTATCCCTTTCAGTACAAAAATTCAAGAGTTTGAGCCAATGCTAAAAAACTATGCATTGCAGCTGACCCGAAATATGGATGACGCCAATGATTTGCTTCAAGAAACTTTTCTCAAAGCAATGATGTACTCCGAAAAATTCAAAGAAGGAACAAATCTTAAGGGTTGGATGTACACCATAATGCGTAATACATTCATCAATAACTATAGACGTATAACCAAGCGAAATACTTTTATGGATACACAGGAGGAACAGTATATAATTGATACTGCAGTTGGTTTTAGCACTTTTAATGCTGGAGAATCAAATTTTATGAAAAATGACATCCAAAATGCGATAGAAAAACTTCCAAATGACTTACGCATTTCCTTCGAACTTAATAACGAAGGATTCAAATATCACGAGATAGCTGAGAAACTTGATATTCCGATTGGGACTGTGAAGACAAGGATTTTTGTAGCTCGAAGAAAGCTCAGAAAACACCTTGCTGAATATGAGACTCTATATAGTTTAATAGCTAGCTAAAATCTATTTTATATTTACTTAAACGTTTAAATAGCTCATTGCAAGGTAATCCTACTACATTATAGTAGCACCCCTCTATCCTACTTACTTGGGTCAAACCAAACCATTCTTGGATACCATAAGCTCCTGCCTTGTCCAAAGGCTTATACGTCGTGACATAGAAATCTATTTCCTCTTTTGATAGTTCTGAAACCCAAACCTCTGTGCTACTGCTAAAAACCTCTATACCTCTATCAAGACCTCGCAATGCTACACCGGTTATAACTTTGTGCACACCTCCACTAAGTGACTCAAGCATTACACGTGCCTCAATTTCATTTAGAGGTTTGTTGAGTATCGTATCATGAATAACTACCGTGGTATCTGCCGTTATTAGTAATTCACCAGACTGAAGGTGATCATAGGCATTGGATTTTTTTTCTGCTAGAAATGCTGCTACTTCCATCATATCCATTTCCTCACTGAAGTCTTCGTTACAGTTTATCGAGACCTTTGTAAAACCCAAACCCATCTGAGCCATTAGCTCATTTCTACGTGGAGAATTAGAACCTAGAAGTAATTTTGACATAATAGTTTTAAAAGAATAGAATGGATAAAATTCCTGTGAACAAGACGTATTTAAGCATTTTACTGAGCTGCTGATACTCTTCCTTGGATTTACTGTGACGCACGTCTATGGCTATTTTATACAATGGAAAAACAACAAACAATCCGCAATATGCAAAGTATATATACCTCAAAGGGGTAAGTAGGTACTCCGATTGGTAGTATACTGACACCAGCATAAATGAAACTGCAAAGAGTATTACTATATACACGACGAGGTTTAAGGTGTTGACGCCAAATACAATAGGTACAGTTTTTCCACCTGTCTGAGCATCGCCTTCCATATCTTCAGCATCTTTCACCAGCTCCCTGCATAAGGTGACAAAAGCGGCCAGTATAGAAAAATGAAGAATCAGGAGAAAGTCCACAGTTGAGAATAATTTATAAACAGCATACAAACTCACAAAACTTAGAGCGGCAATGATAATGTTCCCGATTAAAGCAATGTTTTTGAGCCATTTACTATACAAAACCAGAGCAAGCAAAGTGATAATAAAAAGAGAAAGAAACCAAACTCCTAGCCTGTTTCCTGCTAAAAGTGCCACAGACACAAATGCTAAGTAGTGTAAATAGATAAGCTTTGAATCAAGCCTAGTAACAGGTGAAGGTTCTGAGTTATTAATAAAATCACGAGTAATATCCGAGGCCTCGTTCACCCAATAGCCAAATGCTGCACAAGCAGCAGTACCTAATATTAGCCAGTACACTCCACCCTCTGATATGGAAGTATAGCTTGCAGAAAAATCAAGGAAATAAGCACATAGCCACTGTGCTAGTGCGATGAATAGAATGTTAAGAGGTCTATAAATAGATAGATAATTCCCCATTATTTACGTTTTGGGAACTTCATACGGTATCGTACGTTTACTTTTCCCCTACTTATATTATTAAGTTTGCTTTTCAGCAGTTGACGTTTGAATGCTGATATATGATCTACAAAAAGAATTCCTTCTATATGATCATACTCGTGCTGGATAACTCTGGCACTCATCCCCTCATAGGTTTCTTCAAAATGTTTTCCTTCTTCATCCTGATACTTAATCGTAAGTTTTGGCTGACGCAATACATCTTCACGAACATCCGGTATGCTAAGGCATCCTTCTTCGAAGGCCCATTCTTCACCAGATTCTTCTATAATTACTGGATTAACAAAAGCTTTTCTAACTCCATTCTTTTCTCCTTCTTCGTCAAACGCAGTGGAATCTATTAGGAATAATCTAACTTTCTTTCCAATTTGAGGAGCTGCTAATCCTACTCCATCACTACCATCCATTGTTTCATACATATCTGAAACTAGTTTTTTAAAGTCGTCGTCAAATGAGGTAATATCCTCACAATCAGCACGCAACACGCTATCTCCGAAGGCTCTTATTGGGTATATCATTTTTCGTATAAAAACTCCTGCAAAAGTAAGGTAGCCGCCGTGCTATCCAATAATTTCTTATCTCTTCGAGCTTTCTTTTTTACTCCGCTGTCTATCAAGGCCTGAAAAGCATCTTTGGAACTATACATTTCGTTAATACGATGAAGTACCACGGTAGGATGAGCTTTCTCTAATTTGCTTATAAACTCTAAGATGTATTTTTCTATTGCCGAGAATGAACCGTCGTGGCGTGTTGGCTGACCAATTACTATTTCGCTCACTTCTTCAGTAGCCATATATTTTGTAAGATAGTCCATAAGATTCTCTGTTTCCACTGTGATAAGCGGTGTGGCGATTATTTGTAATGGGTCCGTAGTGGCTATTCCCGTTCGTTTCCCACCATAGTCGAGTGCTAGTATTCTTGGCAAATGTGATAAATTATATTACCGCAAAGGTACTTAATATGAAACTACCCTTCTCAGTTTAAACAAATTCTTATTGGAATTCTAAGTTTTTGTATGATCGGTGCACCCTAAATGGTAGCAGGTTTCCACTTACCACTCGTTAGTTTAATGACTCTTACGGCCTCTTGCTCCAAACCTAAACCAGAGGATTCCCCAAGCGTCTTAATTACTTCGACAGAACCTAATGTATCTACTTCAATCATCACAATAATCTGATTGATATCTAGGTCCTCTAAAATCAGAGATTCAGGTATTTGAAAATTTTCTGCAATGAATGAAAGTAAGAGATGCTGACCACCGATATACTCTGCATTGCTAATTGGATTTTCAAAAAGGATATCATCAGTTTGAATTTTCACAGATTTAGGCAAACCCTCTGTTTCTTTAGAGTGACCTTGTTCAGGCAATTTAAAGGTAATAACTGTGCTCAAACGCACACTAGTTGGTTTGCCTTGAGAAATTCCAGGCTTCCAAAGTCCAATGGTAGATTTTATTATTCTCAGTGCTTCTTCATCCAATCCATTTCCCACCCTATTGCACAATGTTTTCAATTATGAGATTTCACCAGTAGTATTCACCACCCAGCTAACCAAAACTTCACCTTCTGCTCCTACCCGAAGTGCCGAATGAGGATATACCATACAACTATCGATGTATCTAAGTAAACCTCTATTGTTGCCATATTTAAATTCTGGAGCAATTTCTGCGTTAACAAAACTTTTGGCATCAGAATTAGACGTTTTTGGTTTTATTTCGAAAATTAGCGGCATTCTAAGCCTCACACTTACAACGGATGCTCCTATTTTGCCAGGATTCCACATACCGCTACTAGCAATGAGCACTCTAATGGCCTCTTCTTCCAGACCATAACCCAGGCTATCGCTTCTTATCTCTACATTGGATACTCCACCAATTGAATCTATCACAAAAGCGACATTAAAAGTTCCTTGCACCCCAGAAGCCATTGCTGCATCTGGGTAACGCAACTCTCTCTC
>JAOLBX010000017.1 GCA_028339355.1 Bacteroidia bacterium
GGGTTCAATGGTTCTTTTTTTTAAAATATGATGAAAAGAGACACCAAGGTGCTTGTACCTAGTGTGAAATTTTCACTACTATGAGTTTGCCTTTTTATGATCTGCTAAAAACTGTGCTAGACCTATGTGTGTAAGCGGATGCTTAGCAAGTCCCAAAATTGACTTAAGAGGACAAGTACAAACATCTGCACCTGCCTCTGCGGCTCTTACTATGTGTAAAGGGTTTCTTATGGAAGCAGCAAGTATCTCAGTACTATACCCTTGAATGCTATATATATCCGCAATTTGGGCAATTAGCTCTATACCGTCCCAATTCATATCGTCAATTCTTCCGATGAAAGGAGAAAGGTAAGTTGCTCCAGCTTTGGCAGCTAGTATCGCTTGTCCTGCCGAAAAAACTAATGTGCAATTCGTTTTAATTCCATTGTCAGAAAACCATCGAATAGCCTTTATGCCATCTATGGTCATTGGTACTTTAACTACAATATTTTCGTGCAAATCCGCTAGTTCTTGACCTTCTTTGATCATCCCTTCAAAATCAGTGGCAATTACTTCTGCACTGATATCACCATCCACAAGTTCACAAATAGCTCTATAATGAGCTTTCACATTAGCATCTCCTACTATGCCTTCCTTTGCCATAAGAGATGGATTAGTAGTTACACCATCCAAAATACCCAATGCTTGAGCTTCTTTTATCTGTTCTAAGTTTGCTGTATCTACGAAAAATTTCATTGTACTTAATTATTTGCTACAAAAATACACTCTTAGCCTCAATGGCAAAAAACAAATAGATGTACGAGAATTTTTTGGCGATTAATAATCTAATGATGAGGAGATTATTGCTATTTTAGTCTCTAAAAGAAACAAAAATGGCTGACATCATACCGCTACAACCTCTTACCCTTGCTGCATTCCTGCCCTGGGGGAGTTCGGAGGGAGCTGGCTATGTCAGCCGGTGCAAAAATAATAACACTTCCAAACCCTACAACCATTTATTAAGAAATTATTGGACCAATCCGTCACCCTAATTTTATTCGCTTTTTAGTGGTATTTTTTAACCATAAAGTCAATTTTTTCGATATTGACTGTTCATTTACATTCTATCTGTTTATTCTGAAAAAAAATACGTTGCTTTGATGCACAGATATGATTGCAAAAGATTTAGCTTTTAATAAAAATGAAGATGTCAACAAGATGGCACTTAGTGGCTTTCAGAAAATGGCTAAAAAAATACATTTAGGCGGAGGGGAAAAATCTGCTGCTAAACAAAAAGCCAAAGGAAAATTACTTGCAAGAGAGCGTATTACATACCTCAAGGATGATGATGCCGACTTTTTAGAAATCGGAACATTTGTGGGTTACGAGATGTACGAAGAGTACGGCGGATGCCCTGCAGGTGGTGTAGTAGGCGGCATAACAAAAGTAGCAGGCCGACAATGCTTGATAGTGGCTAACGACGCTACCGTAAAAGCGGGTGCATGGTTTCCCATCACCGCAAAAAAGAATCTTCGATTTCAGGAAATAGCTCTTGACAACAACTTACCAATCATCTATCTAGTGGATAGTGCAGGCGTTTTCTTGCCTATGCAAGATGAGATTTTTCCTGACAAGGAACACTTTGGTAGAATATTTAGAAACAACGCTGTGCTCAGCAGTAAAGGGATACCTCAAATAGCTGCGGTAATGGGCAGCTGTGTAGCTGGGGGTGCTTACCTACCTATCATGAGTGATGAAGCTCTTATTGTAGATAAAACTGGCAGTATATTTTTGGCTGGCAGCTACTTGGTAAAAGCTGCCATTGGCGAAAATATAGACAACGAATCTCTCGGTGGATCTGTAGCCCAAACCGATTTATCTGGTGTAATCGATGACCGATTTCCGAATGAAAAAGCCTGTCTGGACCGCATAAAGTTTCTGATGGATAAAATAGGCTCATTTGAAAAGGCTGGTTTTAGCAGAACAGATGCATACGCACCTACGCTAGATGAAAAAGATATATTAGGTCATTTGCCTGCCGAAAGATCAAAGCCATACAATTCTTTAGAGATTATAAATAGGCTTGTTGATAAATCCGAGTTTGAACAATACAAGGAAAACTATGCCAAGACCATACTCTGCGGATACGGACGAATAGATGGTTGGGCAGTAGGCATCGTGGCAAACAATCGTGAACTAGTGAAAAGTGAAAAAGGAGAAATGCAGTTTGGCGGTGTTATCTACTCCGATAGTGCAGACAAGGCTGCACGTTTTATTATGAACTGCAATCAAAAGAAAATCCCTTTAGTTTTTCTTCAAGATGTAACAGGATTTATGGTAGGAAGCAGAAGTGAGCATGGAGGCATTATAAAAGACGGAGCTAAACTGGTAAGTGCCATGAGTAATAGCACCGTGCCTAAATTTACTGTGGTAATGGGTAACAGCTATGGAGCAGGAAATTATGCAATGTGTGGCAAAGCATACGATCCACGTCTTATCGTAGCTTGGCCAAGTGCCAAGATAGCTGTAATGGGTGGAGAACAAGCTGCCAAAGTGCTTCTACAAATCGAAAAAGCTAGCCTTGCCAAGAAAGGTGAGACAATTACTGCTAAAAAGGAAGAAGCTCTTCTCGACAAAATTATAAATAGATACAACAAACAAACCAATCCAGAGTATGCCGCTTCTCGCCTTTGGGTTGACGAGATAATAGACCCGATAGATACCAGAAAATGGATAAGTGCTGGTATAGAAATGGCTAACAATGCACCCGTAGCCAAATACAATGTGGGTGTAATCCAAACTTAATAAAAGAATGAAAAAGAATATATTACTTTTTGCGGGTCTATTCATGACCTTGAGAATATTTGCTCAAAATCCAAGCAACAAATTTTGGCACTTGGAACCTTTTAACAAAAAAGGCCAATCAGGCATAGGTTTGGAAGAAGCCAAAGCAATGATGAGCAGCAGAACTCCGAAAACTACAATAGTAGCGATAGCTGATGCTGGAGTAGATATCTACCACCCTGACTTGAAAACAATGCTCTGGACCAACAATGACGAAATTCTTAATAACGGTATAGACGATGATGAAAACGGGTACGTAGACGACATATATGGTTGGAATTTTCTTGGAGAAACCACCTTTGATAACCTCGAAATAACACGTCAATATGCTCTTCTAAACGAAAAATACGAACTAAAGTCTCCAGCCGATGTATCTGACAATGAGGAATACACGAGGTACCAGGATTTAAAAGAAATCTACCTGAAGAAAAACATGGAGGCTAAGCTCTATTTTGAGTTTTTTGACCAAGTGAAACGAGGGTTTGAATTTTTAGAAGAAACATACGGTACAGATATCACTTCGGAAGAGATATCAAACCACAAAAGTAAAAGCAAGTACGAGCAAGCGGCATTAAGCATACTCACCCCAAGTGCTAAATCAAATAAGAACTTTAATTACCTTGATACTAAATCAGAACTAATGAGTGGTTATGATCACTACAATTTCACCTACAACTATGGTTACAATGCCAAATTTGACCCTCGTTCTGAGAAAGTAGGCGATAACTATGATGATGTAAGTGAAACCCAATATGGAAATAGCAAAGTATACTACGGAGAAAAATTCTCATCACACGGTACTCACGTAGCAGGCATAGTAGCAGCAGATGCTTCCAATGACTTCGGAGCTAAGGGAATTTGCCAAAGCTGCAGAATAATGTCTATACGCACAGTACCCGAAGGTGATGAGAGAGACAAAGATGTGGCCAACTCCATTCGCTATGCTGTAGATAATGGAGCGAGGATAGTAAACATGAGTTTTGGTAAAAGCTATGCTCACAATACAGAAGTAGTACGCGAAGCAATACGATATGCAGAGAGTAAAAATGTGCTCCTGATTCATGCTGCTGGGAATGATGGCAAAAACAATGATTTGAGTAATAATTATCCGAATGATTTCAATGACGAGTTTGATAATTGGATAGAAGTAGGTGCGAGTAGCTGGATGAAAAAACCAAAAGGACTTGCAGAGTTTTCTAACTATGGGTTAAAAGAAGTTGATGTTTTTGCTCCGGGTGTAGACATATACTCTACCACACCAGAAAATCAATACGAAGCATACGACGGCACAAGCATGGCGAGCCCTGTGGTAGCGGGTACCGCTGCCTTTGTATGGAGCTATTATCCGAGATTAAAAGCATCTGAGCTTAAAAAGATACTTGTAGAAAGTTCTCTAGAGATAAAAGGCAGAAACAGAATTCCAGGTGCCAGAAAGAAAACAAGAGCTTGCAAAATATCTAAGACCGGTGGCGAGGTAAATTTACCCGCAGCTCTTAGAATGGCTGAGAAAATGAGCAAGGAATAACCTAATTTGATTTGTTCAACATCTCTTTTGCCTGCATAAAATTATAGCATATTCCTATTGTTACGCTTGGGCTGACCTTTGAAACAGTTGGATAATCTTCTCCATTGAGGACTGTGTAAGTATCCTGATCAAATTTATTGTTACTTAGCACATCTATTGCTAATCCCTCGTAGGGGTAAATATTTACTACACCAATAATCAAAATTTTACCGATATTATACCCATAGCCCAATCCTCCCGCTACTTTCTTATTAAATATCCCGATAGTCTGATTTGGACCATTTGTAAGATCACTTAGCGGTATATTGAGATAAATCGTATGTTTTTCCGATAATTTGTAACCTACCAGTGCACTTAGCATACCTCTCACACCCTTAGTAGTTCCGAACTCACCAATAGTGCTGTCTTCCTTTATAAAGTATGATTTCGGACCATTAGTGAAAGCATTGAATCCAAAGCGAAGTCCAACTTGCACATTTTTGAATGTCGACTTGTGATTCTCCTCTGGGACCTCAAGTATTTTTAATCTATCTTCCAAGTTTTCTAAATGTTTTAGCATTTGCACTCTTTCACTCTCAGATTTTTGTTCTTTTGACTGCGCATGGCATTTGTAAAGACAGATAAAAGATATTAGCAGGAAGAAAAGACGATACACATTCAGTTTTGTTTAGCTTTAGTTTTATTTGTAGGTATGGTTGATTTAAAGCTTAGAAAGAAGACTCGGTACATACTTAACGTGTTGGTGATAACACTTAGTATTACCAGTTGTAAAACCGATAAAACATCCGTTGACTCCATTATCATCGCCCCCAAAATATATGTGTGTAATAATGGGTATGACATAGTAGAAGCTCTTGCCATCCAAGATGGAAAAATTATAGCCGTCGGCTCCAAGAGGCAAATCAAGTCTCAGTACAGCACAACCAACCTGACGGAATATGAAGGAATTGTCTATCCAGGATTTATAGACGCACATTCCCATTTCTATGGTTATGGCCTTACACTAAACAAGGTAGATCTGCGGAATACATCTGGTATGGAGAGCATAGTGCAGAAAATTGTGACTTTTGCAAATGACTCCAAGGAAATCTGGATAACAGGGCGAGGATGGGACCAAACACAATGGGAAGAAAAAGGGAATTTGAGTAACAATATGCTAAATGCCTATTTCCCAGATAGGCCAATTTTTATAAAAAGAGTAGATGGACATGCTGGATTGGCAAATAATGCCGCACTTGAACTTGCCGGCATTACTACTCGCACAACAGTGAGTGGTGGTGAGATAGAGGCCATGGGAGGTAGATTGACCGGGATTTTGACCGATAATGCCATGAATCTGATTGACGACATCATCCCAAAGCCCAGTCGAGAAAGTACAATAAACGCTCTACTCAAAGCACAAAAAAACTGTTTTGCTGCAGGACTAACAACGGTGACCGATGCAGGACTAGACTTGAGCACTATCTTGCTTATAGACAGTCTTCAGAAGGTTGGGGACCTTACGATGCGGGTATACGCCATGTGCAATCCAAACGAAGAGAACCTCGCATACTTCGAAGAAAACGGCCCAATATCTAGTGATCTCTTGCAAGTGAGCTCTTTCAAAATATATGCGGATGGCTCATTGGGTTCTCGAGGGGCTAAGCTTAAAGAGAGCTATTGCGACCATAACAACTATACAGGGGTATGGGTAACAGAGCCCGCTGATATGGACTCACTGTGCAGTAGAATTCTGGTTATGAATTTTCAAACAAACACGCACGCAATAGGCGATAGTGCCAACAAGATGGTCCTAGACATATATGGCAAATACCTAAAAACAAACAATGACCGCAGATGGCGAATAGAGCATGCTCAGGTTGTAACACCTAATGACCGTGAACTATTTAGTAAATATTCTATAATTCCCTCTGTACAACCAACCCATGCCACTAGCGATATGCATTGGGCAGATGATAGACTATGCCAGAGCAGAATGGTTGGAGCTTATGCCTATAGAAGTCTCTTAGAGCTGAATGGCTGGATGCCGCTTGGAACAGATTTCCCGGTAGAAGAAATTTATCCGCTCAATACTTTTTTTGCAGCAGTCTATCGTCAAAATAATAAATACCAACCTGTAGGAGGATTTTTGCTTGAAGAATCACTCAGGTCCAAAGATGCACTACTAGGAATGACCTTGTGGGCCGCAAAAGGAAACAAAATGGATGATAAAATTGGGAGTCTTGAAGTAGGTAAATTTGCAGATTATGTAGTTCTGGACAAGGATATAACTACCGAAAAATATATGCTGACTACCAAAATAATTGGCACTTATCATAATGGTAAAAAAGCAGACTAGCCTTGAGCATCTAGTAGTTTTAGAGGAGTTATCTCCCACTTGTGGATTTTTCCTATTTCTGCTAACAAAACGTTCGCTTGCTCCAGAGCAGCGTGTGGCAGTTCGCTCTGCCATGCTACTTGCTCTATCTGACTAGTGCATTGGTCTTTTATTAGATTGAGATCTTCAGGTTTAAACTTATTGAAGATTCCGTTTTCCATATTGTAGTAGTTGATATCGGTACAATTACTCAATATTTTAATTTCAGGGATCTTCTTGATTGATATACGACTATTTGCCTCGTCTATCTCCCATTCCATCTCACTAAAATCGTACCCCATCTGCACTTTACCTTTGACTATAATCAGTGCTCTTTTTGTACTCTTAAATAAGGTAGAGCTTACCTTGGTGTCCTTAAAATCTACTATTTCTGCAAAGTGACCGTCTTATAATCCCTTAAACACTCGTTTAAGGGATTCTAAGACGGTAGTTCTATTCATAACGGACACCGTTTTTTCCTTACCTATGTTAAACCGCTCATACATTTTAACGGCAGCTAAGACTAGAGTAGCCAGAAGAGCAATAAGCACAAAGGCTCCAATGATGGAAGTATCTAAAAACAACTTATAAATAAAATGGACGATAAGATGGCAATTACCACTACTATCGTCCACAATATGTTTTTGAGTTTACCCATCTGGGTAGTTTTCAGAATTATCCTCTTTGGTCCATAGGAACAAATGCTCTGGTAGTAGGTCCAGTATATATCTGTCTTGGTCTACCTATTGGGTGTTTGTCTTCCATCATTTCTTTCCACTGTGCTATCCATCCTGGTAATCTACCTAGAGCAAATAGTACTGTAAACATCTCTACTGGGAATCCCATAGCTCTGTAGATAATACCTGAATAGAAATCTACATTAGGGAACAGTTTACGTTCTTTAAAGTAAGGGTCCGAAAGTGCAGCTTCTTCTAGTTTCTTAGCTATTGCTAACGTAGGGTCATTCACACCTAGCTTCGCCAATACTTCATCTGCAGATTTTTTGATAATCTTAGCTCGTGGGTCAAAGTTTTTATATACCCTATGACCAAATCCCATAAGACGGAACGGATCGTTTTTGTCTTTAGCTTTATCTATATATTTTTGAGCATCGCCACCATCAGCTTGAATCGCTTCTAGCATTTCTATTACTTTTTGATTGGCACCACCGTGAAGCGGACCCCAAAGAGCGGCAATTCCTGCAGATATCGATGCATATAAATTTGCTTGGCTAGAACCAACCAAACGTACCGTAGACGCTGAGCAATTTTGCTCGTGATCTGCATGCAGTATCATTAGCTTATTCATCGCTTTTACCAAAATAGGATCTAGCTCGTAGTCTTCTGTGACATGCTTGAAAGTCATATTCAGATAGTTTTCTACATAAGTCAGTTTATTCTGCGGATAGATGAGCGGGTGACCAAGTCTATTCTTAGAAATCATAGCACAGATCGTTGGCATTTTTGCCAGCAATCTCGTGATGGTTCTCATTTTTGCTTCTTCACCTGCATTTGGGTTTAGGCTCTCAGGATAGAACGAAGAAAGCGAAGAAATCATAGCTATAAGTTGCCCCATAGGGTGACTACCCGTAGGCCAAGCATCAAAGATGTTTTGAATGTCCCCATTTACTAGTGTATGTCTTCTTATCTCATTGTCCCACTCAGTATATTCTTCTTTAGTAGGTAACTCACCGTGTATCAATAAGTATGCTATCTCCAAAAACTCAGCTTTATCAGCAAGTTCTTCTATGGAATATCCTCTGTGTCTTAGTATGCCTTTCTCTCCATCCAAGTAAGTGATATCACTGGTAGTACTACCTGTATTCTTATATCCAAAATCAAGAGTAACAGCACCTGTAGACCCTCTTAATTTACTAATATCTATTCCTACTTCGTTTTCTGTGCCTACGATAAGTGGTAGTTCTGTTTCTTTACCTTGAATGTTTATTTTAGCTGTTTCTGACATTGATTTTCCTCAAATTTAGGATGTTGCAAAAGTACCTTTATTTACACTGATTTAAAAGTCTAACAATCAAATTTTCAGTATGTTTTGTGATTATATTAGTTTTGTCTTAAAATAAGAAAAAATGTCAGAAGATATCGTACAGATAATAGGCGGATTGAACAATAAAGCTGGGCTAAAACAGCACATATATAGAAATACTGTAAATGTCTTCGAAGAACTAAAAAGATGTGCTAAAGAAATAGCAGAACAACTTACTCCAGAAGTCATCAAAAAAGACAAGAGTCTTGAAGTACAATTTTTTGAAAAAAGTGAATTTGAATTTCACTTGAAGTTTAGCGGTGACACAATTGCATATATTATGCATACCAATGTTTTTGCGTTTCCACCAGAACATGAGATTAGCAAAAAAGAATATGTTGTTGAAACTCCCGAAAGAGGCTATTGCGGTATGATAATGGCGTACAATTTTCTTTCTGATTCCATCAAGTACCAACGCCTCTCTGATGTGGGTTATCTTCTTGCTCGTCTATTTACGAACGCAGAAGGGCATTTTTATGTGGATGGTCAGCGTCAACTCGACTTCTTGTTCAAAGACTTTGAAAAAAACATAATAGGCGAGGAAGTCATTATAAAAATCATAGAGCAAACAATGCTTTATGCTTTAGATTTTGACCTATACGTGCCACCTGTGGAGGCTATGGGAGATATGACACTCCAGCAAAAAAACTACGTCAATAATCCAGCAGGATTTGCTACAGGCAAACGGTTGGGATTTAAAAGTGAGTAGTATGCGAACTGACATACTCTGTTTTCTTGTTTTTACCATTTGTATAAGTCTTAGCTGCTGCAATCACTCGGTTAAGCATTCAGACCAAAATGCCGAAGAAAATGCCGTAAGTCTTTTTGTACTTGGCACTGTGCAAGACGCCGGCAGTCCACACATAGGATGCAAAAAGAAATGCTGTAAAGCCTTGTTTATACATCCTGATAATACAAGAAAAGTAACTTCTCTTGGTCTTATTAATCATAGGAGCAATGAAACATGGCTTATGGAAGCTACTCCTGACATTGCTGCACAGCTGAAGGACCTAAAAAGACTTTCTAACAATACCGAAGAACTTCCAAATGGGATTCTTCTTACTCATGCACACATTGGGCATTATTCCGGCTTAATGTACCTAGGGAAAGAAGCAATCAATGCGGATAGTGTAAGCGTGTTTGCAATGCCTACAATGAAAGAATTTCTTGAAACAAATGGGCCTTGGAGCCAATTGGTTTCAAACAAGAATATTAATTTGGTATCTATGCAATCACAAATCGAATTTTCACTTGGGGATCGGTCAGACAGTCTTAGAGTTAAGCCTATTATAGTCCCTCATCGCGATGAATATTCTGAGACCATTGGCTTCGTTATAAACGGCCCAAATAAAACTGCATTGTTTGTACCTGACATTGATAAATGGGACAAGTGGGATACAGATATTAAGGGGCTTATCCAAGAAGTGGATTATGCTTTTGTAGATGCTACATTCTATAGCGGACAAGAGATCAATTACAGAGATATTTCACAAATACCACATCCGATGGTAAAAGAAACAATGCATCGATTGTCAGACCTAAGCATTAACCATAAAAAGAAGGTTTATTTTATTCATATGAATCATACTAACCCTCTCTTAAAGAAAGAAAGCGGCGAGTATCAAGAGGTTATTGATGCTGGATACAACATTGCATCATATCTTCAAGAATTTGACTTATAGATTCTCTTCCATCCACTCCACTCCATTTGCCGTGGCCTTGAATGTGCTTTCTCGCATCTTATCACTATCGTATATCCAATTCAGGCTGTTTTCTACATTGGCAGCTATAAGTAGTTTGTAATGCATTAAGTTTTTAATAGCATCCGCTATCACACCGAGCTTGTTCTCTGAAGTGCACTCTTCAGCGATTAGCTCAAAAGACTCTGGAAAAATACACAGCTGAAGAATCTCAGTTTCTAACTCCGGAAGCTCTATTAGCTTAATTTTCTTTCTTTCCATTGGTACTTTAAAAATTGTGATAAAGGCGGTACTATAGCCATATATATTATGTGAAACGGCTGACCAAGCAGTAACGTTTTGAACCAGGTTTCTATTCCGAAAAATGAACTGAAACTGGAATACAGTTTGTCTTCTGCCAGCACTTTGAGCAGCACGAGATAAAGTGCTGCTGTGAATCCTAATGCGGAGAAAGTGAATAGAGATATCAGTATAGTTATATTATACACCCAGAGGGCTTTCAATATATACGTGTTTTTCTTGATGTCATAGTCTCCATTCTTGCTCGCCCATCGGAGTCTTTGGTTCCAAAACTCCATGAATGAATCAGGCCCATTAGTCGACACAATTGCCTCAGATGATTTACTAAATATAATGCCATCAGAATCTAGTTGCTGAGCACTTTGAAGCAGAAATACGTCATCTCCACTCGCCTTGGATGTATTAAGTTCGGCTCGACTAGTTATACTCTTTCGGTATGCCATATTCGCTCCATTGCATATCATCGGGAGTTTCCACTCGATATGAGCGGCCCCTATAGCTATTAAGGCTACAAAATCTAGGGCCAAGAGATTTCTCCAAAATCCTTTAGATTCGCCATAAGATACAGGTCCACTAACTAAATTTATCCGCTCATCCTGAAAAGGCTCCACCATTTTGGCAAGCCATTCAGACTCAAACACACAATCTGCGTCTGTTTGCAAAATAATGTCTCCTCTTGCTACTTCCCACCCTAGTTGCATAGCTGCTTTCTTGCCAGATTTTTCCTTATTGCTTATGATAGATTGACTTAGCTCGATGATCGTATTTTCAATAATATCAACTCCTCTATCCATAGACTTATCGTCAATAAACACGACCTCCACTGAGTGATCATGCATATTTAAGGCGTTCAATGAATCTAAAAGAGCGGGTAGGTTTGCTTCTTCATTTCTAAAAGGAATGAGTATTGAAACAGATAGCGGTTCATTGGGGGGGGGGGTGAGCTCATCCATGTTTTTCCATAAGCGAGCATACCTACTCAATAGATCGTAGTACCAAAGTCCAAGGAGGATTACTATTACAATAAAGAAAATCATTTGCCTCTAATGGTCGAAAATAGAAGGTAAAATGTACCTATGAGGCCAGGAAATATCAGGTTTATGAACCATAAACTTGTAACTGCTTGAAGAATAGCATTATCCGTCAAGTATGAACCAAACAACAACTGAGATACCGCCACTCGAACACCTACATCTGATATGGCAGGAACTGGGGCTATACTTTGCAATAGATAAGCTACAGGTATAAACGCCAAGCCGTATACAGGAACTACAAAACCAGAAAACAGCTGCAAAAGCAAATAGAACTGAATGGCAAAAGCACAATACCTCAAAAATGCGATACCAACCACTTTGGTAAAAAGCTTTCTATCGTACTTTTTGATAAGCTTAAAAGTCTTGGCAAGTATAGATGGTAAATGCTTTTTTACGAATTTTAATATCCTCTTCGCATTGAAAACAACCAGTAAGATTAGCAAGAATACGGCTAGCACAATCCATATTTTGGATAAACCAGGAAGGGCAGAACCCATATCCGTGAACAATAAAACACCTGCCAAACAAATAAGTCCTAAGCTATAAGTCATCAGCACTTGAGCTATATTCCCTATCACTGTGGCTATTATCACCTTGACCGGGTGAATCGACTTAAGAAGCAATCCTCTACCAATATATTCTCCTGTCCGTACTGGAGTGAAGTTGCTTATTGCCATTCCTCCAAGTATGGTTAAAAACGCTCTTAAATTGCTTAATTTGATTTCTGATTTGATAAGCAACTTGAACTTTTGAGCTTCCGCATTCCAATTGACCAAAGCCAGTATTATAATAACACATAAAAGAAACCAATGATCAATTATCTTGTGCCAGATATCTGACAACAAATATCCTTCTAGCCCTTGAACTTGTTTCCAGAAAAAATAGACAGATACAATACTAAATATCCACTTGAGCCAAGGATAAATTCGTTTATATGGTGATGTTTTTTTATTTTGAACCACGTGTAGTATCTATAGCGTGCTATCTCTTACCTTTGTCTTTTAGCGTGGCGAAAGATAACAATTACGACAAGATAATAATCGGCATAGACCCGGGAACCAATATCGCTGGGTATGGAATCATAGGTGTATCAAAAAACAACATTACGCTTATCAGTATGGGTATATTTGATCTGCGAAAGGAGGGCGAACATTCAGACAAACTGAAAGCGATTTTTGAAAAATGTACTGAGTTGATAGACACGTACCTGCCAGACGAAATGGCCCTCGAAGCTCCGTTTATGGGAAAAAATCCTCAGAGTATGCTAAAACTTGGAAGGGCTCAAGGTGTAAGTATGGCTGCAGCATTGAACCGAAAAATCCCCGTTTTTGAATATGCCCCTAAAAGAGTAAAACAAAGTGTTACCGGCAAAGGTACTGCTAGCAAAGAGCAGGTCGCAGGTATGGTCCAAGCTCTACTAAAACTTGACAAAGCTCATTCAAAACTTGACGCAAGTGATGCAGTAGCAGTTGCTATATGTCACCACTTCATGTTTAAACCGGGAATGGCATCCAAAGAAAGCTATGGTAGCTGGAAAAATTTTGTAAGCAAGAATCCTGGTAAGATTAAATAACTACAGCTCGTTGTAAGCTGTTTTAATACTTTCCGCTAGTTCTTCCATTCTACTGCTCTCTACCTTAATCTTAGGGCTGCTAAAATTGATATCGCCTACATTGTTGATAGGGACAAGGTGTATATGTGTATGAGGCACTTCTAAACCTATCACAGCCGTTCCTATTCTTACACACGGTACCGCTATTGCAATAGCTGTTGCTATTTTTTTTGAAAAAAGATGCAATTCAGTAAATAGATCATCCTCTAAATCAAAAATATAATCAACTGGCTTTTTAGGGACTACTAGCGTGTGTCCTTCCTTAAGTGGGAAAACATCTAAAAAAGCAATGAAAATGTCGTTTTCAGCAATCTTGTATGAAGGTATATCTCCAGCAATTATTTTTTCAAATATGGTCATTAGATACTTATCTCTAAGATCTCAAATTGAATTATGCCTGCTGGCACTTGAATGTCAGCAATCTCACCAATTTTCTTGCCCATCAGACCTTCTCCTATTGGAGACTTTACAGATATCTTACCCAACTTGAGATTAGCCTCAGACTCCGCAACTATTGTATACGTCACTTCTTTATTCACCTTCATATTCAGAAGTCTAACATTGGTCTGAATGTTTACCTTACTAAGATCTATATCCTTTGGATCAATCACACGGCAATTTGCCATAGTATTTTTAAGTTTAGAAATTTTCATTTCCAAGAGCCCTTGTTCCTCCTTGGCTGCATCATATTCAGCATTTTCGGAGAGATCTCCTTTGTCTCTAGCGTCTGCTATTTGCCCGGTAATTCTTTTTCTCTCTACTTTTTCTAAGTGAGCAATTTGTTCGTTAAGGGCATCATAGCCTTCTTGTGAGATATAGTTAATAGACATTTGGGTTTCTTTTTTATAAAAGACAATGTTGTATCCCCAAAAGAGATACAACATTGCAAAACTAATATTCTAAAATTGATATCGGATTATTCTCCTATGTTTAGTCTTACACCAAACGTATGAGAACCTCCAAATGGATTGGAATGTCTGTAAGAGTAATCAAGACCAAATGTTGTCTCAGAATCTTTCTTTACTGGAACTTCAAACGTAAAACCTCCCATAATACCCGTGAAGGCATTTGTTCTTGTCTCATACGAAGTAATACCATCCTCATAGGCATATCCTGTTCTTAATTGAAACAATGATTTGTAGCCATACTCCGCTCCTATTGTAAACTGATTGCTCGAAAATGCATTATTGGTAAATGTAAATGCTGGAGTAAGTCTATGAAAATATGTTTCATCATTCTTATCCAATCTCATATCATAAGAAGCACTTATGTTCATAAGCGTAGGTAGATTAAACTTAGCAGCACGTTGGTTTACAGTAGAAGTGTTTTCTGTGATAGGGTTCTGTAACTTTACAGATAGTCCATCACCCGCATACCTAGCATCTGGGCCGATATTCTTAAGCGACACACCAAATTTCACATCTTCTTGCTTCAATTTTTGATTTTTTTTGAACGTAGTGATATACTGTATCCCTGCATCCAAGGCAATGCCTTGTGCTTTTACATTGGTAATAGCCTCAGAAAAGATTTTAAACCCTACTCCTCCAGATATTTCTCTTGTAAACTGCTTTGAAAAAGCTGCCGCTATATTAGTAAAGGTAGGCTTATAGGTACCTAAACCTCCATCTGGCTGTTCTACTGTAGTGATAGGTATATCTCCTATGTCATAGCTCATTATACTTACCCCTAAAACACCATTTCCACCAAGGTTTTGTGCAAACCCAAAAGTATTTATATTAATGTCGCTACCCATAAGCCAAGCAGTTCGAGAGAATATAATTTCTGTATTTTGAGTATACGCGAGTCCACCTATATTGGTGTACATAGCTTCTAATCCGTTAGCATTACTCACAGACGCCCATCCCCATCCAGAACTTCTTCCCCATCCGTTAATATTGAGTTGGGTAGCTCCGGCTTGACCTATTCTATCTGGATTCCCCGCAAGTAGAATAGTAGATGCTGATAGTATTATTGATAATATTATTAATTTTTTCATTTGTTTCTTCTAATTAATTGGTCTCTGTCCTAGAAAGAATCTAAATCAAGTTCTCTCATTACACCCATCCATTTCAAAATCTTCTCACCAAGCTCACCCGCATCTATATGAATAATATACAAGCCACTTGCTATAGGCACTCCTGCACCATTCTTAAGATTCCAATCTGCTTCTGTAGTCTCATCATCTTTTTTCAATCTACGCACCAATGAACCGTCGAGTGTGTATATAGAAATATCACATTTCTCTGGCAGGTTGGTGATCTTGATTCTATTATCAATAGCACTAGACTCATACTCAGAAAAAGCATAATATGGATTAGGTACTACATTAGCTAAATCCAGTGCATCTTTACCATTATCAACACTAATGTCATTAAATATATCTTCGGTACTAAACTTATACTTAGGAAGACCTTCATTGACAGCAACTTCAGGAGTTCTACCGTATGGCAATGCAACTCTAAGTTTGATTTTAACTTCATTAGGTGGAACAGGGATACCTTGCTCATTCTCTATCATAGTTTGGCCTATAGCCAAGTAAGACGGTATAACCCAGTCACAATTTTGAAATACTCTAGTCAAAGATTGAATCTTATTAGAATTAGTTACGCCACTTAAAATATCATAGTAAGCGTTCCCCTTATCGTAGATAGGAAGTTTAGGATGTATGCTCGGTGCAATCCCTTGATGAGATCCCATTACGTAGATAAAGTGTCTACCTCCGAAACTAGGATATCCTGAATTTACAAATCCAGTATTGTCCGTTGGATTCCACTTCATATCTCTCCCATTCTCTTGCCTTTGGTAAGAATCCTCCCCTATTATTATGTTTAATCTTTCTCCTGTATTTACATTGATCGCGTATCCTGGGAATATTGACTTACCTGCAGGTAAGTCTTGACCGCCCCATTCAAGCTTTCCAGCTCTCATCTCAAATTTTCCTTTTTGACCTTCGTTAAGCCCTGGATCTTCACCCATTTCTAGCACTACACATTCAGACCATTTAGATTCATCCGGAGTAATAACAATATCTACGTTTGTAAGATTTTCTAAACCAAGTCCTGGCATCGCTTGATATCCATATGTGAAAGGTTGCACATTCTCTGCAGGTCTTTCAGAAGCATTCGATCTTGAAGTATTAGATACTAGTCTGTTTGGAGCTATACGTCCATCCCATATTTTTTCATAAACGGAATTTCTATCTAATGGTCTACCATTAGATGCTTGATCGTGCCAAGAAGGATCGTTATATCCCGTTGAACTACCTAGTACTCCAGCTCTTATCCAATCATAAATACCAAATTGACGTGCTGTTGTTGCATCATTATCTCGCACCGATGTTAGCCATTCCTCACTAGGATCTGCAAAATCTACTGACCAACTTACCAATCCATTATCGTCATACTTTTGTGAATTACTTCCTGGATAAGCTATTTGTTCAAGCGTAACCGCAAGTCCCCAATCAAATATACTTTTACCTGTCGTTGACTCCAGTATGACTTGCTCATTTTTATAAGCCAAGGTTGTATCCGCATAAATGGTATCACTTGGTAATTTTACAAGTATCCAAGTTGTGCTGTCTGCATACAAGCTATCATTGCTCGGACCAGCCGTAGTGTTATAAGGCACTAATGTTAATTCGAATTCACCTTTTGGTACTTTAAGTGGATCAATAACTGATACATTTACCGGGCCGTGCCCATTTTCGTACTTAGGGTTCTCTACAGAATTACTTTGCAGAATTTCATCTATTGTTTCTTGTTTGAGTTGAAGTTCATTAAATCCATTACCTTTCCCAGATAGTCGTACAAGCTCTGGTCCGTCACCATAAAACGATGGGGCACTTGAGCCGCTGAATTTAGGCTCTAGCTTGTGAGGACTCGCAGAGAATTTTTTAACCTTTCTACCTTCAAGGTAATAGTTTCTGGCACCTCCATCAGCTGCTGCGTATGCCAAAACTATATAGTAGTAATCCTTAAAGTTTACTAACGTTTTATTTGAGCCAGTGGCAAATTCGTCTTCTGTAAGTCTCACAGTATGTCTCAAACCTTCATTACCCGCTCTAACTCTAAGTTTAAGAACATCGGCATCTACATCCACATCATATTCTTGTTCAAATAGATCTTCATAATCATCTATCAAATCACACTGATACACTTCTCTAGCTTTACCCAAATCATCTAGTTCTGATAAACTCACTGACCCGTCTTTTAGTTGATACACTCTATATCCCTGGAATTCATATTTTTCTACTTGCCCTTGATTGTTAAATATCGAATCTTTATAAAGCTCCACTCTATCATTATCAGTATCTCCGAAGGAGAAAACCAGTTGTCTATCCTGCTCATGCACTTCTACTTCTGGAGCATCCGGTCCATCTATCAAATCGAAACAAGAGTTAAACAACTCTTGAGCTTTTCTACTCGCTTGTTTGAGCAACTTAAGAGAGCCTTCTGCACCTCCAAAAGAAGTCCGTGCCCAAACTACTCCTACAGTAAGTCTTTGAACAGCTCCTGGCTGTAACTCGAAAGGACCAGAAGACTGCAAGAATCTTCTATCTGCAGGTGCATTTCCTGCTTCTTTTTCATTCCAATTAGAGTTAGAATGTGCTGGATCGGTATCAAACGGAAACATGTAATCTGCCACAGTACCATCTGTACCTGTTATACCGTCTCCGCCAAACTCAATATCAGCACCGTTCATCCATTTACCTTGCAAGTAGTTATAAAATTCTTGTGCAAGACCCGGATTCCCATTAATTGGGTCAGCGTCATTGTTATAATACACAAACTTAGAGAGACCAAGCTCTTCTTTTCCATCAATCGTCTCCACTATTGGCCCTTCAAAGAAATCCACACCAACAGAAGGTGGATTAAGTCCATATCCTAGTACTCCTTCGTCATTGTCATCTCCGTTATAGCAAAATCCTAAAGAAAGTCCTACATCACAACCAACATAGTCATCTGCATAGTTACCAAGATCGGCATCCACCCATTGACCAAAATATGTGTTCGTAAGCTCCGTTGCACCTCTATTGGTGATACGAGTCGTGTAGAAGGTCATATCATTGATTTCATCGTTTGTGGAGAAAGCAAATGCAGTAGTCTGCATTTCTACACCTATAGGGTCGCCTTGTGTCTCTGAGTGAATATTTCCTTTGTCATTGTATATCCACCACAACATTTGATCAGGTTGATCTTCAGCGGCATTTTCAATAGCAACTCCTTTACAGTCATTTTGTAAAATAGGATAATCACCTCCAGTTGGTGTATAGTATCCATCTCCGTCTACATCTTTGAAAGGTGCAAGTGGATCTGGGTCTGTTGGTTTTTGACCTGGCCAATTAAATATTTGATCATCTGGCACTCCACCAGCTGCATTGGCATGTTCTATTATTTTTTCACCATCAACCTTAAAGATTTTATCCCACTGATCACAAACACTTTTATTTGTGTTACTCGTGCTTGGGTCCAAAGGTCCTGGCCAAAAATCTGATCCTCTTTGACGATAAGTCATCGCAGCTAGTCTTAGGTTTTGAGCAACATCCTCACCACCTATCCATATAGCTCCAGAAAATAAGCTGTTTTTTCTAACCGAGTTAAGATCTTCTATCTTAGGAATTTCATATCGAGCACTGCTCAAATCCCACCACATGTCACCACCGTTCAATATCTTGGTACGCACATTATTCACGTCCAAATCTGCACTTTGACTGGCAGGGTCACAGTCCGAACCAAATTTCATCGCCATTTTAGAACTAGCGTTTCTAGTAGTATTTGGCTCCTCTACATTGATGTTTTCTTTGGCAAAAACACTAGCCGACATCAATAGTCCGGCAACAATCATCAATTTTCTCATTTCTTTTCTCATATCTTCTTTTTTCTGTTGCGTTATATCTTAGAAAAATACTTTAACTCCTAACCTTGTTAGTCTTGGGGTAGTGTATCTATATGGATTATTTACTTTCACATTATACAAGTCTAGATAAGACTGTGTATTTACCTGCGTTTCTGCATCCTGAACTCCTTGAGGAGAACTTAGCCAACCATCGTTATTAGCCAGTCCTGTGTATCCGTATACAGATCTAATGTTCTTATTATTAAAAATGTTTTGTACCCAAAGGAATACTTGCATTTCCAAGCTTTGTCTTCTAAAGTCATCTTTAGTATATTTCTTTTTTATACTAAAGTTCTTATTGAAATTCCCGTCTACTTTGAATTGCCAAGGCAATCTAGACCCGAATGGATTGCCATCTAACGACTGTCGCTGTGCAGCTCCAAAAGATGCACTTGCCGCTGGATTAATATAAGCTGAATATGGCTCTCCAGATTTTGTACTTACTATAAGGTTAGCTCCTGAATTCGCAAAAAACTTCTTGTCAAACCAGATAGGTCCTGTGTAGTCATTTCCACCCTTAAATCTGTAATCTAGAAGTCCTGTGATCTGATGACGTGTGTCTCTTGACGTAGGATATAGAGAACGTAAATTAGGCTGATTAGCAGCGATAAGTGCCGCAGAGGAATTGGAGTTAGAACCAGTACCATCCGCAAATAGTAATGTATAGTTTAACCCAAATGAAGTTCTTCCTTCCCCTCTTAATTCATACTCTGCTCTGAAACTCTTTATTGTTTCAAAATCGAGATTCTCATAACTATTGTAACTAATTGGATAAGCTTGGTTAATTCTAACAAGAGTATAATCACCTCTAGTTTCTTTGTACGAAGCAATTAAACTAAGTGCAGAGTTACGAGACAATGTTTGTTTAAACCCAAACTCATAGCTTGTTGTAACACGAGGTTTTAAGTGTGCATTAGGTACTACAGCTCCTTGATTTTGCTGCATATAATAGTACGTACTTATCGGAGCAAACGTGTTGCCATTTGCTGGTCGCTGAGCTAGTTTATCATAATTAGCAAAGAACTGTGCTTCAGAATTGATAGGGAATGAAAACCATATTCTTGGAAGAACATTGATAACTGGCTCGTAATCACTAAATGATTCTTTTACAAGATTTTCTTCCTCATCCTGCAAAAACGGTTGAATTCTATCACTATTTCCTTCTTGAGCTATAAGGTCTGGACTAGATAATTCTGAACCTGCAGCATCGTACCAATTTCCACCGTCTCTATATCCCAATATTTTAGTTGGGTTAGCGATATCATTGACATATACTACGTAATCATCACCTATTGTAGTAGGGATAGTATAACCACTTAATAAGTTAGCTCCCCTTCCAGAACTAATATTTTTTATTTCCCCAGCAGAGTATGTAGGATAAACAGAATAAGCATCCTTTAGGCCACTTTGATTGGCATCATATCGTTCTACTCTTACTCCGAGACGAAGTATCAAATCTTTGAACTGAAACTTATCTTGCAACCAAACCGCATTGTATACCGGTGCGAACGAACCTACACTTCTATTTGCTTCATCATTTGTAAAGTCTGTAAATGAAAATGCTTTCCTTGTTCTATTACCAAGATAATCATATCCATAATATCCAACAAAACCATTACCATTATTCCATAAATCGTCTGCACTAAACATATCTAAGCTAAATGTGCTTGGATCTAAACTATTGATATCAATATATGAACTCTCTGAATGTAGATTACCATAAACATCTGTAGCTCCATCTGCAAGAAGTTTAGATCTTAGATTAGCATCAAACGTTTTCTGCTGGTCCTTATCTAATCTGATGTTGTAACTAACTGTGTCCGTAAAATAACCTTGGTCATCATATGAGTGAATACCTCCATATATAAAACCGTTTTCGTCAGTTCTATCCAAATTTGAGATATGGCTATTTGCCAATAGTGGCATAAGCTGCCATAGATTACCCGCAGCTAAACTCCAACCGCTAAAGAATGTTTGCTCAAAATACATCCCAAATTGTAGATCGTGTGTATTATCGAGATTTAGAATAGCCTCTCCTTGAGCATATGCAGCCGCTCTTTCTACTTGATTCTTACTATACCCTGTTGCTCCCGATCCTGGATTGGTCCAAAGAGAATAGGTTGTGTTCGGAGTAAAACCATTCAATAGTCCTAATCCATTTCTTATTTGTTGCTCATCCGTGATGTCAAAACCAGCTGCATCGTAATAGTTAAATACGCTCTGCGTATACCTAGATCTTAATTCGTTCTTGTCACTTGCCTCGAAGGTTATCTCACTATTTCTAAAACCAGCTAAGCTATAATACCCTTGTCTACTCACAGTATCATTGTTTTGATCAATAAAGTACTGTGCATCATTTCTGAATGAATAAACAGGATTTCTGTACGACGTAAATTTACCTACATACCCGTAGTCAAAATAATCCGTTCCATGATTATTGTTTTGAGTTTCACCCCAGTTACTCTGATAATCCAACCTTACATTGTAAAAGGCATCTGAGAATAAAGATTTCTCTTTGTCCTTGTCATTAGAATTGTCACCTAAACGCTGTGTGAATTTTACATACGTTCTAAGAGTTTGACTTGTAGAATTACTATACTCCTTATTATTCATAAGGTTTTGAGCAAATCCCCAATTATTTCCGTTCGATTGGTTGAAACTACCAAACAAGGTAATTGAAGATTTTTTATTTGGTAAAAACTCTAATTTACCTTGAGCATTACCAAAATACCTCGCAACATTTTTTCTTGCCTTATTTAATTCTAAATCATCTTTTGTCAACAACAACGACCTGTATACAAAACCTGAAGTATTTGGATTTGCAATGATTGGACTGTTTTCTATTTCTGCCAACACATCCTCTTTCACTGTATAAAAACCGCCAAAACCTGGACTATTATCTGCCGCATAATTCAAATTGGCTGCCATTTGGTATCCAAGAGCAACGTATTCTTTGTCTCCACCGCCTTTATTTTTTACCCAAAGTGGCCCTACCGCAGAAAACTCTGCTTGATTGTAATGATATGGATCGAAAGGACTAGATGAGATAAGCTCAAAACTTCTACTCACAAATCTAGAAGGACCTTTTGTCGTGATACTAACAGCACCACCCGTAAAATCTCCGTATTGTGCAGGAATTCCTGATTGAATAATATCAATCTGCCCCTGAGCAGACTGTGGCACACTTGCACTTCCTGTTACACGCACACCATCTACATAATAAGCTGTACCATCTGTTCTACTTCCTAAGAAAGATATTCCGCCACCATTAGTCTGACTCACACCAGAAGTAGTAGAAGCGATAGCTCCAAGCCCCCTTGTAGGTAACTTAGCTAAATCTGCTCCACTCAATGTCTTAGAGTTCTTATCTTTCTCAATCATAGGTTTACCAGCTCTTATGGTAACAGGGCCTATCTGTGTAGTACCATCTGCACCGGCTTGGCTCATCTCTATGTTCATATACTTTGTGCTATTAGATGTCACTTCTACACCAGTCACCTTCTTATCACTGTAGTCTAGGTATTTTACGGTGATACTATAATCTCCCGGATCCAATGCGTTTATTACATATTTACCGTCATCATCTGTGTAGGCTCCTCCTTTTCGTATACCGTCCTTCTCTAACAGAATGGTTGCATACGCAATAGGTGCCTTTGTCTTAGCATCTGTGACCTTGCCCTGTATCTTTCCAAAATTGGATTGGCCATACATAGCTGTCGCAAATAAACTAGCGAATATTATAGTAAGTGCTTTCTTCATATACTTTGCTTTTTACACGTTTTTTAGAACTTCAATATTTGCCATAAAAAAGCAATTATTCAAATTAATTTTACTTAAGGTTAAGTTTCAGTTTACAAGTGGATTATTTTCATCCCACTTTTTTATTTTTTCCGCTAACACTTCTGCTAGCATTTTATACGAATCTTTAGTAAGCCCTCCTATGTGAGGAGTAACTATAACATTCTCATTATTAACAAGATAATCAAACTCTTGGCTCTCTTTAGCATTTAGAGTGCCCAGATTTTCATTGGGCAAAACATCCAAGGCAAGACCTCTTATTTTTTTAGATTCTAAACCACTCACTATATCAGAAATATTTACGACACTGCCTCGTGAAAGGTTAAGCATAAAAAATGGTTTATCAACCTTATTTATAAAGCTTTCATTCACCATTTCTAGTGAATATTCATTTAGTGGAACGTGGAGAGAAATTACATCGGCTCTTTTTTGCAACTCTTCTAGCGAACATTCTTCTACTTCTTCGCTGCCAAAACCACTTATAAATTTGTCATAGGCCATTATTTTGCAACCAAAGCTGTGCAGCACTTCTGCCAATCTGCTGCCTACATTACCAAATCCTATAATGCCAACTGTCAGGTTTCTAAGCTCTATCCCTTGATTGTCTTTTCTATCCCATCTGCTACCCTTTACTTGCAATGAGCTTCTGCTAATATTAGCAAGTAGGCTCAACATCATTCCAACTGTCTGCTCTGCTACGGCATTTCTATTGCCCTCAGGAGCGTTCTCGCACATAATGTTCTTGCTAGCAGCATAAGCTACATCTATATTGTCCATTCCTGACCCTAGCCTACCGATATACTTGAGCTTAACTCCTCTGTCTATCCATTTTTTGGTGAGCGTAAGTTTGCTGCGGACCACAAGTATACTCGCAGAACTGATTGCTTCTTCTAGCTCGTTCAATGCAATATTTGGCATATATATGACCTCGAAACCTGCTAGTAATTCTAACAAAACAGGATGTACTTCGTCTATTATTAAAATACGATGATCTGTACTCATAAAAGTATTAGCTGCAAATATGTGTCTATTCTCTTCTTTTTATTCATTTCGTTTCTTTATTACTTGTTTTTCAGTTACTGGGCTTTAGTCATTTTTTCAACGATAAAAATCGTATTCGAAGTCGTTCTATTAGAATGTAGTACGCACCGTTAAGCTAATAGTACGTGGTGCACCAAAGTGAATTGGATTATTTTGTTTCAGATTATAATACTCCACAAATGCCTGTGCATTTTGCTCTCTCGCTATCTCTTGCTGGCCTTTGGGAGATGATAAATAGCCATCGTCTGTAGCAGAAGATGTAGCTGCATAGACGCCGTATAAATTTATCAAATTCAATAAATTCAGAATATTCAATTGAAAAATAATAGGCTGGTTTTTTATTATAGCTGCCTTGCTTATAGACATATCCATGGTGCAGTTCCATGGCAATCGAGATCCAAATGGATTCCCTTTTATCTGGCTACGGCTAACAGTACCCAAATTTTGAGCTTCTGGAATAGCATTTACCAATGCGGTATATGGAGTACCCGACTGAGTATTGGCAAATAGATTAACTCTCATATTTTTGAAAATTGACTTCTTCTTTCTGCTGAGTGAGTCCAATGCAAAATTGGCACTAAAATTTAGCTTATGTCTCACATCGTATTCCAACGGATACAAACTTTTCAAATTGGGCTGTCCTACTTGTATAAGAGCCGCTGCTGAATTAGCATTGGAACCTGTACCGTCCGCAAATTGTAAAAGATAATTTGCGGTAAAAGCCATATTACTAAGCTTTATTCTATAATCTGCTCCAAATTTTTTCACCGTAGAAAAATCAACATTACCGTAGGTGGTATAGGTGCGTGGGTATGCTTGCTCTACACTGATGAGGTTTATATCATCTCTAATGTCTGCATATCCTGCAGTGACATTCAACACTCCTCTATCCCCAACTTGCTGCTTGTATCCTATCTGATAATCGGTACGTTTGGATGGTTTTAGAGCAGGGTTTGGCAATAATGTACTACTGGCATTTTCCAGAAAATAGTATGTATTAATTGGAGCGAACGACTGTGAGAAACTTGGTCTCTGAGCAAACTTATCGTAGTAAGCATAGAACAACGCTTTGCTACTAATGGGGAATGACAAGGACAATCTGGGTAACACCAAAACCTCTGGACTAAAATCTTTGAAAGATTCTGCACCCAATTTCTGATTGGATGGATCAACCAAAAAAGGCTGAATTACACCTCCGTTTGTTTCGCGTCTTAGATATTCTGCACTTGCCAGCTGAACCCCATTCTCATCATACCATGTACTTCCTTCTCGATATCCTAAGACTGCAGAGGGAGAATGCATATCATTCACATATACTGCTGCTTCTGAAGATAATGTGGAAGGGTGATCTATTGCTTGTTCGCCAATACGTGGCACTTCGCCAATCGTTTTAACAGCATATAATGAATAAGGATCTTTCAGCACTAACTGATTGGCATCAAAACGTTCTACACGTACACCAGCTCGAATTTTTATTTTTTCAAGAACAAATTTATCCTGAAACCAAATAGCTGTATAGTTGGGATTATGAGCATTGACGTACCTATTTGCTTTGTCGTTTATAAAATCGTTCACACTTTTATTGCCTCTAACTAACTTACCTGTATGGTCATATCCGGCATAGTTCACATAGCTGCTTCCATTATTCCACAACTCATCTGCACTAAACATATCTAATGATAACTTACTAGGATCTATGCTATTTATATCTACAAAATGTGCTCCTCCAGATGTGTATCCATTCTCCTCTCCTACTATGTTTCTTAGATTTTTATCAAATACTGATTGTCTGTTCAAATCTGCATTGTACAAGTACGATACTGTATCCATAAATACTCCATCTTCATCATAGCTCAATATTGGTGAAGATAAACTCTCCTTGCTATATTGGAAATTTAGAAGTAGAGGCATCAATTGCCACAATGTATTTGCATTGAGCGAATAGTACGATCGTTTTCTCTGTTCAAAAAGCAGACCTACCTGCAAATCATGCTGTCTGCCAATTTTTCTATCAGGATTTAACGACATATTCAATATAGCACTAACGCTTGCCTTCTGCTGATCAGACTTACTGTAGTTGGACAATACTGTACCTGGAGCATACCACATCCCGTTTATTGAATTGGGGTTTTGGCCATTTAGCAGACCCTGAAATTGAGATACATCGCCAAGTGTACGTGCATCATTATTGTCTATTGCAAACTGAGTTATGGATGAGCGTACTTGGTAATCTTCATTTCCGGTAAAACTCACATCAGTATCTTCATGACCATCCCACTTATAATATCCTTGTAATACTACGTCGTTGTCGTATTGATCTTTTAAGGTCTTAACCTCATCGACATACGTATAGATTTCATTACCAGCAGTTTCAAACTTTCCAATGTGTCCATATCCAAAAATATTGTCTTGATGTATAGGGTCTTTGGTCTGCGAATTGAACCGTTGATAGTCTGCAGTAATCATGTAGTTGATTTTACTAAAAAGAGAACTATCGTAGGTTAATTCACCTTTCGAATTATACGGTCTTTTTAGCGTATGAATAAGCTGAGCGTTCAATTTTCCAGTTACAGAAGTATTCATCGGATTATGCTCAGAGTTCAGCAGACTATTGCTAAATGAAAAACGATTTGCCTTGGTATACTGTGCCGAAGGAGTGATCCTAAGTATGACATCATCTGATGGTTTCCAGGCCAACCCCAAACTAGCAAACAAATTTGTAGAAGCTACATTTTGTCTTCTTTTCACCGATTCGAAATTTTCTAAAGTATACTGTGTTGGAGTGGCTACGACATCAGTGCCTCCGCTACCTAATATCGGATTTTCTAAAAGTTTGCTGTATGTGTCTTCTGATAGTTTGTACAAATTCACAGAAGTTGGATTAGGATCGTTTTTGTAATTAGCAAAAAGTGAGTTTGTGAATGCCAATTTAGTTTTGCCTTCTACTACTTTTAGCGGTTTATACAGGTAGGTTTCTATGGTATTGTGATGGAATGCATCAAAAGGACTAGAAGTACGAAACAATATGTTCCTGATGCTTAATGTATCTAAATGATCGAAATTGGTGTATTCAATCGCTCCGCCTACAAAGTCCCCATACATAGCGGGTGCGCCAGAAGCTAAAACTTTTACTTGACCTAGCCCCAATGTGGTTGGTCTAATGGGACCTATCTGAATAGTGCCATTGTCTAAAACCGCAAGTTGACCTTGCCTTGCACTTCCACTTGATAGCTGACCATCTCTATTTTTTATATTGGTATTGCCTTTTATGAATCCTGCAATCCCTTCATAGGGGCTCTTTTTTAACTCTTTACCTGTTCCCGGGGGATCTTCGTCAATTCTGACACCTCCGATTACTACACCTTTTAGAGTGGCAGATTTTTGACCAGAGGGTAATAACTTAATCATTCTGACTACTGACTGTCCCGGTTGCAGATATACATTTACTACCTGTGTCTCATAGCTCATAGCTGAGATCGTAAGTGAATATTCTCCAGAAGTAAGATCTGAGAATATAAAATCCCCTTCTACGGATACATTAACTTTCTCTACCACGGCTTCACCCTTCTTAAGCCTAATATAGGCTACCCCTATACTCTCAGTGCCATCGGTCACCTTTCCTCTGATGTCTGCAAACTGAGCAAACATTTCGCTTTGCACTATCACAAATGCGAGCATTGTCATTACGTAATTTTTTAACATATTTATTTAATTGATTTATGCTAAGTTCGGCAATGAGAATAGATGTCACGACGCTGTTTTGACCAATGGTAAACTTGAACTAACGTAGGTGTGCAGCAAATTGAGTAATGAAAAGTACGTCCGTTTATGAACCGCGAATGACCTTTCTTTTAAAAAGCCCTTTAGATTAAGGTCTTTTGGAAGACAACTTTCTTTCCTAGAAAGAGTTCCGCTTCTCTGAGGAACTCATCGGTAACATCCGAGAGATGATACTCATCTGAGCTTTTAGCCTTATTATTTAGAAGGTTATATTTAGCTAAATATACTTCTACTTCTTCGGCTATTATTTTGGGGGTGTGAAGTACTTTGAGTCCATTGCTAAAGTACTTTTCTATCTGCTGATAGATAATTGGATAATGCGTACATGCCGGAATTAATAACTCACATTCAGACATTTCAGCAAAATATCTATCAAATACAGGGAAAAGCACATTTTCTTCTAAAAAGCCATCTTCTATGAGTGGCACTAGAAGTGGAGTAGCACGTACAACTATATTTAGATTTTTGTTCCTATATGCCAATGCTTGATTAAACATCCCCGAGCCTATAGTTTTGCGAGTTCCTATTATACCTATATTGGAATACTTGGTCTGCGTAGCAATAAGATCCACAACGGGACTTATTACTTCTACTATTTGATCCGAGCTAAATGGAAGGTCTTCGGTTTTCTCTATTACAGTAGTGGCACTATTACAAGCTACCACCATCATTTTACAATTCTTCTCATAGAGGAAAGAAGTAATTGCCCCTACATAACTGATTAGAGCATCTTCACTCTTATCGCCATAAGGCAAATGAGCAGTGTCACCAAAATAGATGAACTGCTCATTTGGAAGTTTTTTTTGCAGAGCCTTTAGGATGGTGAGTCCACCCAGCCCTGAATCAAAAACGCCTATAGGTTGAGACGCTTTGATGGCTTTGTTATTTAACGCCTAATTTAGCTTTCACTAAAGGCATAAGGTCAAAAGAAGAATCACTGTATATTATTCCACTACCTTCTGTAGTATCCATTACATAAGCATATCCATTTACTTTAGCTACTTCAGCTATTGTTTTCTTTACTTTATCTAGAAGTGGCGTCAACAACTCTTGTTGTTTCTTTTGCAATTCTTCATTTGCTCTTTGTTGAAGCTCTTGATACTGCTTTTGAAGATTTTCTACTTCTTGTGATTTGATTTCCTTTACACTGTTAGATATTGCTGGATCTTCTATGATCTGCATCAGAGCAGTATACTTAGTTTTGGCTTCTGTTTCTTTATCTGCCAATATTTTTTGCCATTGCTCTTGCTCTGCCAATAATCTTGTCTGAATAGTGTCTGCCTCTGGTAATAAATCTATTAGCTCACTGCTATTGATATGCCCTACTTTGGTCTGTGCATTAACAGCTCCTGCCGCACATACCATCATTAAAATTACGAATAATTTCTTCATCTCTGTTTTTATAAAATTGTGTTTAATTGTATTTTTATCTTGGAGGCAAGTCTACATCATCATTAGAATCTCCGCCCCCTGGTAAGTTATTGTTATTTCCTCCTTTGGTAGGCACTACACCTAGCTCTTCTAGCACCTCATCACTCCTATCGTATTTTGGGTTGGATACAAGCATTAGCATGTCTCCGCTTTTATCAAATATAAAGTCAAGACCATTGCTTTTAGCCACTTTATTTATGGCTTCATACACTTTATCTTGAATAGGTTTTATAAGTTCTGATCGCTTCTTGAAAAGAGTTCCGTCGTACCCAAACTTTTCGTTTTGCATCTTCTTAGCCGCACGTTCTTTTTCTATTATCTCGTTTTCTCGCTTGGTCTGCATATCCTTAGTCAAGAGAACTTTCTCTGCTTGATATTGCTTGTAAAGTTTGTCAATCTCATTGAATTTTAGATCAATTTCTTCTTGCCATTCTTTACTCAATTCATTGAGCTGAGTCTGTGCAGATTTGTAAGCAGGCATCTGAGAAAGAATGTACTCAGAATCTACGTATGCAAACTTTTGAGCGGTTGCATTCAGGGACAACATAGCAAAAACTGCTACTAGGATGGTGGATTTAATTATTAATCTCATATAACTTTGTTTCTTTACTATATTAATAACACAAACTATGCTAAAATGCTCAAAGTGCTGCAAACATATAAAAAAATGGTACTCTTGCTCATTTTACAAGGTATTTTGTTGTGTTCTGTTTTGTATAATTTTGAGTACATTAGTGTTCTAATTCTATAGGCAAAGTGGTCACCGTATTGCTGATATTAAGGGACCTATCTATCATTTTAAGCTCTAATTTTATTTTTTGGGGTTTTGCTAAGGCAGGATTTGCGGTGAGATTAATTCTCATTATCCCAGATATTGCTTTGTATTTACTCGTAGGTGTAAGAACCGGCACACGCTCATGCTGGTTTCCATACGGCTTGTTGTTATTTGGATTAATAAGCTCTTCATATTCTCCTATACCGTTTGGAACCAAATAAGTTACAGGTAAATTATGATAAAAAGGACTTCCAAAATCAAATGGCGAGGCGGTATCGGTATCACTCAAGCCTATATCTCCATCACCATCTTGATAGTATATAGCAATCTCTATAATACTATCTTTACCATCTGAGGCTTTAATCAACTCTACAGACTCCAAGCGAATCTCTGGCATATTGGAAAAACCAACCGTATCTGGCTTGCAAGAGTGCAATGCACAAAATAACATTAGAGTCATTACTTTTGCTTGAGTGAATATTTTGCCTAACATAAAGGATGTATGGTCTGTATCTGAGCACAATTTTAACGACTTTGCACTACAGATATTTCAATTTCAGGTAAAAAATAGTGCTGTGTATGCTGAATACGTTAATCTAATTGACCAACAGATGGATAAAATTGAGCATTACTCACAGATTCCTTTTCTTCCTATCTCATTTTTTAAAACTCATAAAGTAGTTACAGGAAGTTTCGATGCAGCGACTATTTACGAAAGCAGTAGCACTACTGGTAACAATACTTCTAAAAACTACGTAAAAGACTTAGACCTCTATCACACCAATTGTCTGAAGATAATCGAAGAGAAGCTTGGAAAAATAAAGAACTACGAAATACTAGGACTGTTACCTAATTATTTGGAACGTCAAAACTCCTCATTGGTGAGTATGGTGAAGTACCTTATGGATCTCAATAAGCAGAAAGATGGCTTCTTCTTATACAACCATTCAGAATTGGCTAAGAAACTGCAGGACAATATTATTCCTAAAATACTATTCGGCGTAAGTTTTGCCTTGCTAGATTTTGCAGATACTCACGTCATTGAGACTCCTATTACAATCATAGAAACAGGAGGAATGAAAGGTAGAAAAAAAGAAATGACCAAGACTGAAGTCTATGAGCAACTTCAAGCAGCATTTCCGAATGCTACCATAATATCGGAATATGGAATGACAGAACTAATGAGTCAAGCATACTCAGACGAAAATGCGACCTATACCTGTCCCTCATGGATGAAAGTGTTGCCTAGGGCAGATAACGACCCACTGAGCAACACTGCAAACGGACATACCGCAGCACTAAACATTATAGATTTAGCAAACCTTCACTCTTGCTGTTTTATCGCTACAGATGATTTAGGTAGGATAAACAATGATGGTACTTTTGAAATAACGGGACGTATGGACCACTCAGATATACGTGGCTGCAGTCTTTTAATAGCAGACAAACTTTAAACATCAAAACTGAACTAAATGAAATACTCTGTTTTATTACTAGTCCTCTTGGCCGCTTGCAGTCGACAAAAAGAGTCTCCGAAAATTCGTAAGATAGTGGATTACGACGAGTTACAAATGGTCATAGAGGAAAACAAAGACAAACTACTAGTGGTAAATTTTTGGGCAACGTGGTGCCAACCTTGTGTGGAAGAATTACCGCATTTCATGGAAGTGAACGATGCTTTTAAAAATGACGAAGACTACAAAATGATACTTATATCTTTGGACAAGTCTGACCAAATAAATAAGAACGTTGCTAAAATAGCTGAAAAGCTAAACCTAGACACTGACATATATATTCTCAGCGATAATAAGCGAATGAATGAATGGATTCCAGCAATAGACTCTGCTTGGAGTGGAGCTATACCTGCTACAGTGTTTTACAAAGATGGAATACAATTAGATTTCACAGAAGGTCAACTAACTAAACAAGAATTAACAACTAAAATAAACACCTATATAAAATGAAAAACATCACAATAACCTTAACAATTACCTTTGCCTTATTCACAGTAGCTTGCACTCAGTCACAATCGACTACTGAAGAAACAGAAACTACAACCGAAACCGCAAAAGAAGAAAAAGCAATGCCGGTTGGATACGCTATAGGCGATGCAGCTACAGATTTTAATCTAAAAAATGTAGATGGTAGTCAAGTATCATTATCAAATTATACAGATGCCAAAGGCTTTATTTTAACGTTCACTTGCAATCACTGTCCATACGCTGTAGCATACGAAAGCCGAATCATGGATTTAGATAAAAATTATGCTCCTCTAGGCTTTCCGGTTATTGCCATCAGCCCAAATGACCCAACTATAGTACCAGAAGATGGTTTTGAAGAAATGAAAAAGCTAGCTGAAGAGAAGGGCTACACATTTCCGTATCTTCTAGACGAGGATCAATCTGTATATCCACAGTATGGGGCTACAAAGACTCCACATGTATTCGTATTGGAGAAAAAAGGAGACTCACAAGTAGTAAAATACATTGGAGCCATAGACAATAATCATGAAGATGCCAATGATGTAACGGAGCGATATGTTGAAGATGCCGTAGATGCACTATTAGCAGGAACAACCATATCTGTAACCGAGACCAAAGCCATAGGCTGCAGTATCAAGGATAAGAGAAAATAAATTCTACTTGTTCTCATAAAGTATTCGGTGGCCCAGTCCACGTTCTCCTATCACTTCTGATATGGATTTATTATTTAGCTTGCTATCGAGCCAGCTAATCACATCAAAATAGAAGAATGGTCGTTGTTCAAACTTATTTAATGCTACGTGTTGCAATGCTTCGCGAAAATGTATCATTTCATTTCTGATGCTTGTAGTAGGTAGACGTGCACATACTCTCAAAAAATTCATGATTTCTATTTGGAACATATTCAACTGTTTATTGCGGGCTATGTAACCATATACGCTTCGTATGTTTTCGAAAATATATTCCGTTTCTTGGAGCTCAAACAAAGATGTGAGTTTCAGTATGCGAGCAAATATTTGCAAATCTAACCTCCCACTTCTATCCATATTGTAAATGAGTTTATCTAAGTATACAATACATTCTTTGAACTCTTCATTACCAAAATGAAGACACGCTACTTTGTAATAAATACTATTTACATAACCAGAATTATGTTTGGTATTTAGCAAGTTAAAACTAAGTTCAGCCTCCCTAAACAGCTCAATGCCTTCGGCAAATTTTCCTTTAATTACGAACAAATTAAGCGAATGAGTAAGCCCATACTTAAAATGTGATTCGCGAAGCAAATTTATATCTGGTAGACTTGGTTTAAATCGCAGGTCTTTAAATTTTTTCAAGAGCAAGTCATATCTTTCCGAAGCATTTAGTCTGAAGACACAAAGCATTTGATAATTCAATAATTTGAGATAAACTTCCTTATAATATTGGTTTAACCCATTATTTTCATACAAGAGCACCAGTGTGCTGGCATACTTATACCCCAAAACAAAGTCTCTCTGAATGTAGTGATAGTGATACAACATTCTATTGTAAACAATCTTATCGTAAAGTGACAAATCATCGTATTCCAAATTTCTTACCACCAGTTTGACAGACGATTCTAGTCTATGGTACTCCCTTTTATTTTTACTAAATCTGTGCTTTAAGTAAAACTCTCTTAGCCTCAGATACTCTCGCATCAGAGTCTGTGTAAATGGGCTTACTTCATTGGAAAATTTAAACTGAGAAACCATGTCTGGACTTGACATAGTCTCGTAGTAATATGTTTCTTCATCCACCAAAACGGCATCATTTATTATTACATTTTTCGCCTTAAATACCAGAGCCTTATCTTTCCATTTATCCGCTTGCTCGATTAAGTTAAGTCCTTTGAGAACGCTATAGTTCTTCAGCAAAATTCTGTATTCTTCGAACGGAGTAGGAACTTGTTGCAATCGGAGATATTCAAGTATCTTTTTATAAAGCTCATTTTGTACATTCCCTAATTGATGTGGTTTTAATAGAGGAACGGATTCAACCAATTCAGTCGCATCGTAACGAGTTGTAGCGAGTAGCTGAATATAAAGTTGAACATAAATATAGTCAGAATAAGGAGACTTGGACCACTTGCGAGAGAGACCGAGCTTCTGAGATTTATTCAATGAGCGAATCAATAGAAAAAGCTCATTTTCTTTTTTATGCATCATGAATCTCTATTTATAAATCGCTTATATCATACATTTTACAAAATAAATATAAATTTATTAATCGTCATAAGTAAATTTTTCAATGAACACATAACCTGAATATTAACGCTATTTGCTTCATCATTATGAATAAAATACGCAGCGTTATAGTTGGTTCGGGATCTTACTTACCACAAGACATTAGGCCAAATTCATTTTTTGAAAACAGTGAGTTCTATAATTCAGATGGCACTCGATTTCCGGCAGAAGGCAAGGATATCGTGCGAAAATTCAAAGCTATAACAGGCATAGAAGCTAGAACAGTACTAGATGCTAAGATGGTAAACTCTGACATGGGTGCTATTGCAGCAAAACGAGCGATAGATGATGCAGGGGTAGATCAAGAATCGATAGATCAAATAATAGTAGCTCACAACTTTGGAGATGTTGCAGGCGATAATACTGTGCCTCAACTTATGCCAACTCTAGCATCTAAGATAAAAAATAAACTAGGTATTCTTAATCAAAACTGTATTCCTTATGATCTCATTTTTGGTTGTCCAGGATGGGTACAAGCTATGATTCAGGCAGATGTATACATCAAAAGTGGCTATGCCAAAACTTGCCTTGTGATAGGTAGCGAGACCTTGGGCAGAATGACAGATGCTCACGATAGAGATGCTATGATATTTTCAGATGGTGCCGGTGCCGTAATAGTGAGTGCAGTACAGAGTGAAGAAGAAATTGGAATACTTCAACAAAGTGCTATTTCTCACACTACAGAAGAGGTGGATTACCTAAATATGGGGCGTAGTTTTAAGTATCCAGAGAACTCAGAGACTTTTATAAAAATGAATGGTAGGAAAATATACAACTACGCTTTGTCCAATGTACCCAGAGCAATCAAAGCCTGTATCGATAAATCTGAATTAGTAATAGATGATGTGAGTAAAATTCTAATACATCAGGCAAATGAAAAGATGGATGTAGCCATAGGTGAACGGTTATACGGACTGTATAATATTGATAAAATGCCTTCAGATAAAATGCCAATGAACTTAAGTGAAGTAGGAAACAACTCTGTCGCCACTATACCTATTCTTTATGATCTAATAAAGAGAAATGAACTTGCCACACATACTTTTAAAAGTAAAGATGTGCTCATAATGGCATCAGTAGGTGCTGGAATGAATATAAATGCATTTAGCTATAGAATTCCATAATGTTGTTAATTAAACGGCACTCTTGAGCAAATATGTAAATTTGGAACACGAGTGTCGGTATTGTTAATTCCTGTGGATTTCCTCTCTGATTTAAAAGCATCAACATGGTTAAACATTCCATATTTTTAACCTCAAAATCTTAATACTAAAATAAATAATGGGAAAGAAAACAAACTTTATAGTCTTGGCACTACTCGTGTTTATAAGCCTATTTACTGCAGCTAATTACCCAGAATTATCATCGGGAATAGATTCCGGAGATACTGCGTGGATGTTAGTAGCTAGTGCATTTGTACTGCTCATGACCCCTGGGCTTTCTTTCTTTTATGGGGGTATGGTAAACAAGAAAAGTGTTATCTCTACAATGCTTCAAAGTTTCATAGCCTTAGGGGTCGTAAGTATACTCTGGGTAGTCATTGGATTTAGTTTAGCCTTTGGAGAAAGCATAGCGGGTGTTATCGGAAATCCTTTGACTTACTTCAATTTTAGGAGTGTAGGAGCAGAACCAAATGCAGATTTTGCAGATTCTATACCATTTCTATTATTTGCACTTTTCCAACTTAAGTTTGCAATAATTACTCCTGCACTTATCACGGGTAGCCTAGCTGAACGGGTACGTTTTAGAAGCTATATACTATTCATGGTACTCTTTAGCATCTTCATATATAGTCCTTTGGCCCATATGACTTGGCATCCCGACGGACTGCTCAGGAAATGGGGTGTGCTCGATTTTGCTGGTGGCACAGTAGTACATATGTCTGCAGGATTTGCTGCACTCGCTGGCGCAGTATTTTTAGGCAAAAGAAAAGAACACAATGAAACTCCTGCAAATGTCCCCTATGTAATATTAGGGACAGGACTTTTATGGTTTGGTTGGTTTGGTTTCAACGCAGGATCAGCCCTAGGTGCAAATGCAGATGCGGTAATTGCATTTGCCAACACCAATGTGGCATCAGCCACTGCAATGATCACCTGGGTTTTCTATGAAAGAATGGTAGGACGAAAAATGTCAGCTATAGGAGCTTGTATTGGTGCAGTTGTAGGCTTAGTCGCTATTACTCCTGCCGCTGGATTTGTAAATATCGGTCAGAGTATGTTTATAGGATTTGCATCTGCTATCGTTTGCAACTGGGCTATAAGTCTTAAAAATAAATCAAAACTAGACGACACATTAGATGTATTCCCTACTCACGGTGTGGGTGGCATAGTAGGAATGATACTTACAGCCGTTTTTGCTTCTGGTGTAGGGTTGATATATGGAGAAACTACGACGTTTCTGTATCACTTATTGGCCTTAGTACTTGTAGCTGTTTTTACTTTCGGCGGAAGCTGGCTGCTTTACAAGCTTACTGATATACTAATCCCTATGCGTGTACGGGAAGATCAAGAAGACCGCGGTTTGGATTTGAGCCAACATGGCGAGCATTTTATCTAATAATTATACTACCAATACTCCAATATAAGTTTCCATTAAAAGTTAAAATTATATGAATAACAAACTAGGAATACACGACCTTGCTTTTCAGGCTCCGTCTCTTTATTTGCCGATTAAAGACTTGGCTGTAGCTAGAGGAATTGAAGCGGCAAAACTCAAGTTTGGTCTAGGTCTAGAATCTATGTCTTTGTGCGATGTGAATGAAGATGTGGTAACATTGGCTACAGGAGCTGTACTCAGACTCCTTAAACAAAACCCCGATATAACACCTGACCAAATAGGTAGAATCTATGTAGGAACCGAAAGCAGCATAGACGGAAGCAAGCCTATAGGATCATACGTTCATGCCATTGTAAATCAATATTTTTCTGATCAATATTCTGATGAGAACAACTTATTGCACACTGACGTATTAGACATGACGTTTGCTTGTATTGGTGCTGTGGATGCTATGCACAATTCACTATATTATCTTCAAGCAGAACCTGAAAAACTAGCAATAGTAGTAGCCGCAGATATAGCAAACTACGACCTAGATTCTACCGGAGAATACACACAAGGAGCAGGTGCCGTAGCTATGCTGCTAGGGGCGAATCCAAGACTGATAGAAATTGAAAATAAGTGGGGTATAGCCATGAAAAGTGAACACGATTTCTTTAAGCCAATTCGCTTAAAACAAGAAGGGGACAAAACCATAGAACTTCATGATGAAAAGCCAATTTTCGATGGGCAATTTTCTAACGAAACCTATCAAAAAAGGATAACCGAAGCTTGGAGTCACTTCAAGAGTGAAAATAAACTGTGGGTAGATTATGAACGAATTGTATTTCATCTTCCGTATGCATTTCACGGTAGACGAATTATCACTCCTTTGATATTAAATGAGCTGAAAAAAGGGCATTTGCTTGAGAAGATTTGCCAAGCAAATGAGATAGATCCTAACGCACCCGATATTATAAAATCATTCTCAAAAACACCCGAGTATAAGTCTTGGGTAAAAGATAAAATATCAGCTGGAGAAAAACTCTCATCACAAATGGGCAATCTATACACAGCTAGTATATTTCTTGGCCTGATGAGCTCTTTAGAATATTCTGAACCTCAGAAAGATGATAAGTTACTTTTCTTTGCCTATGGTAGCGGTTCCAAAGCCAAAGTTTTTGAAGGAAAACTAGTGGATGGATTTAAAGCTGTGATGAACAAATGGCAAAGCAAAGAAGTACTAAGTTCTAGACAAGAAATATCTTTTGATGACTATATAAGGATTCGAACTCAAAAAGCTCACGTTCCTTTATCAAAAACTTCTAAAATTCAGCAAATATCTAGTGGGATAAGCGAGACAAATCGTTTTGAGAGGATATATGAATTGAAAAAGAATACTTAGCTACTTAGCTGAAATACCCCTTTTTCTTTAGCTTCTAATTTTGATGAATTTCCCATTAGGAATTCATCGATTTTCCTAGCAGCCTCTCTCCCTTCGCTTATAGCCCACACCACTAGTGATTGACCTCTCTTGATATCTCCTGCTGCAAACACTTTACGAATTGATGTCTCATAATTGTTAGTGAGTACATTACCACGCGAATCTAATTCTACCTTAAGTTTACTAAGTAATCCTTCTTTTTCCGGATGTAAGAAGCCCATTGCTAGAAATATTTTTGTACAACGAATTAGTCTTTCAGTACCGACTATTTCCTCAAAACTATGTTTACCACTTGTTGATTTGGACCACTCTATATCAACCACTCGTAGCCCACTCAGTGACATTCCATCTTGAGAAATAAACTCTTTGGTTAATACAGAGTACTCTCGTTTGCAACCTTCCTCATGGGAAGATGAAGAACGCAAAATTAGCGGCCAATTTGGCCAAGGATTTTGTGCATCCCTAATTTCTGGAGGTTTACCCAATATCTCTAGCTGGGTAACACTTTTGGCTTTCTGTCGATTACTAGTGCCTATGCAGTCTGAGCCAGTGTCTCCACCACCAATCACTAAAACATCTTCTCCTTCTACTTCTATAGAATTTGCGACTTCCTTTCCTGCCACTCTTCTATTGCTCTGCTCTAGGTATTCCATCGCAAAGTAAATTCCCTTAAACTTTCTTCCTTTTAAACCCAAATCTCGTGGAACAGAGGAGCCACCGCAAA
>JAOLBX010000018.1 GCA_028339355.1 Bacteroidia bacterium
CTTTACGAATTGATTAATCTCCGTTTTAAGCGAAGCTCCATCCGGAGAAATTTCTGTACTACCTAGTTTGGTTTTGGTCTGAGACTCAAAGACAGGCTCTTGTATACGCACCGATATAGCAGACACTACAGAAGCCCTTATGTCTGTAGGTTCAAAACTCTTGCCATAAAAATCTCTAACTGTACGCACCAGTGCTTCTTTGAAGGCGGCTACGTGTGTACCCCCTTGAGTGGTATTCTGACCATTTACAAATGAGTAGTAATCCTCGCCATAGTGATTATCGTGTGTGATAGCCATTTCTATATCGCCATCTTTAAGGTGAATGATGGGGTATTTTATTTCTTCTTCATTGGTTTTTCTATCCAATAAGTCAAGTAGTCCATTCTTACTGAAATACTTATTACCATTGAAGTAAATGGTTAGTCCTGCATTCAAGTAAACATAGTTCCACATTTGGTTATCTATGTATTCGTGGATGTACTTATGTGTTTTGAATATATCTAAGTCGGCAGTGTATTCCACAAACGTGCCGTTCTTTTCATCAGTTTTACTTTTTTCCTCTTTTATGAGTATGCCACGCTCGAAGATGGCAGTCATACTCTCACCTTCTCTAAAACTGCGTACCATAAAGTAGGAAGACAAAGCGTTCACAGCCTTGGTTCCTACACCGTTCAGACCTACAGACTTTTGGAACACTTTACTATCATACTTGGCACCCGTATTGATTTTACTAACTACATCTACCACTTTACCAAGGGGAATACCGCGACCAAAATCACGCACAGAGACTTTGTTTTCGGCAAGTTTGATGTCTATACGTCTACCGTTACCCATCATAAACTCATCTATACAGTTATCTATTACTTCCTTCATTAAGATGTAGATACCATCTTCGGCAGATGAGCCATTTCCGAGCTTACCGATGTACATACCGGGACGGAGTCGTATGTGTTCTTTCCAGTCTAGGGACCGGATACTGTCTTCGTTGTATTGATTTTCAGCCATTTAGCTTTGGTAATATTATTGTCTGCAGTGTAATCCCCAAATGTAGTATAGATAGGGGTTTAGCGGTAATTTTCCTTTTAGATTTTATAAACAAGGAGGTGGATAATTATAGTAAGGGCCTAGAAGATAGCTATATCGATTGTTTATTGAGACGTAAGGAGTGAAATACTCTACCTTTGATCAAGACGAGTGATCCTAGCCATAGACATATACTATCACGACAAAGGAGCTACGTGTGTATGCGTACTTTTTGAGTGGGAAGACTCAGAACCAAGTAAGGTAATAAGAGCTTATCTAGACGAAGTAGAGGAGTATGTGCCTGGTGAGTTCTATAAACGTGAGTTACCCTGTGTGTTGGCAGTAGTTTATCAAGTAAAGCAATACAAGGTAGACTGCATAGTATTGGATAGCCACGTGCAGCTAGGTGAAGGTCAGAAAGGTCTTGGAGAATATGTCTACGCGGCTATGGACGAAGTTTATCCGGTAATAGGCGTAGCCAAAAAAGGTTTTTATAACAATGCTGAATACGTGAGAGAGATTAGAAGAGGAAACAGTGAAAGCCCACTTTATGTATCAGCTATTGGATGTGACCTAGATGACGCAGCAGCTTGCATACAGAATATGCAAGGCGAGTATCGTAATCCCAATATACTAAAGGAAGTAGATAGAATAGGTAGAGATTTATTATAGCTTTTTTTCTACCTTATTTGGACTATTCTGTATTAGAAAGAGCATTCGAAACAGATTGTTTTTAATATCAAAACTGCCTCGAAGTTCAGTGGCTCCTATGCCCAATTCAGCAATTTTTATCTTACAATTAGAGTACTCCTGGAGTAGGTGAAAATATTAAATCTTCTACTGATGGAGAGCCATCCAAAATTTTATCTCTCAAACCATCAAATTTGTCTTTCGTCTCCTTAGACAATACAGATTGCAGTTTCTCCATAAACTCATCTGAAACTACCATAGGTGAATGCTCATACAATAGTTTATCATTTTCTATGATGGCAGAGATAGCATACTCGTTGCATAGTCTTACCTCTTTTCCAGTAAGAGAGCAGCGTTCGATCCAACTTTCAATATTGTACATCTTATTGGCATGCAAGTAGTCTGTTCTCATAGAAATGAAATTTTTATGCTCTACAAATAGCGACATAATTGCAATTTTACTGTCTTCAGAAATGTCCGAACCCGACGTTTGTGCACAGTCCCAGCAAATAGCATATTCATAAACTATCTCAGAGGTGTTTAGTATTTTGTTTTGTTTAAAAACCTTCTCTATAGCGTACTTGCTGTAATCGCTCAACTTGCCATCGCAGAGGGAGCAGTTGGTGAAGGGTACTTCAGTATCAAACTTATAAAAGAAAGCGGGAATATCGTCACTTAAAAATTTCTTTGGGTTATCCATTATTCGTCGGTAAAAGTATTACTTTCGCAAAAATTTTTAGCTATGGGCGTAACAAGATTAGAAAGAAAAGGAAGAAAGAATAAAACAGTTGCTAAAGTAAGAGTAGCTACTATCAAAAGATTAAAGTCAAAAGTAACTGTAGAATCTCCTAACAAGGAAGAGTCTGGTATAGTGATAGGTGATGTAATGGATGTGTTATCTAACATGTCTGCTAAACCTGCTAAAGCAGCGAAAGAAAAAGCACCTGCAGAAGCAGCAGTTGCAGCTTCATCTTCTGAGGAGGAGTAGATATTTCCAAAATATAATTTCAGAGCCTTCTACCACAAGTCGAAGGCTTTTGTATTTTCGCTTTTTTCCAAATAAATGGCTAGTATAGATAGGATACACAAGAGTCTTTCCGCACTTAGAAAATCTAGTATGGTCATTCCACTCAATGCTGGTAAAGACAAGTGGATTGTCTTTAGTGACCACCATAGAGGCATAGGAGATGGGGCAGACGATTTTGCACCATGCAAACAAAACTACCTAAGTGCCCTTAATCACTATCTAAAAAACGATTATGGTCTAATAATTCTGGGTGATGCTGAAGAGTTTTGGGAAAACACACTCAAAGGAGTAATTTCTAAATACAAAGATGTCCTTGAAGTAGAAAAACAGTTTCACATAAAAGATAAATTAATCAAAATATGGGGAAACCACGATGATGCTTGGAATCATCTCAATAAGGTTAGTACTCATCTTTTTCCTTTTTTCAAAAACATAGCAACACATGAAGCAGTTTCTATGACCGTGGCATTACCAGAGGATAAAATAGGAAATATTCTTCTAGTACACGGCCATCAAGGGAGCATTGCTAGTGATAGGTTTGCAGTTATAAGCAGATTGTTTGTACGCGTTATTTGGAGAAATTTTCAGAGAGTTTTTAAGTTTCCTCTCTCTACACCCGCCAAGAGTAAGTTTCTCAAAGACAAACACGACATAGCTATGCACTCTTGGGCAAAATCATTTGACAAACAGATAGTTATTTGCGGCCATACACACCAGCCTGTGTTTATGAGTAAAAACCATTTGGATGTTTTAGAAAGAGAAATAGAAGGACTGGACCATGATGCTCCCGAAAATGAAGAAAAAATAGCTGCTATACTATCTAAAATCAAACAACTCAGGAAAAAGACTACTGCAATAGGGACTCTCGTTGCAGATAACAATCCGTGTTATTTTAACTCAGGATGTTGCTCTTTTAGTGATGGAGATATCACTGGTTTAGAGATACATAACGGTTGTATAGAATTGATAAAATGGAGTGAGAATAATCGGTCCAAAATAGTCTCTGAGAATTTGGTTGATATTTTTGCAGATTTATAACTTATCTCAGTAGTTGAAAGTTGCCTTTTGACGCTTTTCTTTGATTTGTACCCTTTTCTATTCCTGTCCAATCAGCTACCCAAAAATAAACTCCATTCTGCACGGGAGAACCATTAAAACTGCCATCCCATGAGGTATTTAGTTCATCAGATTCAAAGAGCTTTTCACCCCATCTGTTGTATATTTGAATATTAAAAGAGGTCAGTTTTGGACAATTAACATATGGGTTTAAAGTTTCATTTAAAATGTCATTGTTAGGTGTGAACGCAGTCGGATATTCAATGTCACAATAACAATTTTGTAATGTAACCAAAAATGATGTACTGTCTCCACCGCATACATTTTGTGAACGAACAGATAAAGGCCCTTCGTAGTTACGTAATAAGTAAGATCCTCCTTCTGTGGTATTGTTCCACACTACAGTTCCATATTTATTCTCTACGGTTAGCTCAATGCTCTCGTTTTCGCACAGTAATATATCTTGTAAAGAACCAAGCTCTGGTTTTAAAAGCTTTGTAACAAGTATTGTATCAGAGGTAGAGCATAGGTTTTGTAATTCTATGTCCACCCAATATAAGCCTTCATCTTCTATATCTATTGTAGATTGCACACTTCCATTATTCCATAGGTATGTATATGATCCATCTAAGTCTTGACCAATACTCAAAGTATCTCCTTCACAAATAACTGTGTCTTTGCCTAAAGATAAATCATCTATAACTAGTTTGGTAACAGCATAGTTTTCGGTAATTGTCGCACAGGTATTTGATACTTCGATACTGCCTGCATCAGAATCAGAAAAGTACCGTGATGCACTTTTTGAACCGTCGTCCCAAGTATATGCGGCGTCATTTGGAGTTATCTCTAATGATAGTAATGTAGAATCTCCGTCACAAAAAATATCCTCCCCTAGTATCGAAATAGTGGGAGAAACATTTGTGACAATATTAAATGAATCATCATCGTAGCAGACTCCTTTCCACACTCTAAGCTCGTAATATCCATCCATGTCCCAGTATGTTCTTTTTTCTGAGTTTCCTCCTCCCCAATATACCGAGTCGTATTTATTTCTGAGGTCAAAAAAATATTTAGCACCATCACACAGCAACGTGTCATTGGCTTCGTCCATTTCAAACGGCAAATCAATTTCTATTTCTACCGTATCAACAAGTTCATTCTTGCACAGGTCTGTATACGTAACATAGTATTTAATGGGAATAACGGACGAGCACTTCGGTGTTCTCACAGAGGGGTCATCCAAATACAAGCTAGGTGTCCAAGTATACGAATTGTTTTTACTCTCTCGAGCATTCAATAAGGCACTTTCACCTTTACAAATGGAATAGGAGTCTTTTAGTAATATATCATCTCTTAGACAAGCTGTTTGCTTGTTATTTAGACCTCCTGTAGATGCAGAAAAACCCCAATAGACTAATTTTTCTCCATTGAATATGTCATTCTGAATATCAATAATAGATGAAACTCGTTGTTCGCAGTCAAAGTAGACAACAATGTTTTTTGTTTGAGCATTCCAAACTATTCTGACTAAATGTTCTTTGCCATCTTCAATGTTTCCACCTCCAGTGAGTGCAGAAATAGGAGTGGTAATATTGTTCACCCCGCTATGTTTCACACTGCCGTTTTTTTGAATTGCAATGTGGTCATTTGCAATGTCATTCATATCAGCGTTGAAATAGGTATCAAATTCGATTCCTAAACTAGGAGAAAATCCTTCGAAGCCGAGCCCTCCTCCAGGATTACCTATGGCTTTATTTCCAACAGTTTGCAATACAAATACAATTCCATCGGCACCATTATCTTTAGTTCCAAAATTGAGATAAAATTCTAAATCAAAGTCTTTAGAAATGTCTATTTGATCAGCATACCAAACTGAACCCAGTTTCCAGTTTACTGTTGGCGTTAATTCATAGCATTCTCCACCAAGTGACTTCGCATCACCATTTGCAAAATAGGCTTGACAAAAAGCGTTAGTACCTAAACTAATAAAGCAAATGGTAGTCAATATGTTTTTGTAGACTGACAATTTAAAAATATAATACAAATATAAGTTAACTGTACGATATAGTAAAAAGTACAAGAACTTCACGTTTGATGTGATAAATTTCTTTATGGTAGGAGAGGAAGGCGTATTAAGATTGAAAATCACAATTATTTCTTATTTTGAATCTATTATAAAAGTTAATGATGCAGAAAAATTTTTTATCATTTGTTCTTTTGATGTTTTCGGGCATGGGTTCAACCTTATCTCAGAATTATTAATCATTAAAATTGGACCAGGCTGCAAAGCAATTAAATAAACAATGCTACATGCTGACACCCGAACAAATTTGGGAGGTTGGTGGTGTATGGGGTACAAATAAAGTTGATATCTCATAGGACTTTAAAATCAAATTCTCTGTCAATTTTGGGACAAAATCTGATCCGGCAGGAGCAGATGGAGTGGCACTTGTTTTTGCTTTGGAGGATGAGATTAAAGATACCCAATCTGGTCAATTCTTAGGCATAAAAGGTATTTCACCATCCATACATCTAGAAATGGATATGTTTAAAAATGTAGATGGTCCTTTAGATTTTAATGATCCTGATGAAAGTCATTTAGCTTTTTTTAAAAATGGTAACGGAGAGCACTTAGATCCCAATTGTCTTAGTAAAATACCTTCTAATGGTGGATGGATCGGTTTTCATACTACCAAGAGCAATGTTCAAGATGTAGAGCTTCAATATCTTGCCATTTCACGTCTTTTGTCTGTATATGTAGAAAACAGCTTCAGGCATAGCATTACCGTAGACATTAAGGAAGATATATTTAATGGAGAGTCAAACGCTTACTGGGGTCTGCTCGGAAGTACTGGAGGAGTTTCTAATAAGCAGCAGGTTTGTTTTGATTGGGATACTACTGAGCAAAATGGAGGTGTAAAATATGTAATGCCGACGGTGTTTATGCCCAATGGAGATAATCTGGATGATGAGTTTTTTATTTTTACTAAAGATGGATACACTATTGGAAAGATGTGGATATACAATAGATGGGGAGAGCTCAAGATATCCATTGGTCTCATACACCAGAAAGCAGAGCGATGATTAACCCTGCAGAAAATGGAATCGATACATTGCTAAAATCAACAGTGATTTACAGAAATCAGTGGAGGTCGCTTATCTCGGCATTCCAAACAACAGGAATAAACGTTAATACACCTTTGTTAAAAGGGTGGGGTATAGGAATAACTTATTATAACGACAGAGCTGGGTCTGCAGGGTGGCAACAGAATAATTCTATCAATAGCACTACATACACCCAAAAACTAAAAGAACTATCGCTGACTTTAGGCCTAGGTTTAGGAGTAGATCAAAAATCGGTGGACATGGATAAATTTATTTTGCCAAGTCAGATTGGTCCAAATTTATCTATTACCCCTTATTCAGGAGCGGCTTTAGCTACTAAAAGTACGAGTTTTGATAATTCCATTGGATTATTTGTTTCTCGTCCATTTGATAAGTCACTCTTGGAGGTTGGGATAAGTGCGGGGCACCTTTTAGCCAATGATTTAAATGTTTTGGAAAATTCAGACGCGAGATATAAGCAACCATAGACTTTTAACACACATTTACTCTATATCCTTAACACTAATTGGGAACTTAACCCTTATTTTACCTATCAGAATCAAGGAAAGTTTCAGAAAATAGTAGCGGGATCGCGTATTAACTTCACACAAAATGGCAATAAGATATATGGTGGACTAGGCTATAGAATGAATGATGCAGTAATGGGACAGATAGGTTTTTCTGAAGGTGGTTTTAGAGCAGGTGTAAGCTATGACTATACGTTATCGTCAATGAAAAGTAATGTTGGTTCGTCCAGTGCATTCGAAATAGTGATTGGATATGACATTGCTTTTAAAAAGAAAAAAGTGAGTAATCCGAGTGCGAAAGTAGATACCATCATTAAAAAAATAGTGCCAAAAAAATTGAGATATTACGCATTTAAGGCTGAGGTTACAGATGCTACGAGTGGAGAAAAAATAAGTAATTTTTCTTATGCTATTCTCCCGAATAGCAGGGCAGTAAAAGAGACCGCGGTAAACGAACTTATCATTGATACTTTAGCGTTCAATGAATCGTATGTAATTACTCTTAAAAAGGAAAATTATTTTCCTATATCAGACACACTAAAAAACATAACTGCAGATATTAACAAGTCGTAAGTTATGATTCCCTTTGAGATAAATAAAGAATACGCACTGCGAAATATATATTATGAATTTGACAAAAGTTTATTGACCGATAATTCGAAGCTAGAACTAGATAAACTGTTGGTTTTTCTTAACGATAACCCTAAAATAAGCATCGAACTCTCATCACATACGGATAATAAAGGAGAGGAAGCATACAATTTGAGTCTAAGTGAAGAAAGGGCAAAGAACTGTGTGGCGTACTTATTGTCGAAAGGAATATCTTCTGAACGGTTGGTGGCTAAAGGTTGTGGTGAAAGTACTCCAATAGCCAAAAACAATAAGCCCGATGGTACGGATAATCCTGAAGGAAGAGCTAAGAATAGACGAAAAGAATTTAAAATAATTTCCTTAGGTAACTAAGAAGGGATTTTGTCTTCTAGTTAAATAAAAGAAAGAAGAACATAGAACCGACTAAGCTCTGGACCCTTTTTTATAATCTGAACTAACGGATAAGATCCAAGCTGCCACTTACTAGTGTTTCTACTTCTTGTCCATTTACTGAGCCAATCCATTTTGCAACCCAAAAATATACGCCATCGACTGATTGCTTTTTGTTGCGAGAGCCATCCCAGAATTCAGATAAATCGTTAGCCTCAAATACCTTCTCACCCCACCTATTATAAACACTAAGATTATACTCTTTTAGATTGGAGCATATATCTACAGGTCCAAATTCATCATTCAAACCATCTTTATTAGGAGTGAACACATTTGGGAACCACAAGTCACAAGTACAATCTATTACACTCACCTCCAGGTCAGTACTGTCTGCTCCACAGGAGTTAGAAGACTTTATCGAAAGTGTTCCTTCATAGTTTAATAATTCAAAGGACTCTCTGCTTCTGCCGTTCCATAAAACCGTGCCATATTCATTATCAATATTCAAGTTTAGCTTTTCATCAGCACAAAGTGAAATATCTTCCAAGTCTCCTAAGTCTGGCTTATTAACGACCCCAACGTGAATAGTATCAGTTAATTTATTGCCACATTTATCTGTATAATTCACAAAATAAGTAATGGGAACGGTGGAACTACAAATAGGGTTTTGAAGTGTATTATCGCTTAAATACAAGTTTGGAGTCCATACGTAGTCATTATTGTCACTTTCTCGGGTATTGAGTTCGATCTTTTCACCCTGGCATACATAAAATGTGTCCTGTGTTAAGATATCATCCCTTAGACAAACAACATGATTGTTATTGGAACCGCCAGTTGCTGATGTGAAACCCCAATATACGAGATTCTCACCTTTAAATATTGTGTTCTCTATATCCAATGTAATACTTTGTCTTTTGACACAATCAAACCAGACTTCAAATAGTTTCAAAGAAGCATTCCAAGTTATTCTTACGAGGTGATTTTGACCATCTTCTATATTGCCAGAATTGGCAAGAGCGGAAACTGGATCTGTTAGAGCATTGTTACTTTTATGATCTACGCTGCCATTTTTAAAAATAGCAATATGATCACTACTCAAATCGCCAAAATTGGTATTGTCCCAATCGTCAAATTCTACTCCTAAACTAGGAGAAAAGCCTTCGAAACCAATTCCTCCTCCTGCTACACCCAATGCTTTATTTCCAAGCGTTTGCATAACAAAAACAATACCGTCGGCTCCATCATCTTTAGTACCAAAATTCAGGTCAAATTCAAGATCAAAATCCTTTTTTAAATCTAATTTGTCTGCATACCATACTGAGCCCAATTGCCAGTCAGCAGCATCAGTAAGTTTATAACATCCGTTTCCTAATGATCTGGCACTTCCATTGGCAAAATATGTTTGACTATGACCTAGATAAGACAATAGCAGGAGTAGGGCCAGAAAAGATATTTTTGACGAGTGCATCAACATAACTGTATGCAAATATACTTGTAGTTAAATTAACTACAAGTGGCTGAAAGTTGCTTTCTGACTAAACAGGATTTTTTAAAGCCAAAAAGAACTCAAAGACTAATTGTATTTGAACGCTAAATAACCATCAAGTACTGCAAAACATCTAAGATGAAAGCATCTCCTTAATATCGGATTTAATCTTATTTGCTAAACTATCCGCCACTCTGAGTGTACTTCCTTCAGCATATATTCTGATGATTGGTTCTGTATTTGACTTTCGTAAGTGAACCCATTCCTCGTCAAACTCTATTTTAACACCATCAATGGTATTCACTGGTTGGTTCTTATATTTTTCCTCAAGATTTTTCAGAATAGTATCTACATCTATTTCAGGAGTAAGTTCTATTTTATTCTTACTAATGATATATGGTGGGTAGCTGGCTTTGAGATGGCTCATCGGCTTGCCACATTTGGCCAAATGACTAAGGAGCAAAGCAATCCCAACTAGAGCATCTCTGCCATAGTGGAGTTCTGGAAGAATGATTCCACCATTTCCTTCTCCGCCTATTACAGCATCCGTCTCTTTCATCATTTTGACAACATTGACCTCACCTACAGCACTTGCAGAATAACTACCTCCGTGTTTTTCTGTAACTACTTTAAGGGCTCGCGTACTGGATAAATTTGAGACTGTATTTCCTATCTTATTACTAAGAACATAATCTGCCACTGCTACCAGAGTATATTCTTCGCCAAACATATCTCCGTTTTCACTTACAAACGCAAGTCTATCAACGTCTGGATCTACGGTAATACCAACATCTGCTTGGTTTTTTACAACAGCATCTGATAAGTCAGTTAAGTGCTCTGGAAGAGGTTCAGGATTATGTGGAAACTTACCTGTAGGTTCACAGTATAACTCGATGACCTCCGATACCCCAAGCTTATTTAGGAGCATTGGTACAGCTATACCGCCGGTAGAATTGACGGCATCTATTGCTACTTTGAAATTTTTCTTTTTTATGGCCTCCACATCAACCATATCCAATTTCAAAATTTCTTCTATGTGCCACTCTATGTATCCATCTTTCTCTACATAAGAGCCTATATAATCTATTTGGTTGTACTCAAAATCAGAAGCTTGCACTTTTGCTATTATTTCTTCTCCTTGAGCAGACGAAATGAACTCTCCTAAAGAGTTTAATAATTTTAAAGCATTCCATTGTTTTGGGTTGTGACTAGCTGTAAGTATAATGCCACCTGCTGCTGCTTCTTTCACAACGGCCATTTCTACTGTGGGGGTGGTAGAAAGACCTAAATCTATAACCTCGATACCTTTACTCACTAATGTGCCACATACCAATTGATTCACCATAGAACCGGATAGTCGAGCATCTCTGCCAACTATTACCTTTTTATTTTCTTCAGTCAGTATAACGTCTGCAAAGGCTGTTGTGTATTTTACAATATCAATGGGTGTCAGAGATTGGTCTTCTCTTCCACCGATGGTACCTCTTATTCCTGAAATCGATTTTATTAATGTCATGGTTATTCGTTTGCAAAAAACGTTAGTTTCTATCTCTTTATGACTAAAAAAAACAAAAACATATTCCCATTGAAACTGTGGAATACTTTAAATGCTATACACTTTGTGAGATAAGTATTTAATAATAAAATAAAAAGCGTTGTTTTGTTCACCATGAAATTTCCATTATTTAGTTTTTTACTCGTCTTATTATTTGCGTGCAACGAAAAAGAATTGCCAAATGCGTCTGTAGCATTCTACAATGTAGAAAACCTATTTGATACAGAAAACGATAAACATACCAATGATGAGCAGTATACCCCAAAAGGCGATAAAAGATGGGACGACAAGAAGTACCAGACGAAGTTAGAGAACTTATCTAAAGTGATAAATGAAATAGCCGATGGTAAAGCTCCTACATTTTTGGGAGTTTGCGAAATAGAAAACAAAACGGTTCTGCAGGACTTGGTAAAACAATCTTTAATCAAAAGCCAAAACTACGGTATAGTACATCAAGAGTCTCCAGACGAAAGAGGAATAGATGTTGCATTTCTTTATAGAAAAGATGTCTTTTCGGTAAAAAAACTTGACGTATATCAGCCAGATTTAAAAGAGTACAACGACAAGACCAGAGACATTTTGCACGTCGAGGGTCAGACAGTAAATGGTGAAACTTTACATTTCATAATAAACCACTGGCCAAGCCGTGGTGAAGGGCGAGCCAAATCTGAGCCTAAGAGAATCTCCGCTGCTGTTTCTTTGAATGGTATCAAGAATTCAATACTAGAAGAGAATGAGAATGCTAAGATAATAGTAATGGGTGATTTCAATGATGAGCCAAGTAATAAAAGCATCTCTGAGACATTAGCAGTCAGCTGCTCCGAGAGTGTTACAGAAAGCAACCAGTTATATAACGCTTTTTGTGACTTAGAAAAAGAGGATATAGGTAGTTATAGATACAGAAGTTATTGGGATATGTTAGATCAAATAATGGTTTCTAAATCGCTGTTAAAAGACTCGAATGGTTTACACTATATGTCTAACTCAGCTAGCATCAAAGCTGAACCGTGGATGATTCAAACAGGTAAATATGAAGGATTTCCATTACGCACGTTTGGAGGTAATAATTACCAAGCTGGCTACAGTGATCATTTTCCAGTTTATATTCAGTTGGGACTTAAGTGAAACATTAGAAAAAAGTGCAAAACAAGATAGCCCATCAGAAATAGAGAATCTAAAATTTGGGCTGGGCATTGTTCTATGTACTTTGCAAGAAATGCATGTTATTGCTCTTTTAATTACATATTCTCTTGTGTAATGGTATTTCAGAAAGATACATATGGAAAAAAAAAGCCTTTCGCCAAAGGCGAAAGGCTTCTCTGGTATTATTTTCTATTCTATTACATTGCGTTTATTGATGTATGCTCCATCATTTTACGCATATTGTTGAGTGCATATCTCATACGGCCTAGGGCAGTATTGATACTCACGTTGGTCATTTCAGATATCTCTTTGAAACTTAAATCTCCATAGTGCCTTAGAATAAGTACTTGGCGTTGTTCTTCTGGTAGTCTATTTATTACTGAGCGTACCATATCTTCTTTCTCCGTCCGGATAATCTGTTCTTCACGATTGTCTACCGCTATTTTTATCTTGCGAAATACATCATCTCCATCAGAATTTGTCACAGTAGGCATACGTTTCTTTTTACGGAAATAGTCTATAGCCATGTTACGAGCTATACGAATAGCCCAAGGAAGAAACTTACCTTCTTCATTGTACTTCCCTTTTTTGAGGTTTTTAATGATTTTGATAAATGTCTCTTGAAAAAGATCTTCAGCTATATAACTATCCTTAACAATAAGGATGATAGTGGTGAAGATTCTGTCCTTGTGACGATTGATTAACATTTCAAGACACGCTTCGTTGCCTTGTACATACTGTTTTACCAGTGCTTGATCAGTGATTTTTGAAGATAGCATAATACCTATTATTTATTAGTTGAAAAAATGAAAACTTGTGTTTTTAACTAGTATAGGTATATCTTATAAGCGTGCTTTTTTTTAATGTTACTACTAAAATAGAATATAAAAACGAAACTCACAAATTATTGTTCCATATATAAACTATTTAAGTCAAATTTGCGGGCCGTTGGTTGACAAACGGACACACATATGACAAAACAGAAGTACATCGACATACAAAACGCTCATTTACACAATCTTAAGAACTTGAATGTGAGCATTCCGCGAAATCAACTTACCGTGGTAACAGGATTGTCAGGTAGCGGAAAGTCCTCGTTGGTGTTTAATACGCTTTATGCTGAAGGACAAAGACGCTATGTTGAAAGCCTTAGTTCTTATGCTCGCCAATTTCTTGGAAGGCTTGAGAAGCCTATGGTAGATTCTATAAAAGGGCTAACACCTTGTATAGCTATAGAGCAAAAAGTAAATACACGAAATCCTAGGAGTACCGTGTCCACGAGTACCGAGCTTTATGATTACATGAAACTTTTGTGGGCAAGAGTAGGCAAAACGTATTCTCCCATAAGTGGCAACCAGGTAATAAAGCATAGTACGAGTGATGTTATAAACCACGTACTTTCTCTAGAAGTAGGTACTCCGGTATTTATCTGCTATGCACCAGCTCAGGATAAGTTAAATGGATACCTTGAGGTGGCTATGCAAAAGGGATACAACCGTATTTGGAGCGGAGGGGAAGTAAGCAAGATAGAAGATGCTATTCGCGAGAAAGATCATAAAGATTATCTAGTCTTAGTGGATAGGATAAAAGTAGATGTCGCAGATGATGATTACAGAAGCAGGTTGTCGGATAGTATAGAAACGGCCTTTTGGGAAGGCAATGGAGAGACAACAATAATAACAGATATTTCACAAACAACTTTTAACAATAAGTTTGAGCTTGACGGAATGACCTTTGAAGAACCATCTGTCAACCTTTTGAGTTTTAATAATCCTTACGGTGCGTGTGCTGAATGCGAAGGATTTGGTAGTATTATTGGTATAGACCCAGAACTGGTTATACCAAACAGGTCATTATCGCTTTACGAAAATGCTGTGGCGTGCTGGAAGGGAGAAACACTCAGTGAATGGAAGAGAAATTTTATAAGTAGCAGTGCGAAATATGATTTCCCCATACATCGACCTATCAATGATCTAAGTAAAAAAGAGCTTAAGCTTCTTTGGGTAGGGAATAAGGATGTGAATGGAATAGATGACTTCTTTGTCTATTTACAGGGAAATTCGTACAAAATCCAGTACAGGGTAATGCTAAGTAAGTATAGAGGTAAGACTACTTGTCCTAGTTGTAATGGTGCGCGGATTAGAGAAGATGGAAGATATGTCAAGATAACGAATTTGGGTGAAAATCCACAGTTCATAAAAGATAAGAAGTTTTCTTCCTTAAGCGAAATACTACTGCTAAACATAGAGCAGTCTGCAGAGTTTTTTAAAAATCTTAAATTAGAAAACCAAGATGCAGAAATAGCTAAACCAATAGTAGCCGAGATAAACAATCGATTGGACTACCTTATGCGAGTAGGACTAAGCTATCTAGGGTTAAATAGGCTTAGTAACTCTCTTAGTGGTGGTGAGAGTCAACGTATCAATCTTGCTACGTCGCTAGGAAGTAGTCTTGTAGGAAGTAGTTATATTTTAGATGAGCCAAGTATAGGCTTACACTCTAAAGACACAGAAAGACTAATATCTGTTTTGCAAAACCTGAAAGAAAAAGGAAATACAGTAGTAGTAGTAGAACACGATGAAGATATGATGCGTACTGCTGATTATCTTATAGATATGGGACCAGAAGCGGGTCACTTGGGAGGAGAAGTAGTTTTCGCAGGAAACTATGTTGATCTAGTCGGAAAAGGTACTCTCACAGCGAAATATTTGGATGATATAGAGCGAATAGAAATACCACAAACACGAAGAAAGTGGAATAACAAGGTAAGTCTAATAGGAGCTATGCAGCACAATCTAAAAGGCATAGATGTGGATATCCCATTAAATACGCTCACTGTAGTAACGGGAGTTAGTGGAAGCGGTAAGACATCATTAGTGAAAGGAATACTGTACCCAGCAGTTCTCAGAGAAACACAGCAGTATAGTACGCAGCGAATAGGAGAGGTACGAGAGATAAAAGGAGATTTTAGTAGTTTTTCGGCAGTAGAACTGGTAGATCAGAATCCTATAGGAAAATCAAGTAGAAGTAATCCTGTAACTTATGTTAAAGCGTATGATGCAATCCGTGAATTGTTTAGTACAATGCCTATTTCAAAACAGAGAGGTTTTAAAACCAAACATTTTTCATTTAACGTAGATGGTGGTAGATGTGATAACTGTCAAGGGGAAGGTGAAGAAGTAGTAGAAATGCAATTTATGGCAGACTTGCATCTTACTTGTGAGGAGTGTGGTGGTAGAAGGTTTAAAGAAGAAGTTCTAGATGTAGAATTTAGAAAAAAGAACATACACAATGTCCTTAACCTTACTGTAGATGAAGCCGTGGAGTTTTTCAAAGGGCAAAAAACTATTGTCAATAAATTGCTGCCGCTCCAAGAAGTCGGTTTGGGATACGTCAAACTAGGTCAAAGTAGTAATTCCTTAAGTGGAGGCGAGGCTCAGAGGATAAAACTAGCAACATTCCTTGCTAAGTCTCAGAACAAGGACAAAGTGTTATTCATCTTTGATGAACCTACTACAGGACTTCATTTTCATGATATTAAAAAACTCTTAAAATCATTCAATGCACTAGTTGATAAAGGTCATAGCATAGTTGTGATAGAGCATAATCTGGATGTAGTGAAATGTGCTGACTGGGTAATAGACTTAGGAACAGAAGGAGGAGATAGAGGAGGAGAACTGATGTTTGCAGGTACACCGGAGGATATGGTAAAACCAGCCGCTCTCAAAAAATCGGTAACTGCTCAGTTCTTGAAGGAGAAGATGTAGTAAGTATTTGCTAGTATTAAACGGTTAATTACTAATTTGGCTGCAGCAGATATAGATGAGGTCATTTAGACAGTTCTTCGAGTCTTTGTTTTTCAGACCTTGATAAACTTTGCATTCCTTTATTATTTATTTTATCAAGAAGTTGATCTATTTCTTTCTGTTTGTCAGCTCTTATGGCGTTGTATTTCTCATCTAAAGTGAGATTTTTGTATGGGTCTGATTTTGATATTTTTCTTATAAATGTTGGAGTCTTGGTGTTTTTAGAAAGCTGTGAATAAATGAAGAAAGAAACTGTAGGTAAAAGGATAAGTAGAACGGGAATGAGATTGGTCTCGAGCACTTGAGGTGAGTAAAGTATAGCAAGTGACATTCCTGTGATGCCTCCTCCTAAATGTGCTTCATGGCCGATGTTATCCTTCCTACTTTTTATTCCAAAAATTGTGTAGGCAACGTAGAGCAATCCAAAAGCCCAACTTGGAATCATAATAGGAAGGAATAATAATCCCATTTTCATCCCGGGGAACAATGCTATACTGGCAAATACAACGCCACTGATAGCTCCTGAAGCTCCCACAGCCATATAGTCTAGATCGTTTTTTCTAAAAAGAATAGCAAATAAGTCTCCTCCTACCATACTTACGAAATAGAGAAGTACAAACCATACTGCTCCCAGTTCTACTTCGAGCAACAGCCCAAAAAAGAAAAGGGTCAACATATTGAATATAAAGTGATTCCAATTTACGTGTAGAAATCCTGATGAAACCAATCGGACATACTCTTTAGAGTTAAGTATCTTTCCCATCCAAAATTTGTATTTATCAAAAAAGTGTTCTTTTTTGAACCCTTTATAAGTAATAAAGCCACTTATTAGAATAATAAGTCCAACTGTGGGTGTTATCTCATTCATTGTTTCTTATGGCAAAATAAGTTCATCTTCTTAGCTATCATTTTCGAATCTATTTTTTTAATGCACTTTTCAAAAACAATAATCGTTACAAATGCGATAGATAGGGAGCTAAAAAAGAGCTATTTACAATTACAAACACTCAACTTCTAAAGATCGTGTTTTACTATTTAGTTGATAGCAATTGTCATTTGGTAACGAAAAAAGATAACGTTGCTAGAACTAAGCATTCTACGAGGAGTGCGAGTCTGTATTCGCAGAACACTAAAGCCTACTTCTCTTCGTCAAACCATAGCGTATAGAACTTACGCCCATTCTCATCTTCTCCGCGTTCTATTTTATTGCGGTCGCCGTGTACATAGACCGAGAAGTTCTTATCTAGTTTTATTACACTTTTAAATACACCTTTCTTTTTATTTACTGCAGTTTCATTCAAATCGAAACTCTCTGGTATACTCACTGCACGCTCACGCTGGTATGATGTAGAGAAATCCTGAAAATTGTCTACAATGTCTGGCTGCTGTAGCACCACATTGGCAAATTCCGATAAATCAAATTGTTCTTGCTCTTTAAAGTAGTCTGCTGACTTATTTAGCATCTCTGCCTGGTCTGCTTTATCTGCGGCGAACTCCTTTGGTAGTTCTTTTGTGATGAAGTCTTTGGCTATTTTCATCACTGTCTCTGTCTGATAGTAAGCATCTTCACGCTGTTTTACATGCAGGAAGTGGTCAAACCAAAACTTGGCATCTCCACCTTTATTGGTATTATCTATTACGCTTACTGTGTATCCTTTTTCCTTTTCAGTATTAAAGATGATGGCACCTTTATCTAGATTCTTTACGTGGATTCCTTCGTGGCTGTCCACAGTGAAGTTACCGTTATTATTCTGGATATCAAGGAAGGTGTCTTTTACCTCAGACTTGAATAGGCCTATAGCATCTACTGGTTCGCCTTCAAGCAGTACATTGCTGATAAGAGCTACATAAAACTCTCCGCCCTTTATCTTGGGATGGTTGCCTTGTTCGTAGAGATGCTTTGCAATACTCTTTGAGTGAGCTACTAAGTTTTCAGGGTTCTCAAAGATAGCCTCCGCATATGCAAACACTTCATTCAGGTTAATGTGAGACTCATGGTGAAATCTATAGTATTCGTTCTCCTTAAAAGAAGATAGGAAATAGGTAAGGAGATCTTCCTCCACCTCCTCATTGTATTCTAACTTGGTATTGCTTAGGGTAAGTAGTTCTTCATTGAATGAGTTTCCAACGAAGTGAAGGACTACATATTGTATTTTGGTTTCTGAGTATGCGAGCATGTTTTCTGAAGTGCAATATGCTTCATCATTACCTAATACACTAATCTATCATTCAACAAAAAGCCCCCAATCATTTGATTGAGTGCTATGGTATTATACTGTAGTATTTCTGTTTATCCTTCGATTAAGCCATTATTGAACCGAGACAAGGTACTCATAAAAACACAAATTAGCTAGAAGCACTCGCCTTTGGAGCGGCATCAAGTATGTCTTGATTTACGCCTCCAGCGAACTCTTCGAAGTTTTTGTTAAACAAGCCAGCAAGGTGATTTGCTTTAGCGTCGTATGCAGTTTTATCTGCCCAAGTATTTCTTGGGTTAAGCAGCTCAGTAGGCACACCAGGGCATTCTTTAGGCATGGCAACTCCAAATACTGGATGCGTTTCAAAAGTTACTTTATCTAATTTGCCATCTAGAGCAGCATTCAGCATAGCTCTGGTATATTTAAGCTTCATTCTGCTTCCAGTGCCATATGCACCGCCACTCCAGCCTGTATTTACAAGCCATACATTGACATTGTTCTCAGTCATTTTATTTCCAAGCATCTCCGCATATCTGCCAGGGTGCAACGGAATAAATGCAACACCAAAACAAGCTGAGAAAGTTGCTTGTGGTTCATTTACACCTTCTTCTGTACCAGCTACTTTGGCTGTGTATCCGCTAATGAAATGATATCCAGCTTGACCAGGTGTCAATTTAGAAATAGGAGGGAGCACACCAAATGCATCTGCCGTAAGGAAGAATATGTTTTTAGGTTGTGGTCCCACAGAAGGAACTGCTATATTATCAATATTTGTGATAGGGTATGCACAACGAGTGTTTTGAGTAACGCTGACATCGTCGTAATTTACAACATCAGAATCTGGAAAAAAACGAACATTCTCTACCAAAGCACCTTTGGTTATGGCTTTCCAGATGGTTGGTTCATTTTCTTCACTTAGATTGATTGTTTTAGCATAGCAACCACCTTCAAAATTGAAAATGCCATTTTTGCTCCAGCCGTGCTCATCGTCACCTATTAGTTTACGATCTGGATCAGCAGATAACGTTGTTTTCCCTGTTCCTGATAAACCAAAGAATACAGCTGAAGAGCCATCGTTTCCAATGTTTGATGAGCAATGCATACTTAATACATTGTGTTCTACCGGAAGAGTAAAGTTAAGAACGGTAAAAATTCCCTTCTTAATCTCACCAGTATAGCCGCTACCGCCGATTATGTATATTTTTTTAGTGAAATTTATAATGGAGAAATTCTCTTGACGAGTACCATCTCTATCAGGTATTGCCATAAAACTCGGAGCAGCAAGAATTACCCAATCAGGGTCAATTGCATCTATTTCACTAGCATCAGGACGTATAAACATGTGATGAACAAAGAGATTTTGGTATGCCGTTTCGTTTACCACACGTACTCTTAGTCTATATTCTTGATCTGCACAAGCATATGCGTCGCGTACAAATATTTCTTTGTCTTCATAATGATTGATAACTCTCTCCAAAAGAGCATCAAATTTATCAGCATCAAATTTCTGATTAATTTCTCCCCACCATACTTCATCATTTGTCTTTGCATCTGCTACCGTGAATTTATCTTTCGGCGAGCGTCCTGTAAATTTTCCGGTATCTCCTGCGAGAGCACCTGTATTTGTTATTCTACCTTCTTTGCGAGCTACAGCAGATTCTAAAAGTTGATCTAGTGTTAAATTTTTATTTGTTTTTGAGGCTAAATCAAAAACTCTGTCCGTTATAGGGTGTGACTTCATAACTTATTATACCTTCAAAGGTAAAATGGCTTTATATACTATCCTAAGTTGAATACTATATAGATGTAAATTTAGTACTGATTTAAATTAAATTCAGATAAGAAAATAAGAATAAATTTAGTGTTTTGGGGTAGTTTAAAAACAGTAGTGCTCTAGCTTATAAGAGTGGTCGATAAAAGTATAGACAGTTCCAGCACATGTATAAATGCAACTTCTCCACTTTCTATTTACATGGTAGTTTTTTTAGCGTTATAGCCTTCTTTGATTAGAATTTTCACCACTTGATCTGCTTTATATCCTTGTATGATGAATGTTTTTTTATCTACAGATCCACCTACACCGCATTGTTGTTTCACTTTTTTGCAAAGTGCTTCCAGGGTTTGCGGGTTGCCTTGATAACCTTCTATTACGGTTACGGTTTTTCCTCCTCTTCCTTTCTTTTCCTTCCTTACGGTCAGTTTTTGAGCATTGGCTGGCAGGTTGACTTCTGGTTCTTGTTTTTTGCCATCAGACTCGCTGAGAACTTGAAAACCAGTATCTTCCTGTTGACTTGTAAAGAAATTTGACAAGTCTAGTTTCTGCATTTTCTTTTTTGTCATTTTGGAATAATTACGTTTAAGCTTTTAGAATGTAAAAGTACCTTATTCTTGTCTTTAAGCATAACAGGTTCACCATCGATATGCCACTTTTTTCCACTGTTCTCTATCTCCAGAGCAGAGGCCTTGTAGAATGTAAATAAAGAGTTATTCTCCTGTTTCTTCGTTCTTAGAAATGAAATGAGTGAAATGAATTGATACCATTTTGGTTTTCTCATGATTGCTATATCCAACATACCATCTTGTATATCTGCAGCACTTGCTATTTCAAAATTGTTACCCCACTGTGCTCCGTTAGCTATTGTTAGACTAAAGAATGGGAGGGAAGATTTTTTCCCATCTATCGTTAACGTAACTTCATGTTCGTTTTTAGTTCCAAATAAATCGAAGACAGCCCTTGTGTAGCCAATCAAACCACGTACCCCTTTCGTACCAAATCTGTGGGCTACATCAGCCTCAAATCCTGCACCGGCTACATTTATAAAAAAGGTGTCTGAAATTTGGGCCGTATCAATATTAATTTTTGATCCATAAAGAATAGTATCCATTGCCTTGTGGACGTGTCGAGGAATTCCAAGAAATCGTGCCAAACCGTCTCCGGACCCTTTGGGGATGATCCCTAGGGTACAGTTTTGATTATTGCATCTTTTTGCCACAGTATTGACAGTTCCATCACCACCGATGGCCACTAAGGTCAGAAAAGTAGTCGTATCGAAGCTTTCAAATTTTCGGATATCTACAAAATAGAAATCATATGATTGCGGTAGTAATTCTTTTATTTGATTTACAATGGAGGTTTCAAATTTTTTTCCAGCCCTTTTGTTGTAAATAAATAAGATTTTCATGAGTAGTGGAACTACTTATTTTCGAGAAACAGCTCTTTTGGCTGCAGCTATTACATCTTTAACTCCTAATCCATACTTTTCTAATAATTCCATTGGAGTACCACTTTCACCAAAGCTATCATTCACGGCTACCATTTCTACAGGCAGGGGAGTATTACGAGCTAGTAACTGACAAATACTGTCTCCTAGGCCACCATTCATTTGATGTTCTTCGGCTGTCACAGCACATTTTGTATTTGCTACTGCATCGAGTATAGCCTTATTATCTAATGGTTTTATTGTATGTATGTTTATTACTTCTGCAGAAATACCTTGCTCTGCAAGTGCTTTAGCTGCTTCAAGTGAGTTCCATACTAAGTGGCCAGTGGCGAAAATAGTCACATCAGTACCTTCTCTCATATGCAGTGCCTTTCCTATGGTAAACTCCATATCAGTTGTAAATATTGGCCATTTTGGTCTGCCAAATCGTAGATAAACAGGTCCCTCATGATCAGCTATTTCGATGGTTGCAGCTTTAGTTTGTGAATAATCACAAGGGTTAATAACCGTCATGCCCGGTAGCATTTTCATCAGTCCTATATCTTCTAATATTTGATGAGTAGCACCATCTTCTCCCAATGTAAGTCCAGCATGAGAAGCACATATTTTTACGTTTTTATGAGAATAAGCTATTGATTGACGTATTTGGTCATATACTCTTCCTGTAGAGAAATTTGCGAAAGTACCTGTGTATGGTATTTTGCCAGAAATAGCTAGTCCAGCAGCTGTACCTATCATATTAGCTTCTGCTATTCCCATCTGAAAAAATCTCTCAGGAAACTCATCTTGAAACTTGTTCATTTTGAGTGACCCTGTAAGGTCTGCACATAGTCCTACTACTTTATCATTTTTTTTGGCTACTTCGTATAGTCCATCTCCGAATCCTGAGCGTGTGTCTTTTTTTTCCATTGTGGTAAGGGTAGTCATTTATGTTTTAGCTTATTTTATGTTTAGATGTGTCATTATGCCAGACTTAATAGAGAAGTCTAACGTCTTAGTGCTGTTAGACTCTTTTATAGATGACTCTCGGTATATCAATTTGTAATCCCCCGGTTGAATTACAGTAATATTTTGGTTGGTATTTAATTTTAAATTCTTAACCATTTCAAGTTCGCCATTCTGAATTCTGTAAACACCAATTATCAACTTGTTTCTTGTTATAATGTTTAACTTACCGGGCTGTTGCACCTGAAGGGTTGTGGTTTTGTTTTGATGAACGGCCACACTTTCTTGAGTTATCCGTGGTAGAGTGAGTAATTCTATCTTGTAGTCATTAATTAAGTACTTCTGTTGAGAATTGAAGTCTTGAACATTTAGAATCTCATTTGTTCTCTTATCCATTATCAGAGCTTGAAGATTTTTATAATTTGTCACACCATCTATTTTTAATTTTAGAAAACCTTGTGGAGCATCAATAGCTATCGTATTGTGTATGCCTGCTGTTAATTTTATATTTTTCTTGTAAATGGGTGGAATGGTATGAGCCTTTAGATCATAAGAATAAGACGGGTCTAGGTACATAGTGTCAGGAAGTCCTCTGTAATTCAGTGTATGCACTATATTAGAAATTACTACTCCTGTCCTAGAGTCGGTGAAGGTCATATTCACATCAGTCTCTGTAGGCCGTCCATAGGCGTCAAGTAGATTTACCTGGGCTGAGGTATTATTTATTGCTTGATTAATGACTACGTTAAGAACATTCTCAAAATCAGCTTCAGTTTCTGCTTCAAAATATCGTCCAACACACTCAAATTGGCTTCTGAACTCAGCCGTTAGACCAAGACCGATTACGAATGGTCGTAAAACTACGCCTTGTTTTTGCAATGCTAATGACACTGCACATGGGTCTCCGTCACACTCTTCTATACCGTCAGTTATGAGTATAATAATATTACGAACTCCTGGTGTTTTTGGAAAATCGTAAGCAGCCTCTTGTAATGAATAAGCTATGAGCGTAGTGCCTTTAGGTCTAAGGTCTTTTATCTCATCTTTTATCGCTTGGTGATTTCGAGGAGAGAAAGGAACTTCTAATTTAGTGTCTTTGCAGTTTCTTTCCGTCTTTTGGCTTTGATGACCGTATACTCTGAGTGCAAGCTCTAGTTCATTTTGGTATTGAAGACTGTCAACCATCCTACTAAGCAACCTTTTGGCCACGGTAATTCGATTATCAGAACCCATCTTAGCATACATACTACCGCTGCCGTCTAATACGAAAAGTATCCGTGTTTTAGGAGATTGGGCGTATGTGTTTACTGCTAGAAATAGCAGTAAAATAGCCCATATTTTGTTATATCTTGCCATAATTTCGCAGAGGTAAGTTCAAAAACCGTGCTAAGTCTGCTAGTAGTCACCGACTGCAGACGGGTTTTGTCTTAGTGCTTCTGCCAGCTGGTCGTGATTGGGAGCTATGCCGTGCCATTTGTGGCTACCCATCATAAAGTCGACTCCATTCCCCATTTCTGTATTCATTAATATACATATGGGCTTACCACTTCCGCTAAGTACACCGGCTTTACTAAGTGTATCTTGTACATCATTTAGATTATTTCCGTCCATATAGATAACATTCCAATTGAAGGCTTCAAATTTTGATTTGAGATCTGCAAAACCCATAATATCCTTGGTGTCTCCATCTATTTGTCTACCATTTACATCTACAGTAGCAATAATGTTATCAAGCTTATTGTGTGAAGCATACATTACAGCTTCCCATACTTGTCCTTCTTGCAGTTCTCCATCTCCCATCAAAACATAGACAAGTTTATCCTCACCATCCAACTTTTTTGCTTGAGCAGTGCCGCAAGCTACAGAAAGTCCTTGTCCTAATGAACCGGATGCTATACGAACTCCTGGAAGACCCTCGTGAGTCGTAGGATGTCCTTGAAGTCTTGTGTTTATTTTTCTAAAGGTAGCGAGTTCTTCGATAGGAAAGTGTCCACTATGTGCCAAAACGCTGTAAAAAACAGGGGAAATATGCCCGTTGGATAGATAAAACACATCCTCATCCTTTCCGGATATATCAAAACTAGTAGGGTTATTACGCATTACGTTCTGGTAAAGGACTGTAAGGAACTCAGTGCATCCTAAGGAACCTCCCGGATGACCAGACTGTACCCCATGTACCATTCTCACTATATCTCTACGTGTTTGTTTTACGTAATTTTCTAATTCGTATGTTGTTTTTGACATTATATACTAACAAAGATGAGTTTTATTGAACTTTTATAAAATCTTTGTGGAAACTTCTTGGAAAAGTAATCGTGGCTATAGATATAGTAGAATTAAGTGTTCCCATACAAGAGTATCACAAAAACATAGATGATTTAGATACTTTATATAAATCGAAATTGCATCGAAAATATGAGAATATAAGCTCAATAGTGACTCTTAAAAAATCTCTAGATGCTCGAAAGAGGAACATTAAATTTAACCTAAGACTGGAGGTGTATACTGAGAAAGACTCTCCTGAGGCCTTAAAGCTACCAGACTTTGAAACGCTCGATTCCAATAAGACTGTTCATATTGTAGGGTTTGGTCCTGCCGGAATATTTGCAGCTTTAAAATGTCTGCAACTGGGTATAAAGCCTCTAGTAATAGAACGCGGACAAGCTGTTAAGCAGAGAAGGAGAGATGTTGCAAAATTGAACAGAGAAGGTGTTATGAATACCGAGTCTAACTATTGCTTTGGTGAGGGCGGAGCGGGTACTTTCTCGGATGGAAAACTTTATACACGTTCAATAAAAAGAGGAAAAATTAAAGAAATACTGGAATATTTTGTCTTGCATGGTGCAGATGAAAATATTTTGTATGAAGCTCATCCTCACATAGGAACAAATAAACTCCCGCAAATAATAGAAAAACTTCGGAACACAATTATCGAGAAAGGTGGAGAGGTTCGATTTGGGGCAAAACTTACAAATTTAAGATTGAATGATGATAAAGTAAGTCAGTTGGAGATAAACAACGTGTGGGAAGAGTGCCAGAACGTAGTCTTAGCAACGGGTCATAGTGCAAGAGATATTTACTACTTACTAAACAAAAGAAATATAGCAATAGAGGCAAAACCATTTGCTATGGGTTTTAGGATAGAACACCCTCAAATATTGGTGAACGAAATTCAGTATCATAACGAGCAAAATGCGGCTATTCTTCCTCCTGCCAGTTATAGCTTAGTTACTCAAGTAAAAGGAAAGGGAGCTTTCTCATTTTGTATGTGTCCAGGAGGTATAATAGCACCAGCAGCTACAGATATTGGTGAAGTAGTGGTAAACGGCTGGAGCCCTAGCAAACGAAATGGTGAATATGCAAATAGTGGGTGGGTGACTGAGATAGGTGAGGAGGAGTGGAAGGACTATGCCAAATTTGGTCCTTTGTCAGGTTTAGAATTTCAAAAAAGTATAGAGCAAAAAGCTTATAAATTGGGGAAAGGAGAGTACAAAGTTCCAGCACAAAATTTAGTAGATTACCTTGAAGAAAGAAAGAGTACGAAGCTGAATAACAGTAGCTATAATCCTGGTATGACAAGTGTGGATTTAAACCAGCTATACCCACAAGAGGTAAACTACAGACTGCGAGAAGGACTGCGAGAAATGACTAATAGGCTCAAAGGTTTTGACCATGAAAAGGCGATAGTAACGGCACCTGAAAGTAGAACAAGTTCTCCAGTTAGAATACCTCGCTCCAAATATTTACATCATATAGATTTAGTAAACTTATATCCATGTGGAGAGGGTGCAGGCTACGCTGGGGGTATAATAAGTGCGGCTTTAGATGGAATACGTGTAGCAAAGGAAATTTTTAGTGTCGTTCAATTATAAAATATTCATAAATTTGGTATTTTAAAATAGAGGATTTTATGTATTGTAAAAACAAACAAGAACTCGCGGAGCAAGTAAATAAATACACTGAAGGAATCATTGTAATATTAGCAGCAGAAAAAGAGTTTTCTTTTGCAGATATTCAGCCCATTCTTCAAAATGCAAAAGTACCGTCATTTGGTGCTTTTTTTCCAGGCATTATTGCGAATAGAGAAATACATTATTCTGGGTTTTTAATTCAGCATTTCAGCATGGAAGGTGAAGTTTTTTCTTTCAATTCAAAAGATTTGGAAAGTTTAAGTTTTGCAAGTAAGAAATTAGACCAAGGTACTGGGCTTATACTTCTTGATGGTTTAGCAGATAATAATCAAGATTTCCTAAATAGAGTTTTTTATGAATTGGGCAATGATTTTAGATTCATTGGAAGTGGAGCTGGTTCATTAGATTTAGTGCAGAAACCTTGTGTTTTTGACAAAGACGGAATTTATCAAGATAAAGCAATTGTCTTATTGTTGAAAGCAAAGGTGGCAATTGGAATTCAGCGTGGCTACCAAAGAGTAGCTGGTCCAATTGTGGCAACAGAAACCAAAGACAGTAAGATATTTGAGCTGAATTGGGGAAATGCGTTTGAGACATACTCCAAAATAGTAAATGAGCAAAGTAATTCTAAAATTACTAAAGACGACTTTTTTAATGTTTCAAAGGGTTACCCATTGGGCATTACAAGAAAAGGCTATGAAGATATAGTCAGAGATCCTATATCAGTAAAAGAAAGAGGCACGTTAAATTGTATCGATGATATTCCAGAGAATGAGGCATTGTATATGCTCAAAGGAGAACCAGCAAGACTTATCGAATCAGCTAAAGTTTCTTGACAAGAGGCCATAGATGATGTAACTGGTAATCCTTCTTCTTGTCTATTTATAGACTGCGTTACTAGAGTTTTACATTTAGGTGATGATTTTACTAAAGAAATAAATGCGGCCACCGACAAGATACAAGAGAATTATCCTAATCTTACAATAGAAGGCTTACTATCAATGGGAGAAATATCTACTTTTAAAGATGGTAGACTTGAATTATACAACAAAACATATTTATCTACTCTAATTTATGGAGAATGAGTCATCAAAACTAGTATCTGAACTAGCAGAATTATTTGAGTTATCATTAGGGATAGGAACTAGTTTAGATCTAAGTAAAAATACTGAAACGTTTTTTTCTAGCTTAATTCAAAGGAAAAATTGCAAGCTTGCTAGTGTATGGCGGCGAGAAGGAGATGTTTTAGGCCTACTTGAATCCTTCCCAAAGTCGCAACAAAACGAGTCCCAACTAAATCTTGTTTTTCAATTACATTCCAAGCTGAAAAATTTAACAGAAGGCAAGCTAGAGCTGATAAATAAGAAGAATTTTAGTATAGCTGGGTTGTACACAAATCAACAATGGCTTTATTTTCAAACGATATTTACGTAATACTAGTTCAGAATGAGCAAGATAATCTTTTTATAAAAAGGGAACAGTCCCAATTGGCTGCTTTGTTTAAGAATTTTTGTGTTAGCGCAAGAGCGTGTCTTTCGCATCGAGCTTCACTCAATGAGGTTCTAAAACGCCAGGTTGCTGAGTATAAATTATTTGAAAGGGAATCATTATATAGATTTGGAGCTAATAGTCTCACTGAAGGTATAATAGCAGTAGACTTAGATGATAAGGTGACTTATGTGAATAAGTCCATGGCTAGAATCACAGGGTATACGAGGGATGAGATGTTTGGAACTTATACCAAAGATTTATTCGAGCAAATTCGATTTAAGTATTTCATACAAGAATTATTAAATGGAAAAAGAGAGAAAAATAAGAGTGAGGCATATGAAGCAAAGATCGTGAAAAATAATGGTGCCGCTTACTGGGTAAGGATAACTGTCTCTGCCTTCAAAGATACTGGAGGGCAAATTGTGGGAGCTATAGCTTCATTTTTAGAAATAACAGAGTCGCTAAATGTTCAAAGAATAATTGAAGAAAGACAAAAAGAGCTTCATGACTTGGTAGAAAACATGTATGATGCTTTGATCCTAGTTTCTGCCGATGGGAAAATTAAAAAAATTAACAAAGCGGGAGAGCTTCTTCTGGGATATGATAAAAATGAAAGCAAGTCAATAGACTTGTCAAGTTTAGTTCATCCTGAAGATGTCCACCGCTGGCTTGAGTATCTGGATAAATTAAAAACCGAAGGATACTATTCCGGATACGAAGGTCGAGTAATCACCAAAGATGGTAGTATAAAAGAAATAGCAGTAAACTCTACGGCTATTATAGAAAACGGCAAGATGATAGGGTCTAGAGATATAATGCGTGATATATCGGTAAGAAAAGACTTAGAAAGGCGTAGAGAACAAAGTGAGAATAAACTAGGACTCATATTTGAGACAGTGCTTGATGCAATGGTTACTATGAATCAAGAGGGGTATATTGTAGAATGGAATAAAAATGCTGAACAAATATTTGGTTACACAGTAGAAGAGGTGACTGGTAACAGATTGAGTGAGTTTATTATTCCTGAACAGTATAGGGAAGCTCATGAAAAAGGAATGAAGAACTATTTTGCTTCAGGAGAAGGACCTGTGCTCAATCAAAGAATCGAAATAACGGCTATCAATAAAGATAACCATGAGTTCCCAATTGAACTAGCGATTAGTCCTGTAAAACAGGGAGAAAAAACTTTTTTCAGTGCTTTTATTCGAGATATATCAGATCGTAAGGAGAGTGAATCTCAAAAAGAAGCTTTATTAGAGGAGCTTGAAGATGTTAATCAAGAACTCAGTGATTTTGCATATGTAGTTTCACATGATTTAAAAGCTCCATTACGCTCAATTGGTTCTCTTTCCGATTGGTTTATTGCGGACTATTCAGATGTTTTGGATAGAGCGGGTCAGGATCTTTTAACGCTTCTGAAAACAAGAATAGTAAGAATGCACGGTCTGATAGAAGGGGTGTTGCAGTATTCTAAACTTGGAAAACTAAAGAATGAAAAAGAAGAAGTAGATGTAAGTGTTTTGTTGGCAGAGACTATAGACCTGATTGCACCACCAGATACTTGTACAATCAAGATAGATGATAATTTACCCATAGTAAGTTATGATAGAATACGTCTGCAACAGATTTTTCAGAATTTACTCAGCAATGCTATTAAGTTCCTAGACAAACTAAGAGGAGAGATTTCGATTATTTACAGTGAAGAAGATGACTTCTATAAATTTGAAGTTAAAGACAATGGCCCTGGTATTGAAGATGTTTATTTTGAGAGAATTTTTCAAATTTTTCAGACACTTAATGCTAAAGATGAATACGAAAGTACCGGAATAGGACTGAGTATAGTGAAACGAATTGTAGAGTCTAATGGAGGTGCAATAACTGTTTCATCTGTATACGGAGAAGGGAGTATATTCGTGTTTACTATTCCAAAGAATAGCACGAATAAATAACTAGTGAATTTGAAGAGAACGAATTAATAACTTACGCGGTAACCATGTCTTTATTTCTACCTAAATCGTTTAGCAACGTAAAGTGACTCTTTAGAGCTTGGTAGAAAGTTCTATGATGGTGATACGGCACACTATAATCTTTAGCAGTTTTTTGAATAATCTTAGATATAGAACCGTAATGAACGTGACATACATGTGGGAATAAATGATGCTCAATTTGGTGATTTAAGCCACCTACTAGCCAAGTGAAAACTTTGCTACCCGTGGCGAAATTAGCGGTAGTCTGTAGCTGGTGAATAGCCCAATTGTTCTCCATACTACCATTCTCTCCAGGAGTGTAAAAGTGTGTTTCTTCAAGGACATGTGCTGATTGAAAAATTAAAGCTAAAATGAGCCCACTAATAAACTGCATCGCTAAAAAGCCTATCACAACGTGACCCCAAGGAATATCTAAGATTATAAGAGGTAAAACTAAAGTGAGGCAGACGTACCATGTTTTATGAAAAATCACTTCCGCTAATGCAGATTTAGTGGTCTTCTTTTGCCCTTTCAATAACCCTCTTTTTCCGTAACGTATGGTTTGATCTATGTCCTTTGCGAGCAACCAGTATATAGTGAGTAACCCATAAAATATAGGAGCGTAAAAAGCTTGATACTTAAACACCTTTTTGTGAGGTTGTTCAGGTGAAAAACGCATCACAGGTTTCGTAATATCTTCATCGTGTCCTTCTATATTGGTAAAAGAATGATGAAGTACGTTGTGTTGGATTATCCAATTGGTGTGGTAAGCACCTAGGAAATTTACGATAAACCCAAAAAAGGCATTTACTTTTCTGTTATTCGAATAGCTACCGTGATTTGCATCGTGCATTACAGATAATCCAATGCCTGCCATCCCTAAACTCATAAGAAACCACATAAAGTACATCATTCCAATGCTTTCTATCGCACCAGATAACATAAGCACCAATGGACTAAAATAAAGAAGTATCATAAATGCAGTCTTAAGGTGCATGTTTAGATTTCCGTATTTTGAAATATTGTTGTCTTTAAAGTAGTTGTTTACGTTTTGTCGCAGAGCTTGAATAAATTCGGCGTTGTTGGAGTTGTTAAATCGAACGATTTCTTTTTTCATTTATAGTACCTTTTTTTGACTGGTCCAGATTCGGACTTTGGTCATTTTGGCTGTACAAAGGTAAGTCAAAATAGGTCTATATTAGTGTAGAAGTTACATTTTAAAGACTTGTCACTTGCATAGCAGCTATCATGTGTTGTCGTTGCATTTCGAAAGCTGTAAATGCGGTCCTTTCTATAACTTGTAATCGAGTCCCTCTAAACTGACACTTTTTCACACTTACTGTGCCATCAGGTGTTGCTAAACCTATGTAGACGAGGCCTATAGGTTTGGATGCAGTGCCACCTCCAGGTCCCGCTATACCAGTGGTAGAAATACAATAATCTACACTTAGTTTTTTTCGAGCATTTACTGCCATAGACTTTGCAACTTGCTCACTCACTGCTCCATAGGTGTCTAGCATTTCTTGGTCAATGTCTGCCACCTCCACTTTAGTTTCATAGGCATATGTTAGCAGACTGCCTTTGAAGTATGCAGAACTGCCTTCGATGGCTGTTAATTGATGAGCTAGGTAGCCACCCGAGCAACTTTCTATTGTGCCAATAGTCAGGTTGTTCTTTTTAAGCATAGCACCAATCACTTCGGATAATTGAAATTCACCATCAAACCAGACGTTACCAATTATATCTTTGATTTCACTAAAATAGTTGTCGATTTGACCCTCCAATATATCATTATCGAGTTCTGTCGATTTTCCCGATAACCTTAATCTGACAATGTTGAGATGTGGTAAATATGCTAATGCGATATGGCTAGGAAGTGAATTTTCTATGTGTTCTATAGCTGCAGATAAATGTGATTCTGGAATACCGACTACGGTTATTGTTTTATGAACAAGAGCAAAATTATTGCTTCTTTTATTAAGCTTCTCAAAAACAACATTATTCATCATTGTTTTCATTTCGTAAGGTACTCCAGGCATACTAATGTATATTTTTCCTTTTTCCTCAAAGTACATTCCTGGAGCTGTTCCTCTTGAATTTTGCAAGACCGTACAATTGTCGGGCACTAATGATTGATCTATATTCACTTGTAGCAACTCCTTGCTGAATTTTTTGACCAATGTTTTGATGTTATCCAAAGCTTCAGCATTAGTTACAAGACTCGCACCAAAATAATCTGCTAAGACTTTTTTTGTGATGTCATCTTTGGTAGGGCCTAGGCCTCCCGTCAAAATTATAACGTCTGCTCTTGTCTCAGCAGCTGCTAGTGAATTGATTATACTAGTTTTCTTGTCGCTTATGGAGGTAATCTGAGTTACCTCTATACCATAGTCAGATAGCTTATTTCCAAGCCAAGCAGAGTTAGTATCTACAGTTTGACCAATTAAAATTTCATCTCCGATAGTGATTATTTCTGCTCGCATCTAATCTATTAACAATTTTAAATTTATTTTCGCTGCAAAGTTTAAGAAAAATGAGGGAAGCAAAAGCTAATTTAGCAATAAATAACCTAATGAAAGATTCATCAAAAAAGTTTGATGGAGATAAAGTAGTAACTCAACTTCAGGAAATAAGGACTCTTGCTCTGGAAGAGAAAGACCCTACTGTAGTTAAGATATGCAGACTAGCAAGCGAATACATTGGTGCTAAAGGTAATTTTGACTTAGGCTATGTGGCAGAAGAAGAAATAGGAGATATGACAGATTTGGAGTATTTGCTAGAACTTATGCTAAAAGTTGACAAACCTGCAAATAGGGAAGAAATACAAGAAATAAGAGATAAAATAAAAGGAGAGCTTTAATTAGCTCTTTTTTTTTGTAAGTTTTTCTCAGATAGTCCGTTTAATTTGAAGTCAAACGAATATTAAAATGAAGAAATCAATTATTACTTTTTTGCTATTTGTATAGTAAGTTCTTCATTCGGACAATACAGAGTGAATACAGGAGCATCAATAGGATCAGGAGCTGGCATGTTTACAATTGGAGCAGAGAGAGAATTTAAAGTGTTTAGCGACAAGTTTCACATTAATCCGGGAGTACGTTTAAATGTGTTTAGTGGAATGATTTAGAATACATTACTGCACCCGCAAAATACACTTCGAATGACGACTAAGTTGACACAATAACTCAAAACAGTGTTCAAAACAACTTTGCCAACTTATATGTTCGTTTGGGGTATGATATTACAAAGAAACTTTCTTTGAGTTTTGATATTGATGTTGTAGGGTTAAGCTTTGGTAGTGAGAATGATTATAAATCATTTGGTAGAGGTAAAGCACTGCAAGCCCAAGGTCAATTGCTGCCTAACCAGAGCGTAGTTTCTTCACCTACTACTTTAAATGTTCTGCTCGTAGGTGACAATGATATAGGGAGTTTAAACTCGACACTATCATTGTCTTATGACGTTACAATTAGATTAGGAATAGACTTAGGTGCTGGCCTTGTATTTACGGAGCATACGACTAATGATAAAATAGGATATGATGGTAACGATCGCTTCCGAAACAAGAACATGATGGGATACTTAGGTGTATATTATCTTCTTGGAGAAAAATAAAATTTTATTGATATTAAGAAGTACACCAATTGAGTAATCGATTGGCGTTTTTTTTTATGTCAAATTCATACGGATTATTACCTTCGTTGCTCCAATGACATCAGATCAATTCAACGACATTAAAGACCGCACAGCTAAGCTTGCGGACTATCTTTGACTTAGCCAAGAATCTAGCTCTTATAGCAGATGAAGAGCAACAAACCCACGATCCTAGCTTCTGGGACGAACCCAAAAAAGCAGAAATTCATTTACGAAACATCAAGAAAAAGAAAATATGGACAGATGCGTGGGCAGCTGTAAATGCAGGTGTGGAAGAGATAGAAGTACTCATAGAGTTCAAAGAAATGGGCGAAGAGGTAGATGATGAAATAGAATCTAACTACCAAAAAACGCTGCTCAATCTCGAAGACCTTGAGTTTAAGAATATGCTTAGTGGTGAAGAAGATCAACTGGATGCCATCCTTGAAATAAATGCAGGTGCAGGAGGTACAGAGAGCAACGACTGGGCTAGTATGCTGGGTCGTATGTACATTATGTGGGCTCAGAATAATGGGTTCAAAGCAGAGGTCATCGATCAAGTAGATGGTGATGTAGCTGGTATCAAATCCATAAGTGTACAGATTACTGGTGATTTTGCATTTGGCTATCTTAAAGGAGATAATGGAGTACATAGACTAGTGCGAATTAGTCCATTTGATAGCAGCAATAGGAGACATACAAGTTTTGCTTCTGCATATATATATCCGGTAGTAGATGATAGTATAGAGATAGAACTAAACTGGGGTGAGATAGATATGCAGACCTCACGTAGTGGAGGTGCAGGTGGTCAAAACGTCAATAAAGTGGAGACCAAGGTGCAACTTACTCATAAACCAACAGGTATAATGGTGGTTTGTTCTCAGGCACGCTCGCAACTGGCAAATAAAGAAGAAGCCATGAAGATGCTTAAGTCTCAATTATATGATATAGAGCTACGTAAACAAACAGATGCACGTGCTGAGATAGAGAATGGTAAGATGAAAATAGAGTGGGGTAGCCAAATTCGTAACTATGTAATGCACCCATATAAGCTAGTAAAAGACGTTAGAACCGGTGAAGAAACAAGTAATGTGCAAGCCGTAATGGATGGTAATTTGGAAGCTTTTCACAAAGCCTACTTACTAGGTCAGAAGAAATAGATTTTATAAAGAAGCACGTTGCCTACTTCAATATCTCCATCAGTTGATCTAGCTTTGGAGTCAGAATAACCTCAATACGTCGATTTACTGCACGAGCTTCCTTAGTTTCTAAAGTGTTTATAGGCACATATTTACTTCTGCCGCTTGGTATTATCATATTTGGATTCATTTTTCCTTCTGTTGTGAGGTACCGTACTACGGATGTTGCTCTAAGCACACTTAGATCCCAGTTATCCTTTATAGCATCAGTTTTCATAGGTACATTGTCCGTATGTCCCTCTACCATTATGTCAAAGTCTTCTAGACCTTTCAAATTCTCAGCTACTTTAAGCAGAGCTGTTTTTCCTTTCCAATCCATGTCAGTTTTGCCAGATTGAAACAATAAACTATTGTCTAGTGAGACGTATATTTTTCCATCTTTTTGTACAACGCTTATACCACTGTTTTTATACCCAATCAATGATTCTGTAAGTTTATTTTTGAGATCGGTGAGTGCTTTTTCTTGGGAGTCAAGTTTAGCTTGTAGCTCATTCACTTTTTTCTCTCGCTCTTTTAATGAGATGGACAAAGCGTCTAATTCGGTTTTTAGTTTGGCAGCTTCTTGCTCTTTTGCGATTAAGCTAGATTCTTTGGCAAAAAGCTCTCTTTTTTTAGTGTCTAGCTCTTTATCAAGCTTTTCTAATTCAGATCCGAGGTTTTTCTTTGTGTTTTCTGTACTGGATATGAGGTTTTTATAGTTCTGACTTAAAATATCGTACGATTTACCTGTTCTCTTTAGCTCTTCTTCATCTTGGAGCCGTTCTTTATTCAATTTGGTGTATCTATCTTCTAAAGTTGCATATTTTTCTTTGAGTTCATCGAACGTCTTGTCACCGTAATCTTTTAGTGACTTCATTTCATCAAAATCACTTTTCAGATTATCATAGTTCACTTGCAGGGCTTCAAATTTTCGAGTAGGAACACAAGCTGCAAGAGTGCAGATAGAGAATATCACGAATGTATATGTGGACTTTTTCATTTTAAATTTACAGTAGCAGCAAAATTAGAGTAATTGACTCTTGAACATTTAAAATAGTGTGCACTTATAAACAATCGAAAGTAGCTAAGCACTATATATTTAGACAATTACCTTAGATTATGCACCTTTTTGAGATTATTTAGTATATAAGTGCCTCGATTTTTTACTCCTGAACTTGCGTTAGGAAGTGAGGCTTTTATCACAATGCATAATTCTGAGATGAGTTCAGGATATTTTATAGCTATACGCTCACATAAACGCATACTAAAAGCTTTCACTGCTATTGCTTCTTTCATTTTAGTCACAAATCCTAAAGCAATATCGTAGAACTCGCCTTCTATTTCTTTTGGTATGGGACTTGTATGATATATTCTTACAATATTCCGTCTTACCGCGGTGTGCTTTTTCTTGTCTTGTACATGGGCGAGAAGTAATTGGTGATATGGAGCTATAAGCACTGGATGTTTCTCGCCGAGAATGCCAATTGCCCAACTGGTTGTCTGCGACACTCGCGTATTTCCCGATATAAATAGGTCCATAAGTTCTGAGAATTTAGCAGGGCTATTACCCACATAATCAACAATTTCATCCCTAGTTTGCTTCTTGTTCGGTCTACCAGAGCGGAATAGTTGAATTTTAGTTCACTATTCCGTTTTTTTGTTTGTCCATAATTGCCCGTCACATTTACCTCTATTTAATGTAAACTAGATTTTCATTTTGAGAGCTGTTATCAATACACCATAACTTGTATTGTGAGGTGTTCTCATTATTTAATTTCATACTTTCCGTATAAAGTG
>JAOLBX010000019.1 GCA_028339355.1 Bacteroidia bacterium
GATTCTCGGATGTTCTTATTGCTAAGGAAAACAATGAGTTTTTATTTGATTTTGATCCAAAATATTTATTGAGAGACTTAGAACCAAACCCTAATTCTGAATGCCAAATTAAGTGTGAGTTTTATGAAATTATTGAGCAATTAAAACTATAAGTCTCACATCTAAAAATCTAAAATCTAATGTCTCCCTTTACAACTCATCCTCCTGATTACGCTTTTTCACCATCGTAAGGATAGTAGCAAAGGCAACAGTATCTCCAGTTTCGTCATATACATCTACTAAGAACTTTACAATCCCTTTAGCCACGTCGTCTTCAGATTTTTTCTCTTGGTTTATTTTCTCCTTACAAGTAAATCGGACGCCGATGGTAGCACCAGGATATACCGGCTTTGTAAATCTGCATTCGTCTAGTCCGTAGTTGAGCAATACTGGTCCTTTCTTAGCATCTACGAATAATCCAGCAGCTTTACTAAGTACAAAGTACCCGTGAGCTACTCGCCCTTCGAATGTGGTCCCTTCTAGCGATGTTTCGTCCATATGAGCATAGAAGTTGTCTCCACTCACATTAGCAAAGTTCACGATATCTGTAACTGTAATTGTATGCTTAGCTGTGATTACAGTTTCGCCTACTTCTATATCTTCAAAGTACTTTTTGAATGGGTGTACATCCTTCTCTTTGTACTGTCCTCCGTACTGATAACGTTGTGTTATCTCAGTAAGCATACTTGGGTGACCTTGCAGTGCGGTACGTTGTAGGTAGTGCTTCACACTTCCTATTCCGCCTAGCTCTTCCCCGCCTCCAGCTCTGCCTGGTCCGCCGTGCATCAGTTGTGGCATAGGCGATCCGTGTCCTGTACTTTCAGGAGCAGATTCTTCATTGAGAACTAGTATTCTACCGTGATATGCCGCTGCTTCCACAGCATAATCTGTGGCAATATTCACATCAGAAGTGGCAATTGTACTTACAAGTGAGCCTTTGCCCATTTTAGCTAGTTCCACTGCTTCCTCTATTCCATTATACGGCATTAGTGTGCTCACAGGACCAAAACATTCTACCTCGTGCGTCTGTGTTTTTTGGAAAGGATTATCGTTCAGCATCAAAATAGGAGGAAGGAAAGCACCTGTTTTTTTGTTTGCTCCTATTACCTCAAATTTTTCTAGATCCCCAGCTACAATTGGAGTTTCTTTAGACATATCCAAGATTCGATTTCTTACCACATCTACTTGGGCTCTGTTTACTATAGCTCCCATTCTTACGCCTTCAGCCGCAGGGTCACCCAAGGTAGTTTGCCCCAAGCTTTTGCCTATAGCTATTTGTACATCTTCCAAGTATTTTTCTGGCACCATTATTCTACGTATAGCAGTACACTTCTGTCCTGCTTTAGTAGTCATCTCGCGGCGTATTTCTTTTATAAATAGATTAAAATCTACAGTTCCAGGAGCAGCATCTTCTCCAAGGATAGCAGCGTTTAAACTATCTGCTTCCATATTGAATGGAATGGCGTTTTCTACGATGTGCGGCATGCTTTTTAACATCCTTCCCGTATGTGCACTTCCGGTGAAAGTTACCAAGTCTTGTGAAGTGAGTTTATCAATGATGCCGTGTCCTTTACCGCAATCTAGCTGTATGGCTCCCTCGGGAACTATGCCAGATGCTACTATATCTTCTACCATCGCTTGTGTTAGATATGAAGTAATTTCAGAAGGTTTTACTATAGCAGGTACCCCAGCCAAAAGATTTGCACTCAGTTTTTCTAGCATTCCCCAGATAGGAAAGTTGAATGCATTGATGTGGATTACTACACCTTGCTTTGGGCTCATGATATGTTGCCCCACAAAAGTTCCATTTGTGCTAATCTTGGCGGTATCGCCATCTACATAAAAACGCTGATTTCCCATTTGTCTTCTTAGACTCGCATAAGTAAAGAGTGTGCCAATTCCCCCATCAATATCTACCCAGCTATCTCCTTTGGTCGCACCACTCAAATATGAAATGTTATAATATTTTTTCTTAATACTATCAAGGTGAAGTGCAAGCTTTTTGAGCATGAAACCACGTTCATAAAAAGTCATATCACGAAGAGCTTTACCGCCTACTCTGCGGGCATAATCCATCATGGCTTCATAATCAAGACCTTCACTGCTTGCAGTGCTTATGAGCTCGCCAGTTATCGAATTGTATTGTTCAAACCCTTCTCCTTTATGCTCTCTCCAATGTCCTTCGGCGTAGTTTTTTAATTTCATGACTTGTATTTTGACGTATGGCAAAGTTAAGAAAACATGGCACTCAAAGAATGGCTTAAGTGTTGGCTTATTTTAGTAATCTTGTACCATGTCTTATAAACTCCTGTGTACCGATATAGATGGCACTCTGCTCAATGCAGAACGAGAATTAGCTCCAGAGACTATTTCTGAATTTTTACGAATAAAAAATGGTTGTGATATTATACTAGCTTCTTCGCGTATGCCGGATGCTATGCGTCATTTACAACGAGATGTTGATATACTCGACAGCCCTATGATAGCCTATAACGGGGGGTTAGTCCTGGACGGTATAAAAGTGCTTAGTAGTACAGAAGTAGGATTTCAAGAGGTTAAAAAAATCGTAGAATTCAGCCTTGGCACAGAGATACATGTGAGTATTTATAATAATGACGAATGGTTTGTTCCGGGTATGGATTATTGGGCAAATAGGGAAGCTAGTAATACTAAGGTAACCCCTTCTATACAGAGTTTAGACGACACCTTGGGACTTTATTCTCAAACAAATAAAGGTGCACATAAGGTAATGTGTATGGGGCCTTCAGAGCAGATTTCAGTTCTATATAACAATCTCATACAATATCTGAATGACGATTTGCACGTTTATAAGTCGAAGGATACATACCTTGAGATAGCAAGTAAGAGGATTTCTAAAAAATCAGCTATTGCAACGCTACTCGAGAATAAGTACAAAGAACTGGATTGGCATCAAATTATTGCATTTGGCGATAATTACAACGATATAGAAATGCTAGAAGCGGTAGGAGTAGGGGTTGCAGTAGGCAATGCCAAAGATGAAGTGCTTGCCATAGCAAATGATATTACGGCTACAAACAAAGAGCACGGAGTGGCACTCTCAATGGCCAAGTACTTTATTTAATTTTAACATTCAGCACTTTTTCACCTTCTATATAACCTTCTAGCAGATCCCTACTCGTTACTGGACCTACACCTTCAGGCGTTCCAGTAAATATCAAATCGCCGATTTTAAGAGTAAAATACTGCGAACAGTGTTCTATGATATTTGGAATATTGTGGAGCATCAGAGAAGTGTTGCCATCTTGAACTAGGTCGCCATTTTTGTACAATTGAAAATTGAGATTACTCAAATCATATTCATCAGCACTTAGAAATTCTCCCAGCACCGCACTCTGGTCAAAGGCCTTGGCCTTTTCCCATGGCAGCCCCTTTGCTTTTAATTGGCTCTGGACATCACGGGCTGTGAAATCTATTCCTATCGTAAATTCTTGATAGTACTTCGAAGCAAATCTGGACTCTATGTTTTTTCCAAGTCTATTTATACGTACCACTACTTCTAGTTCGTATTGTACATCATTGGTCCAGTCCGGTAAGTAGAATGCGTCTCGTTGTCTAAACACTGCAGAGTCTGGTTTCATAAAAATAACAGGCTCTTTTTGTATCTCATTTCCTAGCTCTGCTGCATGAGCAGCATAATTTCTTCCAATACAGATGATTTTCATTTAAAAAAAATTTCTTTTGCAAAAGTAATATTATGCTAGACCCAGCCGAACTTCTCTATGCCTATTCCAAAGGATATTTTCCGATGGCTGTGCCAGAAGATAACAATGAGATTTTTTGGTTTAAGCCGGATATGCGGGGTATCATTCCTCTAGAAACATTTCATATTTCAAAAAATCTGAGGAGGCTTTTTAATAAAGGGTATTTCGAATTGAGAATCAATGGAGATTTTGAAGGAACCATGCGTGGGTGTGCTGAGCGGGAGGATACATGGATAAGTCAAGACATCATAGACTCATATACCAAACTATACGATATGGGCTATGCTTTTAGTTTTGAGACGTGGCGTGAGGGAAAGCTCGTAGGTGGATTGTACGGCGTATCAATGGGTAAGGCATTTTTTGGAGAAAGCATGTTTCATAAAGAGACAGATGCCAGTAAAATAGCACTCGTTTTCTTGGTTCAGTTTCTAAAGGAAAACAAATATCGACTGCTCGACACTCAATATATTAACGTTCATCTACTCCAGTTTGGGGCAGTGGAAGTGGCAAATGATGAATATGAAGAAATGCTGGCCAGGGCTTTGGAATAAGCAGTGCTTCTATGTGCAACCATAAGATAGGAATAAAATGGCCTATTTTTGAATGGATGAATCCTAGCCGAATACTAAAACTAAACTATTTCAAGCATTTCATATGAAGAAAGTACTACTAACAGGAGGCACTGGTTTTATTGGGAAGAACTTGGTTAGTTATCTCACAAGTCACGGGATAGCAGTCAACATATTAAGCCGCAATGCTAGAAGTTCAGGCAATAAATTGATCAAGTATTTTCAATGGAATCCTCAATTACAGGAAATCGACGAATCTAGTTTCGAAGGTGTATCAGATGTTGTCAATCTTGCAGGAGCAAATATTGGGGATAAGCGATGGAGCGTTACACGCAAGGAGCAAATAGTAAACAGCAGGATGGACTCGGTGCGTACCTTGAACAAAGCTATTCGAGAAAATAACATCCAACTAAATTCGTTTATTGGAACATCAGCTATAGGTTATTATGGATCTGTGACTGAAGATTTAATCTTTAATGAGGAGTCGCCAAAAGGCTCGGATTTTTTAGCATCAGTATGTGACCAATGGGAAGAGGAGTATCGTGGATTGGATTCTGATCTGATTAATAATACTAGCGTCTTAAGACTTGGTGTAGTTCTTGGTAGGGAAGGAGGGGTTTACAAAAAAATGCGTGATTTATCGCGTTTCTATCTGGGCTCACCGTTGGGTAGCGGAAAGCAATATTTACCGTGGATTCACATAGAAGATTTGTGTGGCATTTTCTATTTCATCTTGCAAAATGGACAATCCAAAACATACAATGCCGTAGCAGATGAACATGTAATCGTGTCGGATTTTACAAACCAACTTTGTAGGTCCATAAATAAGAGGGTACTCTTGCCCAATGTGCCAGGAGTCGTTCTTAAGATAGTGCTTGGAGAAATGTCTAGTATGGTGTTGGAGGGGACCAGAATAGAAAACACCAGAATCAAAAAAGCAGGCTATGTCTTTAAGTACAGTTCTTTGCCAGGAGCTTTGGATGAGTTGTCGAAGAAATAGGCACAGTATTTTTTGATTGTAAAAAGTGGAGGTCATTGAATAACTGCTAGTTATACAAATTTCCGATAAAGTAATAAGCCCGTATGCAAAAAAAACATCGTCAGTTCATAAACTAAAACGACAAATTAGGAAGCTTATAGCAACTCTCTAATCGTTGCTATTTTCTTCTCCGTCTCTTCCCACTCTGCGGTAGGGTCAGAGTCTTTGGTGATGCCTGCACCTGCAAAAAGCTCTACATTTTTACCATAAAAACGCATACATCTGAGGTTGACAAAGAAAGTAGCACTCTCTTTGCGAAGCACCCCCGTAAGCCCAGAGTAAAAACTCCTATTCATCGTCTCAAACTCCTGGATAAAAGCAAAACTCTTGTCTCTAGGTAGTCCGCACACGGCACTGGTGGGTTGTAAGTGCTTGAGCAATTCGAGTGCTTGTATTTTATCCGCCTGCACGGTATACGCAGTCTTTAGGTGTTTTATTTCTCCAAAAATAGCCTCGGTAACCTCAGATTTGGTAAATGAGGATAGACCAACTATTTGCAGTTTTGCTTCTATAAAATCTGATACCATCTCTTGCTCCTCACGTTCTTTTTCTGTGAAAGCATCCTGTAGAGATTTGGTGCCTGCTAGTGCTACTGTATAAAGCACTCCTTCTTCGTAGTGTATCAGTAACTCAGGAGAAGCACCTACCCATTCTTCAGGTCCTATATTTACGTAGTACCCATAGGAGTCGGGATAATTTTTTACAGCATTCTGAAACGAGTTTTGAGCATTATACTCTCCTTCTAAAATCTCATTGCGAGCGAGTACAACTTTGTCCAGAGTGCCTTCTTGCATTTCTGCACAAGCCATATATACACTGGTTTCATATTCTGTCTGGGTTAGAGATTCATTAGGAGATAGGTCAAATTCTTTTATCTCATTTTCAGCTTTTTTATCACTAAAAAAATAGGCTTGTTTACTTCTATCAAACGGATAAAACAGCAAACCTTCTCGTTGTAGCCAATAGGCATCTATTTCGTCGAAAGACTCCATCGAGTCAGCCGAATAGCGTTCTATTTTTTTCTCACTAGGGAGATATATGAGAGCTCCTATGTTTTTTAAATCCATTATTTTTTATCTACTACTGCAAGTGTCATTCTACATACATTGATGAGTACACCTTCCTCTGTTTTAGTTTCTATCTCCCATACTTGGGTAGATCTTCCGAGGTGTATAGGTCTAGCTGTGGCGTATACCATCCCGTCTCTTACACTTTTTAGGTGATTAGTATTCAAAGACAATCCTAGACACACCTTCCCTTGCTCATTGGCTACCAAATTGCCTGCAAGGCTCGCCACATTTTCGGCCAAAGCGGCTACTGCTCCGCCGTGAAGCATGCCCAGTGGCTGTTGTACCTGGGTGGTCACTGGCATACGCATAGTGACGTGGTTCTGTGCCACTTCTGTCACTTCCATTTGCAAATGTTCTGCCAAAGTATTCTTCCCAAACTCGTTTAATTGCGATATGTTTATAGCTTTGTATGGTATCAAAATTTCAGACTTTTAAAGTGAGTACAAAGAAAACTATTTATATCATTAGACACGGAGAAACAGACTATAATAAGAAAGGTATAGTACAAGGAAGTGGTATAGATAGCGACTTGAATGATGCTGGGAGAAAACAAGCCGAACAATTTTATAAGGCATACCATCACATCCGATTTGATAAAATATATACTAGTGAGCTCAAGCGGACACAACAAAGTGTGGCCCGTTTTGCAGAGGCAGGATATAAGCCACATCCTATGGCAGAGTTGAACGAAATTAACTGGGGAATATTTGAAGGATTAGTAAGTACTCCTGATAGCATAAAAGTCTATCATAACATGGTGGCGGACTGGAGAGCAGGCTTGCTAGATAGATGTGTGCAAAATGGGGAAACACCAAATGCCCTTCAACGTAGACAGAAACAAGGATTGGAAAAGCTTATGGCTCGAACAGATGAAAAAAAGATACTCATCGCTATGCATGGTAGAGCTATGCGTAGTTTTATGTGCCTTCTTACTCAAACTCCGTTACAACGTATGGATGAGTTTAAACACAACAACTTGTGTTTGTATGTATTAGAACAAGATGGAAATAATTTTAAAGTTGTAGAGCAAAATTGCTCTAAGCATCTTTGGATTTAAGCTTTTTATCTTCCTGGTGTTCTTTCCAGGTCTTATGACCAAATTTTGGAGCAGGACACCCATACAACTTACCTTTTTTGTCCAGGTATCTGTAATATCGGATGGATAATACACCAAAAAGTATGGATGCAACAAAGCTAAATAATACTAGTTTCCACGTTATAGATGAGCCAATGGATCCCACAAACAGTTGTACAATAAACATAAAAAGGGATTCCCTGGCTATGTTCATAAATGTGTATTCTGTTCAGTTTCTAGTCATACTCTTCCAATTAAATAAAATCTCGCTGTGAAGTCCCGATTGCACGAATACAGCAAATAACAAATATAAAAAAAGTGGATAAGAATCAAGTTTAGTAAGCGTCTTTGCTAGAAAGATCAGCTCAGCAAATAGCTTGTTGTATCATAAAGAGGAGACTTAAATAGTCATTATCTCTTTCTCTTTATTGACAATCGCATCGTCGATGCGTTTGCTATAATCGGCTATCACCTTTTGTACATCTGCTTCGGCATCTTTAGCCATGTCCTCGCTCAGTCCATCTTTTTGAAGAGCTTTTATAGCATCTATTGCGTCTTTACGAGCACTTCGTAAGCCTATTTTGCCGTGTTCAGATTCACCTTTGGCTTGTTTTACCAGCTGTAATCTTCTTTCCTCGGTAAGTGGAGGTACATTTATTATTACCTGCTCACCATCGTTTTGAGGGTTTAGACCAAGGTTGGCGTGCATCACACCTTTACTTATTTCGTCCAACATGGCTTTTTCCCACGGTTTTACCATTATAGTCTTAGCATCTGGAGTATTTACATTGGCAACTTGGCTTAGCGGCACTTTGCTACCATAGTATTCTACCATTACACTGTCTAGCATAGACGGGTTTGCTTTACCAGCTCGTAGTTTTCCTATTTCCCCTGCTACATGGCTTAGACTCTTTTCTACGTCATCATTTAGCATGTCCATTATCATTTTTATATCCTCGTTCATCTTATCCTATTTTGTTAGTGTCGCTCCGCAAAGAAAATTAAATATTACTTCTGTTACAAGATTAATATCTTATAGAGATACAGTGAACAGAGCGAAATGCATACCAAACTAGCAAATGCGGCATTGGCGAATGTGCTTGATTTCTTGTAAACAAAGCCAAAACTAAGCAATATGCTGGAGGCCAGAATGACATAAATAAACAAGTTAATTTCAGAGGTTATAGCTAGGAGTATGAGTGCTATTATCAGCTGAATAAGCATAGTGTAATTCAAGTTTTTTGATTTGTTGGGGAATCTAAACTTGTAGCTATTGACCAAGAGGATGTGTATAGCTATGCTGAGTAATATAAATGGAAAAAACAGCTTAGTTATAATGGTATTGAATGCAGTATAATCTATTGATAACCTTGGGATAAGCTCCCAAATTTTGTGTTGAATTCCCATCACATAGACTACGCCCGCATATGAAAAAACAATCATTAGAAAATAGACACCGCTCAATATAAAACTGCGTGGACCTCTAGTGCCAGTTTGTAGAAATAGGATAAAGACAGGAATAATCAATAAAACACTAATGTGATTGATCGTTTGAGCGACACCGAGTAATACACCAAAGTAGATCATATAGTTGGTGCTTGCATTTGGGTTTTCTCTGCATTCAAATGCTAGAAATACTGCAGCTAGCCAAATGATGCCATAAATAAGGTCAGAGTAAGATAAGTCAGGCACTATGAGTACAGACAGTATAGAAAATAGGACGAGAGGCATATTGCTCTCCAGACCCAATATGCTGTATCTTAAACAAAAATAATTTAGCAACAAACCTTCGACGAGGAGCAAGCCTAGCTTTAGCAATAGTGAAGTGCTTCCAAAATCTAGAATGAACCAATAGCCAATTACCAGTGCTAGTGAAAATAGCAAGGCAGTAATGAATTTTTGGGTAATGGCTTGTATCAATTATATACCAGTTTGATGAGGGCAAATCTCCTATTTTTTGAGGTAGGAATTATTATTTTATTCGAAGAAACTTGTTTGGACTCCGAGGGTATGACGGCCACAAAGTCTAATTCTGTTTTTAGGAGTTTACTGCTTTCTTCAAATCCATTGTTATAGATGGTGTATTGCATAACATCTCCTGAGCTCCTCAGCTGATCATTATATAGCAGTTGTATGTATTTGTCACCTACATACACTACTGCTGAGCTGAAGTACCCTGCATCATTTACCGTAGTTTGATTTTTGGTAATAACCTTATGCCAATCTATAAATGCTGCACTATCATAGTTGATAATTAATAGTTCATTAAAGTTATATATATTTTTGGAAGTGCTTTGTGGTATACCATTTACCAATACAACATCGTCCTCTGTAGCTACTTCTTTTTGCTCAGTGATGAGCATCATACCACCATCAGATCTAGGAATAGCCTTTATGATACCGTAGCCTTCGGAGATGGCTCCGTCATTCCGATCATTGACCTTTACTTTTTCCATAAAAGATTCGTTGAAGGGGCCATATTGCATACTTCCTTCGGTGGCGTCTTTGTTTAGCCTATAAAAAAAGGTGCCCAACAAGCCATATCTATTCGTACTCCCATAGAGTGCCACTACTACGGCTGCATCATTTGCTCTGTCATAAACCAGTTGGCTAGATTTGATAGAAAGGCTATCTGTGATTACAAAATCATTTAGGGTAGAGTCTTTAAAGTGAAACAATCGTTGAGTTGTGCTTTTAATTTTTTTTCTTTCCTTTTGATAGGTCTTACAAGCGATATGTGTTTCACCATTATTGGTTACCAAAAAGTCATTGATTACGAAATTTTGGTATTGATAGGGTAGGAGTACGGTCTTGGCGTACTTGGCATTCAGTTCATTATCAAGTAGTTGATGATGAACTATTATCTCTCTGTTTTCACTTAACTCTGTGTATAGTAAGGATATAAAGCTATGGTCATCACTTATGCGTAACCTGAAACTACCTCTGTCTCCAAATTCTTTGGGTACGGCGGTAGCAACCGTTTTGGCAGGGCCAACTGGTTTTAGGTTGAAGTCATACCATTGTGCAATTAGCTCATTTGTTTGCTGGGCTCTATTGTATTTAGATTTTATGATGAGCAATCCTTTAGCGGTCATATATAGCTTTATGAGTCTTGCATTTCTCAGATCTATAGCCTTGCCTTGTTCTATAACTAAAAGATGGGTATACTTTTCTAGGATAATACTCTTTGTATAAAATCTATTTCGATAACGAAGTAAAAACACCCCATTTTCGTTTTCGCCTATTACCTTGGTAAATACTGCTGTTCCTTTGAGTTTTGTTGGCTGACTCCATTGCAAGACCTGTGCTTGTGCTCCGAGTGCGTATAGAAATACTAAGAGAACGAGTAGGCGTATATTTAAGATGTACTTTTGCAAGTGAGTTAAATCTATACAAAGAACGAATTTTAAAATCATTATTGTCTATTGGGATATCAAGTTAACAATATCAAAGAGCCAGAAAAAGCCATACTGATAGGAGTAGAGCCTAAGAGTACCCCGCTAAAATCGAGCAGTGTATATCTGGATGAGTTAGAGTTTTTGGCATACACCGCAGGAGCCAAAACGTTGAAGCGTTTCACCCAACGGTTGGAAAATCCAAACCCTAAAACGTACATAGGTACAGGAAAAATGGATGAGATAACGGCATATGTGAAAGAGAACGAGATAGACCTAGCTATTTTTGATGATGAACTCAGTCCGTCGCAAATAAGAAATTTAGAAGAATATATACAGTGCAAAATAGTAGATAGAAGTAGCCTTATACTTGATATTTTTGCCAAAAATGCTCAAACTGCTCAGGCTAAAACCCAAGTAGAGCTTGCTCAAAGTGAGTACTTACTTCCTCGTCTAACACGCATGTGGACTCACCTTCAAAAACAAAAAGGGGGAATAGGGATGAAAGGACCAGGTGAGAAGGAAATAGAAACAGATAGACGTGTCATAAGAGATAAAATAGCCAAGCTCAAAAAGGAGTTGAAAGCTATAGATAAGCAGAGTGTAACACGTCGTAAGAATAGAGAAACTCAGAAACGTGTTGCCCTAGTAGGCTATACCAACGTAGGTAAGTCTACTATTTTGAATCTACTAGCAAAATCTGATGTGCTCGCACAGGACAAGCTTTTTGCCACACTAGACAGTACCGTCCGAAAAGTGGTATTCCCGCCAGACCCGGTCACTTATAAGCCCTGCATCTTCTTATTGTCCGATACCGTAGGTTTTATACGCAAACTACCACATCAACTGGTGGAGAGTTTTAAGAGCACCCTGGATGAGGTGATAGAAGCCGATATTCTACTGCATGTGGTCGACGTCAGTCACCCACAGTTTGAGGAGCAAATGGATACTGTGACACAAACACTTGCAGAAATAGGAGCGAGCAACAAGACGATGATTACTATTTTCAACAAAATAGATAAGTATAAACCAGCAGCTACCTCAGAGGATATCTTCGAGGATGAAGCGATTTATGATTTGGAAGTTCTTAAGAAAACTTGGATGGCCAAGTTGGACGAAAATGTAGTTTTTATATCTGCGGCTAATAGTGAGAATATAGACGAACTACGCGATATGATAGGGAAGTATGTAGGGTAGGAGAGGCCTATCCTTTCTCTAATATCTCCACTATCTTACTAGTGCGATATGCAATCCACTCATCAGCCAGTCCGATGGCATAGACTTTTCGTTTGAATGTAAGAAAAGGCTGCTCATACATCATAGCCTCCATAAGCTCAGATTGTTTTCCGAAGTCTTCTACCAAGGCACAGTAATGCTCCATGATACCAAAAGTTATCGGTCCATCAAGTGGTACAAACTCTTTGAAGTTGCCAGCTTTTCTGTCTTCCAGATTGATATCCTCAGCAGCAAATACTTCTCCAGTACTTTCTGAAGCATAACATTTGTACCCATTGCCTAGAATGGCTGCTACCGCTGTAAGTGTTTCTTTATTCAAGTTTTAATTTTTATTAATATCTGATTATGGCCAAAGAGCTCTTGCTATTTCACCTCTGAAAGGCCACGGAATCATTGCAAAGATAATGAGCATACCGATGCTAAAGAAGATAAGAGCTGTTTTGTGCTTTTTAGCAGTGTGAGTAGCTTTTTTTGACTTAGTTCTACCCACTTGTATGAGCACCACAGCTAGCAGCATCCCAAACAAGTGCTCTACAGTCCAAAATCGCTGGGTAGCATTGCTCATTATTTCACCCATTTTAGAAAAATTGCTTGCCCATCCTCTTGAGAAAAAGAGCAATAAACCAAGTACGGCTTGCATGTGCACCGATGCTATAAATAGAGTGGCAGACATATTATGTTGTGGAGTATAGTCTTGTTTCAAGAAATATCCTCTAGCAGATTTTGTGATGGCATATAGCCCAAAAATCAATACTGCCCATCGTAGTATGCTGTGTACATTAAGTAAAACGCTGTCCATTTTGTAATTCTAAATTAAAGGTTAGTTCAAATCAACATAAATTTTTTATTAAAAACGGCATAATCAAAATATAATGCCATTGTTTGGGGTCTAGAGAATGGTGATTCTAATTTAACTTTGGATCTTTGGGTGAGTTAGCCAATAATGAATTTTTGCCTCCAGTGCCACGTATGGCGTGTTTCCAAAGGTCATCATCTGCTATAGATTTATCAAAGATGTATTTGGCATCCAAATCTCCAACGATCCATGCTTTTTCTGCTAACTCTACTTCTAATTGCCCTGGTGCCCATCCACTATAGCCCACAAAAAACTAAAATTGATCAGCGTCCAGTTCGCCATTTCTGATGCCGGTGTGTATCTGAATAAAATTGCCACCCCAGTATATTTTGGGGCCTATCTCTATAGCATCCTCTATGTGAGGGTAGTTATGCAAGTAGTGAAAGGTTTCTAGTTCTACAGGTCCACCTTGGTAGATGTTTGAATGCACGGTAGGAAGTTCGTCTATAACCAAGTTTACCGCAAAATCAGTTTTTTGGTTTAGCACAAACCCAAAAGTGGTCACGTCGCTGTGTTCGGTAAGAATAACTACTGACCGACTAAAGTTAGGATCTAAAAGAAAAGGCTCAGATATTAATACACGACCAGCAGCTAGAGTCATTTAATCCTCATTCAGTATTTCTACATAGTTAGAGAGCAGCTCAGATGAAGGCGATATAACCTTACTCGTAGTAGTTTGTAGTGTTACAGAGGTGTTGTCTATATCTACAATTCTACCTTCCAAGTCACCTATTTTAATATGAAGCCCAACATAAAAATTCTTTTTGCTATAAAAAGACGATAGCATATTTCGCATTATCTCGCTAGCAGCATAGCTATATGCGAGCCCACCTGCTACGAGTACCGCAGATACAATTATTAGAATATTTTTAGAGATGAGGTCTGTCTGTATACCCATTTGATCCATAGCTGTAATCACAACCATCAACATGATGAAGTAATATAATATATTGCCTAAGACAGCACCTGCATTACCACCCAAGGATTTGGTTAGATTCACAAGCACCTCTTTTATTTTTGTAGCGATGAAATAACCAATGAGCAAGATGAGAACAGCTGTAATTAAACTTGGTATGAAATTCAAGATTTTCTTTACTTGTTGTTGTAGCACGGCTATACCAAGATTATCGGTTGTAGTTTGTATTACTACTATCATTATTAGCCAGAAAACTATCTTGGAAACCAAGTGGCTTAGACCAACTTTTATTCCTATGATTCTCAATGGCTCATCCAGTTTTAGTTTAACTGCGAGGTCATCAAATTTTATCTTTTTGAGTGTTTTCTCTAGAATAACCGAAACGACCTTGGCAATTAAATAGCCAGATATAAACAGTACAATCGCTATGATAAAAACGGGCACTCCATCTATCCTAGTAGATGTGAAATCTTCAAAAGCTTGTTGTATTTGGGAAAGGATATTTAGTTCTAAAATTATCATATATTGAGTCTAAGGGTATTGTTTAGTTTTTCTTTTTAAGTGTATTTGTTTCTCCTAAATTGAGTACAGTGATATTAACTGCCATACATATGGGGGCAAATAGGTCCCAAAAATCTAGCATAAGTTTAGCTGCAGCCAGTCGGTCCAAGACTTCTGTTTTAGCCGCGTCTGGCAATTTAACTTTTGGGGTAATGTCTGTAAAAACGTTTTTTTCTTTTCCCATTTTAATCTACATTTTATCAGGATTTAGTTCAAAATGCCGGCTTCGTATTTTGTCCCTTGTCCTTTTTAACTTCATTTTAAAAGCACTTTCACTCAAGTTTAACATTTCACTCAGCTCACTTATGCTCATGTTATCTTGATACTTCATCAGTACTATTGACCGCTCTTCTGCTTTTAATTCTCCTAGTATTTGTTGTACATACTCTATTTTCATCTCTAGAAGTATCTTTTAGTGTACTTCATCTATATCTGCATCATCATATTGGAGCTGTTCGTGTTTGTCTTCTTCGAGTTCTTCTTTGTATATTTTTTTGTTCTTACGTATATAGTCTATACAGTGTGTGTAAGCTACCTGATATAGCCATGTACTGAAACTGCTCGTCCCTTTGAATGTATTGAGTTTAGTAAAGGCCTTTACGAGAATATCTTGTGTCAAATCTTGAGCGATGGTCAAATCTTTTACCATCAGGATGCACTTTCCGGATACTTTATCAGAATATCTATCATACAGTTCACCAAAAAAAAACATTGTCCCCTGTTTTTAGAATAGCCGCTATCAACTCAGTGTCTTTGTGTTTTTTGAGTGTACGCTCAGGTGCTTTATGTATGGCTTTGATATCCAACGGGTATCTAAAAAGGATTCAAAACAACATATTTTTTTTCATTTATAGTCGTTTAATCAAGAGGAAATGACTTTGAAGGCCATTGGGAACGGCCCATTGAACCGATTATTTGGCTAGTGACATTAGATGCAGCAGCCCAAGAGTGAGTAATATAACTATCCCTACGAGTGCTATCCATTTCTCCGCCTTACTCCATAAGTTGCTTTTATTGTGATGTTTATAAACGAGTCTATAGCTCAAAAAGGCAAGGGCAGGAGCTGTGAGAAAAGAAATAGAGGTAGCGAATGTGACCATTTGCCTCATGTTTTTCACAAAAAAGAATAAAATGACAAGCGAACCAAGGCCTAAAATGATTCTCCAAAGACTGTTAGTGTTTGACTTAATGGGAAAAGAAAGCTCCAAGCCGATATGCGTCATTACTCGAGGAATGGCATCATAGCAAGTGAGCGTGGTGCTAAACATAGTGGTGAATGCCGCTATTAGAATAAACCAATAGGACCATTGACCAAGGCTACTAGTAAAAGCATCTATGAGCTGAGAAGCAAAACCTCCTGCAGATGATTCGATGGATATACCACTACCGTACATAGTGTTAGCCCCAAGTACCAAGAAGCAAATGCCTAAAATAGCTGTGCCATAAAATCCTATTCGAAAATCAAATTCTGAATCTGTAGTTTTTCCTTTAGCAAGAGTCCATATGCTATGCCAAATAGCTATGTCAAGTGGTGCGGGCATCCAGCCTACAAAGGCTATTAAAAAACTCAAATCTTTATTGGTAGTTATATTAAAAATAGCTTTTGCCGAAGGAATCACTTCTCTGTCTACACCAAAGGAAAAAACGAATGCGGCCACCGTAGATATAGAAAGTATTATCATAATCACCTTCATAAGATTATCAAGTATACTGAATTTGCCTACTTGCAGAATAAGAAAACAAAGCGAAAGCAGGAATAACGAAATGACAGGAGCACTCAGAGTGGTGCCAGTCATCTTTTGCACCAGGCCAGCAGTGACAATCGTTACCGCCGCTTGCACGGTGAACATGGTGCATACGGTCAGAATCAAAAGTAAAAACACGGCCCATTTCCCCATTTTAGCGTAGCCTTTGACTAGTGACTCACCAGTGAGATTGGCATATCGAGGTCCTAGGGCAAAAAATGGGTACTTAAAAATATGAGCTAGTAGTATGGCTATTATCAGAACGTAGCCATACTGTGCCCCTGCTTTTGTGCTTTGTACTAGGTGCGATACACCAATAGCAGCTCCAGCGTAGAGCAAACCAGGTCCAAGAGATTTTATTTGGTTTAGCAAGTGGCTAAAATAATAAAAAAGTTAATTGAACTTAAATACAGACTTAAATTCAAAGCAAAAAAAACGGCAATGCGAAAGCACTGCCGTTTTTCAAATAATCTTAATTGTGATTAACCTATTTTAGCAATAAGGTCTGCAACTCTGTTACTGTATCCAGCTTCATTGTCGTACCAGCCCATTATTTTTACTGTATTGCCCATTACCATGGTTGTTTGAGCATCAAAAATACACGAGTGAGGATTTCCTACGATGTCAGAAGATACCAAAGGATCTTCACTGTACTCGAGTATTCCTTTCAGATTTGTTTCAGATGCCTTTTTGAATGCAGCATTTACTTCTTCTACTGTGGTCTCTTTCTTAAGCGTTACTACAAAATCAGTAGCACTTCCCGTTGGAGTGGGTACACGTAGCGAGTTTCCGTTTAGTTTGCCTGCAAGATGAGGCAAAACAAGACCTACTGCCTTAGCAGCACCTGTACTTGTTGGGATTATATTTAATGCTGCAGAACGAGCTCTTCTTAAATCAGAATGTGGAGCGTCTAATAAACGTTGATCACTGGTGTATGAGTGAATCGTAGTCATGAAGCCACTTTCTAGACCAAGTAAGTCGTCTAGTACCTTAGCCATAGGAGCAAGGCAATTGGTAGTACAACTAGCGTTAGACACAATTGTTTCATTACCGCTTAGCGTCTCATCATTTACTCCCAATACTACTGTTTTCACATCGCCACTCGCAGGAGCAGAGATGATTACTTTTTTAGCACCAGCCTTGATATGCTTACCAGCAGTCTCTGGGCTTCTAAAAAAGCCAGTACTCTCAAGTACTACATCTACATTCATTTCTTTCCAAGGAAGGTTAGACGGATCACGCTCAGCAGTGGCTGCTATTTTTGTCCCATTTACGATGATGTGTTCATCTGTAAAATCTACCGTACCGTTAAACTTACCTTGAACTGAGTCATATTTCAGCAGGTGAGCAAGTGTCTTATTGTCTGTAAGATCATTTATAGCTACTACCTCTATATTTTCTTTCTCTAGAAGGCATTTGAATGCTAATCTTCCAATTCTACCGAACCCATTGATGGCTACTCTCATTTTTTTCTGTTTTATTATTATTTCTTATAAAAGGAATGCAAACCTAACTTATTTTTAAAATTTATAGATGGTAATGAGAGTGAAATACGCAATGAAATGGTTTGACACCTGTGAAGTGAAAATATCTCCAAAATTTATGTCTTTTTAAATCTTTTTGTTTGGCGTTTAAAATAATAATATTTCTTTTGCACTCGCTTAACAAGAAAGGGAGATTTGTTCTTCCAACAGTGTTGGGTATTGTCATCCGAAGGTTTCGGAGCCGGACAACACAAAAGCTAGTAATAGTGGAAGTGATACGAGCATTAAATGGCCCGTTCGTCTATCGGCTAGGACACCGGGTTTTCATCTCGGCAAGAGGGGTTCGATTCCCCTACGGGCTACTTACTAAGACCTGTAATTGATTGTTTAACAGTCGATTACAGGTTTTTTTATGCTTTAGGGTATCGTTATAGGTATCGGTTTGCAGGGATTTGACCACATTACCAGCATAACGACTCAGCAACTTTTAACGTAGTCATCGCTTTCGGGTACAAGGTATAGCGTAGTAAAACGCCAAAAAAATCCCAGCTATTTTCCATATTCACCCCCCCCGTACCCTTTTAAAATATCCGTTTCCTATCCAAAGCCTTTGCTCAGAATGATAGTATAACCCGATGGTTTGGTGAATGATTCGATTTATCAAACTGATAAATCTGATTGGTCTAAATTTTTAGACTAAAGGTTAGATAAGAGTCTGATAGACTCTACAAGAAAAAAACAACAGTTTTCACTGTGGTTTTTTTATGCCTTGAAATTAGTCAAGCTTGCTTGGGATAAATTATAGATGTAAAAAAAGAAACCACACAATGGCCATAGACTTGGGTAAAGCCATCACTTCAGATAGATGACTTTAGTATAGTGGGAGAAGTCAATCTGCGACTCGCTACAAAGCTGTCTAGGCAAAGCTTTTAAAAGTCAGTAGTGTTTTTGTAATCTACTGCAAACCCAATGTTTTACACCAATCCCTAATAGCTTGCCTATCTGCATTTGAAATATTGCTGTGATCAAATTCAGTGGCATTCTCAAAGGGTGGAGGCATTTTTAATTCATCCAACGGGTAATTCTCAAAGTGCTGAGTGCATTGTGGTCGATGACAAGGAGTACAAGAATTCTGAATATCTGTCGTATGTGGTTGATGAAATTCTTGCCCAATTATGGAGTAAGGATTGTTTCCTGTAAAAGGGACAAGTAGTTCTGCTGTGTCAGCAGGATTTTTTAATTGGTCAACCGCTGGTGTATGTAGAAATGGGCTTGCCATATGACAATTTTGGCACTTATCTGCAGCTACCACACTTGGTGTCATCCAGGCATCATTGTATCCATCTTCCCCTGGTTTAGGAGAATTATTTGCGTCACCATTATCTACTATTGAAAAGAAACAAGTTTCGCCTGTAGACAGCTTATGACCAATAACACCCAAGCCACCATCACGACAGAAGGTGATGAATACCACATCTGGATTTTCAGTGCCATCAGCATTCAACCCTTGATAGCGACCCACTTTATTCCCAGTTTGACAGGCCATGCCAAAAGCCCATGGATTGTCACAATCATTTGGATTTGTACTACCATTTCCTTCTTCCCCTCCAGGGAATGTAACAGGAATACCGTTTTTAGTGGCTGGCACTTCTATAGCATCAGCACAACTAAATTTGGGCAATGGGCCCATAACTGCTTCACATTCATACGCATGGTCGAGTGCGGTTCTTGATGTATCTATTGTAATGTCATGAGACTTCTCTGCACAAGATTCTATAATAAATATGAGAGAGAGTATTCCAAAAACAATTAGTATGACAGTATTTTTTTTCATTTTGTTCACTTCTACGAATTTTAGTAATTATTATAATTTTAGTGCTTAATTTCTTACTGTTTATTATCAAAACACCCTAAGGATATTAAACCCAAATGAGATATCACCTTTTGACCAATCACCAAGTGCTTCCGTCAGAAATGCCCCATCGTTACTCGCTCTTGAATTGGTAAATAGCAACTGGAAAACATGACCTCCTGTTTCTATATCCATTCCCATGGTCAACGGATTTTGGTATAAGGCGTCTTTGTTTTTGCTAAAATTATAGGCATAATCCATATTTACACTTAGCCGTTTAGTGAGTTTATATCTTCCACCTACGGCAAGTAGAAGTTGATTCCAAGGTTGTGGAAATAGAAAATATGAGAGAGATTCAGTATTAGAAATAGTTGTCTTTGCAAAATTTAAGTCTACTACATTTTGACGAACATAAATAGGTGCAATCTCCAAAGATAATTTTTCAGAAAATCGCCTTGATGCTAAAATTTGTGTTGTGTAAGCAAATCGGTCAAAAAACAATAAGCCAGGATAAGAGTTTTTGCTCAAAAGCGTGTTTATATCCATACTAGTATAAAGAACCAGGTTAATTGGCATTTTATCAGATTGTTGATAGCACCTGAACTTAGCAGCTCCCGAATAGGTTTTTTCATAACTATCTCTGCTAATACCAAGTTGTAATCTATTACTAACACCATACAAAAATTGAATTTTAGTATTGGCTTGGTCTAAACCATAAAATTCTCTTATCCCTCCTTTAACTGACCCAAAACGGTGGGCTACGATTAAATACAAGTCGCCTTTATGGACAATCTTTGTAGATTGTATATTTCCAATTTGTAGTGCCTTAAAAGCAGGTGGTTCGAATTTTGTTTTCTCTTGGCTTAAACTGTCCAATTCTTTCAATAAATCATCATCCTGAGTGAAGCCAAAATTCACAAAGCCTACTACTAAGCCTAAGGCAAAAATTGATTTTAATATTGAGCTATTATACATTGATTTAGTTCTCTAAATATCCATTTTGCACCCATTCATCAAATAATGCTCGTGTTTGAGCAGGCAACAAACCTGATGTTGGCATAGGGTCAGCAGCGTCATTAATACGCTGAATGAGCATACCACTTTCTGCCGAATTACGTACCTGACTGTAATTTTCCAATAGCAAATTGCCTTGTGGATTGCTTCCCCCGTGACAACTGATACAGCTGTTATAAATCACCTTACTAATATGCGTTTGATACGTTACCGTGTCACCTTGATTAGTAGACGAGGTTGGCTCAACGCTTTCAGGAATAAACCCTTTTGTACAACTTGTAAGCAGCATTACCGCAAAAAATATAAGGAGCAGAAAATTTACTTGTGCTATTTTTTTCATGAATACTATTTAAAAATATACTCCTTTCTTTCTTGAGTGAACCATTGGAAATTCATCTTCTATGGTTCGCTAGACTTATTAATTATATTATTTAGTAGCAGTAATTGTAGATGTACAACCAAATTCTGTATCCGTAGAAGTAGTTGTAAAACTATTATCCGTCAGCATATAAGTTTCATTAGTACAATTTCCCTCTAAACAAAGAGTCATTTGGGTGGCATCGATAATTTCCCATGTACCTTCTCCTTCTTCTGTGCCAACAACAGTTCCGTTTTCTGTTACGCTACCCGAAAAAGTATATGTTCCGTCTGCAGCGAATGTAAGTGCAGCCAAAGTACAAATTTCTACTCCATCTACTGTATCGCAGCCAAATTTTTGTGTCTCATTATCAGCAGGATCATTGCAATCTTTATCTACAATTTCGTTTACGTTCCAAGTGCCAACCAATTTTGTCTTGTTTTCTTCTACAACATTATTTACTGTTACAGGATCGTCCTTTTTACACGAAGAAAATATTGCTAGTCCTAACGTGAAAAGAAGCATTAAATTTTTGAAATTCATTTTGTTTTAATATTTATTTACCTCAAAAGAACTTCAGAGGTTAAATTAAATTGTTCATTTCAGTCTTAATTAAGTCCTACTGCTTCTATTAAGACTTCTTAATGGACTTTTCATACTGTTTTGGAGACATTCCTTCCAGCTTCTTGAAAGCAGTATAAAATGTTGATTTAGAGGAAAATCCAGATTTAATTGCTAGTCCTAATAGTGTAAACTGTGATGCTTTTGGAGATTCCAATAATTGTTTAAATTTCTCGATTCGAAATTCATTTATGAGCTGATAAAAATTGATATTACCGCATGCATTAATAAGGCGAGAAAGCTCTTTTTCTTTTACATCTAAATCCTTTGCCAAGGAACGCAGGTTGAGTTTGGGATTAATGAACAACTCACGTTCACGTATTTTTTCTTTGATTTGAGTAAACTTACGAATGTCTTGTTCTGTTTTAATTGGTTCCTCGGCACACCCTTGTTCTTTTACTTCGACCAACTTATCATCTTCATCTAACAAAATATCTCCTTGACCCTCTTCCAAATTCAACTTTTCATCATCAGCAGCTAGAAAAAGACGTTTTCTAAAAATTTCAGGTTGCGAAAATCCTTTGTGAGCAATCCAAAAAATCATAAATGCGGTTAACCCTAAAGCAGCGGTGTCAATTGAACTCTCTACAATTTCTAAATGTGATAAATCATATATAAAAGTGGAGATACTTAAAAGATGGATTAGAATGTTCAGCCCAAAGATGCTTTTCAACCAAGTAAGCGATTTGTTGTCCAAATTGGAATAAAAATCAGTAAGTTTCTCCTTATGATTTTGCAATATTTTGAAGGCATAGACCATTAGTGCAATTTCCAATAAGTAAATGATCGCTTCATACTTAGTCACGGCATTTTCCTTGAAAAATGAGCCGTTATAATGAAGTAGAATATTATGAATGATGCCAGGAATGAAAAGTAAGAAGTGCCAATTTTCAATCTTTTTGTTTATGGTAATAAGCAAATAAAAAAACAATAAAGGAAGTGAAAGTAAGAAGGGTTCTATAGTTAATCCTGCATACCCTATTTCATTAAGAATATCCTTAAAAAACTGAAAGGCATTACTCCATAAAAATATACCCAACAAAATATTAGCTTTTTTATTGTCGGATTTGGTTGTGAAAAATAATAAACCTAGCATTAGTGCATTTGATAGTACAAATACATATACCAAAATTTCGATCATATCATATATTTCCATCTAACGATACAATGATACTTTAAATTTGGTTTTCCTCAATTTTTGATAGGTATTAAAGCTTACAATCTTTAAAGCTAGAGTCTCTCGAAATTCTTATTAGGTAACTATTAGCCACTGTAATCAATTACTCAATGGTAATATTGAAAGAATTTACAATGAACAAACTTTAAAAAAGGTTCGACATAAGGAGCCTCAGGGCTACTCAATAGGGTTTATCGAACCAGCAAATTTGATTGGTCTAAATTTTTAGACTAAAGATTCGATAAGAGTCTTATAGACTCTATCAGAGCGGAATAGTTGAATTTTAATTCTCTATTCCACTTTTTTGTTTTTACAAAGTTGCCTGTTATGTCTAAAAAGAAATTGACGTTTAGTCCTAGAATAAATTTTTACTTCTTGGTTGAGACCTGTGGTGTAAGTAAACTTGCGCTAGAAAATAACTTATTCAATAATGAGAAACCAAATAAAACCTTTACAGTTTGTAAGTATTTTAGTTGTCTTACTTTTTTCTTTTGCTTGCAATAGTGCAAAGCACGACCAGGATATTGGTGAGAGTTATGCAGATGTAAATATAATTTCTGCAATGAAAAAAGTGATGTGGAGTGGCGAGTTACAAGGTAAAATTGATCTAGATACAATAACGAATAAAAGTGGATTGCAAGGGATTGGCCCGCAAAGTTATTTGAAAGGAGAAATCTTAGTTTTGGATGGTAAAAGCTACGTTTCAAAAGTGCTGACAGACAGTACTATGAGTGTTACTGAAACATATCAAACCAAAGCACCTTTTTTTGTTTATTCTCGTGTAAACGAATGGCAGGCAATAAAAATTCCTGATGCTGTAAAAGATATAAAATCTCTAGAAAAGTTTGTAAACGAACGAACGACTAACGCCAAACGACCTTTCGCATTTAAAGTAGTGGGTAAAATAAATAATGCGATTATTCATATCCAAAATTTACCCAAAGGTACCCAAGTATCATCTCCCAAAGAAGCCCATCAAGGTCAGGTAAATTATCAATTAAATCAAGAGGACGTAGAAATTTTGGGTTTCTTTTCCACTGAGCACCAGCGTGTTTTTACGCATCACGATACGTTTATGCACCTTCATCTGATTACCCAAGACCGAACTAAAATGGGACATTTAGATAATGCTGAGTTTGGAAATATTACACTCTATCTGCCGGTCAGATAATATACTAAAAACCACTACCACGGTAAAATAGTTGAATTTTGATTCACTATTCCGCTTGTCCTGCAATTCCGGCAAAGCTATTATGAAAGAAAAGGTCTTAACGAGCCTTTCCTTGTGTATGAGTGATTGGTGTTGGATGGTGGTTTGAATAGGGGAGAGAAGATTGACATGCGTCAATCATGAAAAAACCTATCCGTAATTACTCCTTTTGTCTTCTCACACCTTTATCTTTTCTCTTAGGTCCTATAAACACTCGCTTTACGAACCCTAAATATGATAGTTATACTCCAAGGGTTGTTTACACTCCAAAAAATGGGTGTAGGGGTTATGCTTTGTCTCTGAAGCTATCTACGTCAATTATTTAGGTTAGCAAAAGAATTTGATTAGTGTACTCTTTTAGGGTTTAAATTCGTTTAGCCACTAGTCAACCTAGTAATAGACTAGATTTAATAATATATTTACATCTTGAAATTTATTGTATTCTCTTTACTCCTTATCTCAAACCTGCTCTCTGCACAGGACAGTACTTACTATCTATCTGCTCATAAAAAGTCTGATGATTCATTGAAGTATGAACTGAACCAAATAATCAAAAATCATACAGAGTTCCCTTATACCGCATCGTCAACAGATGTGTGGGACATACTAAAGCATACGGATAGAGATACAGCCAATTCAAATAATGTAATCCTAATATATTCAGGGAGAAGTGTAGATGCTGCACAAGAATATAACAGTGCTGCTGGATGGAGTCGGGAACACGTTTGGGCAAAATCTAGAGGAGACTTTGGTACAAGCAATGGTGCAGGAACAGATGTGCATCATTTAAGACCTTGCGATGTTAGTGTCAACTCTACAAGGAATAATAGAAATTTTGACACTTGCATTACCTGCGTAGATGTAATAGATAATGGCTTCAATACAGGGTCTAAACGTGATGCTGATTTATGGACATTTGAACCGCCTGATGCAGTAAAAGGTGATGTAGCTAGAATGATATTCTATATGGCTGTCAGATATGAAGGAGAAGGCTCCGATCCTGATTTAGAGTTGACTAATACATTACTTAACAATACTGACCAAAGTCCCTTACAAGCTCGCTTAAATACACTTCTTCATTGGAATAGGATTGATACAGTTAGCAACTGGGAACGTAATAGGAATAACATCATCGATAGCTTTTACCAGCACAACCGCAATCCTTTTATTGACCATCCTGAATTAGCTGAATATCTGTGGGGTGATAGTATTGGCTTGACTTGGATGTCAACATTGGCGGATACAAGTAATAGTGCCAGTATCGATAAGTATCCTAATATTGAGTTTACGATTTATCCCAATCCTACTACAACTAGAATAAGTATTAAAGCTTCAACTAACTTAATACAACAAAACATTATAATATACACTAGCGCAGGAGTAGAAGTATTGTCTGATGTGATTAAAGGAGAAGACACAGAAATAAATCTAGAAGGTCTTCCAGATGGAATGTATTTCATCAGCATAGGGGATGAATTTAAACAGCACTTTAGGGTGCTTAAAATATAAAGAGGATAGTGCTAATGCATAAAGACGCTTTTAATAGTTTATCACTCGATGAGAAAGCCGACCTTGTTTTTCAAAAAGATTCATTTGTTAATACTAGAGGTTACTATGGACAAACTATAAGCCTATATCTTGTCAATGGATTCTATGTCGAAGTATGGTATCTACCTAATGAAAATAGAATAGTCGATATTAGTTTACCGACGTCAAATCAACTAAGTCTTTATAAGACTCCGTTAAATCTTAATAGCCTACACTGACTTTTGTTCTCTAAGAGCTCTATAAAAGCCTTGCTGTTCCTTTTTGTCTACCTCTGTACTTCATTCCAGTATTGTTTGCCATAACTATAGATACGTTGTTGTAAGGCGTTTTTCTTTTAAAAGTCAGCGTCAGTAATTACCAAAATATATTCGTGACTTGCTACTGCTCTCTGGTCATCAACGTCCGAAGTCCAATTGGATAATAATTTGTAATCTTTTATTAAAGTGTCGCCTAGGGCATTTGTGATTATTAAATCATTTCCGAACATAGCAGTTGGCTCAAAGAATTCTATCTGTTTTCCCCGTTTACTCCAAGCTGCGACATCCTTTTTCTCGTTCGGTTTTATTGTTTGGTCTATGTCGGTAGAATGGATAATGTCTGAACCGTCAACATTGATAACAATTGAAGATTGGTTGTCGATATAATAATCGAGGTAAGTTTCCTTTTCGCAAGAGCTAAAGAAAAAAATTGCAAGGAATAGAATCGATACTTGTTTCATATTATTTTTTCTTTACGGAGATAACTAGTAAAACTGCAAATATTACATCTACAATGTTCCAGATGTCTCTACCTAAGGCTACTTTGAAAAATGGCTGCACTAAAAGCGCTGATATAATCCATATAGATAACCAACCTTTGTTCTCCTGTTCTGTATATGCTAGGTATAAAAATGCCCCAAGAGCAATAAACCTGTATAGCTGATAATACCCGTAAGGCATATCGAGCACACAAATAAGAGATGCGATAGCTAAAACTATCTTTAGTATTCTGTCAGGCTTCATTTAGATTTCTTTTATTCCTCTAAACTTTTGGAGATATTCTTTAGACTTTCCATCATTTTCTCTGCGTTTTCGCAGTTTTCAAGAAGATATTTCTGGAATTCACCATCATCATATTTGCCACGAATATCTTCTACCTGTTTTCCAATTAGCTCCATCTCATTATTAATTGAGTCAAATTTTTGCGTGGCCTCTTTTTTTGCTTCTTCAGTTCCAATTGATGATGCAAAACTTAATTTCACCATTTCAGGCATCATTTCTTTTACCTTGTCAAAATTGGAACAAACCTTTTGAGCATCTGACTCCATATTAGAGCAAGATGAGAAAGCAGCGATGATTAGAGTCAGTGCTATAATGTTTTTCACACCTCGAAAATACTACTTTTATATACGTTTTGCTTAGGGTGCTAAAATTAGGGTAGGGGCAACCCTTTACCTCTGCATGAATAACTTGTAAAATGTGTGAAAATACCACCACGAACGTATGTTAATCATTACATAAAATGTTTGTTACCCCCTTTGGGGGTACTATACACCGTATGGTCTCAGCAAAGTATTGCAATCGCTCTAAGTAGGGTCTGAATTTAGGTTTTCCATTATTAGCTTTAACGATAGCTAGATGGCTATGAATAAATAAGGAGTAGTCAATAACTTTAGCAAACCCGTTTAGGTAAATGGGCTCTTTAGGTTGTTCAATATATTCTAGACGTTTTTCTATTTCCTGAATCTCATTATCCCAATCCTTAGGGGTTTTTCTCTCTGTCCTGATGTGGTCCTTTAACTGCTCAATATCATTTCTAACCACAGGTAGAAACGATAAATCTATGTTCGCTAGGTGTGTTTTTATATTCATTTTTGCGTTCAAGTGTTGGTTATAGGTTATAGGCGACCTAAACCGTTGATATCAGTACATCTACGTCTTTTTAGGGTATAACCAACTGTTGGTGTACTTCCTTTTGGTACACGGATTTTAGTTATATGGTAAATAAGCCGAAACCGTTGTTATAACTCATTCTACGTGGGGTATAACCTATAACCTACTACTCGCTCAGGATTTTAAAATTCTATTCACGTAGGGCTGTTTAACCCCAACTATTTTAGCTATCTCGTTTTGACTCTTGCCAAGCTGTCCTAAATACTGAATTACGTCTTTTTTGTTCACTGGCTCTCTACTACTTCCGCTAAAAATATTATCGTAAACCTTCAGAGCAGTACCCCTAAAATATTCAGTAAGATTTATAGCCGTTTCCATAGTAATCTTATCTATTTCAGAAGAGGTATTTTGATGACAGATGAGGTTCATACCGTAAATAGTCACTGCTAGTCTTAGTGCATAAACGTCTAGCTTGCCGTATACACCCTTTAAATAGCCTGTGTTAGTATTGTTTGATTGTTCCGTATTATCGTTGTACCAATTGGAGTATACCGTCTCCGCTTCTTTGCTTAGCGTTAAGTTTATCGTATCAGGTATTGTGTCTAATCCGCTAAGGTATTTATGATAGTTGTTTACGGTGTCTATTTTCAACTTCTCTTTACTGTAGCGGGGTTTATTAGCTATGTCTGGGAATACGTGAAGGAACCTACTTAAAAAACCATTCTCAGCACGGTTATCTTTAGCTAAATCCACCAATAACTCAGGCTGCATACCTCCAGCCACGAATAAAGCGGGCTCATCTATGTAGACAGGGTCTTTACTTGCCCTGTTAATTTGTATGGGCTGCCTATAAAAAGTTGAGAGTAATGTACTCTGCTCTCCACTCTTGTTGTATCTGCCAAAGTCGTCCAACCATCCTTTAAGTTCATCCCGATAAACACATATTCCTCTATTATTAACAGAGTGAACATCTGAGATAGTTTCGGGGGTATAATCTGTGAGGAAGTACTGAAAGCAAACGGGCTTGATTAAGGATGTGTCCTGTTCCTTTTTAGGTTTCTCTTTTTCTGCTTCGAATAAAGACTTTTGAACCTTAAAGTCTGCATTAGACTCTTTGTCTTTCTTATGAAAGTAGCTTAAACACACCTTCAGCGGCTCAGTCTTACCACTTGACACATTGCCTATTATATTAAGCCATAACAAAGGGATATTATCGTACTTATCCTTTAACTCTATCTTAGTTCCAATAGCAAATGCAGTAGAGAACAATACACTAGCGGCTATATAGTCACGTGGGATATTATAGACATCTACATATTCATTAATGAAGCTTTGGAGGTAGGCAGGGAATCCATCAATAGGCAGCAGTGGCGTAGGTTCTTTTTGTTCCTTTGCTGGAGCCTGCTCATCTACCTTGAACTCTGAGACATTGTGGTAGGCGGTATGCTTGTAACCACACTTAATAATACCTCTTATCTCCTCTGCTGTAAAGTCGTCCTGAGCGTAAGACAGTAGGTCGTTCTCTGCGTCTGTCAAAGAAATCCCGTAACGATTATAAGCATAAGCTAGTTTAGAGATATATCCGTTCCTATTCCCACTAACAAAACTGCCTTTTTTATCAACCCACTTTTTGAGGTTTTCCATAATAAAGTATACGTCGGTTATTGTTTCAACTTTTGATTCAGTGGGAGTACTTTTTTGTACTGGGATATATAATGTATCAACAAAAGACTTATCTAATACCTCTGCTTCCTCATTAAAGTATGCTTCGCTATCGTGACATAGAAAACAAGGGCGAGGTATATCTTTACACGCAGCATCTATATTTACACCTAACCTCTCATTAAAGAAGACCTCAAATGCAGTAAAATACTGTGCGTGTTCTGCTTCATTAATATTTACCTTGTAGATTATTTTCAAGCCATTACCTCTAGGGCTAATAAACATTAGCGAGGGAGTAAGTAAATCAAGCACCTTCTCTCTTACTGCTGCTACATCCTCTAGCTTGTCCAAGTCGATACAGAATAACCCAGAGTGCCTGATTAAGCCTTGCCCTGAACGTTTCTCGAACTCACCACTAAAGGTAACATAGTCTAACTTAGTTGTCTTAAAAGCGGTCTGCTCTTTCTCATCCTTTAATGCTCTTAATTCCTTTGTTTTAACCTCATAGCTACTGCCCACAATCGCTTTGTGTACTTTACTAAGTGTAGTGCTCTTTAGCGGGATTACGTTTACTATTGGAGCTTTGTAAACTGAAAAAATATAGCTATCTTCGCTTTCGTGTTGTGAGGGGGTATTGCTTCGACTCCAATCTGCGGTTTGCCCCTTTTCAATTCTTTTATCCATTATGAAAATTTATTGATGGCGTTAATAAGATTTGACCGCTTATAGTACACACGAGTACCGATTCTCCCACATTCTACTAAGCCCCTTTTTGTCCAGTCATTAAGAGTGGCAAATGTTACATTAAGAAACTGAGCCGCTTGTTTACGGGTGAGAAGTGTTTCGGGTGTCACCTTGTTGTCTTTTAGAGATTCAATCTCCTTTTGTAGTGGTCCAATTAACTCAGCTCTTAGCTGGTCAATGGATAATGATGTCATTATAATTTGCTCCATATTTTATGATTATTTAAGAGCAAAATAGGAGCTATTTTAAGCCCTAAAAAACGGGCAGCAGACATCTGCACGGGGGCAAATGTTTACTATTTAGTCTCATTACTTTGTATAATATCTGCGTTGAGAGATTCAGATACCCCGTCTAATATTGTCTTGATGTTTTCGAGTTCGGTTAAATCCATATTAGCACCTTTTTCCCGTGTTTTGTTGGCACTAAAATCACTTAACACTTCAATACCTCGTGCTAAGTGAATTTTATCTGTCTTAGTGAAAATACCTTTAGCTCCCAACTTCAGAAACAAATACATCAATTCATTTTGGGTAAGCGCTAGTTTTGTTTCTTTGGTGGGTTTGGTTTTTTTATGTGATGGCGCTGCCCCTATTAGCTCGAACTCTAATTTAGCTAAATCTTCATTAGCATAATCATAAGTTAATATTACGAATAATGTATCTACCTCAAGACAGATTTTTATCCAATTTTGAATACCCATATCTACTGTTTGGTCAAGTATATCAACTTGGACTCTTTCTTGATGGCTCGGAAGTCCAAGATTAAATATACGTTTCGATTCTTCTCCGAATGTTTTAAAATCAGATTTCAATCTGCGCAATGCAATGTGTTTTGATTCGGGGGCGAGAATCAACTCTAAGTAATTATAGTAAAGTTCGCCTATTTTATTTAAATGAGAATCAATATTCTCAATGATTTTTTCAAGGTCGTCAATGTCCTTCAAGACAATCCTAGCTATCGTATGCGGGTCTACTCCTTTTATTATTGAGTCGTACAATTCTCTTAGCTCTTCGATTCTATCCATTTGCGTACATCGGTTTAGTTGATTCTAGATCGGTTATCATTTTTAGTACTCTTAGTGCGTGGTCGCTCTTATCTACTTTTAGGTACTTCAAAAACTCGGTTTCGGTCTTGTGTCCAGTCATTGCACAAATAGCCATTATAGGTACACTATCGTTATACATATTCGTACAAAATGAACGTCTAGCCGTATGCGTAGAAATTAGCTCGTACTTAGGTTTAAAATCTACATCTTCGCCCGTTGCTCGGTCAATGGATGTACGCTCGATATTGTCTAACCCTGCAAGTCTGCCAACTTCTTTTACGTACTCATTAAACTTTTGGTTGCTTATGCTACTAGGTAGCTGATAGTCGTATTTAGACAGTATAGAGCGTGTTTCTTTGAGTATTGGTATAGTCACCTTAGTAGTTCCCTTGTAGGTCTTTAAACGTATCAAATCGCCTTCAATGTTGTGTTTTTGTATCGCATAAATATCTGAAAACCTTAAACCCGTTTTACATCCGATAACAAACATATCTCTTACACGGTCTAGGTAGGGTTTATCTGCAAGGTCAAGTTTATACATTGCATCTATCTCAGACTTGTTTAGTGCTATGTTATGAGATTCTACTTCTAGCACGGGATACTCTAGGTAGTAACTGTATTTGTTTACTCCATACTTAGGTTTTGCAGCTGCAGCTAATAAGGTTTTAAGCGTTCTAGTGTATTTTCCTATAGTATTGAGACTAAACCCTTTCTTGTGCATTAGTCGCTCGTAGTGGTCCGTATAAAATGATTCGTTAAAATGTCTAAAATCTATATATGGATTAATTTCTAAACAAAGTTTCTTAACACGCTTGTACTTGCTAAAGGTACGTTCTGAGCGTAGTCGCTTCGTCTGCGGATTTATTGTACCCCGTTTTGATTCAAGATAATAATCTACAAATGATAAAAAGTCAGTGGGTATATCGCTAGCCGTTACTCGGTTTAGGAATATATCGATTTGCTCCTTTATTTCGGATTTACCTACGTCTTCGCCCACCGTTTTAAGTTGATGGTATATCTCAGATACCTTTCCCTTAATCTCGTTTAATCGCTTATTGATTTGTGAGTATTGCGGATAGTCTTTTGTGGCTCTTACTTGCTGAGATGTATTCCAGTATTTCGGGGGTACAGATTCGCCCGTGTTTGTGATTAGTCTTTTACCGTGCCAGCTTATGGAAAGTCTTATCGGGGTTGGTTTGTCTGCCTTTGGTTCTTTGAGATTGAATTTGATGTTAATATCTGCCATTGCTAGAATTACTTTGATTGCAATGCAAATATAACAGGGTATCGGTTAAGGTATCGGTTTATTCTAGTCTATTTTCATACGTGCTTATATCTTATTATACTAAAAGTCCTTTATTCATAAGTGTTTACGGTCATTACTTGAATAATCAGATATCCAACAGATTAAGCGTAGTTAGCCCCCTACGGGCTACCAGAGCGGAATAGTTGAATTTTAGTTCACTATTCCGCTTTTTGTTTGCCTGTAATCCCCCGTCACATTTACCTGTATTTTGTACAAACCAGATGCTTCATCTTGAGAGCTGTTATCAATACACCATAACTCGTATTGTGACGTGTTCTCATTATTTAATTTCATACTTTCCGTATAAAGTGTAATTTGCGTGTGTACTACTTAAACGCTTAAATATTATTTACACATGAATTCATTAATACATCTTATCGTTTTAGGCACTATGATTTTCGCTTCTACTGTGTCTACCTATGCTCAAAAACCAAAAGTTAAGATTGGTTTAGGAGTTGGTCATCTCTATGATTTATATGAAGGTCCAATAGATCTTGCATCAACTTCTGGAAATGTTACTTACACTGTTACTGATATTGATTTAAAGGGATTAAATGGAGATTATACAAAATTTGATGTTGGTTTAGGAGTGCTTGCGGAACTGTGTGTGGGTGCCCAAAAGAGTATACTGCTATCCTACACCCGCGGCACATTGACTTCACAGCAAGAAAATCAATATGCCACCTCTAAAATCAATATGGTGAATGTAAGTTATAGGTATTATTTTCTTCCAGATATAGGCAATCCAGCTACGAGCGTGAGGCCGTATAGCGAAGTTGGTTTAGGGCTTACAACCTTCGAGGCAAATAGGTATTTTGTGGCAGACCGAGGACTATTTAGCCAAACATCGGGAGCGACACTATCGAGTATGCTAGCTGTCGGTGTTCAAATTAACGTATCTCAAAAAATGCAAATTACTGCTGCTCCCAACTTTATAATAAACTACTCAGATGCTGTAGATGGATATAAAAATAGGGGTGTAGATATTATGATGAGTAATACTCTAGGAGTTCTTTTTAGTTTATAAAGCTTATTTAGAAAACAGTAATGAAAAAACGATACATCTTTTTAACACTAATACTCTGCTTTTTTGGAGTAATAAATACCTATGCACAAGTACCATCGTATGTGCCAACAAGTGGACTAGTATCCTTTTGGCCTTTTAATGGAAATGGTAATGACGCTAGCAGTAATAATAATCACCTAACTGCTGTCGGACCAACTTTAACTAGTGATAGTTGTGGGTCTAGCAATAAAGCTTATACCTTTAGTAGCTTGAATGATTATATGTATCCAACTAAATCTTATTCTGCGACTAATGTCTTAACTTATTCTATTTGGATAAAATCTAATTCTACAGTGGGTTCAAATTCTACATATAGTGGACAGATTATTCATTTTAATAATGGGAGGATAACCCATGGAGGTACTTGGTGTAAGACATTGTGGGTAAATACGAGTGGAGTGACTTTTTATACTTTTCAAAGTGGGCAAGTAACGCACACCGTAAATACGAATATTCTTGATAATAATTGGCATCATATCGTAGTTACTATGGATGGGAATGGATCCAAGATATATATTGATGGTACTTATAGATCAACAAAGACATCCCAAAACAGCGGGCAAGTATTTACAGGATATTATCGCATTGGTGGATTAGCAAATACAAGTACATTAGCAAGATCACTAATTGGTGATTATGACGATATTGGGATTTGGAGTCGTGTACTTTCGGCAAGTGAAATAGCTGGATTATATACTGCCAATTGTTGTACCACCACATCCTCCACAGACACCATCATCTCTTGCGGATCTTATACTTGGACAGATGGAAACACCTACACATCAAGTAATAATACAGCTAAAGATACTTTTGTGAATGCAGCGGGGTGTGATAGTATTGTTACGTTGAATTTGACGATTTTTTCCTCTAATCATATTCAAGTAGGCTCAGATATCGACGGAGAAGCGGCATATGAT
>JAOLBX010000002.1:0-35000 GCA_028339355.1 Bacteroidia bacterium
ATAGATGCGAGCAATAGAACTTTTGTTGTCTACGTAAAACCATCGAAAAATCTAGACAAACTAAAACCAAATTTACTTTCTATGATAACGGCTTACGACTATGAAGATAAGGACGCTATAAGCATTCCAACTAAGCTAGTGCGTACAGACGGGGAAAGGCATTTTGTGTATACCATAATGACGAATGGCGAAAAGAGATATGTAGAAAAGAGGTATATAATGATTGAGCAACAGTTCCCTAGTGAAACAGTTATTAAATCGGGATTAGCTCCAGGCGACCTCCTCATTACCGAAGGGGTAAATAGCGTTATAGTAGGTGATGAAGTGAAAATTATAAGTGAATAATTAATAATTCCTTAATCCAACATCAGCAAAAAGCATGAGCGAAATTAAAGAAATAATAAAAGAGTTTAAACTCTCCACGTGGGCTGTCAACAATAAGATAAGTGTATATGTCATCATAGGCATATTACTTATAGTAGGTTTCAAAAGCTACACTTCTATGCCAAAGGAAAGTTTTCCTGAGGTAAAACAGCCTATTGTCTATATCAATACTGCATATCCTGGCAACTCACCCATAGATATAGAAAACTTAGTAACCAGATCCATAGAAAAAGAGGTCAATACGATAACTGGGTTAAAAAAATTAACATCTACAAGTATTCAGGACTTTTCTATCATAGTAGCAGAGTTTGAGTTCTCCGTAAAAGGAGAAGAAGCTCTATTGGAAGTGAAAGATGCCATAGACAGAGCCAAAATGGACCTGCCCAATGATTTGCCAGCAGATCCGAGCGTAATGGAAATGGACTTTTCCAATATGCCAGTGATGAATGTAAATGTGAGTGGCGATTATGAGGAAGAGAAACTAAAGGAATATGCGGAGTACCTGCAGGATGAGATGGAAAACCTATCTGAGGTTTCTGCAGTAGACATATCTGGCCTCACTGATGAAGAGGTGGAGATCTCTATAGATCGTGTAAAGATGGAAGCATTAGAGCTCTCATTGAACGATGTAGAGCAAGCTATAGCAGGTGAGAACATTACCATGAGTGGTGGAGACATCAAAAGCATAGAAGGGAATGACATCACTCGTAGGAATGTGAGAATAGACGGTGAATTCAAAGATTGGCGAGATATAGAAAATGTCATCGTTAAAAATGAATTTCAAAACATTGTCTACCTGAGAGATATCGGAACTGTAAAATTTGGGCCGAAGGAGTCTACCAGTTATGCCAGACTAAACGGTGAGCCAGTAGTAACTTTAGATATTAAGAAAAAGAGTGGCGGTAACCTCATAGCAGCAGCCGAAAAAATACAAGAAATCGTAAAAAAGGCGAAACAAGACGTTTTGCCAAAGGACTTGGAAATTATCATAACCAACGACCAAAGTAAGATGACCAAAAACATGGTTAACAATCTAGAAAACAGCATCATAATGGGTGTGCTTCTAGTAGTAGGTGTTTTGATATTCTTCTTGGGAGTGCGTAACTCACTTTTCGTGGGTATTGCTATTCCATTGTCTATGCTCATGGGTATTGCCATATTGAACTATAGCGGGACCACGCTAAATATGATGGTTCTTTTCTCTCTCATACTCGCTTTGGGTATGCTCGTAGATAACGGAATAGTTATAGTAGAAAATGTGTATCGTATGTACTCTGAGCGTGGTAAGACTAAGGACCGCTCATCGATAGAAGGTACTGGAGAGGTAGCCACAGCAATCATTGCATCTACAGCAACTACAGTGGCGGCATTTATTCCTCTCATGTTTTGGCCAAGTTTGATGGGTGAGTTCTTCAAGTATCTCCCAATCACTCTCATTATTGTTCTTTCCTCATCTCTTTTTGTTGCTTTAGTGGTCAATCCAGTGCTTACAGCGGATTGGATAAAGATAGGGAATGCTACAAAATCCAAAAACACTAAATTTTGGGTAAGAAACCTTATTCTCCTCATTATCGCAGTTTTACTCTATTTCGCAGACAAAGGGCTGCTTGGAGGCTTGTTCATTTCGGCTGTAATCATTTCTATAGTAAACAGATACTACCTAACTCCTGTAGGTAACTGGTTTATGAATAAGATAATGCCAAAAATAGAAGAATCGTATGCTAAATTTTTGAAGTATGCTCTTAGCGGATGGAAGCCCGTATTCTTTCTCATTGGAATAATCCTATTCTTTGTGTTTACTCTAGGGTTTTTCGCTGCCAACACTCCGCCGATTGTATTTTTTCCCGATAGTCAGCCTAACTATGTGAACGTTTACGTGGAGACTCCACTGGGTACAGACATAGAAAAAACAAATAAAATTACCAAAAAACTGGAGGCTAGAATTCTGCCTGCCATTGCAAAATATAGTGCTATCGTAGAAGCGGTACTTGCCCAAGTCGGAGAAAAAACTGCAGACCCTAATGAAGGTCCTCAAAGTGGTTCCTCTCCTAACAAGGGCCGTATAACAATATCATTTTTCGAATATGAAAAACGAGTTTTTCTTTCAGATGTAAGCACTAGTCAAATAATGACTAACATCAAAGAGGCTTGTGCAGACTTCCCCGAAGCTCAACTCACTTTTGCCAAAGACAATATGGGACCACCTGCTGGCAAGCCCATAAACCTAGAGGTAAAAGGAGAAGACTATCTCACCCTAATAGAAGAAGTAGAGAAGATAAAGGCTAAAATGGAAGCGGCTAATTTGAAAGGTGTGGATCAGTTAAAAACTGACCTAGAACTTGGCAAGCCCATGCTAGAAATAGACGTAGATCAAGAGGCTGCACGCAGATTTGGTTTGAGTACTATGCAGATAGCAGGTACCATCCGTACAGCTTTACTAGGAAAAGAAATTTCGAAGTATAAAGAAGGTGAGGATGATTATGAGATACAACTAAGGTTTCAAAAAGACTACCGGTACAACCTCAATAATCTGCTCAATACACGTATCACATTTAGAAATATGGCAACTGGGCAAATAAGCCAAGTACCGATAAGTGCTGTTGCCAAAGTAAAATATAACTCTACATATGGATCAGTGAAAAGAAAGGATCTAGACCGAGTAATCACTATCTTCTCAGAAGTGGAAGAAGGAGCCAACGCTAATGAACTAGTGGGTAAATACAAAGATCTGCTAGCAGATCATGATATGAGACAGGGCTATGAGTTTAGTTTCACAGGAGAGCAACAAGAGCAAGATGAGTCTATGGCATTCCTAGGAGGAGCCATGATGCTTGCTATGTTTCTTATTTTTCTGATTATCGTTACTCAATTTAACTCGGTAATGGGGCCCTTTATTATTATGCTATCAGTAGTATTTAGTACAATCGGAGTTTTCCTTGGGTTCTCACTTACCGGCACTACTTTCTCCATTATGATGACTGGAATTGGGATAATTTCTTTGGCAGGTATCGTGGTAAATAATGCCATAGTACTTATAGACTATACCAATCTACTTCGAGCTAGAAAGAGATTGGAAAATGGCTTAGACAAAGATGGCAGACTCACTCTCACCGAAATCGTAGAAAGTATAGTAGAGTCTGGTAAAACTAGACTTAGACCAGTGCTACTAACAGCTATCACCACAGTTCTTGGACTACTTCCTTTAGCCATTGGGCTCAACGTGAACTTTGCTCGATTACTTAGAGAAGGTAATCCTGAATTTTACTGGGGTGGTCAAAACGCAGATTTCTGGGGACCGATGGCTTGGGCGGTTATCTACGGATTAATATTTGCTACCTTCCTTACCCTCGTTATAGTACCTGTGATGTACTACTTATCTGATAGACTCACTATTTCTATAGGAAAGCTAAGAAAACAACTTTTTAGTAATTCGGAGAATTCATAATATTTGATTTTATAAATGAACGGAGGCCCTCACGTAGTTGTGAGGGCCTTTAGTTTTTTAGTCTGTCTTGCCACAGAACGTTAGCAGAACGAAAATATTTGTTAGAACCCAAATATTCATCATTCTAAAAATTACATTTGACATTTTAAAATGGAGCACACAGTTAATTGGACTATTAAACACTTCAAGGATATCACTGCCTTGGAGTACCATCATATCCTTGCATTGCGGACAGATATTTTTGTAGTAGAGCAAGACTGCCCCTACCAAGAAGTGGATTATAAGGACCTCCACTCCTATCACCTATGGGGAACTATAGATGATAAGATAGTAGCCGTGATCCGAATAGTAGAACCGGGCACGTCCTACCAAGAAATCTCCATTGGCAGAGTAGCTGTAGCTATGGAATACAGAGGTACCAATGTAGGCAATGACCTAATGACTGCAAGCATAGACTTCATAGATAATAAACTGGGCAAACAATCCATACGCATCTCTGCACAAGAACACTTGAAATCATTCTATACTCGTTTCAACTTTGAGCAAGTCAGTGAAATGTATTTGGAAGATGATATTCCACATATTGAGATGTTGAGAATACTAGAGGATTAAATGGTTTGTCCATTTCAATCAGTTCATTCTTCTATATTCGCCATATCTAAATGCTAAAAACCTACGTACTCATCATTTTCTCACTTGCCACAATTGGCCTCATCGCCTTATCTATGGCAGATGGTAATACTCCTCAAAAGGAGCAATACTATCATACTGCGGACAATGAGTGTACAAATTGCCATACCGGTCTAGAGCCTATTCGTGATCCTGAGAGTGGAATGATGCAAGAAATATTGCAAATGGCAAAGCAGTCTGGACACAAAGGAAATGACTGTATCGTATGCCACGGTGGAAATCCAAAAGCCACAACTCCAGGGCTTGCACATACAGGCACAATTGCATTTTTTGCGGCACATAAAGGACCGAAGGCCTTCTATCCTGATCCTGGCAGTCCATGGATTAATGAGCACACCTGCGGAAGTTGTCATGAAGAGCAAGTGAAAACACAATTCACCTCGCTTATGTTCAGCGAAGCAGGAAAAATACAAGGAACACAGTGGGGTTTTGGTGCTCCGAACGGTTATGAGCATACTTGGGCCAACTATGACATTAAAGAAATTCCGCTACACGAACAACTAGGTTCAGAAGTATACAAGGCGTATATGAAAGAACTGCAAGAAGCTGAGCCACAAGTTTTTCCAGACAGCATGGTACAACTGCCTCCTGCCCCTACTATAGAAGAAGTAGAAGCAGACCCACAAAAATCTCTGTATACGTATATACGCCAAGAATGCCAACGGTGCCATACAGGTGTAAAAGGAAGAAATAAGCTGGGTGAATACAGAGGTATAGGATGCTCTAGCTGCCATATCCCTTATTCTACTAAAGGGCTGTATGAAGGTAATGATGTAAATATAGACAGAAAAGAAGGTGGACACCCACTTGTGCATAGCATTCAAGGTACTCGAGAATGTAAAGTTCAAGTACACAACACGGAGTATTCGGGCATACCCGTAAGAACCTGTGTTACCTGCCACAACAGAGGTCGTAGAATTGGGACATCCTTTTCTGGCTTGATGGAGACAGCCTATTCCTCTCCTTTTATGAGTCACGGAGAAGACCAAGAAAAGACCTTTACAAAAAACTATATGCACCTGCACGCAGACCTGCACAAGGACAAGGGAATGCTTTGCCAAGACTGTCATACGAGTGGCGATGTACATAGTGATGGCATACTTGCAGGTACAACTATGGCTCCGGTGGAAATAGAATGTCAAGACTGTCACGGCACTCCAAAAAAATATCCTTGGGAGCTACCTATTGGGTATGGCGATGAGATTGCAGAATTCCCTGCAACAGGACCGCCAAGAGGGGTCTCAGATACTATAGCTGAATACTTAAAAAAAGGCACCGAATATCCCAAGCAAGATGGCTACCTGCTCTCAGCCCGTGGAAATCCTATGCCACATTTGGTTAGAAAAGGGGATAAGATAATACTGCATTCCGCAGCTGGAAAAGATATAGAGCTTACTCCTCTTAAAAAACTACTTGACGACGGAAAACTATCTGAAGCAGCCACAATAGCTATGGTAAATGTGGACGGACACATAAACAATATGGAGTGCTATGCTTGCCATGATGATTGGGCTCCACAGTGCTATGGTTGCCATATAAAAATAGACTACAGCAAAGGAGAAACCACACAGGACTGGATACAGGTAGGTGAAAACCATGATGAGCAAGGGAGAACCGCTGAGACTCGTGGCGAACTTGATCAGCACCAGATACCAGGCTCTATCGAAGAACAACGAAGCTACCTTAGATTTGAAGATCCAGCTCTTGCTATTAATGGAGAACACCGAGTTTCGCCAGCGATTCCAGGTTGTCAGACGACTCTCACAGTAATCGGAAAAGACGGAGAGCCATTATTGCTCAATCATATCTTTACCGTGCCCAATGCAGAAGGCAAAACAGAACCAGGGCAAAAAGCCTTGGACATAGCTGTGACTCATCCGCATACAGTGAGCAAGCAAGGAAGAACTTGCGAAAGCTGTCACACCAACCCAAAGGCTATGGGATACGGAATTCAGGAAGGTAGAATTTTTGAAGATCCAAGCCAACCATACAGCATTGATCTAACCACTGCTGATGGTAAACCTATTCCTGAGCAAACTGAAGATCATATCAATGCAATCAGTGGATTGAGCCACGATTGGAGTCGTTTTGTGACCGAAGATGGGGAACAATTGCAAACCGTAGGTTCTCACCTAAGTGGAAGCAGACCATTCAATAATGAAGAGAGAGCCAAACTAGATCGACGTGGTGTATGCATGAGTTGCCACAAGGAGCTTCCTCGAGAGGACTTGGCTGCTAGCATTCTTGACCACATAAAAGAAGTGAGCGGCACTAAAATAGATACTGAAGCACATAATGATATTTTGAACAAAAGTGTACGCATTACAGCTTGGTTCCAGGTCGTACTTGGTATGTCAATTGCTTTTGGAGTATTTTGGTTTATCCGAAGAAAATTAAAAAGTTAAACCCCTGTGAATAAAGACATAGCATTCATAAAGAGATGCATAGAACTCTCTCAAATCAGCATAGATAGCGGAGATGCTCCCTTTGGCAGCCTAATCACTCGGAATGGAATATTAGTAGCAGAAGGAACTAATGATGTGAATACTAAAATATCTGAACATGCCGAAGTCACGGCCTTGCATAATGCACATCAAGTGTTAGGCACATCCAATTTGAGTGATTGCACCTTGTACTCTAACTGTGAGCCTTGTCCTATGTGCTCATTTATGATTCGAGAATACAAAGTGAAAAGAGTGGTTTATGCCATGCAGTCTAAATATATGGGTGGGTTTTCAAAATGGCCTATTTTACAAGATATAGAACTTACAGAAATTCAGCCTTTCTTTGGCTCCCCTCCTATAGTGGAAGGAGGCATATTAGAAAAGGAAGCTCACGAAGTAATGCGTGGAACAATCTTTTGGCAGATAGTTGATAAGAAAAATTTGTGAAGACTCCTTTTTAAAGCTCATGTAAACCTTTTTTTTTATTACTGTCCTTATGCACAACATTGGTGTATCAGCACTCTAAAAGCGACAATCCAATAAAAACTTTCAATACGAAGGAAACCCTATTTTTTTTTAAATGCAGGCATCTACGTTTTTGAAAACTAGTAACATAATTTTTTGAAATCAAGAAACAGCTTTGACTTTGAGACATAAGTGAGCTGTCTTAAGCCTCTAAATAATAGGACACCAAGAAAACACTGATATACTAGCACGAATAATCCATCAATCAAGTTTATATCCGTTCGGCTTATATCCAAAAACTAACTAAATTTGACCCAATGAGAAAAGAAAGCAAGAAATTTCTAAGAGAATATCTAAATGCAAATAGTCCCGTTGGTTTTGAGACTCCAGGACAAAAAGTATGGCTAGAATATGTAAAGGAATATATCGATGAGTATGAGGTAGATACGTACGGTAGTGTGGTAGGCGTTATTAATCCAGGACATGAGTATAAAGTAGTAATAGAGGCTCACGCCGATGAGATAGCTTGGTTTGTAAACTACATAGATGACAAAGGGTATATCTATGTAATAAGAAATGGAGGCAGTGATCACCAAATAGCACCAAGTATGCGTGTACATTTACATACCAAGAAAGGCAAAGTAGATGGTGTATTTGGATGGCCAGCGATTCACGTACGTGACAGAGCAAAAGAGGAACAACCTTCACTTAAAAACCTTACGATTGATGTAGGAGCTGCAAACAAGAAAGAAGTCCTTGCTATGGGAATAGATGTGGGTACTGTTGTCACATTTGATGCAGAGATGATGGAGCTTAACAAAAAATATGTAGTAGCTCGTGCTATAGACAACCGCGGTGGTGGTTTTATGATAGCAGAGGTAGCACGATTACTGAAGGAGAACAAAAAAGAACTTCCATTCACACTATACGTTGTAAACTCTGTACAAGAAGAAATAGGACTACGTGGAGCAGAGATGATCAGTCGCAGGTTAAAGCCAAATGTAGCCATAGTAACTGATGTAACGCACGATACACAAAGCCCAATGTATAATAAAAAAATACAAGGCGATACAAAATGTGGTGGTGGACCGGCAGTAACTACAGGGCCTGCAGTTCAAAACAATCTTTTGAAACTAATCGTAGAAACTGCAAAAAAACAAAAAATCACTATCCAACGGCAAGCAGCTAGCAGAAGTACTGGTACGGACACAGACGCCTTCGCCTATAGCGATATTGGAGTTGCAAGTGCTCTTATATCCTTACCACTTAAGTACATGCATACCACTGTGGAGACCGTAGCCTATGATGATATAGAAGATTGCATACAATTGATGTATGAGTCACTACTAAATATCCAAGCTGGGCAAGATTTCAGATATTTTAAGTAATACTACTGTACATTAAATGAAGAAGGCTACCCAATGGTAGCCTTCTTCATTTAACCTGATTATTAAGCCCTTACAAATCTTTTGTTTTCAATTTCCATTTAAATGCGTATATTGTAAGAACCAAATCGTTATAATCTATGCATAAAACCATTACTACCAATTCAGAAATTCATCTAATCTTAAAGACCGATTGTTCGAAATCTAAGAAGGTCTTGGCATATGCCAAAAGCATAAGTAGCAACATAAAGACTACTAATATCTCAAGAACAAAAAGTACCGGAACAATCTGGCAAACTATACTGACCAAACTCGACAAATCTCCGAAACAACTCTTAGATAAGTCAAATCCGTACTATCAAGAAAACATTAAAGGAAGAGATTTTGAAGACCGCGATTGGACATTCTTGCTAATGAATAACCCAGATTTAATACGTGGCCCTATCGCCATTAGAGGAAATAAGGCTATGCTTATTGATAATCCTACGGACATATATAAGATGTAAATTCCAATTATGGGATACTTATATCCTTTGTAAAAACTCGTAAGTTGATAATATTCAAAATACTTTACTTCCTAAAGTGCTACTTGGCACCAGATTTGATTGGTTTATGCTTTAACGACAACAATGAAGTTTAATATATATATAATCCTCAGCCTACTTATTTTATTATCAGCTTGTGGCAAAGAGGATAGAACAAATTTTTCTAAAGACAAAGACTTATACGATTTACTAGCAAGCAAAAGCCCTAAAGGAACACTAGAAGGACTGATGCTAGCTAAAGGTGATAGACTCTCTCATATACCCCAAGATCCTAAAAACCCGCTTAACTCCTCAAAAATTCAATTGGGTAAACTTATGTTTCATGAAACAGGGTTGGCAATAGATCCTCAAAACTCAATAAGTATGAATACTTATTCTTGTGCAAGTTGTCATCATGCTGAAGCAGGTTTTCAAAGTGGCAAAAGACAAGGTATAGGTGATGGAGGAGAAGGTTTTGGTATTTCGGGTGAAGGTAGACATCGAAATAGCAATTACCCAACAAACAAAATCGATGTGCAGCCCATAAAGTCACCTACAGTTCTTAATTCTGCATATCAGAAATTAATGCTTTGGAATGGTCAATTCGGAGCGACAGATAAAAACATAGGCACTGAATCGAATTGGGCTCCAGGTTCTCCCATCGCTAACAATTATTTAGGATACGAAGGTGTAGAAACACAAGCCTTGGCAGGATTTGACGTACATAGACTAGGAATTAAAAAGGACCTACTAGAGGACAATACTTATAAATTACTTTTTGAAAATGCATTTCCGGACGCTCCACCACAAGCTCTTATTACGACTCAAAATATAGCACTTGCTATCGCAGCCTATGAACGAAGTCTCCTGTCAAATGCCGCACCTTACCAAAAATGGTTAAGAGGCGATGAAAATGTAATGACAACAGCACAAAAAAATGGTATGAAATTATTTTTTGACAAAGCCCAATGTTATCAATGTCATAATGGCCCTGCTTTAAATAGCAATGAATTCTATGCCCTTGGCATGCAAGATCTAGAAGGTTCTGATATTATTGAAGCGGCAGGTGCTGACGATGCAAAACTTGGAAGGGGAGGTTTCACAAAACTAAGCCAGGATATGTACAAATTTAAAGTGCCCCAACTTTATAATTTAAGAGACGCTATTTTCTACGGTCACGGTGCTTCATTTGACAATATCGCAAAAGTGATACAATATAAGTTAGAAGGGAAAAAAGAAAATAATAGTGTTCCAAGTACACAACTTTCACATTTTTTCAAAAAGATTGATTTAACTGATACTGAAATTGAGAATTTAACTGACTTCATTACAAATAGCCTATATGATGCTTCGTTATCCAGGTATCTTCCAAACTCCTTGCCTTCAGGCAACTGCTTCCCAAACAACGATAGTTTGTCTAAGAAGGAAATCTGCCAGTAAAACGCAAGTACAGTCATACTATCAATCTTAATTTAGTAGTTAAGTACTTACTTTAAGATCTAATCTTCTTAGAGAAACAACCAGTAAGTCATCTAAATAAGAAACCTAACTAAAACACTGTATTTCTATAGTTTTCAAAATAATGTAAAAGTAAATCTAAAGGCACAAAAAAATGGTCTACATTTTTGCAGACCATTATTTATTATACGATAAAGAATTAATTGGATTATTTACCTCCGTCTAATTCATCTTGCCATTTTTTAAGCTCATCCCACTTACCATCTGCAGCCATTTTAGCTTGCTCAGACCAAGTTCCAGGATCATGAGAAGCAAAGTTACCTTCTGCTGCATCAAGCACCGCTCTTAGGTCCTCAGTTGTTTTACTAGCCATATCAGCATAAGTTGATATTCCAGCTGCTGTGAATACACTAGCCATCTTAGGACCTATTCCTTCTATTTTAGTTAAATCATCGGCTGAAACTTCAGCACTTTCAGACTCTTCTGATTTTGCTGCGGCAACTAGTGCTGCAGTTTCTGTCTTCTTACCTCTACGAGTACGTTTCGCTCCTGATTTGGCTTTTGCTTTTGAAGATTTAGCTTCTAGCATAGATTCGTTGAAATCTACTAGCTCCATCATACACATATCAGCATTGTCACCAAGTCTGTTACCTGTTTTTAAGATTCTAGTATATCCTCCTGGTCTATCCGCTACTTTAGGTGCAATCGCAGTAAACAATTCATTTACAGCATCCTTGCTTTGTAAGTAACTAAATACAACTCTTCTTGAGTGCGTTGTATTGTCTTTAGACTTAGTTATAAGTGGCTCTACATACACCCTTAAAGCTTTAGCTTTTGCAGTTGTCGTAAATATTCTTTTATGAGTAAGAAGAGAACTAGCCATATTGCTAAGCATAGCTTTTCTATGCCCTGTTTTTCTTCCTAAATGATTAAATTTTTTCCCGTGCCTCATTTTTCTTTATTTTTATTCGTCATCAAGATTGTACTTAGCTACATCCATACCAAAGTTCAACCCCTTTTCTTTTACAAAATCTTCTAGTTCAGTTAAAGATTTTTTACCGAAATTTCTAAATTTCAATAAATCCTCAATATGAAAACTTACTAACTCTCCTAATGTTCTTATCTCAGCAGCTTTAAGGCAGTTATATGCTCTAACAGAAAGATCTAAATCAGAAAGAGAAGTTTTAAGTATTTTTCTCATATGAAGCATGTTTTCATCTACTTCATTTTTCTGAGATTGTACTTGAGTATCTTCAAGTATACTTTCATCAGAGAATAACACTAAGTGTCTTATCATTATTTTTGAAGCCTCTTTTAATGCTTCTTCCGGATGAATAGATCCATCAGTCTTTACTTCAAAAACTAATTTTTCATAATCTGTTTTTTGTTCTACTCTAAAATCTTCAACGTGATATTTAACATTCTTGATTGGGGTAAAAATAGAGTCTATAGAAATCTCTCCTATAGGAGCATTTTCCTGTACATTTTCTTCAGCAGGTACATATCCTCTTCCTTTCTCTACAGTCAATTCAATCTCAAAATTCACATAAGGCTCCATTGAACAGATAAGAAAATCTGGATTCAATATTTCAAAAGCGTTTGTGTATCTAGCTATTTCACCAGCCTTAAACTCTTCTTTACCTTTCAGAGAAATAAATATTTTTTCACTATCGTTAGAATCAATTAGTTTCTTAAATCTTACTTGTTTCAGATTCAAGATAATCTCAGTAACGTCTTCTAAAACACCTTTGATAGTAGAAAATTCGTGATCTACACCAGGTATTCTTATAGAAGTTATAGCCCATCCTTCTAATGATGAAAGCAATATTCTTCTCATAGCATTACCAACGGTAACACCATATCCTCTTTCCAAAGGGCTAAATTCAAACAGACCATAATTGGCTGTTTCTTTGTGCATTATAACCTTATCAGGTTGTTGAAAATCTAATATCGCCATGTTATTATTTCGAATAAAGTTCTACTATTAATTGTTCTTTGATATTCTCAGGAATATCGGCTCTCTCGGGATAATTCAAGAAAGTACCTTTACCTTCTTCACTATTCCACTCTAACCAACTAAAAGATCTTCCAGCTGATAAAGAATCAGTGATAAGTTCTAAAGACTTAGATCTCTCTCTTACTTCTATTACATCACCAGGTTTTACTTGGCACGATGCTATATTAGTAATAACACCATTTACTCTGATGTGTTTGTGACCTACTAATTGTCTTGCACTTCTTCTTGTAGGAGCTATGCCTAGTCTGAATACCGTGTTATCTAAACGAGCCTCAAGGAATTTTAACAAGTTTTCACCTGTAATACCTTTTTTACGAGCTGCTTTATCAAAAGTCAATGCAAATTGCTTTTCTAAAACACCATAAGTATACTTCGCTTTTTGCTTTTCAGCCAATTGCATAGCATATTCAGATTTCTTACCTCTACGTCTAGCGTTACCGTGCTGACCAGGTGGGTAGTTTTTCTTTTCTAAAGCTTTTGAAGGACCAAAAATTGGTTCTTTAAACTTACGAGCAATTTTTGCTTTGGGTCCTCTATATCTTGCCATTATCTTACTTCTTTAATCCGTTTTAAAATTATACTTGATTAAACTCTTCTTCTCTTAGGAGGTCTACATCCATTGTGAGGAAGCGGAGTTACATCTCTTATTGCTGACACTTCAAGACCTGCTTGATTAAGAGTACGTATAGCGGACTCTCTACCTGCACCAGGACCTTTCACAAGCACTTCTACTTTTTTTAGCCCTAAATCTACAGCAACTTTAGCACAATCCTGAGCAGCTACCTGAGCAGCATAAGGAGTGTTCTTTTTGGAACCTCTAAAACCCATTTTACCAGCACTACTCCAAGAGATAACTTGTCCTTGACTGTTTGTAATAGAGATTATTATGTTGTTGAAAGTAGACTTAACATAAGCAAAACCGTTTGCTTCTATGGCTACTTTTCTTTTCTTAACTGATTTTTTACTACCTGCCATCTTCTAATTATTTAGGTGCTTTTTTCTTATTAGCCATTGTTTTTTTCTTACCTTTTCTAGTACGAGCATTGTTTTTAGTACGCTGTCCTCTTAAAGGCAAACCTTTACGATGTCTCAAACCTCTATAACATCCTATATCCATAAGACGTTTGATATTCATTTGAGTTTCTGATCTAAGTTCACCTTCTACCTTGAACTCATTACCAATTACCTCACGAATACCAGAGATGTCAGTATCTGACCAATCTTGTACTTTTCTGTCATCGCTAACATTAGCTGACTTTAGTATGTGTGCAGCTCTACTGCTACCCACACCATGAATGTAGGTAAGACCTACAATACCTCTTTTACCTTTCGGTAAATCTATACCTGCAATACGTGCCATTATTATCCTTGTCTTTGCTTAAATCTTGGATTCTTCTTATTGATGACGTAAACACGTCCTTTTCTCTTAACGATTTTACAATCGCTAGATCTCTTCTTTACTGATGTTCTAACTTTCATTCTGTTATTTATATCTATAACTAATTCTACCCCTTGTTAAATCATAAGGAGACATTTCAACCTGCACTTTATCCCCTGGCAGGATACGGATGTAATACATCCTCATCTTACCACTGATGGTAGCCACTATTTCGTGACCATTCTGAAGCTTTACTCTGAACATTGCGTTAGACAATGCTTCTGTAATTACTCCATCTTGTTTTATTGCTTGCTGTTTTGCCATTTTTTAAAGGGCTGCAAAATTAATTTTTTTTATTCTCTTCTCCAAACTTATCCGGTGATAGCTCCTCCTACCGAAGATCTTCCTTTGATACGTCCAGTTTTCATAAGACCATCGTAATGTCTCATTATCAAATACTGTTCAACTTGCTGTAAAGTATCTAAAACTACACCTACCATAATAAGTAAAGATGTACCTCCATAAAATTGTGCAAATTGATCATTCACTCCAAACATTATCGCAAACACTGGAAATATTGCTACAAAACCTAAGAAAACAGAACCCGGTAATGTTATTCTTGACATTACAGACCCAATAAAATTAGCTGTTTTTCTACCCGGTTTTACACCCGGTATAAACCCACCGTTTCTTTTTAAATCATCTGCTATTTGATTAGGATTGATAGTGATTGCCGTATAGAAATACGTAAATAACACAATCATTACAAAAAATAATAAATTATACCCCCATCCATACGGATTAGTAAGTCCATTCAAAAAGGCAGAATCTTGTAATGCGGGAATCTGAGTTGCTGTAGCAGGTAAGAACATTAGTGCTTGAGCAAAAATGATAGGCATAACCCCTGCAGCGTTCACTTTCAATGGTAAATATTGTCTTACTCCGCCCATTTGTCTATTTCCTACAATACGTTTTGCATACTGAACAGGTATTCTCCTTGTAGCTTGAACCAATGCAATAACTGCAAGGATCACTATCAGCCATAATACTATTTCTACTATTAGTAACATTACTTGACTTCCTTGGAATCTATCTACTATCTCAGCAAACAATGAAGCTGGGAGTCTTGCTATGATACCTACCATTATTATGATAGAAATACCATTACCTACACCTCTATCAGTGATACGCTCACCTATCCACATCGTAAACATAGTACCTGCAACTAATACCAATGTGCCAATAATAAGGAATGAAGTCCAACCCAACTCACCTGAAGTCTCAGACATAAGTGCCAAAGGCTTGCCGTTTTGTGATTTAAGGTTTATAAGATAAGCCAAACCTTGTACAGTAGTTATTGCTATAGTAAGGTAACGTGTAATCGAATTGATTTTTCTTCGCCCATCTTCTCCTTCTTTCTGCATTTTTTGGAATGAAGGTACCGCTACTGTTAATAGTTGGATAACAATAGATGCTGATATATAAGGCATAATGCCCAGAGCAAAAATAGAAACTCTATCAAAAGCTCCACCAGAAAATGTATTAATAAGTCCTAGTAGTCCTCCTGATTCTTTGGCTCCATATACATCATTTAGTATAACTGGATCCACACCAGGAATCACGATAAAAGTTCCTATACGATAAACTACAAGAAGTAGAACAAGATTTAAAATTCTTGTCCTAAGATCTTCTATTGAAAATATATTCTTTAATGTACTTATTAATTTATTCATAAACTTAGATGGTTTCTGCTGAACCTCCTGCTTTTTCTATTGCCTCTTTAGCAGTTTTAGTGAAAGCATTAACCTTCACATCTACTTTACTTGAAAGCTCTCCTCTACCCAAAATCTTAACGACTTGAGTTTTCTTAATAACGTTAGCCGCTATAAGAGATGCTGTAGACACTTCTGTAGCTTTTGTCTTGTCAACAAAATCCTGCAGTCTATCTAGATTAATCCCAACATACTCTACTCTCGTAGGGTTTTTGAAACCAAACTTAGGTACTCTTCTTTGAAGCGGCATTTGACCACCTTCGAAACCTACTGATCTACTATATCCTGTTCTAGACTGAGCACCTTTATGACCTTTGGTAGATGTTCCACCTCTTCCAGATCCTTGTCCCCTAGCTATTCTTTTACCTTTTTTAACCGAGCCTTCTGCTGGTTTTAAACTATGCAACTTCATAATTATGCTTTTTCTACTTTTAGTAAGTGCTCTACTTTACGAATCATACCCATAACTGCAGGAGACTCTTCCATTACTCTTGCGTTATGAAGCTTCTTAAGACCTAACGCTATTAGCGTCTTTTTTTGGTCTGCGGGTCTTCTTATCGCACTTTTAACTTGTGTTATTTTTACCTTTCCCATTTTGCTTATCCGTTAAACACTTTATTCAAACTGGCACCTCTTTGCTCAGCTACGGTATATGCATCTCTCAGTTTTGATAGAGCATCCATAGTTGCTTTTACCACGTTATGCGGATTTGAAGAACCTTTAGATTTTGCTAATACGTCATGTACACCTGCACTTTCAAAAACTGCACGCATTGCACCACCTGCAATAACACCTGTACCATTTGAAGCAGGCTTCATAAATACAAATCCACCGGAGTACTTACCATACTGCTCGTGAGGTATTGTATTATTAATCAAAGGAACTTTTATTAAATTCTTTTTAGCGTCTTCTATTCCTTTCTGAATAGAATCTATAACTTCACCTGCTTTTCCTAGTCCATGACCCACGATACCATTACCGTCTCCCACTACCACGATAGCATTAAAGCTAAACGTTCTACCACCTTTGGTAACTTTCGCTACACGATTGATATTTACTACAGTCTCTTTAAGTTCAAGATCTGTTGTTTTGATTTGTTTTAATGTTTGTGTTGCCATTTCTTAGAATTTTAAACCGCCTTCTCTTGCTCCATCTGCTAAATTTTTCACTCTGCCGTGATATAAGTATCCGTTTCTATCAAACTTTACGTTTTCTATACCGTTCGCTGTAGCTTTTTCAGCTATTGCTTTACCTACAGCTTTTGCAATCTCAGATTTAGTACCTTTATCGATACCTTGAGAAGAAGCTGCAAGTAAAGTTGCTCCTTTAGAATCGTCAATTACTTGTACATATATCGCCTTGTTGCTTCTATATATACATAATCTTGGAACATCAGCTGTTCCTTGAACCTTACTCCTGATTCTGTTTTTTATTTTGGCTCTTCTATTTGCCTTATTTCTAATCATAATGCTATGCCTTTATTATTTAGCTGCAGTTTTACCAGCTTTTCTTCTTAATTGCTCACCTTTGAACTTAATTCCTTTCCCTTTGTATGGCTCTGGTGGACGTAAACTTCTCAATTTAGCAGCTACTTGACCTACAAGTTGCTTGTCAATGCTTTCAAAAGTTACTAAAGGTGGTTTACCTTTAACCGCTTCAGCTGTTACCTTTACTTCATCCGGTATTTGCATAAATATAGTATGCGAATAACCCAAATTAAGCTCTAACAATTGACCCGTTACTGTAGCTCTATAACCTACACCAACTAATTCTTGCTCAGTTTTGAAACCATTTGTAACACCTTCTATCATGTTACCTATCAAAGAACGATATAAACCGTGTTTTGACTTTTCTTCCTTGCTTTCTCCGTTTCTGCTAACTACCACATTGCCATCTTCGATTTTCACATCAACTAAGTCTATGTTTTGAGTCAGCTCACCTTTTGGGCCTTTTGCAGTTACTACACCATTGTCTACTGTTATTTCGACACCTGCTGGTAGTGCTATTGGATTTTTTCCTATACGTGACATCTTTCTATCTTCTTCTCTTATTTATGATACATAGCAAAGTACTTCACCACCAATGTGTTTAGTTCTTGCCTCTTTATCAGTCATTACACCTTTAGATGTAGATACTATTGCTATTCCTAAACCATTCAAAACTCTTGGCAATTCTTCTGCATTGCTGTACTGTCTCAATCCTGGCTTACTAACTCTCTTCAACTCTCTTATGGCTGAAAGTTTAGTTGTTGGGTGATACTTTAACGCTATTTTTATTGTTCCCTGAGGACCAGTAGTGTCATCGAATTTATAATTCAAGATATAACCTTTGTCAAATAACACTTCAGTTATCGCCTTTTTAATATTTGAAGCAGGTACATCTACAATTCTATGATTTGCTTTAATACCGTTTCTTACTCTTGTAAGATAATCTGCTATTGGATCTGTAATTTTACTCATATCTATATTACCAACTTGCTTTTGTTACTCCTGGGATAAGGCCTTTTGATGCCATCTCTCTAAAAACGTTTCTTGAGATACCAAAATCTCTCATATAACCTCTTGGTCTTCCTGTAGCTGAGCATCTATTTCTCAATCTTGTAGGTGAAGCATTTCTTGGTAACTTCTGTAAACCTTCGTAATCTCCAGCTTCTTTGAGTGCAGCTCTTTTAGCAGCATACGTTTTTACCGCATGCTCTCTTTTACGCTGTCTCGCTTTCATTGATTCTTTTGCCATCTTATCTTAATTCTTTGTGAATGGTAATCCTAATTCTGTTAATAAACTGTGGCACTCTACATCAGTTTTTGCAGTTGTTACAAAAGTGACATCCATACCATTGATCTTCGATACTTTATCTATATCTATCTCAGGGAAAATGATTTGCTCAGTAACACCCATTGAGTAATTACCTCTACCATCAAATCCTTTATCGCTAATTCCTCTAAAGTCTCTAACACGAGGAAGAGAAACTGCCACGAATCTATCTAGAAACTCATACATTCTATCTCCTCTTAAGGTAACTCTACAGCCAATTGCCATTTCTTCTCTAAGCTTAAAGTTAGATATCGCTTTCTTAGAAAAAGTAGGAACTGCTTTTTGACCAGCAATTATTGACATTTCTTCTACAGCTGTATCTACTAACTTCTTGTCAGCAACACCAGCACCAATACCTTGGTTCAAACATATTTTTGTAAGCCTAGGAACCTGCATAACATTACTGTAGTTATGCTTCTCTTTAAGCTTTGCAACCAATTCGGTTTCGAATGTATTTCTTAATCTTGGTTTCATCTTAATTCTTTATAAAATCACCTGTTTTCTTAGAGTATCTCTGAAGTTTACCTTCATCATTTCTTTTTCTACCTATACGAGTAGCCTCTCCATTTACCATTAATTGCAATTTACTTACTCTAATTGGTGCTTCAAGCTTTACAATAGATCCATTTGGGTTGTCTGCATCAGGCTTTCTGTGCTTCGTTACCATATTTACTCCATCTACAATCGCAGTACCTTCTTTCAAGTTAATTACTTTGATCTCACCTGTCTTATTCTTATCGTTACCTGATAAAACCTTAACTGTATCGCCTTTACGAACGTGTAATTTTGGTATTTTGTTAAATTTACGATTCATATCTTATAATACTTCTGGTGCTAGTGAAACTATTTTCATAAACTTACGATCTCTAAGCTCTCTAGCTACTGGACCAAATATACGTGTCGCTCTAGGCTCATCTGTAGCGGTAAGTAATACACAAGAGTTATCATCAAATCTTATGTAAGAACCGTCAGGACGTCTAAATTCCTTTCTAGTACGCACTACAACTGCACGAGACACAGTACCTTTTTTCATATTGCCAGCTGGCATAGCTGCCTTTACAGTGACAATAATTTTGTCACCCACACTAGCATATCTTCTTTTGGTACCCCCAAGTACTCTTATACAAAGTACTTCTTTAGCCCCACTGTTATCAGCTACTTTTAATCTTGATTCTTGTTGTATCATCTTATTTCGCTCTTTCTATAATTTCTACCAATCTCCAACGCTTATCTTTACTCATCGGTCTTGTTTCCATTATACGCACAATATCGTTTTTATTGCATTCATTTTTCTCATCGTGAGCTTTAAATCTCGCGGTAGACTTAACGAATTTTTTGTATTTTGGATGTTTCATCTTACGTTCGATAGAAACTGTGATGGTTTTTTCCATCTTGTTACTGCGAACTATTCCGATTATCTCTTTTCTACTATTTCTTTCCATTTCTTATGCCTCTGTTTTATCGTTTCTACGACGGTTTATCTCAGTAAGGTATCTCGCGATAGTCTTTCTTGTTATTCTCAATTTATGAGGATTTTCTATCGGAGAAACGGCGTGCGTAAACTTCATTTTTTGAAGTTGAGCTCTCTCATCTTTCAAATTAAGATGAAGTTCTTTCTCAGTCAAATTTTTAATATCTTGATACTGCATATTACTTAAGCACTATAATCTGGTCTTACTACAAACTTTGTAACTACTGGCAATTTTTGTCCAGCTAGTCTCATTGCCTCTTTGGCTACTTCTTCACTCACACCATCTACTTCAAAAATGATAGTTCCTGGTCTGATAACGGCTACCCAATACTCTGGAGAACCCTTACCCTTACCCATACGTACCTCAGCTGGCTTTTTAGTGATCGGTTTATCTGGAAAAATTCTAATCCAAACCTTTCCCTCTCTTTTCATATAACGATTAAGAGCAATCCTTGATGCTTCTATTTGTCTAGAAGTGATCCATCCTGGTTCTAAAGATTTCAAACCGAAGTCACCAAATTGTACTCTGTGACCTCTAGCTGCTATACCTTTTACTCTGCCTTTCTGACGTTTTCTATATTTAATCCTTTTTGGAGATAACATGATTTTGTCTTTCTTACTTGTTCATTCTTCTTCTACCACCCTGATGTCCGCCGTGACCGCGTCCACCCTGTCTATTTTCTCTCTTTTTCGGTTCGCCCATTCCCATATTAATAGAAAGGTCTCTTTTACCAAAAACTTCTTCTTTAAAGATCCACACCTTTACGCCTATTTTACCATAAACCGTAAGTGCTTCAGATAATGCATAATCCACATCAGCTCTGAAAGTATGCAATGGAATTCTACCTTCTTTGAACTGTTGAGTTCTTGCCATCTCTGCTCCGTTTAATCTTCCAGAAACCATTATTTTGATACCCTGTGCTCCCATTCTCATGGTAGAACCGATAGCCATTTTAATAGCTCTTTTAAAATTAACACGCCCTTCTATCTGCTGTGCGATAGATTGACCTACCAACATAGCATCTAATTCAGGTCTTTTTACTTCAAAGATGTTAATTTGAACATCTTTTTTAGTAAGTTTTTTAACCTCTTCTTTAAGTTTATCTACTTCAGATCCACCTTTACCAATAACAATACCTGGTCTAGAAGTATGTACTGTAATGATGATTCTTTTAAGCATACGCTCAATTAAAATCTTTGAAATACCTGCTCTGGGCATTCTAGCATTAAGATACTTACGTATTTTGTTGTCTTCAGCTAATTTAGCACCAAATTCTTTACCACCATACCAGTTGCTTTCCCAGCCTCTAACGATACCTAACCTAAGGCTAATTGGATTTACTTTTTGTCCCATTTTATATTATTCTGACTGTGCTTCTTCCGCTTGTACTTCACTTGCCACTGTATCCACTTTCAAAGTGATGTGGTTTGATCTCTTTCTAATTCTGTGAGCTCTACCTTGTGGTGCAGGTTGAATTCTCTTAAGCATTCTTCCTGGATCAACAAAAACTTCTTTCACAATAAGTCCGGTCTCTTCATCCACTCGCTCATCGTTCACTTCTTGCCAGTTAGCGATAGCAGACTTCAAAAGTTTTTCTACTTTCTCGGCATACACTCTTTTTTGACTGAACTTCAAAGTATTAAGAGCAACTTCTACTCTTTGACCTCTTATCTGGTCTACTACCAATCTCATCTTACGAGGAGACATTGGGCAATTATTTAATTTAGCTACTGCTTCCATTTTATTTCTTAGCTGTATGACCTTTAAACGTTCTAGTAGGTGAGAATTCACCTAATTTATGTCCAACCATATTTTCAGTTACATATACAGGAATAAACTTATTACCATTATGTACCGCAAATGTATGTCCAATAAAGTCTGGAGTTATAAGTGACGCTCTGCTCCAAGTCTTAATTACAGACTTTTTATCTCCAGAGTTCATAACATCAACTTTTCTTTGAAGTTTGTAATGAACGAAAGGTCCTTTTTTTAATGATCTAGCCATATTCTATTTTCTTTTTCTTTCTAAAATTAATCTAGAAGATTTCTTATTCTTATCCCTTGTTTTCAAACCTTTAGACTTGGTTCCTTTTCTAGTTCTAGCCTGTCCACCTTTCGAACGACCTTCACCACCACCCTGTGGGTGATCCACAGGATTCATCGCTGCTGGACGAGTTCTTGGTCTTCTTCCTAACCATCTGCTTCTACCTGCTTTACCAGATATTTCTAACTGATGATCTCCATTAGAGACCTCACCAATTACAGCGAGACAAGTAGTTAATATCATTCTGCTCTCACCTGAAGGCAATTTGATAACAGCATACTTACCATCTCTAGCAACAAGCTGTGCACTTGTACCAGCACTTCTACATATCTCAGCACCTTTTCCAGGCTTCATCTCTATGTTGTGTATCGTGGTACCCAATGGTATCTCACCTAGTGGCAATGCATTTCCTAAATCAGGAGCAGATCCTGGTCCGTTTGAAAGTTTCTGACCAACTTTGATTCCTTTCGGAGCTACTATATATTTTTTCTCGCCATCTGCATATTGCACCAGCGATATAAAAGCTGTTCTATTTGGATCATATTCAATAGTAAGTACCTCACAACTCTCAAATCTATTTCTTTTGAAATCTATGATACGGTATCTTCTCTTGTGACCTCCACCACGGTTTCTCATGGTCATTTTACCTGTATCGTTTCTACCACCAGTTCTTTTGATTGGTGCTAATAGACTCTTCTCTGGTCTACTTGCAGTCAATGCTTCAAAAGTTACTGCTAACTTAAAACGCTGACCCGGTGTAACTGGTTTTATTCTCTTTATACCCATATCTCAGTTATATATTTTCGTAAAAATCGATAGACTGTCCTTCCTTTAAACTAACGATAGCTTTCTTATAGTTAGAAGACTTTCCGTTAGATACACCAGACTTAGTAAATCTTGATTTTCTTTTTCCCGCCACTATTAAGGTTCTGATTTTCATAACCTCAACATTGTACATTTTTTCTATTTCCGCTTTAATCTCCGGTTTAGTAGCTGTAAGTGCAGCTCTGAAACCATATTGTCCTTTGTTTTCACTCAACAAAGACATTTTTTCGGTTATTAGTGGTTTTACTAGTACAGCCATCTTAATTTAATGTCTCTTTTAATTGTTCAATAGAACCCTCTACAAGAATAATACTGTTAGCGTGTAGTATACTGTAAGTATTTACATCGCTAGCTTTCATCACTACCGCATTTGGAATATTTCTTGATGAAAGATAAACGTTGTTATTGTAATCAGGAACTAATAACAAAGTTTTCTTATCACTCATTTTAAGGTTTGATAATACTTCTAAGTAATTTTTCGTCTTAGGAGAATCCATAGAAATTTCATCTAATACTACAACCTCTTTATCTTTAGCTTTGTAAGAAAGTGCAGACACACGAGCTATTTGCTTCAGCTTTTTGTTCAACTTAAAACTATAGTCTCTTGGTCTAGGACCGTGCATTCTACCTCCACCTACAAAAACACCAGATTTGATACTACCAGCTCTCGCTGTACCTGTACCTTTCTGCTTTTTTATCTTTCTAGTAGATCCTTTCACATCACCTTTTTCAGTAGATGAGTGCGTACCACTTCTTTTATTAGCTAAATGTTGCTTTACATCCAAATAGATAGCGTGGTCGTTAGGCTCCACACCAAATATTTCTTTAGGTAAAGTAACCTCTTTGCCAGTAGTGGCTCCAGACGTATTTATAACCTTTACTTTCATTTTACTTCTCTATTACTACGTATGATCCTTTGTGACCTGGAATTGATCCACTTATCACAACCATATTATTATCAGCATCTACCTTTAAAATTCTAAGGTTTTGCATTTTCACTCTTGTGTTTCCCATTTGTCCTCCCATTCTGGTACCTTTAAATACACGAGATGGAGTAGAACCAGCACCCAAAGAACCTGGAGCTCTCAATCTGTTATGCTGACCGTGAGTAGCCTCACCCACACCACTAAAACCGTGACGTTTCACAACACCTTGAAAACCTTTACCTTTAGTCGTACCTACAACGTCTACAAACTCTCCTTCACTGAATACTTCAACTCCAAAAGAATCTCCAAGACCTGCATCACCATCAAAATCCCTTATTTCTAAAGCAACTCTTTTTGGAGTAGTCTTAGCTTTAGCATAATGACCCATTTCTGGCTTGTTAGAACTTTTTTCTTTTTTCTCTACAGATGCAATCTGAATAGAATTATATCCGTCCGTTCCTTCAGATTTTATCTGAGTAACAACGTTTGGCTCACAAGACACCACAGTACAAGCTTCTTTTTTACCTGCTTCGGTAAAAATAGCAGTCATACCTACTTTTTTTCCTATAACGCTTATCATTATCCTTAAACTTTAATTTCTACGTCAACACCACTTGGTAACTCCAGTTTCATAAGTGCATCAACTGTTTTGGCACTTGAACTGTAGATATCCATTAATCTCTTATAAGAACATAATTTAAATTGTTCTCTAGCTTTCTTATTTACGTGAGGAGACTTCAATACTGTGAAAATCTTCTTTTGAGTAGGTAATGGAATAGGACCACTAACTATAGCTCCAGTTGCTTTCACAGATTTTACTATCTTCTCAGCAGACTTGTCAATCAAATTATGATCGTAAGACTTAAGCTTTATTCTTATTTTTTGATTAATCATTTATTTTATGCTTTTGCTGTTCCGTTTGCTTTTGCAATAATATCAGTTGCCATGTTATTTGGAACTATATCGTAATTATTAAACTCCATAGTAGAAGTAGCTCTACCTGATGTAATTGTTCTAAGATCTGTAACATATCCGAACATCATAGACAATGGTACAAGTGCTTTCACTACTTGTGCTCCACCTTTCTCAGACATTCCTTGCATTTGACCCCTTCTTCTATTCAAATCACCAATCACGTCACCCATATTTTCTTCTGGTGTGATTACTTCTAATTTCATTATTGGCTCCAATATAACTGCTCCGGCAAGCTTAGATGCTTCTCTAAACGCCAACTTAGCAGCTAACTCAAAAGACAATGAATCTGAATCCACTGCGTGGAAAGAACCATCAAATAGAGTCACCTTTAGGTTCTGCACCTCATACCCAGCTAAAGCTCCATTTTTCATAGCCTCTTTAAACCCTTTCTCTACAGAAGGAATAAATTCTCTTGGTATCGCACCACCAGTAATTTTACTGACAAACTCTAAACCTTCTTTACCTTCATCTCCTGGCTCTATGATAACCTGAATATCAGCAAATTTACCTTTACCACCAGATTGTTTCTTGAACGTTTCTCTGTGAGTAACAGACTTAGTTATTGTTTCCTTATAATTAACTTGAGGAGCACCTTGATTCACTTCAACGTTAAATTCACGTTTAAGGCGATCTACAATTATCTCTAAGTGAAGCTCTCCCATACCTGAAACTACTGTTTGTCCAGATTCTTCATCTGTTTTTACAACAAATGTTGGATCCTCTTCAGCTAATTTAGCAAGCCCCATTCCAAGTTTATCCATATCTGCTTGAGTTTTAGGCTCAATTGCAACACCGATAACTGGATCTGGAAAGTCCATTGATTCTAACACAATAGGTGCATTCTCAGCACATAAAGTATCTCCTGTTCTAATATCTTTAAACCCAATAAGTGCAGCTATATCTCCAGCTTGCAATTGTGGAATTTGATTTTGTTTGTTAGCGTGCATCTGGAAAATCCTAGAAATACGCTCTTTTTTCATTGTTCGTGTATTATATACATATGAACCTGCTTCCAACAAACCACTATACGCTCTTGTAAAACAAAGTCTACCAACAAAAGGGTCAGTAGCTATTTTAAATGCTAAAGAAGCAAATGGCTCATCGATACTTGGCTTTCTAAACGTAGGCTCATCTGTTTTAGGATTGATCCCTTCAATAGCTTCAACGTCCATTGGTGACGGGAGTATCTCCATAACCATATCAAGCATAGCTTGAACACCTTTATTCTTAAATGCAGAACCACACATCATAGGCACAACTTTACCTGAAATTGTAGCAGATCTTAGTGCATCTAATATTTCTCTTTCTGTAAGAGATTCAGAATCTTCAAAATATTTGTCCATTAGTGACTCATCAAACTCAGCTACTGCCTCAAGAAGTTCTTCTCTTAGTTGTCTAGCTTCATCTATGATGTCGGCAGGAATTTCGATCTCTTGGAATGTCATTCCTTGATCTTCTTCATTCCATGTAATTCCTCTAAAGTTGATTAAATCTACAACTCCTCTAAAATTATCCTCAGCACCAATATTCAATTGTAAAGGCAATGCATGACTACCTAACATTTCTTTAACTTGCTTACACACGTTAATAAAATCTGCACCTTGACGGTCCATTTTATTTACAAAGCCTATTCTTGGTACATTATAATTATTTGCTAGTCTCCAGTTAGTCTCTGACTGAGGCTCTACACCATCTACAGCACTAAATAAGAAAACCAAACCATCAAGCACACGAAGTGATCTATTTACCTCTACAGTAAAATCAACGTGACCCGGTGTGTCAATAATGTTAACGTGATAATCTTGTTGTCTATACTTCCAGGTAAGCGTAGTAGCAGCCGAAGTAATAGTAATACCTCTTTCCTGCTCTTGTGCCATCCAGTCCATAGTAGCAGCACCATCATGCACCTCTCCTATTTTGTGACTTACACCACCATAATATAGTATACGCTCAGTAGTCGTAGTTTTACCTGCGTCAATGTGAGCAGCTATGCCTATATTTCTTGTATATTCTAAATCTCTTTTTGCCATCTTAATTATACTCTAAAGTGAGAGAATGCTTTATTAGCATCTGCCATTTTGTGTGTATCTTCTTTTTTCTTAACAGCAGCTCCTTCTCCTTTAGAGGCAGCTAAAATTTCTCCAGCTAACTTGTTAGCCATTGACTTCTCATTTCTTTTTCGAGAATAATTTATCATCCATTTAATACCAAATGAAACCTTAAGATCTGGCTTAACTTCCATTGGTATTTGATAAGTTGCTCCACCTACTCTACGGCTCTTAACCATTACAGAAGGCATAACATTATTTAATGCTTTTTTCCAAGTCTCGATTCCTGCTTCCTCTTCTACTTTATTATCTACTATGTCAATAGCTTCATAAAATATTTTTCTTGCCGTCTCTTTCTTGCCTTGAAGCATCATATTATTGATAAACTTCGTAACTAAGACGTCGTTAAATCTTGGATCTGGAACGATCTCGCGTTTTTTCGCTTTTGACTTTCTCATTATTTCTTAGGTCTTTTAGCTCCGTACTTACTTCTTCTTTGAGTTCTTCCTTCTACCCCTGCAGTATCCAATGCTCCACGAACAATGTGATATCTAACACCTGGCAAATCCTTCACTCTACCACCTCTCACTAACACTATACTGTGCTCTTGCAGGTTGTGACCTTCTCCAGGGATATAAGCATTCACTTCATTACCATTCGTAAGTCTTACTCTAGCTACCTTTCTCATTGCCGAGTTAGGTTTCTTAGGAGTAGTAGTATAAACTCTTGTGCACACACCTCTTCGCTGTGGGCAAGAGTCAAGAGCTCTTGACTTGCTTTTCTTGGTAAGTTGCTTTCGCCCCTTACGTACTAGTTGTTGTATCGTAGGCATATAATTCTGTCCGTTTTCTAAAAAGGTCTGCAAAAGTAGTATTAATATATAAGTTTACAAGGGCTGAATTGAAAAATATCAATTATTATTTACAGTTGCTTTTTTTAGTGTATAATTCATGGGTTTACCGGTGATTTATCTCCCTATCATTGTTCTATTATTTTAACTAGCAAAGTCAGTCGCAGCTTGAATTCAGCCTTAACATATATCAAATACAAAGACATAGACCTGGTCAAATGGGATAAACTTGTGGATTCCTCAGATAATGCTCTGATTTTTTGCTTTTCTTGGTATATGAATGCTTTCTGCTCTTGGGATGCAATAATTCTAGGTGACTATGACGGTGCTATAGCTCTGCCTAAGAAAAGAAAACTTGGAGTCAAAACACTTTTTCAGCCAAATTTCATTCAAAAATGCATTTGGTTTGGTAAGAATCTGACTGCCGACGAAGAAACAGTAGTATGGGGTTTTATTCGAAACAATTTTCATCGAGTGAATTTCAATTGTAATATAAGACTCGCTAAAACTAGTTCTGATCGTGTGAACCAAATCTTACCTTTGACGGATTATGACTCAATACGATCAGGATATTCCAAAAGCCTTACTAAAAACATTAATAAACACGCATCAAGTCTTCTGGTAAAGGAGCGGCTGTCCGTCAAGGACACCATAGACCTATATGAGGCAGCCTACGGAGATTTAAACAAGCAGTTAACTTTAGTTAGCTACAATGCCCTAGGAAAGCTCTCAGTATCTCACCCCGAATCTTTTCTAAACATACATATAGTGTATGAATCCAAGATTATCGGTTCTTTGTTATTTGCCGTAGGAAAAAACAGACTGCATTATATACTTGGTGCTCCAACTGCGGAAGGCCGATCAAAAAATGCTCTGTCTATCGCAATAGATTATGTCATACATAAATTTAGTCAACAAGAAATGACTCTTGACTTTGAAGGGTCGAGTATTCCTTCCGTCAAAAGGTTTTATGCCAGTTTTGGGGCTAAAGAAGAATTGTTTTTTGAATACGCTTATATATCTAAGACGTTGCGACCGCTATATATCCTTTATAGCAAATTGCTGAGATCGTAATCTAAGGGAGTACTACTCGTAAATCCTTCTCCGAACTCTACACCAATGGCTCCTCCCATTTCTCTACTACGTGCTTCTACAAACTTTATGAATCGCTCAGAACTGATCATTGTTTTAGGCTCCGAGGATGCAGGGTCAAAAAACTGTGTTTTGTAAGCCAAAATACTTTCCATCTTAGTCTCTTGATACGCTGTGACATCTATGACAAAATCCGGAGCAATATGATAGTATTGTATATAATGGAACACGTGCTTTGGTCTCCATGGTTCTTGCTCCACTCCATTTTCATGCGTTTCTATTTTGCGAAGCCCTGCCAAAAAGCAAGCTTCTTTTACCAATTTGGCTCCTCTTGGGTGGTCAGTATGCCTATCATCTATAGCGTTTGCAAATACTACACTAGGACGATACTTTCTTATCGCAGCGATAACTTTGAGCTTATTCGCTCTATCTATTTCAAACCATCCATCTCCGAGATCTAAGTTTTCTCTGACATTTAGCCCTAAAATATTACTGGCAGCTGCGGCTTCATTTTTTCGGGTAATATCTGTACCACGAGTACCGAGTTCTCCTTTGGTAAGATCTACAACTCCTACTTGCTTACCTTGGTTTTTCAGTTTAAGCAATGTTCCCGAGCAAGCTAACTCTATATCATCTGGATGAGCTCCAAAAGCTAATACATCTAATTTCATTTTTATAAATAACGAATATCTCTTATTCTAGTTTTGCGTTTTTGATAATATACTCAATTTGATAATCCTCAATAGGGTCAAATTTTGTATCGATATCCGCATTATACATCTTTGCCCACATTCCATAAAACATGGTGCTCGCACTCCCTCTGTACTTTTTTAATATTTCGAACGTGGTGTTTCCAGTTTCGCGATGTATCAGTTTGATAAGTAATTTGCCCTGCGTGCTACTTAGTTTCTTGAGCTGCTCTTTGAACTCATCCATGATAGCATCCTCTGTTGCCTTTATGTACTTTTTCTGAGCTCTTCTTGAGGTGAGCTGATTGAGATTATCCTCTAGCATCTGTATTCTAAATGCTGCAAGCTTGGCATAAGGCATAACCTTCTTCACATTTCGGACGAGACGTCGATATGCTTCTTTATCTGCTTTGTTATCAAACTCCTTAAGAATAAACTCATCGAATGAGTACACATAAAAAGTGTCACCATCCATAAACATTTTTCTAAGTACTACCGCAGAATCAGCACTCTTGGTTTGTGCGTAGCCCGCTATGGCAAATAGACTAAATGATATTAATAATGCTAATTTCTTCATGCTATTACAAAACTATTCAAAGAATGTGCCAATTAGCTCAGTAGCTCTGAAAGAATTTCTACTGATTTTATTCTTTTATTTTTAGTGATATGAAACTGGTAATACTTCATCAGCTCATTTAATGTCTCTTTTCGGACAACACTGTGTACTTTCTGTGCATCTTTTAAACTATTATTTAGCACTAAGTCTATGAGCCTCGCTACTTCTGTGGAGCTTGTATTCAGGCCTACTTCTGATTTAAAAATACCTTCATCTATGCTGAAATAGCTTGTTTGGTCACTAAAATGACCTTGTGGTTCTACACCCAAATATTTTGAAAGGCTTAGTAAAAAGGTAATCGGAAATAGCGAATTAGGATCCAGTTTCTCAAGATTCAAAATCTGAGATTCTAAAAAATCAAAAAGTTCCTCTTCACATTGTTCTTCAGTAATACAATGGTTTAGTATCTCTACCAGAAAGAGAGCCACCGATTTTTTTATCATACTGTCCTGAATATTTATCAGCAGTGGGGTGTTCTTAAGTTCTTTTACTCTATTAATGTTGGAACTAGATTTCTCGTATACATCCATTTCTACTATAGACAATGGCTGTATCATAGACGGACGAATAGCGGCCTTCCCTTTTCTTATACTTTGCAATATATAGGTACGAAGTCCAAACTCACGTGTATACATTTTACTGATCACACTATTCTCACTATAGTTGGTATTCCGCAGCACGATGGCACGAGTCTTTGCTATCATGCAAATTAGCGTACCAGTAAAAGTTTAGAGACCAGAGCATCTTCGTCTTCCTCGTTTGCAGAGAATATCAGGTACACCCCAGTTTGTGGTTTATCTCCATTAAAATTTCTGCCATTCCAAATAGCGGTACCTCCAGTGGCTATTAATTCATAGACCACTCTTCCAGCTACATCAGCTATTTTTACAGTTGCATTCTCTGCCAATCCAGTGATAGTAATAGGGCCTTCATAATCTGAGTGAACGGGATTAGGAAAAACCAATGTGTTACTATGAAGGTCACTCGCCTCAGTAGCATCTCCTCTAAAAGAGGCTATGCCATTTTTAGTACCAAAAAATACTTCCCCAGTTTTTGGAACTATACCAATACAGTTTATTTCATCGCTTGGCAAAGGACTGTTTTGAGATGTGAGGTGCAACACCACCGCTGATCCATCTTCTGCTATTAACCAAGCTCCATTATTGGTAGCTACCCATTTTCTGTTCCCACCATCTATCTTAATGTCATTGACCACTTCACTCCCTAGTAAGTACCCTATATCACTTCCATCATCAATTATTATCTGTTGAGCATCCGCATTTACTCCTCCATCAAACACTAAGCTAGGATTATAAAAAACCGCAATCCCAGTTTCTGTACCTACCCATATTTCATTGTCTTTATCTACTGCGATTGCATTGACGTTATTATTGGGCAAACCTCCATCTGTCTTGTTAGTACCCAGAAAGCGTCTTTGCAATAAGCCGTTGTCATCCTCTTTCACAACCAGAATACCATTACTACTCGTGCGAGGCAGAAGCATCCACACTTGGTCAGATTCGTCTACTACCATTTCTCCTAGTCTTTTTGTCCCCACATTAAAGTCTTCCCATGACCCATCTTCTCTAAGCACTACCAACGCTCTTTCTGTCTCATAATTTGCCACCCAAAGATTTTCTTTTCTATCCATTGCCATTCCAAATGCAACATCCCTATCTCCTGGTGCTGAATTAATGGCACTATTGGTATGGTCATAATGAGCTACCGGCACACCGTTAATAATGTGTGCCAAACCACTTCCAAAACTCCCCAACCAAAATTCATTTTTATCGGGTATGCTCAGTATATTGGTAAAATCGAGCATGACGCCCGTATACTGATTTGACTTTTCATTATTTACCCATTCGCCATCTTCGTACATATAATAGCCTCTATCGCTAAAAGTAGGTCCAAATGCACTCGTATGACCACCTGAAGTGACCCACATCTGAGCTCCTTTACCCTCCATATCATAACTGCCTTGAGAAAATGGGCCTTGTGGAGTAACATAACTAGCCTGTCCGCTTGGTGTTATTTTTATGAGTCCTCGGTAGAAACCTCCAAACCACAAATTCTCTTGATAATCTGTAATTGCATATTGCATAAATGGTTCTCCTAGTTCGTTCAAGACACCACTCTTATCTATAGCTGATATTCCTTCCCAACGTGTTATAATGAGTTCGTCGTGTGAAGATACTATACTCTTATACCCTTTCTTTACCCCCCCATCTACCAACATATAGTTACCATCAGAATACTCCCGTAAGATACTGTCATTTACGAAAAAAAGTCTATCATTATGATCTTGAAGTAGATAAGCAGAGTCGAATGCCGGCCTCGTCTCCCAGCTAGCAAAATTTTTAAGGTTCACATTGATGTCATAAGCAGGAGCTACTTTGAGGCCCTCGGTTGTTCCTATAAACAGACTGTCCCTGTATATGCCCAATGAGGCAACCGAGAGAGACGTACCTCCAAATCCCAGATTTTGATAGTCATCTATTATTTCTTCTTTTTCTAAATCTAAGACCACTACTCCAAAAGAAGTAGCCATGTAGGCTCTTTCTTTGTAGGTTTTTATTTCATAAATTTCCTTTATCCCTACTATGGAAGATCTTTTAACTCCAGGAATGTTAATTATTTCATTCCTTTTAAGTATATCTATATTCCCCGATTTGTAAGCGACTACAAGTGCTTTATATTCGGAAGAATATGCTATACACGACACTTCAGACTCTGCAAAGCCATCTACCTTAGTTAGAAATTCTACTTCTCCGCTTTTTAAACCAAAAGTGTACACACCCACATCTGCCAAAACATATAACTGCTCTCCCACTTCTATAATCTGGCGTACACTATTGTAGGGTAGATGCATACGCCAAGTATATGTAGGCGTATTGTTCTGACCAAAACTAGCAAGTGAGAAGAAGGTGAGTAAGATGATAATTATTCGGTTCATTCTTTAATTAGTAAACAAAACTAACGAATGTCTAAGATGTTTTGTTATTAGCTTTTATAAAAATGGTGTTATTATGTGAATACTATCATAGAGCTACTAAATTTGCATGCAAAATGGCCAACAAAATAGAGAACAAACCGCTGGTTAAAATCAAACAGAAGAAAAGAGTAAAGCCCGATTGGTTGAAAACTCAAATACCTGGAGAAGGTAAGTATTCTGAGATGATTAAACTTGTGAAGGAAAACAAGCTTCATACGATCTGCGAGAGCGGAAAATGTCCTAACATAGGAGAATGCTGGGGAGCAGGGACTGCTACCTTTATGATAGGTGGAAATACGTGTACACGAAGTTGCCAGTTTTGCAATGTGAACACTGGGGCAGGTGAGCCACTAGACCCACTGGAACCATTCAAAGTAGCTCAGTCTATCAACATCATGAAGATAAAACATGCTGTAATAACTAGTGTAGATAGAGATGACCTTGAGGATGGAGGCAGTAATCATTGGGTGAAAACAGTTGATACCATACGCGAATTCAATCCTGAGACTACATTAGAAACTTTAATACCAGATTTTCAAGGAAACCCAGAACAACTGGACAGAATAATTAAGGTCCATCCAGAAATTGTTTCGCACAATATTGAGACCGTAAGGAGACTCACCAAAGAAGTAAGAATACAAGCTAAGTACGATAGGTCTCTTTTTGTTTTGAAATACTTGAAAGAAAATGGGATGAAGACCAAAAGTGGAATAATGTGCGGAATGGGAGAAAGTGAAGATGAAATATTAGACACACTTCACGACCTAAGAAATGCGGGGGTAGATATAGTGACATTGGGACAGTACATGCAACCTACTTCACGCCACCTTAAAGTTGCCGACTACGTGCATCCAGATATTTTCGCTATGTACAAGCGAGAAGGACAGCGTATGGGATTTGAATATATAGAAAGTGGCCCATTGGTGAGAAGTAGTTATCACGCAGAAAAACACCTACTGTAATTATGGACGCGAAATTTTATAAGGAGTACTACACTCTAGAGAGGAGCCATTGGTGGTTTACCGCTCGTTTATCCATACTGGAAACAGCCCTCGTCAATATTGTAAACAAGGAGAATTCTAGAAAACTAAAAATACTAAACGTAGGTGTGGCCACAGGAGCCACTACAGAGATGATTTCCAAATATGGCGAAGTCACCTCTCTAGAATACGACAAAGCATGCTGTGATTTCCTCAAAGAAAAGACAGGAATAGAAGCTATTCATGGCAGTCTAACTGAACTTCCTTTTGAAAACAATTCGTATGACCTAGTATGTGCATTTGACGTCATAGAGCACATAGATGAAGATAGCCTTGCTGTAGAAGAAATCCATAGGATCCTCGCCCCTGCGGGACAATATTTTATTACGGTGCCTGCTTTTCAATTTCTATGGAGCAACCATGATGTGGTAAATCATCACTTTAGAAGATACACAAAAACTGGTATCAATAGTCTTTTTGAAAAACTTGAGTTTGACACTACATATAGTTCCTACTTCAACTTCTGGTTGTTTTTTCCGATAGCTGCGGTGCGATTTATCTTGAACATGCTACCCAAAAACAAGAAAGACACCACTTCTGGATCTGACAATGAAGTGCTTAGTTCTTCAGGGTTTGTAAACTCCATCTTATACCGCATCTTCAAATCAGAAAGAGGATTTATCAAATCAAAAGTGCGATTGCCCGTAGGAGT